>NZ_JAQIRJ010000063.1:0-204 GCF_032601995.1 Klebsiella sp. 141153 | reverse complement strand
TGTGTTAGGCCTGCCGCCAGCGTTCAATCTGAGCCATGATCAAACTCTTCAATTTAAGTTTGATGCTCGTGAATTAAACTTCGTAATGAATTACGCATGTTCACTCAGAGACTTGGTATTCATTTTTCGTCCGAGGACGTTAAGAATCCATGTCACTTTGAGTGCCCACACAGATTGTCTGATAAATTGTTAAAGAGCAGTTGC
>NZ_JAQIRJ010000062.1:0-206 GCF_032601995.1 Klebsiella sp. 141153 | reverse complement strand
TTTCGCAGATTAGCACGTCCTTCATCGCCTCTGACTGCCAGGGCATCCACCGTGTACGCTTAGTCGCTTAACCTCACAACCCGAAGATGTTTCGTAAAACATTTTCGTGTCGCGAAAATTTGAGAGACTCGAACACACATTGACTGTGTGTCGTTTCAATTTTCAGCTTGATCCAGATTTTTAAAGAGCAAAACTTCGCAGTGAAC
>NZ_JAQIRJ010000061.1:0-206 GCF_032601995.1 Klebsiella sp. 141153 | reverse complement strand
GTCGGCGACACCCTGCTGCAGCTGGCGTAAGGACGAGGAGCGCAAATGGAAAGTCTGAACGCCCTGATTCAGGGCATGGGGCTGATGCACCTGGGAGCCGGCCAGGCGGTGATGCTGCTGGTCAGCCTGCTGCTGCTGTGGCTGGCGATTGCGAAAAAGTTCGAGCCGTTACTGCTGCTGCCGATTGGCTTCGGCGGCCTGCTCTC
>NZ_JAQIRJ010000060.1:0-210 GCF_032601995.1 Klebsiella sp. 141153 | reverse complement strand
GATACGTTGAGCTAACCGATACTAATGAACCGTGAGGCTTAACCTTACAACGCCGAAGCTGTTTTGGCGGATTTGAGATGATTTTCAGCTCTGATACAGATTAATCAGTGCGTCATATGACGGGCTGGTAAAACAGAATTTGCCTGGCGGCGATAGCGCGGTGGTCCCACCTGACCCCATGCCGAACTCAGAAGTGAAACGCCGTAGCGC
>NZ_JAQIRJ010000059.1:0-210 GCF_032601995.1 Klebsiella sp. 141153 | reverse complement strand
GACGATGACGTTGATAGGTCGGGTGTGTAAGCGTAGCGATACGTTGAGCTAACCGATACTAATGAACCGTGAGGCTTAACCTTACAACGCCGAAGGTGTTTTGGCGATTTGAGATGATTTTCAGCGTGATACAGATTAATCAGTGCGTCGTATGACGGGCTGGTAAAACAGAATTTGCCTGGCGGCGATAGCGCGGTGGTCCCACCTGAC
>NZ_JAQIRJ010000058.1:0-235 GCF_032601995.1 Klebsiella sp. 141153 | reverse complement strand
GGCGCTACGGCGTTTCACTTCTGAGTTCGGCATGGGGTCAGGTGGGACCACCGCGCTATCGCCGCCAGGCAAATTCTGTTTTATCAGCCCGTCATATGACGCACTGATTAATCTGTATCACGCTGAAAATCATCTCAAATCGCCAAAACATCTTCGGCGTTGTAAGGTTAAGCCTCACGGTTCATTAGTATCGGTTAGCTCAACGTATCGCTACGCTTACACACCCGACCTATCA
>NZ_JAQIRJ010000057.1:0-236 GCF_032601995.1 Klebsiella sp. 141153 | reverse complement strand
TCCTTCACCCTGCCGCAGGCGGCGGCCATCGGCATCATCGGCGGCGCCGACGGCCCGACGGCCATCTACCTGTCGAGCAAGCTGGCGCCGGAGCTGCTGGGGGCCATCGCGGTGGCCGCCTACTCCTACATGGCGCTGGTGCCGCTGATCCAGCCGCCGATCATGAAGGCGCTGACCAGCGACAAAGAGCGGAAGATCCGCATGGTGCAGCTGCGTACGGTGAGCAAACGCGAGAA
>NZ_JAQIRJ010000056.1:0-236 GCF_032601995.1 Klebsiella sp. 141153 | reverse complement strand
GGCGCTACGGCGTTTCACTTCTGAGTTCGGCATGGGGTCAGGTGGGACCACCGCGCTATCGCCGCCAGGCAAATTCTGTTTTACCAGCCCGTCATTACGACGCACTGATTAATCTGTATCACGCTGAAAATCATCTCAAATCGCCAAAACAGCTTCGGCGTTGTAAGGTTAAGCCTCACGGTTCATTAGTATCGGTTAGCTCAACGTATCGCTACGCTTACACACCCGACCTATCA
>NZ_JAQIRJ010000055.1:0-237 GCF_032601995.1 Klebsiella sp. 141153 | reverse complement strand
GGCGCTACGGCGTTTCACTTCTGAGTTCGGCATGGGGTCAGGTGGGACCACCGCGCTATCGCCGCCAGGCAAATTCTGTTTTATCAGCCCGTCATTACGACGCACTGATTAATCTGTATCACGCTGAAAATCGTCTCAAATCCGCCAAAACATCTTCGGCGTTGTAAGGTTAAGCCTCACGGTTCATTAGTATCGGTTAGCTCAACGTATCGCTACGCTTACACACCCGACCTATCA
>NZ_JAQIRJ010000054.1:0-251 GCF_032601995.1 Klebsiella sp. 141153 | reverse complement strand
AATATCGTCACCATCTTCCTCGGGCTGTCGGTGGGAGCCAAGCTGGTGGCGGACAAGTTCCTGCAGCCGCAGACGCTGGGGATCCTGCTGCTGGGGGTAATCGCCTTCTGCGTGGGCACCGCCGCCGGGGTGATCATGGCGAAGCTGATGAACGTATTCAGTAAGCACAAGATCAACCCGCTGATTGGTTCCGCCGGGGTATCGGCGGTGCCGATGGCGGCGAGGGTGTCCAACAAGGTGGGTCTGGAAGC
>NZ_JAQIRJ010000053.1:0-258 GCF_032601995.1 Klebsiella sp. 141153 | reverse complement strand
GCCGGGGCGCAGCAGGCGGGGGCGAAGACCGAAACGCCGGCCGTCAACGAGGCGGAGGTGGTGGCCATCGCCGTGGCTCAGGGCCGGGATCCGGTTGCCGCGCTGAAGGCGGCTCACGACAAGGAGGATAGCGATAAGGCGAAAGCCGCCGCCGCCGCGAAGCCGCCGGAGAACGGCCCGCTGGGTAAACTGCCGGATCCGGTGTATGTGCCGCTGAAGGCCAAAGCGCTGGAGGTGATGCTGGCGGACCAGCTGAGC
>NZ_JAQIRJ010000052.1:0-261 GCF_032601995.1 Klebsiella sp. 141153 | reverse complement strand
GCTCAGCTGGTCCGCCAGCATCACCTCCAGCGCTTTGGCCTTCAGCGGCACATACACCGGATCCGGCAGTTTACCCAGCGGGCCGTTCTCCGGCGACTTCGCGGCGGTGGCAGCGGCTTTCGCCTTATCGCTATCCGCCTTGTCGTGAGCCGCCTTCAGCGCGGCGACCGGATCCCGGCCCTGGGCCACGGCGATGGCCACCACCTCCGCCTCGTTGACGGCCGGCGTTTCGGTCTTCGCCCCCGCCTGCTGCGCCCCGGC
>NZ_JAQIRJ010000051.1:0-262 GCF_032601995.1 Klebsiella sp. 141153 | reverse complement strand
TTCCTTTTTTAATAAGGTTAGCAAGCTCGCTTGCCAGTTCTGGACTGTCTCCCATTTGCCAGGCCCCTGCGCCTGGATATTTCATTTCTATTTCCCTAAGCTTAACCATTAATGCATCTGCCTAACCGTTGATGAAAAAAGTAATAATAGTATTAGCGTTAATGGGGTCACCATTAACAGTAATACGTTACCTCAGATAGTGTGGTTTGCTCTTCGCTCAGACTGGAGCTTAAACTCAGTTGGTTCATCCGCGCAGTGCCAA
>NZ_JAQIRJ010000050.1:0-267 GCF_032601995.1 Klebsiella sp. 141153 | reverse complement strand
CGGACCGGTAGCCCGGATAAGGCGCCAGCCGCCATCCGGGAACCTCTCCCCGGTGGCGCTGCGCTTACCGGGGCTACAAACCGGAGCGGACCGGTAGCCCGGCTAAGGCGCCAGCCGCCATCCGGGAACCTCTCCCCGGTGGCGCTGCGCTTACCGGGGCTACAAACCGGAGCGGACCGGTAGCCCGGATAAGGCGCCAGCCGCCATCCGGGAACCTCTCCCCGGTGGCGCTGCGCTTACCGGGGCTACAAACCGGAGCGGACCGGT
>NZ_JAQIRJ010000049.1:0-282 GCF_032601995.1 Klebsiella sp. 141153 | reverse complement strand
CAGCAGGGTGAAAACCTGAATCGCTTTTGGTAAAGCATGCTGCGGATCTTCACTGGCAGCCACCCACTGAGCGGCATTCAGTGCAGCTCCATTTAGCAGCCAGGCGGTAGCATCCACATCTACCGGCTTGATTAAGCCGCGTTCAATCAGATCTGAAATGCTCTCTCGGGTGGCGTCAAGGCAGTTGTTCTGACTCGGCCATTTCGTAGGATCGCCAAGAAAAGCCGGGCCATCAAGCAGAACGATACGCCGGACTTCTTCATCCAGAGCCATTCTGATATA
>NZ_JAQIRJ010000048.1:0-282 GCF_032601995.1 Klebsiella sp. 141153 | reverse complement strand
CAGCAGGGTGAAAACCTGAATCGCTTTTGGTAAAGCATGCTGCGGATCTTCACTGGCAGCCACCCACTGAGCGGCATTCAGTGCAGCTCCATTTAACAGCCAGGCGGTAGCATCCACATCTACCGGCTTGATTAAGCCGCGTTCAATCAGATCTGAAATGTTCTCTCGGGTGGCGTCAAGGCAGTAATTCTGACTCGGCCATTTCGTAGGATCGCCAAGAAAAGCCGGGCCATCAAGCAGAACGATACGCCGGACTTCTTCATCCAGAGCCATTCTGATATA
>NZ_JAQIRJ010000047.1:0-284 GCF_032601995.1 Klebsiella sp. 141153 | reverse complement strand
GCCGGGGCGCAGCAGGCGGGGGCGAAGACCGAAACGCCGGCCGTCAACGAGGCGGAGGTGGTGGCCATCGCCGTGGCTCAGGGCCGGGATCCGGTCGCCGCGCTGAAGGCGGCTCACGACAAGGCGGATAGCGATAAGGCGAAAGCTGCGGCCGCCGCCGCGAAGCCGCCGGAGAACGGTCCGCTGGGCAAACTGCCGGATCCGGTGTATGTGCCGCTGAAGGCCAAAGCGCTGGAGGTGATGCTGGCGGACCAGCTGAGCTGGATCACCGCCTGGCGCACCGA
>NZ_JAQIRJ010000046.1:0-287 GCF_032601995.1 Klebsiella sp. 141153 | reverse complement strand
GTCGAGACGCAGGCGGGTGGCGAACAGGGACTGGTGGGCGTCGCGCAGGACGACATCGGTAATGGCAACGGTCATGAATTCCTCCGTGAATTAAGAATTAAGGCGGCGATGGTGGTGAATGGCGGCGACAATCGCCGGTTTTAAGCGGGCGAAGTCGTCAGCGGGCGCGACGGCGGCCGGCGCCGCTTTGGACGCGGCAGGCGGCTCAGGGAACAGACGGGTAACGGCGAGAGACATCCCCCGGATGGCGAAAATGAGCAGCAGCAGAAACGCCAGCACGAAGCCCA
>NZ_JAQIRJ010000045.1:0-303 GCF_032601995.1 Klebsiella sp. 141153 | reverse complement strand
GTGATTCATGACTGGGGTGAAGTCGTAACAAGGTAACCGTAGGGGAACCTGCGGTTGGATCACCTCCTTACCTTAAAGAACCTGCCTTTGTAGTGTCCACACAGATTGTTTGATAAATGATAAATTTCAAAATGTACTGTTAAGTGCATTGTGAAATTTTGCTCTTTAAAAATCTGGATCAAGCTGAAAATTGAAACGACACACAGTTAATGTGTGTTCGAGTCTCTCAAATTTTCGCAATCAGAAGTGAAACATCTTCGGGTTGTGAGGTTAAGCGACTAAGCGTACACGGTGGATGCCCTG
>NZ_JAQIRJ010000044.1:0-366 GCF_032601995.1 Klebsiella sp. 141153 | reverse complement strand
AACAAGAAAACTTCAGAGTGTACCTGAAAAGGTTCACTGCGAAGTTTTGCTCTTTAAAAATCTGGATCAAGCTGAAAATTGAAACGACACACAGTTAATGTGTGTTCGAGTCTCTCAAATTTTCGCAATCAGAAGATGACACTGTAAAAGGTGACGTGAGCAAAGTGAAGCCAAGGCGTACCGCACGCAGCGAGCGGAGTGGACTATATGTCCATGAGCATCGCGAGTACGGAACAACGCAGGATTCATGATGCGCAACGAACCGGACAGAACGAAACATCTTCGGGTTGTGAGGTTAAGCGACTAAGCGTACACGGTGGATGCCCTGGCAGTCAGAGGCGATGAAGGACGTGCTAATCTGCGAAA
>NZ_JAQIRJ010000043.1:0-374 GCF_032601995.1 Klebsiella sp. 141153 | reverse complement strand
CGTAACAAGGTAACCGTAGGGGAACCTGCGGTTGGATCACCTCCTTACCTTAAAGAACCTGCCTTTGTAGTGCTCACACAGATTGTCTGATGAAAGTAAAGAAGCAAGGCGTCTTGCGATTGAGACTTCAGTGTCCCCTTCGTCTAGAGGCCCAGGACACCGCCCTTTCACGGCGGTAACAGGGGTTCGAATCCCCTAGGGGACGCCACTTGCTGGTTCGTGAGTGAAAGACGCGCGCCGACATATCTCAAAACTCATCTTCGGGTGACGTTTGAGATATTTGCTCTTTAAAAATCTGGATCAAGCTGAAAATTGAAACGACACACAGTTAATGTGTGTTCGAGTCTCTCAAATTTTCGCAATCAGAAGTGAAA
>NZ_JAQIRJ010000042.1:0-380 GCF_032601995.1 Klebsiella sp. 141153 | reverse complement strand
ACGATAACCAGTTCCAGCTGTTCAAACGCCTTGCGCACCGCGGAAAGCTCGGCATCGGTCTGCAGCGGATCCTCGCCCATAATGTACGCCGCGCGAACTTCGCCGTGTTCGGCGCGGTGCGGCAGCTCGCTGATGCGGTAGCCGGTATGCTCCGGCAGGCTGTCGACGCCCCACGCTCTGGCAAACTTCTCGCGGTTTTCCGGGAACTTAACGTACTGGTAGCCCGGATAGGTATCCGGCAGCGCGCCCATATCGCAGGCGCCCTGAACGTTGTTCTGTCCGCGTACCGGGTTGACGCCGACGCTCGGCTTGCCGAGGTTGCCGGTGAGGATCGCGAGGCTGGTCAGCGACCGCACGGTCTCCACGCCCTGGTAGAACTG
>NZ_JAQIRJ010000041.1:0-384 GCF_032601995.1 Klebsiella sp. 141153 | reverse complement strand
GGAAATAGAAATGAAATATCCAGGCGCAGGGGCCTGGCAAATGGGAGACAGTCCAGAACTGGCAAGCGAGCTTGCTAACCTTATTAAAAAAGGAATCAAAACGGCCTCTTGTGGATCTTTTGCCTCTTACCAACAGGAAGAATCTGCTCCGAGGATTGGCAGCTATAACATAATTCTTGATGGACAGAATGTCCCGGTATGCGTGATCCGGCTGGTTTCGCTACAATTGGTGCGTTTTTGCGATATTAATGAGGAGTTCGCTCGCAAAGAGGGTGAAGGCGATTTAAGTCTTGAATACTGGAAGAAAGAGCATCAGCGATTTTTCATCCGTGAAGGTCATTTTTCTGAGGATATGGAGTTGATCGCAGAAGAATTCGAAGTGGT
>NZ_JAQIRJ010000040.1:0-394 GCF_032601995.1 Klebsiella sp. 141153 | reverse complement strand
AACAGTAATACGTTACCTCAGATAGTGTGGTTTGCTCTTCGCTCAGACTGGAGCTTAAACTCAGTTGGTTCATCCGCGCAGTGCCAAAAACTGCCTCTGACTGCTTGTTAACCGCGCCTCCTATTGTATAGATATTTTCTGTACATCAAGATACATTGAGATAGCTATTTAATGGCTTAAATAGTAATAGACACTAAGTTCAGGAAGGAAAAGTGCTGATGCCAATACCTATTCTCTATACAGAACGCTTACTGTTAAAACCATTATCCTCAGAAGATGCCTCACAAATTCAGATACTTTATCCTCGCTGGGAGATTGTTCGGTACATGGTCTCATCAGTACCGTGGCCCTATCCGGATAATGGCGCCGAGAATTATGTCAATAACGTTGCCTT
>NZ_JAQIRJ010000039.1:0-408 GCF_032601995.1 Klebsiella sp. 141153 | reverse complement strand
CGAACCTTAACCCATCGCGCTTTCGCGCAGGCGGGCTTTCAGCTTGTTGTACTCATCGATCACGTACTGCTCCGCCGCGCGCTGATCGGCAATCCGCTCAACGTTAACCGCGCAGTACTTGTACTCCGGCGTTTTGGTTATCGGGCTCAGGTTCTCCGACACCAGCTCGTTACAGGCGCCAATCCACCACTGGTAGGTCATGTATACCGCGCCTTTATTCGGCCGATCGCTGACCTGCGCGCGGGTGATGATGCGGCCTTTACGCGAATTGACCCACACCAGCGCTTCATCCTCGATGCCTAACCGTTCGGCGTCGGCGGTGTTGATTTGCGCATAGCCCGGTTCATCCGCCAGCGCCGCCAGCGCCGCGCAGTTGCCGGTCATCGAACGGCAGGAGTAGTGACCGAC
>NZ_JAQIRJ010000038.1:0-431 GCF_032601995.1 Klebsiella sp. 141153 | reverse complement strand
CACTACAAAGGCAGGTTCTTTAAGGTAAGGAGGTGATCCAACCGCAGGTTCCCCTACGGTTACCTTGTTACGACTTCACCCCAGTCATGAATCACAAAGTGGTAAGCGCCCTCCCGAAGGTTAAGCTACCTACTTCTTTTGCAACCCACTCCCATGGTGTGACGGGCGGTGTGTACAAGGCCCGGGAACGTATTCACCGTAGCATTCTGATCTACGATTACTAGCGATTCCGACTTCATGGAGTCGAGTTGCAGACTCCAATCCGGACTACGACATACTTTATGAGGTCCGCTTGCTCTCGCGAGGTCGCTTCTCTTTGTATATGCCATTGTAGCACGTGTGTAGCCCTACTCGTAAGGGCCATGATGACTTGACGTCATCCCCACCTTCCTCCAGTTTATCACTGGCAGTCTCCTTTGAGTTCCCGGCCG
>NZ_JAQIRJ010000037.1:0-455 GCF_032601995.1 Klebsiella sp. 141153 | reverse complement strand
GTCGGCGACACCCTGCTGCAGCTGGCGTAAGGACGAGGAGCGCAAATGGAAAGTCTGAACGCCCTGATTCAGGGCATGGGGCTGATGCACCTGGGGGCCGGCCAGGCGGTAATGCTGCTGGTCAGCCTGCTGCTGCTGTGGCTGGCGATTGCGAAAAAGTTCGAGCCGTTACTGCTGCTGCCGATTGGCTTCGGCGGCCTGCTCTCCAATATCCCGGAGGCCGGGCTGGCGCTGAGCGCGCTGGAAAACCTGCTGGCCCACCACGACCCGGTCCAGCTGGCGGTGATTGCCGCGAAGCTCAACTGCGCGCCGGACGTCCACGCCATCAAGGAGGCGCTGGCGCTGGCCCTGCCGTCGGTGCAGGGGCAGATGGAGACGCTGGCGGTGGACATGGGCTACTCCTCCGGGGTGCTGGCCATCTTCTATAAGGTGGCGATTGGCTCGGGTATCGCGCC
>NZ_JAQIRJ010000036.1:0-456 GCF_032601995.1 Klebsiella sp. 141153 | reverse complement strand
CATCGAATAATTAATTGATCAAATTATCAATATCCGCTTCTGGCGCGACGCGGACTGCCTGAATAGCCGTACGATCTCTATGAATGAAAGGTGGAGTTTAGCTTCTCGGGCCTGTTTATACACAATCGGGCTGGCTGTATTGTAACGTCCGAAAAATCTGGTAAAACATTGCTACACAAAATTCTTTACTATCAAGATTCGTGAAGGCCGTATTGAACCGGCCTTATGTGATTTTCAGACTGAATTACTGACCCGAGAGAATCGAAGCCGGAACAAGCGGCACGGAGCTCAACTTATTAACGAACCTTCAGGTTGAGAATGGAGGTTATGGGTGCTTGCCCTCTTCCAGCAGGCCATTTACCAGCAGGGTGAAAACCTGAATCGCTTTTGGTAAAGCATGCTGCGGATCTTCACTGGCAGCCACCCACTGAGCGGCATTCAGTGCAGCTCCATTTA
>NZ_JAQIRJ010000035.1:0-542 GCF_032601995.1 Klebsiella sp. 141153 | reverse complement strand
GTGAGGTTCTGCATATGGCGCGGGGTTTCGGTGTTGCGCAGCGCCGCCAGGGCAATCAGCCCGCCGGTGACGCAGAACGCCAGCGCCAGCCACAGAGTGCCCATCTCGCCAATGTGCGGGATGGTGAAGCTCGGGATATAGCTGCCGAACACGCCGATGCCGACGGAGTAGACCGCCCAGAACCAGCCCAGGGCCGAGCTGGAGCTGTCGCTGCGGACGTTATGGATAATGGCGACGATGAACGAGTAGAGGAACAGCGGATAGGCCAGACCGCGGATACCGTAAAACAGCAGGATTAAGGCGTAGTTGGCGCGGCCGAGACCGAAGACGAGGAACAGGACGTGGAACACGCACCACAGCACAAAACCGATAAACATGGTTTTACGCGGGGTGATGATTTCCGCGACCACGCCGGAGACCCAGGCCGAGAGGGCGGCGGCGAGGCCGTAGAGGGTGAAGGCGAAAGAGGCCTGCGCCGGGCTGAAGCCCAGCTCCTTGATGTAGTGCGAGAGGAAGGCGAGTTCAAAACCGTCGCCGGTCAT
>NZ_JAQIRJ010000034.1:0-605 GCF_032601995.1 Klebsiella sp. 141153 | reverse complement strand
TCCGCGGTGCGCAAGGCGTTTGAACAGCTGGAACTGGTTATCGTCCAGGATATTTTCATGACCAAAACCGCCGCCGCGGCCGACGTCATCCTGCCATCCACCTCGTGGGGCGAGCACGAAGGCGTGTATACCGCAGCGGACCGCGGCTTCCAGCGCTTCTTTAAAGCGGTGGAGCCGAAGTGGGACCTGAAAACCGACTGGCAGATCATCAGCGAAATCGCCACCCGGATGGGCTATCCGATGCACTACAACAACACCCAGGAGATCTGGGACGAGTTGAGGCATCTGTGCCCGAACTTCTACGGCGCCACCTATGAAAAAATGGGCGAGTTCGGCTATGTCATGTGGCCATGCCGCGATGAGTCCGACGCCGACCAGGGGACGTCGTATCTGTTTAAAGAGACGTTCTCTACGCCGAGCGGTAAAGCCCAGTTTTTCACCTGCGACTGGGTCGCGCCGGGAGATAAACTTTCTGAACAGTACCCGATGGTGCTCTCAACGGTGCGCGAGGTCGGTCACTACTCCTGCCGTTCGATGACCGGCAACTGCGCGGCGCTGGCGGCGCTGGCGGATGAACCGGGCTATGCGCAAATCAACACCGCCGA
>NZ_JAQIRJ010000033.1:0-614 GCF_032601995.1 Klebsiella sp. 141153 | reverse complement strand
CTTGAATACTGGAAGAAAGAGCATCAGCGATTTTTCATCCGTGAAGGTCATTTTTCTGAGGATATGGAGTTGATCGCAGAAGAATTCGAAGTGGTTGAGGTGCTGTAATCGGAGATAAAATTGCTGATGTTTATCTATCACCCTTTTCATAAACGTCCGCTCCTGGCACGAAGCGGTCAGCATGCAGGATCACCAGAACTGTCATGACAAAAGAAGATGTTGTCCTCTAACGAATGCAGGATTTATTCTCTGCCTTTCTTATTCGAAGTAATATAACGTGTGGTTTGATTGACATTACTGGAGGTATAACATGTTGGTTTATAATGTCTTTGGTCGATACCTTGGCATTCTGCGTAAGAATGAGTGCTGGTTGGTTTTTCGAGTAGATCTGACAGAAAGAAAGTATTCCCGTATCTATGACGTTGTTATTCCAGATGATCTGGCAGAAGATGAAATTGCAGGCTGGTTAGATGATATTTTCCATGAAGCTGCAACCGAACGTCATCCAGATGTTAAACGCATCGAATAATTAATTGATCAAATTATCAATATCCGCTTCTGGCGCGACGCGGACTGCCTGAATAGCCGTACGATCTCTATGAATGAAAGGTGGA
>NZ_JAQIRJ010000032.1:0-638 GCF_032601995.1 Klebsiella sp. 141153 | reverse complement strand
ACCACGCCGATGGTGCTGAAGTGCGGCAGCAGCACCACCGCAATCGCCGGCGCGAGGAAGTTCGACAGCCCGGCAGACAGGTTGTAGACCGAAATCGCCGCCCCTTTATGCTTTGGCTCCAGCGCCGGGAACACCGCCGCCATCGGCACGAACGCCGCGACGAAAATCCCCAGCGCAATCGCCGGCACCAGCGCCATGGCGAAGTTATGCCCGAAGTGCTGCGGCAGGTAGTAAAACGCCAGGCTCGACAGCGCCATGCCGATGCAGCCGAACCAGCGCACCACTTTCATCCAGCCCAGTTTCTCCGCCACGATACCCCAGAAGACGTTGGAGAAAATGGTGGTGAAGAAGAACGCCGCCCACACCTGCAGCCATTCGGAAGTGGTGAAGCCGAGCTCATCGACGAACATCATCGGCATGACCACCGCGAAGCCGAACAGCGACAGGGTGTTGATAATGCGCACAATGCTGGAGAGCATAATGCTGCGGTTGGTGTAGATAAGGGTCACCGCGCGCCCCAGTTCGGAGAACTTCTCGCGGGTGGTGAGGTTCTGCATATGGCGCGGGGTTTCGGTGTTGCGCAGCGCCGCCAGGGCAATCAGCCCGCCGGTGACGCAGAACGCCAGCGCCAGCCACAG
>NZ_JAQIRJ010000031.1:0-645 GCF_032601995.1 Klebsiella sp. 141153 | reverse complement strand
CTTTTCGCAGATTAGCACGTCCTTCATCGCCTCTGACTGCCAGGGCATCCACCGTGTACGCTTAGTCGCTTAACCTCACAACCCGAAGATGTTTCACTTCTGATTGCGAAAATTTGAGAGACTCGAACACACATTGACTGTGTGTCGTTTCAATTTTCAGCTTGATCCAGATTTTTAAAGAGCAAAACTTCGCAGTGAACCTTTTCAGGTACACTCTGAAGTTTTCTTGTTTTTTGCAGTAAGGATGGTGGAGCTATGCGGGATCGAACCGCAGACCTCCTGCGTGCAAAGCAGGCGCTCTCCCAGCTGAGCTATAGCCCCATCGAATGAATCTCTTTTAACCTTAATTCGTTTTCGGGCGCGGCGTGGTGAAGCGAAGCATACTGAAGTATGCGAGCTTTTCCACAACAAAGCACGAGAGCGAATTTGGTAGGCCTGAGTGGACTTGAACCACCGACCTCACCCTTATCAGGGGTGCGCTCTAACCACCTGAGCTACAAGCCTGCAGAGATTACTTACTGCTGTATTTTCATCAGACAATCTGTGTGAGCACTACAAAGGCAGGTTCTTTAAGGTAAGGAGGTGATCCAACCGCAGGTTCCCCTACGGTTACCTTGTTACGACTTCACCCCAGTCATGAATCAC
>NZ_JAQIRJ010000030.1:0-656 GCF_032601995.1 Klebsiella sp. 141153 | reverse complement strand
AATGAAACCAACTACGTGATGCAAAAATTCGCGCGCGCCGTTATTGGTACCAATAACGTCGACTGCTGCGCTCGCGTCTGACACGGCCCTTCGGTTGCAGGTCTGCACCAGTCGGTCGGTAACGGCGCCATGAGTAATGCCATCACGGAGATTGATAACACCGATCTGGTGTTTATCTTCGGTTACAACCCGGCGGATTCCCACCCTATCGTGGCGAATCACGTCATTAACGCCAAACGCAACGGGGCGAAAATCATCGTCTGCGACCCGCGCAAGATTGAAACCGCGCGCATCGCCGACATGCACATCGCGCTGAAGAACGGCTCGAATATCGCGCTGCTCAACGCCATTGGCCACGTTATTATTGAAGAGGATCTGTACGATAAATCCTTCGTCGCCAGCCGTTCCGAGGGCTTCGAGGAGTATCGCAAAATCGTCGAAGGCTACACGCCGGAGTCGGTGGAAGAGATAACCGGCGTCAGCGCTCAGGAGATCCGCGCCTGCGCCCGGATGTACGCCAGCGCCAAATCCGCCGCCATCCTGTGGGGCATGGGCGTCACCCAGTTCTACCAGGGCGTGGAGACCGTGCGGTCGCTGACCAGCCTCGCGATCCTCACCGGCAACCTCGGCAAGCCGAGCGTCGGCGTCAACCCGGT
>NZ_JAQIRJ010000029.1:0-863 GCF_032601995.1 Klebsiella sp. 141153 | reverse complement strand
GAAACATCTTCGGGTTGTGAGGTTAAGCGACTAAGCGTACACGGTGGATGCCCTGGCAGTCAGAGGCGATGAAGGACGTGCTAATCTGCGAAAAGCGTCGGTAAGGTGATATGAACCGTTATAGCCGGCGATGTCCGAATGGGGAAACCCAGTGTGATTCGTCACACTATCGTTAACTGAATACATAGGTTAACGAGGCGAACCGGGGGAACTGAAACATCTAAGTACCCCGAGGAAAAGAAATCAACCGAGATTCCCCCAGTAGCGGCGAGCGAACGGGGAGCAGCCCAGAGTCTGAATCAGCTTGTGTGTTAGTGGAACGGTCTGGAAAGTCCGACGGTACAGGGTGATAGTCCCGTACACCAAAATGCACAGGTTGTGAACTCGAAGAGTAGGGCGGGACACGTGGTATCCTGTCTGAATATGGGGGGACCATCCTCCAAGGCTAAATACTCCTGACTGACCGATAGTGAACCAGTACCGTGAGGGAAAGGCGAAAAGAACCCCGGCGAGGGGAGTGAAAAAGAACCTGAAACCGTGTACGTACAAGCAGTGGGAGCACCTTCGGGTGTGACTGCGTACCTTTTGTATAATGGGTCAGCGACTTATATTCTGTAGCAAGGTTAACCGTATAGGGGAGCCGCAGGGAAACCGAGTCTTAACTGGGCGTTAAGTTGCAGGGTATAGACCCGAAACCCGGTGATCTAGCCATGGGCAGGTTGAAGGTTGGGTAACACTAACTGGAGGACCGAACCGACTAATGTTGAAAAATTAGCGGATGACTTGTGGCTGGGGGTGAAAGGCCAATCAAACCGGGAGATAGCTGGTTCTCCCCGAAAGCTATTTAGGTAGCGCCTCGTGAA
>NZ_JAQIRJ010000028.1:0-941 GCF_032601995.1 Klebsiella sp. 141153 | reverse complement strand
CAGTTCTACCAGGGCGTGGAGACCGTGCGGTCGCTGACCAGCCTCGCGATCCTCACCGGCAACCTCGGCAAGCCGAGCGTCGGCGTCAACCCGGTGCGCGGGCAGAACAACGTCCAGGGCGCCTGCGATATGGGCGCGCTGCCGGATACCTATCCGGGCTACCAGTACGTTAAGTTCCCAGAAAACCGCGAGAAGTTTGCCAGAGCGTGGGGCGTCGACAGCCTGCCGGAACATACCGGCTACCGCATCAGCGAGCTGCCGCACCGCGCCGAACACGGCGAAGTCCGCGCGGCGTACATTATGGGCGAGGATCCGCTGCAGACCGATGCCGAGCTTTCCGCGGTGCGCAAGGCGTTTGAACAGCTGGAACTGGTTATCGTCCAGGATATTTTCATGACCAAAACCGCCGCCGCGGCCGACGTCATCCTGCCGTCCACCTCGTGGGGCGAGCACGAAGGCGTGTATACCGCAGCGGACCGCGGCTTCCAGCGCTTCTTTAAAGCGGTGGAGCCAAAGTGGGACCTGAAAACCGACTGGCAGATCATCAGCGAAATCGCCACCCGGATGGGCTATCCGATGCACTACAACAACACCCAGGAGATCTGGGATGAGTTGCGGCATCTGTGCCCGGACTTCTACGGCGCCACCTATGAAAAAATGGGCGAGCTCGGCTACGTCATGTGGCCATGCCGCGATGAGTCCGACGCCGACCAGGGGACGTCGTATCTGTTTAAAGAGAAGTTCGATACCCCCAACGGGCTGGCGCAGTTCTTCACCTGCGACTGGGTCGCGCCGATCGATAAGCTCACCGACGAGTACCCGATGGTGCTCTCAACGGTGCGCGAAGTCGGTCACTACTCCTGCCGTTCGATGACCGGCAACTGCGCGGCGCTGGCGGCGCTGGCGGATGAACCGGGCTATGCGCAAATCAACACCGCCGA
>NZ_JAQIRJ010000027.1:0-941 GCF_032601995.1 Klebsiella sp. 141153 | reverse complement strand
TTCTGACTCGGCCATTTCGTAGGATCGCCAAGAAAAGCCGGGCCATCAAGCAGAACGATACGCCGGACTTCTTCATCCAGAGCCATTCTGATATAGGCTATCCCTTCAGCCAGAAGCTTTTGCTGGTCATCCCTGAACTGTGTCGCTGCACTCTTGGCACTTTGTGCCATTTCTGAGTCAATCTGGGCAACCACAGCGGCAAGCAACCCTTTTTTGTCCCCAAAATTATGGTACAGAGCCCCACGCGTCAGGCCAACGCTGGCAGTCAAATCATCCATTGATGCTGCTGCAAACCCTTTTTCGGCAAAGGCTTTTCGTGCGGCTGTAATCAACTTCGTGCGGGTTTCTTCCATCGTTTCGGCGCGGCGTTTGGCAGCCATGCGGACTCCTTGCAATATACGCAGCGTATGAAATTTGACATACGCCGCGTATGTGTGGTTAAGTTTACATACACTGCGTATATTAATTGATTTATTTATGTCACGCACGGCTTCACACATCCGAAAAAAGGATACGTTATGAACCAACCGAAACCTGTTTTCCCGGCGAATCGCCACGCTCTCTATGAGAAGCATGGTTATTCTGCTGCGATCCGCTCTGGTGATTTACTGTTTGTATCCGGTCAGGTGGGTAGCCGGGAAGATGGTAGTCCTGAGCCCGACTTTGCAACGCAGGTAGAACGTGCCTTTGAAAACCTCAAGGCCACTCTTACCGCCGCAGGATGTTCGTTTGAAGATCTTATCGATGTGACAACCTTTCATACCGATCCGGAGAGTCAGTTTTCAACCATTATGCAGGTGAAACAAACCGTTTTTCCGAAGCCGCCATATCCCAACTGGACAGCCGTGGGGGTTAACTGGCTGGCGGGATTTGATTTTGAGATAAAGGTTATCGCCCGGATTCCGGAACATCAGCTTTAAAAACTTCACACACAGATATCA
>NZ_JAQIRJ010000026.1:0-1173 GCF_032601995.1 Klebsiella sp. 141153 | reverse complement strand
CGTAATTCATTACGAAGTTTAATTCACGAGCATCAAACTTAAATTGAAGAGTTTGATCATGGCTCAGATTGAACGCTGGCGGCAGGCCTAACACATGCAAGTCGAGCGGTAGCACAGAGAGCTTGCTCTCGGGTGACGAGCGGCGGACGGGTGAGTAATGTCTGGGAAACTGCCTGATGGAGGGGGATAACTACTGGAAACGGTAGCTAATACCGCATAACGTCGCAAGACCAAAGTGGGGGACCTTCGGGCCTCATGCCATCAGATGTGCCCAGATGGGATTAGCTAGTAGGTGGGGTAATGGCTCACCTAGGCGACGATCCCTAGCTGGTCTGAGAGGATGACCAGCCACACTGGAACTGAGACACGGTCCAGACTCCTACGGGAGGCAGCAGTGGGGAATATTGCACAATGGGCGCAAGCCTGATGCAGCCATGCCGCGTGTATGAAGAAGGCCTTCGGGTTGTAAAGTACTTTCAGCGAGGAGGAAGGCGTTAAGGTTAATAACCTTAGCGATTGACGTTACTCGCAGAAGAAGCACCGGCTAACTCCGTGCCAGCAGCCGCGGTAATACGGAGGGTGCAAGCGTTAATCGGAATTACTGGGCGTAAAGCGCACGCAGGCGGTCTGTCAAGTCGGATGTGAAATCCCCGGGCTCAACCTGGGAACTGCATTCGAAACTGGCAGGCTAGAGTCTTGTAGAGGGGGGTAGAATTCCAGGTGTAGCGGTGAAATGCGTAGAGATCTGGAGGAATACCGGTGGCGAAGGCGGCCCCCTGGACAAAGACTGACGCTCAGGTGCGAAAGCGTGGGGAGCAAACAGGATTAGATACCCTGGTAGTCCACGCCGTAAACGATGTCGACTTGGAGGTTGTGCCCTTGAGGCGTGGCTTCCGGAGCTAACGCGTTAAGTCGACCGCCTGGGGAGTACGGCCGCAAGGTTAAAACTCAAATGAATTGACGGGGGCCCGCACAAGCGGTGGAGCATGTGGTTTAATTCGATGCAACGCGAAGAACCTTACCTACTCTTGACATCCAGAGAACTTAGCAGAGATGCTTTGGTGCCTTCGGGAACTCTGAGACAGGTGCTGCATGGCTGTCGTCAGCTCGTGTTGTGAAATGTTGGGTTAAGTCCCGCAACGAGCGCAACCCTTATCCTTTGTTGCCAGCGGT
>NZ_JAQIRJ010000025.1:0-1297 GCF_032601995.1 Klebsiella sp. 141153 | reverse complement strand
CAGGGGCAGATGGAGACGCTGGCGGTGGACATGGGCTACTCCTCCGGGGTGCTGGCCATCTTCTATAAGGTGGCGATTGGCTCGGGTATCGCGCCGCTGGTGATCTTTATGGGCGTCGGGGCGATGACCGATTTCGGCCCGCTGCTGGCCAACCCGCGCACCCTGCTGCTGGGGGCGGCGGCGCAGTTCGGGATCTTCGCCACCGTGCTCGGGGCGCTGACGCTGAACTACTTCGGCTTCATCTCCTTCACCCTGCCGCAGGCGGCGGCCATCGGCATCATCGGCGGCGCCGACGGCCCGACGGCCATCTACCTGTCGAGCAAGCTGGCGCCGGAGCTACTGGGGGCCATCGCGGTGGCCGCCTACTCCTACATGGCGCTGGTACCGCTGATCCAGCCGCCGATCATGAAGGCGCTGACCAGCGACAAAGAGCGGAAGATCCGCATGGTGCAGCTGCGTACGGTGAGCAAACGCGAGAAGATCCTCTTCCCGGCGGTGCTGTTGCTGCTGGTGGCGCTGCTGCTGCCGGACGCCGCGCCGCTGCTGGGGATGTTCTGCTTCGGCAACCTGATGCGCGAAAGCGGGGTGGTGGACAGGCTGAGCGATACGGTGCAGAACGCGCTGATCAATATCGTCACCATCTTCCTCGGGCTGTCGGTGGGAGCCAAGCTGGTGGCGGACAAGTTCCTGCAGCCGCAGACGCTGGGGATCCTGCTGCTGGGCGTGATCGCCTTCTGCGTGGGCACCGCCGCCGGGGTGATCATGGCGAAGCTGATGAACGTGTTCAGTAAGCACAAGATCAACCCGCTGATTGGTTCCGCCGGGGTATCGGCGGTGCCGATGGCGGCGAGGGTGTCCAACAAGGTGGGTCTGGAAGCGGACGGGCAGAACTTCCTGCTGATGCACGCGATGGGCCCGAACGTGGCCGGGGTAATCGGCTCGGCGATCGCCGCCGGGGTGATGCTCAAGTACGTGCTGGCGATGTAGGCCGGCATCCTTCCCGGATAGCGGCTTACGCCTTATCCGGGCTACCGGTCCGCTCCGGTTTGTAGTCACGGTAAGCGCAGCGCCACCTGGGAGAGGTTCCCGGATAGCGGCTTGCGCCTAATCCGGGCGACCGGTCCGCTCCGGTTTGTAGCCCCGGTAAGCGCAGCGCCACCGGGGAGAGGTTCCCGGATGGCGGCTGGCGCCTTAGCCGGGCGACCGGTCCGCTCCGGTTTGTAGCCCCGGTAAGCGCAGCGCCACCGGGGAGAGGTTCCCGGATAGCGGCTGGCGCCTTATCCGGGCTACCAAACCA
>NZ_JAQIRJ010000024.1:0-1852 GCF_032601995.1 Klebsiella sp. 141153 | reverse complement strand
CCCAGGTGCATCAGCCCCATGCCCTGAATCAGGGCGTTCAGACTTTCCATTTGCGCTCCTCGTCCTTACGCCAGCTGCAGCAGGGTGTCGCCGACCGCCACCGCATCGCCGGATTTCACCGCGATACCGCGTACGGTACCGGCCTGCGCGGCGCGGATTTCGGTTTCCATCTTCATGGCTTCCAGAATCAGCAGCACCTCGCCTTCCGCCACCGCCTGGCCTTCGCTGGCCAGCACCTTCCAGATAGTGCCCGCCAGCGGCGCGGTCACCGGGGTGCCGGCGCCTGCCGGGGCCGGGGCGGCAGCGGCAGCGGCTACCGGCGCAGCGGCGCTGAGCTGGCTGACGTCGCCGCCGTCGCTGACTTTGACCACGAAGGCTTTGCCTTCCACTTCCACGGTGTAGACGCCGGAGGCGGCGGCTTTTGCCGGCGCGACAGATTTTGCTTCTTCCACCTGCGGCACGGGCTCAAAGGCCGCCGGGTTGTGGCGGTTTTCGAGGAACTTCAGGCCGATTTGCGGGAACAGCGCCACGGTGAGCACGTCGTCGATGGCGTTTTCGGCAAGCGTGATGCCCTTCTCCTGCGCCTGGCGTTTCACGTCGGCTTCAAGCTCCGCCAGTTCCGGCTTCAGCAGGTCCGCCGGGCGGCAGGTGACGGCGTCGGCGCCGTCGAGCACCCGCGCCTGCAGGGCGGCGTTAACCGGCGCCGGGGTGTGGCCGTATTCGCCTTTCAGGATACCGGCGGTCTCTTTCGCGATGGTTTTGTAGCGCTCGCCGCCCAGCACGTTAAGCACCGCCTGGGTGCCGACAATCTGCGAGGTCGGGGTGACCAGCGGGATGAAGCCGAGGTCCTCGCGCACGCGGGGGATTTCCGCCAGCACTTCATCCAGACGGTGGGCGGCGCTCTGCTGCTTCAGTTGGCCTTCAAGGTTGGTGAGCATCCCGCCCGGCACCTGGGCGACCAGGATACGGCTGTCGGTGCCTTTCAGCTGGCCTTCGAAGGCGTGGTATTTTTTGCGCACCTCGCGGAAGTACGCGGCGATGCTCTCCAGCTTGTGGATATCGAGGCCGGTGTCGTAGCGGGTCCCGGCGAGGGTGGCCACCAGCGCTTCGGTGGCCGGGTGGCCGTAGGTGGCGCTCATCGAGGAGATGGCGGTATCGACGCCGTCGACGCCGGCTTCAATAGCCTTCAGCAGCGCCATCTCCGCCATGCCGGTGGTGGCGTGGCAGTGCAGGTGCAGGGTGACGGCAAAGCGTTTTTTGATTTCGCTGACCAGCTCAAAGGCGGCATGCGGGGTGAGGATACCGGACATGTCCTTGATGGCGATGGAGTCGACGCCGGTCTCCAGCAGCTGTTCGGTGAGGTCGAGCCAGGTCTGCAGGGTGTGCGCCGGGCTGGTGGTGTAGCTGAGGGTGCCCTGGGCGTGGGCGCCGTGGCTGCGCACCGCCTGCAGGGCGGCTTTCATGTTGCGCGGGTCGTTCATGGCATCGAAAACGCGGAACACGTCCATGCCGTTTTTGACGGCGCGCTCGACAAAGCGCTCCACCACGTCGTCGGCGTAGTGGCGGTAGCCGAGCAGGTTCTGGCCGCGGAGCAGCATCTGCAGCGGGGTTTTCGGCATCGCCTTTTTCAGTTCGCGCAGGCGGACCCACGGGTCCTCGCCGAGGAAGCGGATGCAGGCGTCAAAGGTGGCGCCGCCCCAGCATTCCAGCGAGCGGTAGCCGACGTCATCCAGCTGAGCGGCGACGGGCAGCATATCGTCGAGACGCAGGCGGGTGGCGAACAGGGACTGGTGGGCGTCGCGCAGGACGACATCGGTAATGGCAACGGTCATGAATTCCTCCGTGAATTAAG
>NZ_JAQIRJ010000023.1:0-2073 GCF_032601995.1 Klebsiella sp. 141153 | reverse complement strand
CTTCGGCGTTGTAAGGTTAAGCCTCACGGTTCATTAGTATCGGTTAGCTCAACGTATCGCTACGCTTACACACCCGACCTATCAACGTCATCGTCTTTAACGTTCCTTCAGGAGACTTAAAGTCTCAGGGAGAACTCATCTCGGGGCAAGTTTCGTGCTTAGATGCTTTCAGCACTTATCTCTTCCGCATTTAGCTACCGGGCAATGCCATTGGCATGACAACCCGAACACCAGTGATGCGTCCACTCCGGTCCTCTCGTACTAGGAGCAGCCCCCCTCAATTCTCCAGCGCCCACGGCAGATAGGGACCGAACTGTCTCACGACGTTCTAAACCCAGCTCGCGTACCACTTTAAATGGCGAACAGCCATACCCTTGGGACCTACTTCAGCCCCAGGATGTGATGAGCCGACATCGAGGTGCCAAACACCGCCGTCGATATGAACTCTTGGGCGGTATCAGCCTGTTATCCCCGGAGTACCTTTTATCCGTTGAGCGATGGCCCTTCCATTCAGAACCACCGGATCACTATGACCTGCTTTCGCACCTGCTCGCGCCGTCACGCTCGCAGTCAAGCTAGCTTATGCCATTGCACTAACCTCCTGATGTCCGACCAGGATTAGCTAACCTTCGTGCTCCTCCGTTACTCTTTGGGAGGAGACCGCCCCAGTCAAACTACCCACCAGACACTGTCCGCAACCCCGGTCAGGGGCCAACGTTAGAACATCAAACATTAAAGGGTGGTATTTCAAGGTTGGCTCCACGCAGACTGGCGTCCACGCTTCAAAGCCTCCCACCTATCCTACACATCAAGGCTCAATGTTCAGTGTCAAGCTATAGTAAAGGTTCACGGGGTCTTTCCGTCTTGCCGCGGGTACACTGCATCTTCACAGCGAGTTCAATTTCACTGAGTCTCGGGTGGAGACAGCCTGGCCATCATTACGCCATTCGTGCAGGTCGGAACTTACCCGACAAGGAATTTCGCTACCTTAGGACCGTTATAGTTACGGCCGCCGTTTACCGGGGCTTCGATCAAGAGCTTCTCCTTACGGATAACCCCATCAATTAACCTTCCGGCACCGGGCAGGCGTCACACCGTATACGTCCACTTTCGTGTTTGCACAGTGCTGTGTTTTTAATAAACAGTTGCAGCCAGCTGGTATCTTCGACTGATTTCAGCTCCACCCGCAGGGGCTTCACCTACATATCAGCGTGCCTTCTCCCGAAGTTACGGCACCATTTTGCCTAGTTCCTTCACCCGAGTTCTCTCAAGCGCCTTGGTATTCTCTACCTGACCACCTGTGTCGGTTTGGGGTACGATTTGATGTTACCTGATGCTTAGAGGCTTTTCCTGGAAGCAGGGCATTTGTTACTTCAGCACCGTAGTGCCTCGTCATCACACCTCAGCGTTAATAAGGTACCGGATTTACCTGGAACCTCCGCCTACATGCTTAAACCGGGACAACCGTCGCCCGGCTAACATAGCCTTCTCCGTCCCCCCTTCGCAGTAACACCAAGTACAGGAATATTAACCTGTTTCCCATCGACTACGCCTTTCGGCCTCGCCTTAGGGGTCGACTCACCCTGCCCCGATTAACGTTGGACAGGAACCCTTGGTCTTCCGGCGTGCGGGCTTTTCACCCGCATTATCGTTACTTATGTCAGCATTCGCACTTCTGATACCTCCAGCAACCCTCACAGGCCACCTTCGCAGGCTTACAGAACGCTCCCCTACCCAACAACACATAGTGTCGCTGCCGCAGCTTCGGTGCACAGTTTAGCCCCGTTACATCTTCCGCGCAGGCCGACTCGACCAGTGAGCTATTACGCTTTCTTTAAATGATGGCTGCTTCTAAGCCAACATCCTGGCTGTCTGTGCCTTCCCACATCGTTTCCCACTTAACTGTGACTTTGGGACCTTAGCTGGCGGTCTGGGTTGTTTCCCTCTTCACGACGGACGTTAGCACCCGCCGTGTGTCTCCCGTGATAACATTCTTCGGTATTCGTAGTTTGCATCGGGTTGGTAAGTCGGGATGACCCCCTAGCCGAAACAGTGCTCTACCCCCGAAGATGA
>NZ_JAQIRJ010000022.1:0-3631 GCF_032601995.1 Klebsiella sp. 141153 | reverse complement strand
GTCTTCGCCCCCGCCTGCTGCGCCCCGGCCTGCTGCCAGGCGTTAAACAGGGCGATCGCCTGTTCGGAGATTTTAAATTGTTTTATAACGGCATTACTCATTACCCGATACTTTTTGCCTTTGGCGCCGCCGGGCAATACCTCCTCAGGTACGCTCAGCGGCGCCCCGGCGTCAAAGGCGGCGGCATACATATCGTGCAGCACAATCTTTGACAGCAGGCTGGCGGCATCGGTCTGCACCTTACCGAGTTCCGTGGGTTTACAGTCGCCGCCGACATCGGCATGCATTCCAGGGTAGACCACCTCCACCGCTCCCGCCGGGTATTTACCGTCCGGACCGCGGATAGAGTCCAGCGGCAGGTCGCCGTGCTGCTCGTGGCCGGCAACAAAGTGGTAGCAGCTTTTTAAAAAACCTTTGGTGGTCGGCAGGCGCAGGCTGTTGGCCGCCCAGCCCAGATGCCCGGTGGCCGACGGCAGGATATGCGGCACGCCAACCGCGGAGACCGTATCCAGCAGCCCCATAAACTCGATACTGATGGGAATGCCCAGCAGGGTCGGGCCGGCGGGTACCACCGTCCCCGCCGGCAGCATATTTGTCGCATCAAGCGGCATTCTGGCGTCATCGAGCAGCGACTCCAGCCCGCGGGCGAAGGCGCGGGCTGTGGCGGCCCCCCGGCAGTAGCCGTAGACAAAGAGCTTGATTTTGGCGATACGCCGCTGCGAGCGCTGGATATGCAGCCGCGTTGGCTGCCGCGGCCACTGGTTAACCACGGCACCCAGATGGTCGTCGCAGAATTTGTCAAGCGCACTTTTACGGTTGAACTTCTGGGTCAACCGCGAGAAGGGCCAGACGGTGGCCATACTTTGCCGATATCTGGTCAGTTCGCTGTCTTTGATCGCGGTTTTGTTCACCGCATAGCAGATGCTGCTGTAGGTTTTAAGCAGCGCCTGGTTGATACGATCCTCACCGCCGTTGGCAAACAGCTCGCCGTCCAGCGAGTAGTGCTCTTCGCCAATCTCAGGAAAGCGCGCCCCGCAGCCGGGAAAGTAGTAACAAAAGAAACCATCGTTATCAGCTGAAAAGCTCTGATCCGTCCAATTGGCCGCATGGTAAAGGCGGCCAATATTGGTCAGCGGCGGATTACGCGAGCCATACACTTCATCAGCACCTTCTTTATTACAACAGGTACCGTCGAAGAACAGGCTGATATGCAGGCTGGCCGGGCAGCCCGGTTCCGTTTTTTTGTCCGATTGATGATCGGACTCTTTAACATACCCCTCCAGGTACTGTCTGGCGTAGTTACCTTCGGTCTGCGTTCTGCTTACCGGCAGGCGCCCGCGCTCGTTGTATTCGGTTTTCTGCTGTGTGGAGTTATCCGCGGGCTTTTTGTCATCCGGCCCGGGAAACTTCGGCGGTAAACTGGCGGCTTCCGCGGTGGAGGCTTTAACCGTAACCGGAGTGGCGCCGGTCTGAAAGGCGGCAATGAGCGCCTTCAGGGCATTCAGCGTGGAGTCTGCATTGTCGGACATACGATCTCCTCCTTGATATGTTTATAAAGTATATTTTTGGCTCTTTCCTTCCAGTCTGGTGGCGATTGGGGTACCGGATATCCCGGTTGCCCCGGTGGTATGCAGGAACGGACTATCCGCACCTTATCGCAGGGGAAAATATGCACATGAAAACCGCAAGCCTGATCCTCCTCCCAGCGTTCGATAGGGACGATAATCGGCCCATGTTTCTGATAGTGAGTCTCATAATCATCGGGCATCTCACTCGATTTCATCCAGGCGTTAGGATCGGAGGTCCAGGTGATTTTTGCCGTCAGGCCCGGCCGCCAGACATCAGGCACCATCACACAGCAGAAGCCGCCGCCCCCCCCCGTAGGAGTTCGCCCTTGGCCCCCCATAACCGTTGACCTCCACCGAAACGATAGCGTCCGGGCCGTGGTTTAACAACGTTATGTCCGCGCTGCTCATCCCGTCGCGACTGTGATCGCGGCAGGCCGTCAGCAGGCAGAGAAAAACGGCGGCCAGCACCGCCAGCCCGCCGGGCAAAATACGGATATGCTTTATCATTGATGTGTCCTTACAAATATAAAGTGATGACTTGTTAATAAATGACGTAATTAAATGCTTTTATTTATGCTAATAGATGCCCCCATATATAACTGATAATGATATTTGTAGCGGTCAAATAAAATGGGCCGCTGCAAATATCAATACTGGTTTCTCATAGACCAGAGCCGGGCAATATTAGTCAGCAGCGAATTGTGTATGCAGGCTGGCGGGGCAGCCCGGCTCCGTTTTTTTGTCCGATTGATGATCGGACTCCCCGACATATCCCTCCAGGTACTGCCTGGCATAGTTGCCTTCGGTCTGCGTTCTGCTCGCCGGCAGGCGGCCGCGCTCGTTGTATTCGGCTTTCTGCTGTGTAGATTTATCGGCAGGCTTTTCTCCCTTTTTATCATCCGGCCCGGGAAACTTTGGCGGTAAGCTGGCCGCTTCTGCGGTGGAGGTTTTAACCGTGACCGGAGTGGCGCCGGTCTGAAAGGCGGCAATAAGCGCCTTCAGGGCATTCAGCGTGGAGTCTGCGGTGTCGGACATACAACTTCCTCCTTGATATGTTTAAAAATAATATTATCTGCTTTTTTATCCTCATCAGGATGAGGAAGTATAGGGTATTTCGGATCTGCGCGACCGTAGCAGGAACGGACTATCCGCACCTTATCGCAGGGGAAAATATGCACGTCAAAACCGCAGGCCTGCCCCTTCTCCCAACGTTCAATGGGGACGGTGATAGGGCCATGGCGCTGATAATATTGCGAATAGTTGTCAGGCATATCGCTCAGTTTCATCCAGGAGTTAGGGTCGGAGGTCCATGTGATTTTTGCCGTCAGGCCCGGTCGCCAGACATCTGGCACCATCACGCAGCAGAAGCCGCCGCCGCCGCCGTAGGAATTCGCCCTTGGCCCCCCGTAGCCATTAACCTGCACCGAAACGATGGCGTCCGGGCCGTGGTTTAAAACGGCTATATCAGCAGCGCTCATGCCGTCGCGACTGTGGTCGCGGCAGGCCGTCAGCAGGCAGAGCAAAACGGCGGCCAGCACCATCAGTCCGCCGGGCAAAATACGGATATGTTTTATCATTGATGTGTCCTTACAAAAGAAATTAAATGCGTCGTTATTAAGAGATGACGTGATGACAGAATTATATTTCTTGCTGATATATATACCTCCCGAATATTTGTGATAATGATATTTGTAGCGGTCAAATAAAATTGGCCGCTACAAATATCTTCAGCTGTATTTTTATATCCGTTCGCGCCTGCACTAATATATCGCCGACATTAATATCTATAATCGCTTTTACCCGCTGGCTTGCGTGGTGGGAATAATATCCAGCAGCGCCACGATACCGGTATGGGCAAAGTCATAACCCCACGCCGCGCGATCCAGACGATCCTTATCGATAAACGGCACTTCTCGCGGCCCTTCGCTTTCCGCGGGCGCCGCCGCCGACGGCAGCGCGCCGGACGATTCATTCAGCGCCTGCTGATAAAAAGGCTTACGCTGATAATACTTATCGGCGTATTGCGGGCTGGCAAAGCGCTCGGTGCGCCAGGCGGTGATCCA
>NZ_JAQIRJ010000021.1:0-7979 GCF_032601995.1 Klebsiella sp. 141153 | reverse complement strand
GAACACGGCGATGGCGACGTATCCCCAGATAAGATTCAGCGGCAGACCCATCCACTGTTTGTGATTAACGGACATGGTGACCTCGTTGTTGTAGGGTGCAGGAGAATCACTCCGGCAGTTTCGCCGGAGCGTCAGATGTCTTATTGCTGTCGAAAATGTCGGTCGTTGAGGTAAAGAGACTGGAAATGGGCGTAACGCGGCATCAGCGTCTGATGACGCTGCGGATCCGCCTGCCAGGTTTGCCAGATTTCCGGCTTATGACAAACGCTTGCCAACGGCTTGCCCGCCGCCAGACAGGCCAGCCGCGCCGCTCCCAGCGCGCCGCCGGTTTCCCCGCCTTTATGCGTTACCACCGGCATCGCCAGGATATCCGCCAGCAGTTGCGCCCAGAATGGACTGCGGGCGCCGCCGCCGACCAGGGAACACTGGTCGATACGGGTTCCGCTCTCCTGCAACGCGCGCAGGCCGTCAGCAATGCCGAAGCTCACCCCCTCCAGCACCGCATATCCCAGTTGAGCGCGCTGGCTGGCATGGGTCATTCCCCAGAACATACCGCGCGCCAGCGGATCGTTATGCGGGGTACGCTCGCCGGAAAGATAAGGCAGGAAGTATGGCGCATTGGCTTTTTCGTCTTCGCTTAACTGGGCTATCTCCTCCAGTAGCGCCACTTCGGTGGTGCCGGTCAGACGACAGAACCACTGCAGACAGCTGGCGGCGCTGAGCATCACGCTCATCTGGTGCCACAGGTTCGGCAGTACGTGACAGAAAGCATGCACCGCCGACTGTGGCGCCGGACGATAGCGGTCGGTGACGACAAACAGCACGCCGGAGGTCCCCAGCGAGATAAAAGCGTCTCCCGGCGACACCGCGCCAACGCCAATCGCGCTGACCGCATTATCGCCGCCGCCCCCCGCCACCAGCACCGAAGGATTAAGCCCCCAGCGTTCGGCAATGTCTGCCGCCAGCGTGGCGGAAACGTCGCATCCTTCAACCAGTTCCGGCATTTGTTGTCGCGTCAGGCCGCACTTTTGCAGCAGCGCGTCGGACCAGTCCCGTCGCGCAACATCCAGCCACAGGGTGCCGGCGGCATCCGACATATCGGAGACTTTTTTGCCGGTCATCTTGTAGCGCAGAAAATCCTTCGGCAGCAGTACGCAAGCGGTACGGGCAAAATGCTGCGGCTCGTGACGCCGCACCCACAGCAGTTTCGGCGCGGTAAATCCCGGCATCGCCAGATTACCGGCCACCTGATGCAGCTCCGGCGCCATCTCCTCAAGCTCGGCGCACTCCTGCGCGCAGCGGGTATCATTCCATAAAATCGCCGGGCGAATCACTTCGCCGCTGGCATCCAGTAGCACGGCGCCGTGCATCTGTCCGGAAAGGCCGATGGCTTTAATCGCCGACCAATGGCTCGCGCACTTCTCGCGCAGAGTGGCAATCAGATATTCCGTCGCTTCCCACCACGCCTGCGGCGATTGTTCAGACCATTGCGGATGCGGCCGTTGGATGGTCAGCGGCGCGCTATGGCTGGCGACGACCGCATTATTTTCATCCAGCACCAGCGCTTTAACTTCCGAAGTGCCGAGATCGATACCTAAATACATAGCGCCTCCTGCTGGGTCAGCGCGTAAACGGCGGCGATTTGCTCACGCAGCAGCGCGTGGAAATCCGCCGATTCCGCCAGCTCGCCAAACAGGGCTTTATCACCGGCGTACCGGGCGATCGGGTCAGGCGAATTAAACATGGCGTGTACCGCCGACTCATCAAGAATTCCGTCCTGGTACTGATACGGTAAAGCCCCTTTATGCCACTGCTGCATAAAGACAAAGAACAGCGCTGGCAACATAGCGGTAGCCTGCGGGCGCACGCCGCGCTGGTAGCACTCCTGCAGGGTTGGGGCGATCATCGCCGGGATTTTTGAGAATCCGTCTGCCGCCACCCGCTGGTTGGTGTCCTGGATATAGGGGTTGGTAAAACGCTTGAGTACCACGTCGCGATAGGTTGCCAGGTCGATACCGTTATCGCCCAGACACGGAATCACATCTTCACTGACGTAACGGTCGGCGATGGCGTAGATGGCATCGGTAAGCGTACTCTCGTGAATATATTGCTGGCCCAACAGGGTTCCCGCCCAGGCGATACAGCTATGTGACGCGTTAAGAATGCGAATCTTCGCCTCTTCATAGGGGATAACCGACGCCACCATCTCCACGCCCACCGTCTCAAGCGCCGGGCGCTCAGCGCGGAAATTATCTTCCACAACCCATTGAATAAAGGTTTCGCCCATCACCGGCGCTTTATCGTCGATGCCGGTTTGCGCTTTGATACGTGGCGCCAGATCGGCGGCCGGGCGCGGCGTGATACGATCGACCATCGTGTTTGGACAGGTCGCGTTCACCGCCAGCCAGTCAATAACCTGCTGTTTACCGGTCAGCTGCAGAAATTCCACCAGTCCATCATGGAAACGTTCGCCGTTGTGGCGCACGTTGTCGCAGTTAAGCAGCGTCAGCGGACCAGCATCGTCGGCGATGCGTTTTTCAAGGATCCGGGTGATGGTGCCATAAATGGTTTTGCAATCCCCCTGCAAATCGGCCTGCAGATCGGCGTTGCTGGTTTCCAGGCGATGTTGCGTATTGAGGTAATAGCCCCCTTCCGTCACCGTGAAAGCAATGACTTTGGTCTGCGGGTTCGCGCCTTCATCAATCAGCGGCTGCAGCCCCGCCTGCCACGGCAGTAATTTTTGAATTGAGGCGATCTCTTCGTATTCTCGCTCCCCTTCCGGGCTCACCGTCTCGAGGACATAGCGCCCTTCCTGCTCCGCCAGCGCCTGCACCACATGCTCGGCGTCATTACGAATATTTCCCGCCGCGATATGCCAGCGCGAATCGCCGGAAACCCGCAGTCGATGCAGATACCACGCCTGATGGGCGCGATGAAAAGACCCGAGACCAATGTGAAGCCATGTGAATTGCGTATTCATGTTCTGCTCTCCTTGAGGTGATGCGGCTCACTGTAGATGATCATTTGAATCAAATAAGAGCTACAGATCACAAAAGAATAATTACCCAATAAAATTACAAAAGACCAATTCAGAGCAAAAGCTTGCCTGTTTGGAAAACCGCAGCCAAAATACGGGTATCTGCGCTACTGCGCCCGCGTATTTAAGGCAGGATAACGTGAGTAAAGAAGACGACATCAGGCTGGATCAGAAGGTCCGCGCCGCATGGATGTACTACATTGCCGGTCAGAATCAGAGCGAAATCGCCAGCCACCTCGGCACCTCAAGGCCGGTGGTCCAGCGCCTGATCGCCGCGGCGAAGGAAGAAGGCATTGTGTCGATTGGTTTACATCATCCGGTGGCGAACTGCCTCGATTATGCGCAGTTGTTGCAGGAAAAGTATCAACTCATCGAGTGCAATATCGTGCCGACCTACAACGAGGAGAGCACGCTGGATAGCGTTTCCTTCGGTTGTTATCAGCTGATGGCCCGCTACCTGCAGAGCGATAACGCCAAAATAATCGGCATTGGTTCTGGATTAACGCTGAAAAAAACCATCCAGCGCATTGATTTCGATAGCCCCAACAGCCGCTGCGTGGCGCTGATTAGCGCAATGAACGATGAAGGGAAATGCAACTACTACGACGACGTGCCGTTGCTGCTGGCGCGGAAAATTCAGGCCAACTACTACCAGTGGCCCGCGCCGCGCTATGCGCAAACCCGTCAGGAACATGAGATGTGGTGCGGCAGCCGCCTGTTCAGCAACGTATCTGCCGCCGCACAGCAGGCGGACGTTATTTTCGTCGGTATCGGCCCATTGGGGACCCAAAGCCCGATCTTCAAAGACGGATTTATTAATAAGGCCCAACTGGATGAACTGACGGCGCGCGGCGGCATCGGCGAGATCCTCGGCCGCTTTATCGATGCCGACGGCGGCGTCGTCGACAGCGAAATTAATCGCCTGATCACCAGCTACGATATCCGCCAAAATCAGTGCCCGCGCATAGCCGTCGCCTGTGGCGAGAACAAGCGCCCGGCGATCCTCGCGGCGTTAAAAGGCGGCTGGATTAACGGCCTGGTGACCGATGAACATACCGCCCGCTGGCTGCTGACGCGCTAGCGCCAGCGGTTTTCACGCCAGATGCTCGCGGCTGCTAATCAGCAGCGGCGGGATCTCTACCCGCTGCTGGCTGGCCTCGCCAGCGTCGATGATATTGAATACCGCTTCCAGCATCGCCGGTACGTTCTGCTGCACCATGTCAATGTCGTGACCCAATAGATAAACAAACGGATCCCAGTCAAAACAGCCCATTGGTGGCTGTTCGGCGCCGGTCAGCCCTAGCTGGGCCAGCCATCGCACCACCCCTTCCAGCGAGATGGTCGAGTTAACGAAGAACCCCTGAAGATGTTCATCAGCGCTTTTGAAACGCGCCTGCATGCAGGCTTCTACTTTGCCTTTTGAATAGCCCGGAGAAAGAATATTTTCATCCGGCACGCTCATGCCCCGCGCCGCATGGGCATCGCGAAATCCGCGCAAACGCTCCAGGGTGTTGTGGTCGCTGCTGCGCCCGCCGACAAAAAACAGCGGCGCCAGTTTGCCGTGGCGATTGAGGCTGTTATCAAGAATTTTATCGGTCAACGCGCGGGCGCCCGCGTAGTTATCGGAGATCACCGACGGTGCGGTGGAACCCGGCAGGTCAAGGTTGACCGTCGGCACCCCCGCCTGCTGACATAGCTCGGTAATTTTATCCGGATTAGTCGCCCCGGTCGCCACCACCCAGTCCACCTGCCAGGAGAGCATCGCTTTCACCGCTTCGATTTCCAGCTCCGGTCGACGGCGAGTACAGGTAATAATCGGCAGCAGGCCGCGCTCACGCGCCATCTCTTCAAAGCCTTCCGCCACGGAACCAAAATAGCGGTTGTCGTATTTGGGGACAATCATCCCGATGACATGCGATTTTTTACTGCGCAACATGCTGGCCTGGCGATTAATCGCGTAGCCCTGTTCTTGCGCAATCCGCGTCACTTTTTCCGCAAGTTTGGCGCTGATACGGCGTTTTTTCCAGTTGCCATTGAGGATCGCGCTCACCGCGCTTGCCGAAACGCCGGATAATTCCGCCAGATCGTAGATAGTGATTTTTTTCATTTTCCCAACTTGCGTCACAAATTCATTTCGCTGTTAATTTCCCCACTTGCTCAATCGATGAAGCTGGCGCAACATTAGCTTCATCGATTGAGCAACCATGACGCTCGCTAGCGTATACACTCAACAATCGTTCAGACATCAGCAAATTGAAGTAAATGGTGCTGATATTCAATAGCTTAACTTAGTTACTCCTGCTCTGACAGGCCAGATTGTTGTAGCAGGTAACCGCTCTTCAAGCTCGTCGAGTCCCGCTTGATGAGCAAAACAGACAACATGAAGGATTATAAAATGAACCACTCTGTATCCTCTATGAATACTTCTCTTAGCGGCAAAGTCGCCGCGGTCACCGGCGCCGCTTCCGGCATTGGTCTTGAATGCGCGAAAACCCTGCTTGGCGCGGGCGCGAAGGTGGTTCTGATCGACCGTGAAGGCGAAAAGCTCAACAAGATTGTGGCAGAGCTTGGCGAAAACGCTTTTGCTTTACAGGTCGATCTGATGCAGGGCGATCAGGTGGATAAGATCATTGACGGCATCCTGCAACTTGCCGGACGTCTCGATATCTTCCACGCCAACGCCGGCGCTTACATCGGCGGCCCGGTCGCTGAGGGCGACCCGGACGTCTGGGATCGCGTGCTGCACCTCAATACTAACGCCGCCTTCCGCTGCGTGCGTAGCGTGCTGCCGCATATGATTGCGCAAAAATCCGGCGATATTATTTTCACCAGCTCCATCGCCGGCGTGGTGCCGGTTATCTGGGAACCTATCTATACCGCCTCAAAATTCGCCGTACAGGCATTTGTTCATACTACCCGCCGCCAGGTTTCCCAGCACGGCGTCCGCGTCGGCGCGGTACTGCCTGGCCCGGTGGTCACTGCCCTGCTCGATGACTGGCCGAAAGAGAAAATGGAAGAAGCGCTGGCCAACGGCAGCCTGATGCAGCCTATCGAAGTTGCCGAATCGGTGCTGTTTATGGTCACCCGTTCGAAAAACGTCACCGTGCGCGACCTGGTTATTCTGCCTAACAGCGTTGATTTATAACCCCCGGTATCGGTGACTAAAAGGACGATTTTATGAATGGCGAGACTCAAACCCTCATCGGCGTCGATGTCGGCTCCGGCAGCGTGCGCGCCGGGGTATTTAACCTCAGCGGCGAACTGCTGGCCCACGCCACCCGGGAGATCACCCTCTTCCGTAGCGCCGGCAGCGTGGTGGAACAATCCAGCCGCGAAATCTGGCAGGCGGTTTGCGACTGCATTAAACGCGCGGTCGTAAAGGCCGCCGTCTCTCCGCACTCGGTAGCCGGTATCGGCTTCGACGCCACCTGCTCGCTGGTGGTAATCGGGGAGAATGACGCGCCGCTGGCCGTCGGCCCCAGCGAAGAGGCGGACCGCAATATCATCGTCTGGATGGATCACCGAGCCACCGAACAGGCGGAACGCATCAATGCCACCCGCCATCCGGTGCTGCAATACGTCGGCGGGACTATCTCTCCGGAGATGGAAACGCCGAAGCTGCTATGGCTGAAAGAAAATCGCCCGCAGACTTATGCCCGTGCGCGTCACTTCTTCGACCTAGCCGACTACCTCACCTGGCGCGCGACCGGCGATCTGGCCCGCTCCGTCTGTACCGTCACCTGTAAATGGACCTATCTGGCCCATGAAAAACGCTGGGATGCCGACTACTTCCGCCAGATTGGCCTCGCAGAGCTGGCGGAAGAAGACTTCGCCCGTATCGGCCAGAGTATTGTCGATCCGGGAACGCCCTGTGGTGATGGGTTAACCGCGGCGGCGGCTGAAGAGATGGGTCTGCCTGTCGGTACGCCGGTGGCGGTCGGGATGATCGACGCACATGCCGGCGGCATTGGCACCGTTGGCGTACTCAACGGCGCGGTGAATAATATGGCCTACGTCTTCGGCACCTCCTCCTGCACCATGACCACCACCGAGAAGGCGGTGTTCGTTCCAGGGGTCTGGGGGCCTTACTATTCGGCGATGGTGCCGGGTTACTGGCTGAACGAAGGTGGACAAAGCGCCGCCGGCGCGGCTATCGACCAGTTACTGAGCTTCCATCCGGCGGCGGCCGAAGCGCGCGAACAGGCCAAAGCCGCCGCCGTTCCACTGCCGGTCTGGCTGGCGGATCGCGTGCTGGCGCAAGTTGCCTCGCCGTCGGAGGCGGTGAAGCTGGCAGATGGACTGCACGTCGTGCCGGAGTTTCTCGGCAACCGCGCGCCGCTTGCCGACCCCCACGCGAAAGCGCTGATTGCCGGGCTGGGGATGGAGCGGGATCTTGATAACCTGACCGCGCTGTATGTCGCCGGATTATGCGGGATTGGCTACGGCCTGCGGCAGATCCTCGATGCCCAACGCGCCTGTGGTATTGAGAGCGAAAATATCGTTATCAGCGGCGGCGCGGGGCAGCACCCGCTGGTACGCCAGCTATTGGCCGATGCCTGTGGCGTAACCGTGGTCAGCACCGCCAGCAGCGAACCAGTATTGCTGGGTTCCGCCATCCTCGGCGCCGTCGCGGGCAACGTCGCCGCCTCGCTACCGGACGCCATGAAGCGGTTCACCAGAGTGGATAAAACCTATCGTAGCGAAACGGCGTTTAGCTCGCTTCATCAACGCAGGTATGAGGCCTACAAAGCGCTACAACAGGCCGGTCGGCTAATCCGCGAATAACATACCTCTTTAATTTAATAACAATAATGCTCCGCTGTTGTGCAGCGGAGCCGCTCCTCTGCATCCTGAAATCGAGGTTAACATGTCCGTTAATAACAAACAGTGGTTCGGTCTGCCGCTGAACCTTATCTGGGGATACGTCGCCATCGCCGTGTTT
>NZ_JAQIRJ010000020.1:0-39688 GCF_032601995.1 Klebsiella sp. 141153 | reverse complement strand
TTGTGTTTTGCGGCCAGACGCGCCGCCGTCTCCCCCGGTGGCGCTGCGCTTACCGGGGCTACAGTCCTGTAGCCCGGAAAAGGTGCGCAGCACCGGCTCCGGGGAAACCCCCTCCCTGCCAGCGCCATTCATTAACGCCCATCATGAGTAGAACCCGGCCCTGAACCGGTATTATTCAGGCAAGCCTTCCCTCGCTATATACGGTAAACTAATGCTGATTTTGCATCAGGAAGCCACTATGAACCTCTCCCTCAAACCCTGGAATACCTTTGGCATTAACCATTCTGCCAAAGCAATTGTACTTGCTGAAAATGAACAACAGTTGCTGGCTGCCTGGCAAGCCGCCGCTGCAGAACACCAACCTTGTCTGATCCTTGGAGAAGGAAGCAACGTTCTGTTCCTGAAAGACTATTCCGGCACGGTGATTATCAACCGCATCATGGGGATCGAGGTAAGCGAAACGTCAGAAGCCTGGCGTTTGCACGTTGGCGCCGGCGAAAACTGGCATCAACTGGTGCAATTTGCGCTGGAAAATGGAATGCCTGGGCTGGAAAACCTGGCCTTAATTCCTGGCTGCGCGGGGTCTTCACCAATTCAAAATATTGGTGCCTATGGCGTCGAACTGCAGCGAGTATGTGAATACGTAGACTGTATCGAACTTGAAACAGGTCGCAAGCAGCGCCTTTCTGCCACAGAGTGCCGTTTCGGCTATCGCGACAGTATTTTCAAACATGAATATCAGGATCGTTACGCGATAGTGGCTGTTGGACTACGGCTGAAAAAAGCGTGGCAGCCTGTCCTGACCTACGGTGATTTAACCCGTCTCGATGCGCAAACTGTTACCCCCCGCCAGGTGTTTGATGCGGTTTGCCATATGCGTATGACCAAGTTACCGGATCCGAAAGTAAATGGTAATGCCGGCAGCTTCTTTAAGAACCCGGTCGTCAGTGCTCAGGTTGCTCAGGAATTGCTGGCTGCATTCCCTGGCGCGCCACATTATCCACAGGCTGACGGCAGCGTTAAGCTGGCGGCTGGTTGGCTTATCGATCAGTGCCAGCTAAAAGGTAAAACTATCGGCGGGGCGGCAGTTCACCGTCAGCAGGCGTTGGTACTGATCAACGATAACCAGGCGACCAGCGATGATGTCGTAGGGTTAGCCCACTATGTCCGCCAGCAGGTTGGCGAGAAATTTAACGTTTGGCTACAGCCTGAAGTGCGCTTCATCGGAGAGCAGGGTGAAGTGAACGCGGAAGAGGTGATTGCATGAAAGACAATACCGTACCCCTGACGCTTATCTCTATTCTGGCGGATGGCGAGTTTCACTCTGGCGAACAGCTCGGCGAACGCCTGGGGATGAGCCGCGCGGCAATTAACAAGCATATGCAGACGCTCCGCGACTGGGGTGTTGATGTGTTTACCGTACCAGGGAAGGGCTATAGCCTCCCTGAGCCGATTGAATTGCTGGATGAGCAAAAGATTGCCGGCCAGATTGAACAAGGTCGTATTACCGTGCTGCCGGTAATTGACTCCACCAACCAGTATTTGCTGGATCGTCTGGACGAACTGGAGTCAGGTGATGCCTGTGTCGCTGAATATCAGCAGGCTGGTCGTGGCCGCCGCGGGCGTAAGTGGTTCTCACCGTTTGGGGCCAATCTTTATCTCTCCATGTACTGGCGTCTGGAGCAAGGCCCCGCAGCTGCGATTGGTTTGAGCCTGGTAATCGGTATTGTGATTGCGGAAGTACTGCAGAGCCTGGGGGCGGATAACGTTCGGGTCAAATGGCCGAATGATATCTATCTGCAGGACCGCAAGTTGTCCGGTATCCTGGTAGAACTGACAGGCAAAACCGGTGATGCCGCGCAGATCGTCAGCGGTGCTGGTATCAATCTCGTGATGCGCCGGGTTGAGTCTGATGTTGTCAATCAGGGGTGGATCAGCCTTCAGGAGGCGGGAGTCTTCATTGACCGTAACACCCTGACGGCGCGTCTGGTGAAAGCATTACGTAGCGGTTTGCAACTATTCGAGCAGGAAGGTTTAACACCTTACCTGCCACGTTGGGAAAAACTGGATAACTTTATCAATCGGCCGGTGAAGTTGATTATTGGAGATAAGGAAATATTTGGTATTTCTCGCGGAATTGATGCTCAAGGGGCATTATTACTCGAGCAGGACGGGGTAATTAAACCATGGGTTGGAGGCGAGATATCGCTGCGTAGCGCAGAATAAACAGAAGGGAGCTTGCGCTCCCTTTCTTATTTCCGTAGGCGAACTTGATCGACCGAGTGATTTGCGCTCTTCGTCATAATCAAGCTGGCACGCTCTCTAGTTGGTAATATATTTTCTTTTAAGTTCAGTAGGTTGATCTCATTCCATAATGAAGTGGCAATATTAACCGCTTCGTCTTTTGAAAGTTTGGCGTAATTATGGAAATAAGAATCCGGATCGGTAAAAGCTCCTTCACGGAATTTCAGGAAGCGATTGATATACCAGTTCTTTAATAAGTCTTCCGGCGCATCGACGTAAATAGAGAAATCGACAAAGTCAGAAACAAATACATGATGGGGATCGTGTGGATAATCCATTCCGCTCTGCAGAACGTTCAAACCTTCCAGAATAAGAATATCCGGTTGAGCAACGGTTTTATCGCCATCAGGAATAACATCATAAATCAGATGGGAATAGACCGGCGCGGTTGCGCTGGGTACGCCAGATTTCAGGTCAGAAACAAACTTCACCAGCCGATGCATATCATACGACTGCGGGAAGCCCTTTTTCTTCATCAGGCCGCGTTCCTTTAACACCGAGTTAGGATGTAAGAAGCCATCGGTAGTAATCAGTTCTACATGGCGATGTTCAGGCCAGCGGCTAAGCAGCGCCTGTAAAACACGCGCTGTAGTACTTTTACCAACCGCAACGCTACCTGCAATACTGATGATGTAAGGAATACGCTGGCCATTGGTGCCAAGAAATTGCTCAAGCACCGCCTGGCGACGGAGGTTGGAACTGATATAGAAATTGAGCAAACGTGACAGCGGCAAATAGATCTCGGCGACTTCTTCCAGCGAAAGATCTTCGTTGATGCCTTTTAACCGCGCGATTTCTTCCTCTGTCAGCGTCATCGGAACGGAATCACGAAGTGCAGCCCATTGGTTGCGGTTAAATTGTAGATAGGGTGTCATTAACGTCTGCTCTTTTTTGCTCATAAGCATGTTCTTACTATCACCGAAAAAGAGGTAGCGGTGATGCTTCACACTAGTTAATCAGGACAATGGGCAGGAGGGTAACACCAGAATGCCGGGAATAATAAGAAAAAAACTCATCGAAGGGCGCTTTCTCATAGCAGCATCACAAGTGATGAATAAGTAGAAAGAGGGGAGAAAGCGAGTCTGCTATCTTTGCAGGTTAGCGATCGCGCCTGCCACCAGGATTTCCAGGTGAAAAAACCGTCATTCTTGTATCTGACAGGCGCAGCGAAACAAATTCTGCGTTGAGGAATGCGCTTTTTTTGCACTCCATTGTTTGAAATTACACCGTTTTTTCGCGTAAGAGCACAAAATGTGAGCAAGAGAACGTTTTATGCAAATTTTTAGTTGCATGAACTCGCAGGTCTCCCTAGAATGCGCGCTACTTGATGCCGACTTAGCTCAGTAGGTAGAGCAACTGACTTGTAATCAGTAGGTCACCAGTTCGATTCCGGTAGTCGGCACCATAACAATTTGGGTGGGGTTCCCGAGCGGCCAAAGGGAGCAGACTGTAAATCTGCCGTCATCGACTTCGAAGGTTCGAATCCTTCCCCCACCACCACTTTCGGGCGACGCTTTGCGTAGCCGGAGTTGGTTGGGTAAACTAATCAGCTCAACATTAAAGAGAGCAATCTCTTTTTTGTTACAGAAAGAACTGGGTAGCCGAGTTTCAGGATGCGGGCATCGTATAATGGCTATTACCTCAGCCTTCCAAGCTGATGATGCGGGTTCGATTCCCGCTGCCCGCTCCAGACGTGCTGATATGGCTCAGTTGGTAGAGCGCACCCTTGGTAAGGGTGAGGTCCCCAGTTCGACTCTGGGTATCAGCACCACTTCTTTATCTCTCCTTCCCTGTTTCTCTCTGTTTATTGCATTCAACAAGTCGGGCATGTTGCCTGGTTGATGTGGTGATATCACCGATTTATCCGTGTCTTAGAGGGACAATCGATGTCTAAAGAAAAGTTTGAACGTACAAAACCGCACGTTAACGTCGGTACTATCGGCCACGTTGACCATGGTAAAACAACGCTGACCGCTGCAATCACTACCGTACTGGCTAAAACCTACGGCGGTGCTGCTCGCGCATTCGACCAGATCGATAACGCGCCGGAAGAAAAAGCTCGTGGTATCACCATCAACACTTCCCACGTTGAATATGACACCCCGACTCGCCACTACGCACACGTAGACTGCCCGGGCCACGCCGACTATGTTAAAAACATGATCACCGGTGCTGCTCAGATGGATGGCGCGATCCTGGTTGTTGCTGCGACTGACGGCCCGATGCCGCAGACTCGTGAGCACATCCTGCTGGGTCGTCAGGTAGGCGTTCCGTACATCATCGTGTTCCTGAACAAATGCGATATGGTTGATGACGAAGAGCTGCTGGAACTGGTTGAGATGGAAGTTCGTGAACTGCTGTCTCAGTACGATTTCCCGGGCGACGACACTCCGATCGTTCGTGGTTCTGCTCTGAAAGCGCTGGAAGGCGACGCAGAGTGGGAAGCGAAAATCATCGAACTGGCTGGCTTCCTGGATTCTTACATCCCGGAACCAGAGCGTGCGATTGACAAGCCGTTCCTGCTGCCGATCGAAGACGTATTCTCCATCTCCGGTCGTGGTACCGTTGTTACCGGTCGTGTAGAGCGCGGTATCATCAAAGTTGGTGAAGAAGTTGAAATCGTTGGTATCAAAGACACCGCGAAAACCACCTGTACTGGCGTTGAAATGTTCCGCAAACTGCTGGACGAAGGCCGTGCTGGTGAGAACGTAGGCGTTCTGCTGCGTGGTATCAAACGTGAAGAAATCGAACGTGGTCAGGTACTGGCTAAGCCGGGCAGCATCAAGCCGCACACCAAGTTCGAATCTGAAGTGTACATCCTGTCCAAAGATGAAGGCGGCCGTCATACTCCGTTCTTCAAAGGCTACCGTCCGCAGTTCTACTTCCGTACTACTGACGTGACTGGTACCATCGAACTGCCGGAAGGCGTAGAGATGGTAATGCCGGGCGACAACATCAAAATGGTTGTTACCCTGATCCACCCGATCGCGATGGACGACGGTCTGCGTTTCGCAATCCGTGAAGGCGGCCGTACCGTTGGCGCGGGCGTGGTTGCTAAAGTTCTCGGCTAATCGCTGATAACATTTGACGCAATGCGCAATAAAAGGGCATCATTTGATGCCCTTTTTGCACGCTTTCACACCAGAACCTGGCTCATCAGTGATTTTTTTTGTCATAATCATTGCTGAGACAGGCTCTGAAGAGGGCGTAAAGTCCGAAACGCAGCAGAGCATTTCGGTTTGGTCGCCTCGCATTTAACGCGGGGCGAAGATGTTTGTCTGAATTCTTGTGACAGGTTGGTTTATGAGTGCGAATACCGAAGCTCAAGGGAGCGGGCGCGGCCTGGAAGCGTTGAAGTGGGTTATCGTTGCCGTGCTGCTGATCGTAGCCATCGTAGGCAACTTCCTTTATCGCGACATTATGCTGGCGATCCGTGCGCTGGCCGTGGTGATTCTTATCGCTGCTGCCGGTGGCGTCGCTCTGTTAACGACAAAAGGTAAGGCGACTGTCGCCTTCGCCCGCGAAGCGAGAACCGAAGTCCGCAAAGTGATCTGGCCGACCCGCCAGGAAACGCTGCACACCACGCTGATTGTTGCTGCCGTAACTGCAGTAATGTCACTGATCCTGTGGGGACTGGATGGTATTCTGGTTCGCCTGGTATCCTTTATCACTGGCCTGAGGTTCTGAGATGTCTGAAGCTCCTAAAAAGCGCTGGTACGTCGTTCAGGCGTTTTCCGGTTTTGAAGGTCGCGTAGCTACTTCGCTGCGTGAACATATCAAATTACACAACATGGAAGAGTTGTTTGGCGAAGTCATGGTTCCGACCGAAGAAGTGGTTGAAATCCGTGGCGGCCAGCGTCGCAAAAGCGAACGCAAATTCTTCCCAGGCTACGTTCTGGTTCAGATGGTCATGAACGACGCGAGCTGGCACCTGGTGCGCAGCGTCCCGCGCGTGATGGGCTTCATCGGCGGTACTTCCGACCGTCCGGCGCCGATCAGCGACAAAGAAGTCGATGCCATCATGAACCGTCTGCAGCAGGTTGGCGATAAGCCGCGTCCGAAAACGCTGTTTGAACCGGGCGAAATGGTTCGCGTTAACGACGGTCCGTTTGCTGACTTTAACGGCGTTGTTGAAGAAGTGGACTACGAGAAGTCCCGCCTGAAAGTTTCCGTTTCTATCTTCGGTCGTGCGACTCCGGTAGAGCTGGACTTCGGTCAGGTTGAGAAGGCGTAAGCCGGCGATCAAAAAAGCAGCGATTTAATCGTTGCATAGGGCGCGAAATTGGAATACAATTTCGCGCCTTTTGTTTTTATGGGCCTGGCCCGTAAAACGATGTTTAATCACGGGGAGCTTCTCTGAAGCGTTAATACCCAATTCGAGGATTTAAGAATGGCTAAGAAAGTACAAGCCTACGTCAAGCTGCAGGTTGCAGCTGGTATGGCAAACCCGAGTCCGCCGGTTGGTCCAGCACTGGGTCAGCAGGGCGTTAACATCATGGAATTCTGCAAAGCGTTCAACGCAAAAACTGAATCCATGGAAAAAGGTCTGCCAATCCCGGTTGTTATCACCGTTTACGCTGACCGTTCTTTCACTTTCGTTACCAAAACTCCGCCGGCAGCAGTTCTGCTGAAAAAAGCGGCTGGTATCAAGTCCGGCTCCGGTAAGCCGAACAAAGAGAAAGTTGGTAAAATTTCCCGCGCTCAGCTGCAGGAAATCGCGCAGACCAAAGCTGCCGACATGACTGGTGCCGACATTGAAGCGATGACTCGCTCCATCGAAGGTACTGCACGTTCCATGGGCCTGGTAGTGGAGGACTAAGAAATGGCTAAACTGACCAAGCGCATGTCCGTGATTCGTGAGAAAGTTGATGCAACTAAACAGTACGACATCAACGAAGCCATCTCTCTGCTGAAAGAACTGGCGACCGCTAAGTTCGTTGAAAGCGTTGACGTTGCTGTAAACCTGGGCATCGATGCTCGTAAATCTGACCAGAACGTACGTGGTGCAACTGTACTGCCGCACGGTACTGGCCGTTCTGTTCGCGTTGCCGTATTTGCACAGGGCCCGAACGCTGAAGCTGCTAAAGCTGCAGGCGCCGAGCTGGTAGGTATGGAAGATCTGGCTGACCAGATCAAGAAAGGCGAAATGAACTTTGACGTTGTTATTGCTTCCCCGGATGCAATGCGCGTTGTTGGCCAGCTGGGCCAGGTTCTGGGCCCGCGCGGCCTGATGCCAAACCCGAAAGTTGGTACCGTAACTCCTAACGTTGCTGAAGCGGTTAAGAACGCTAAAGCAGGTCAGGTTCGTTATCGTAACGACAAAAACGGCATCATCCACACCACCATCGGTAAAGTGGACTTTGACGCTGACAAACTGAAAGAAAACCTGGAAGCTCTGCTGGTTGCGCTGAAAAAAGCAAAACCGACTCAGGCTAAAGGCGTGTACATCAAGAAAGTTAGCATCTCCACCACCATGGGTGCAGGTGTTGCAGTAGATCAGGCTGGCCTGAACGCTTCTGCAAACTAATGCCTTTACGTGGGCGGTGATTTTGTCTACAATCTTACCCCCACGATTCTGTCAATAAGACAGACGCTATGCGAGTCATTTGAATTGCAGCAAGGCAGCAATCGAGTGAATCACCGGGAGTGTAGTTAACTACATGACCGGTGTGAACGAGAGCAGCTAACGCCGCTGCGGTTCGAAGGACGAAGTCATAGGAAGAATTTGTTCGTTGGAGCCTGGCCTATCCAGGCCTCCGTCGAAGACCGCAGGTGTTTCGTAAGAAACTTAATCCCCTGCGTAGACGGTGACAGAACGCTAAGATTATTTTTTGGATACTCTGGCTTGTTTCTGCTCACCGTATTAAGACGCTCTATTCGTTGAATAGAGTGAAGTGAGTTCCAGAGCATAAGCTCTGGCAAACATCCAGGAGCAAAGCTAATGGCTTTAAATCTTCAAGACAAACAAGCGATTGTTGCTGAAGTCAGCGAAGTAGCCAAAGGCGCGCTGTCTGCAGTAGTTGCGGATTCCCGTGGCGTAACTGTAGATAAAATGACTGAACTGCGTAAAGCAGGTCGTGAAGCTGGCGTTTACATGCGTGTTGTTCGTAACACCCTGCTGCGCCGCGTCGTTGAAGGTACTCCGTTCGAGTGCCTGAAAGACACGTTTGTTGGTCCGACCCTGATTGCATACTCTATGGAACACCCGGGCGCTGCTGCTCGTCTGTTCAAAGAGTTCGCGAAAGCGAATGCAAAATTTGAGGTCAAAGCCGCTGCCTTTGAAGGTGAGCTGATCCCGGCGTCGCAAATCGACCGCCTGGCAACTCTGCCGACCTACGAAGAAGCAATTGCACGCCTGATGGCAACCATGAAAGAAGCTTCGGCTGGCAAACTGGTTCGTACTCTGGCTGCTGTACGCGATGCGAAAGAAGCTGCTTAATCGCAGTTATCTTTGTAAAGCACTCGCTTACGTATAAACTTATTCTGATATTCAGGAACAATTTAAATGTCTATCACTAAAGATCAAATCATTGAAGCAGTATCCGCTATGTCCGTAATGGACGTTGTTGAGCTGATCTCTGCAATGGAAGAAAAATTCGGTGTTTCCGCTGCTGCTGCTGTAGCTGTAGCTGCTGGCCCGGCTGAAGCTGCTGAAGAAAAAACTGAATTCGACGTAATTCTGAAAGCTGCTGGCGCTAACAAAGTTGCTGTTATCAAAGCAGTACGTGGCGCGACTGGCCTGGGTCTGAAAGAAGCTAAAGACCTGGTAGAATCTGCACCGGCTGCACTGAAAGAAGGCATCAGCAAAGACGACGCTGAAGCTCTGAAAAAATCTCTGGAAGAAGCTGGCGCTGAAGTTGAAGTTAAATAAGCCAACCCTTCCGGTTGCAGCCTGAGAAATTAGGCTGAGGCTGGTGACTTTTTAGTCACCAGCCTTTTTGCGCTGTAAGGCGCCAGTAGCATTTCACACTGTTTGACTGCTGGTTTGCCTCACAATGCTTGTTTCTATCGACGACTTAATATACTGCGACAGGTTAGGGTTCCTGGGCTGTGTAAATCGCAATGAAATGGTTTAAGCGTGATAGCAACAGGCATTGCGGAAAGTGTTCCATTTTCCGGTCAACAAAATAGTGTTGCATAAAAAACTGCCCTTTCCGGGCAGATGGGTCGACTTGTCAGCGAGCTGAGGAACCCTATGGTTTACTCCTATACCGAGAAAAAACGTATTCGTAAGGATTTTGGTAAACGTCCACAAGTTCTGGATGTGCCTTATCTCCTTTCTATCCAGCTTGACTCGTTCCAGAAGTTTATCGAGCAAGATCCTGAAGGGCAGTATGGTCTGGAAGCAGCCTTCCGTTCCGTATTCCCGATTCAGAGCTACAGCGGTAATTCAGAGCTGCAATACGTCAGCTACCGTCTGGGCGAACCTGTTTTTGATGTTAAAGAATGTCAGATCCGTGGCGTGACGTATTCCGCACCGCTGCGTGTGAAACTGCGTCTGGTGATCTACGAGCGCGAAGCGCCGGAAGGCACCGTTAAAGACATTAAAGAACAAGAAGTCTACATGGGCGAAATCCCGCTCATGACCGACAACGGTACCTTCGTTATCAACGGTACCGAGCGTGTTATCGTTTCTCAGCTGCACCGTAGCCCGGGCGTCTTCTTTGACAGTGACAAAGGTAAGACTCACTCTTCCGGTAAGGTCCTGTATAACGCACGTATCATTCCTTACCGTGGTTCCTGGCTGGACTTCGAATTCGACCCGAAAGACAACCTGTTCGTTCGTATCGACCGTCGTCGTAAACTGCCTGCAACCATCATTCTGCGCGCGCTGAATTACACCACTGAGCAGATCCTTGACCTGTTCTTCGAGAAAGTGGTCTTTGAAATTCGCGACAACAAGCTGCAGATGGAGCTGGTACCGGAGCGTCTGCGCGGTGAAACCGCCTCCTTCGATATCGAAGCCAACGGTAAAGTGTACGTTGAGAAAGGCCGTCGTATTACCGCGCGCCATATTCGCCAGCTGGAAAAAGACGATATCAAACATATCGAAGTTCCGGTTGAGTACATCGCGGGTAAAGTTGCTTCTAAAGACTACATCGACGAAGCGACCGGCGAACTGATCTGCCCGGCGAACATGGAGCTGAGCCTGGATCTGCTGGCTAAACTGAGCCAGTCCGGCCACAAGCGTATCGAAACGCTGTTCACCAACGATCTGGACCACGGTCCGTACATTTCTGAAACTGTACGCGTCGACCCAACCAACGATCGTCTGAGCGCGCTGGTAGAAATCTACCGCATGATGCGCCCGGGTGAGCCGCCGACTCGTGAAGCGGCTGAAAGCCTGTTTGAGAACCTGTTCTTCTCCGAAGACCGCTACGATCTGTCCGCGGTTGGTCGTATGAAGTTCAACCGTTCTCTGCTGCGCGACGAAATCGAAGGTTCCGGTATCCTGAGCAAAGACGACATCATCGAAGTGATGAAGAAGCTCATCGATATCCGTAACGGTAAAGGCGAAGTCGATGATATCGACCACCTCGGCAACCGTCGTATCCGTTCCGTTGGCGAAATGGCGGAAAACCAGTTCCGCGTTGGCCTGGTGCGTGTAGAGCGTGCGGTTAAAGAGCGTCTGTCTCTGGGCGATCTGGATACCCTGATGCCTCAGGATATGATCAACGCCAAGCCGATTTCCGCAGCAGTGAAAGAGTTCTTTGGTTCCAGCCAGCTGTCCCAGTTTATGGACCAGAACAACCCGCTGTCTGAGATTACGCACAAACGTCGTATCTCCGCACTCGGCCCAGGCGGTCTGACCCGTGAACGCGCAGGCTTCGAAGTTCGAGACGTACACCCGACTCACTATGGTCGCGTATGTCCAATCGAAACGCCTGAAGGTCCGAACATCGGTCTGATCAACTCCCTGTCCGTATACGCACAGACTAACGAATACGGTTTCCTTGAGACCCCGTATCGTAAAGTGACCGACGGTGTTGTTACCGACGAAATTCATTACCTGTCTGCTATCGAAGAAGGTAACTACGTCATCGCTCAGGCGAACTCCAACCTGGATGACGAAGGCCACTTTGTTGAAGATCTGGTTACCTGCCGTAGTAAAGGCGAATCCAGCTTGTTCAGCCGCGACCAGGTTGACTACATGGACGTATCCACCCAGCAGGTGGTATCCGTCGGTGCGTCCCTGATCCCGTTCCTGGAACACGATGACGCCAACCGTGCATTGATGGGTGCGAACATGCAACGTCAGGCGGTTCCGACTCTGCGCGCTGATAAGCCGCTGGTTGGTACCGGTATGGAACGTGCTGTTGCCGTTGACTCCGGTGTTACTGCGGTGGCTAAACGTGGCGGTACCGTTCAGTACGTGGATGCTTCCCGTATCGTTATCAAAGTTAACGAAGACGAGATGTACCCGGGCGAAGCAGGTATCGACATCTATAACCTGACCAAGTACACCCGTTCTAACCAGAACACCTGCATCAACCAGATGCCTTGCGTGTCCCTGGGTGAACCAATTGAACGCGGCGACGTCCTGGCCGACGGCCCGTCCACCGACCTCGGTGAACTGGCGCTGGGTCAGAACATGCGCGTAGCGTTCATGCCGTGGAACGGCTACAACTTCGAAGACTCCATCCTCGTATCCGAGCGTGTTGTCCAGGAAGACCGTTTCACCACCATCCACATTCAGGAACTGGCATGCGTGTCCCGTGACACCAAGCTGGGGCCGGAAGAGATCACCGCTGACATCCCGAACGTGGGTGAAGCCGCGCTCTCTAAACTGGATGAATCCGGTATCGTTTATATCGGTGCGGAAGTGACCGGCGGCGACATTCTGGTTGGTAAGGTAACCCCGAAAGGTGAAACCCAGCTGACTCCGGAAGAGAAACTGCTGCGCGCGATCTTCGGTGAGAAAGCGTCTGACGTTAAAGACTCTTCTCTGCGCGTACCGAACGGTGTCTCTGGTACCGTTATCGACGTTCAGGTGTTTACCCGTGACGGCGTAGAAAAAGACAAGCGTGCTCTTGAGATCGAAGAGATGCAGCTGAAGCAGGCTAAAAAAGACCTGTCTGAAGAACTGCAGATCCTCGAAGCTGGTCTGTTCAGCCGTATCTACGCTGTGTTGGTTGCCGGTGGCGTTGAAGCTGACAAGCTCGACAAACTGCCGCGCGATCGCTGGCTGGAACTGGGCCTGACCGACGAAGAGAAACAAAATCAGCTGGAGCAACTGGCTGAGCAGTATGACGAACTGAAACACGAGTTCGAGAAAAAACTCGAAGCGAAACGCCGTAAAATCACTCAAGGCGACGATCTGGCACCGGGCGTGCTGAAGATTGTTAAGGTATACCTGGCCGTTAAACGCCGTATCCAGCCTGGTGATAAGATGGCGGGTCGTCACGGTAACAAGGGTGTTATCTCTAAGATCAACCCGATCGAAGATATGCCGCACGATGCTAACGGTACGCCGGTAGATATCGTACTGAACCCGCTGGGCGTACCGTCTCGTATGAACATCGGTCAGATCCTGGAAACTCACCTGGGTATGGCTGCGAAAGGCATCGGCGATAAGATCAACGCCATGCTGAAACAGCAGCAAGAAGTCGCGAAACTGCGCGAATTCATCCAGCGTGCTTACGATCTGGGCGCTGACGTTCGCCAGAAAGTTGACCTGAATACCTTCAGCGATGAAGAAGTTCTGCGTCTGGCTGAAAACCTGCGTAAAGGCATGCCAATCGCAACGCCGGTATTCGACGGTGCGAAAGAAGCTGAAATCAAAGAGCTGCTGCAGCTGGGCGACCTGCCGACTTCCGGTCAGATCACTCTGTTTGACGGCCGCACCGGTGAACAGTTCGAACGTCCGGTAACCGTAGGTTACATGTACATGCTGAAACTGAACCACCTGGTCGACGACAAAATGCACGCTCGTTCCACCGGTTCTTACAGCCTGGTTACTCAGCAGCCGCTGGGTGGTAAGGCGCAGTTCGGTGGTCAGCGCTTCGGTGAGATGGAAGTGTGGGCGCTGGAAGCATACGGCGCGGCCTACACCCTGCAGGAAATGCTCACCGTTAAGTCTGATGACGTGAACGGTCGTACCAAGATGTATAAAAACATCGTGGACGGCAACCACCAGATGGAACCGGGCATGCCGGAATCCTTCAACGTACTGTTGAAAGAAATCCGCTCGCTGGGCATCAACATCGAACTGGAAGACGAGTAACTCTCGCTCAAACAGGTCACTGGTGCCGGGGTAAAACCCGGCGCCAGATTGTGCTAACTCCGACGGGAGCAAATCCGTGAAAGACTTATTAAAGTTTCTGAAAGCGCAAACTAAAACCGAAGAGTTTGATGCGATCAAAATTGCTCTGGCATCGCCAGACATGATCCGTTCATGGTCTTTCGGTGAAGTTAAAAAGCCGGAAACCATTAACTACCGTACGTTCAAGCCAGAACGTGACGGTCTGTTCTGCGCTCGTATTTTCGGGCCAGTAAAAGACTATGAGTGCCTGTGCGGTAAGTACAAGCGCCTGAAACACCGTGGTGTTATCTGTGAGAAGTGCGGCGTTGAAGTGACCCAGACCAAAGTGCGTCGTGAGCGCATGGGCCACATCGAGCTGGCGTCTCCGACTGCCCACATCTGGTTCCTGAAGTCTCTGCCGTCCCGTATCGGTCTGCTGCTGGATATGCCGCTGCGTGATATCGAACGCGTACTGTACTTTGAATCTTATGTTGTTATCGAAGGTGGCATGACCAACCTCGAACGCAACCAGATTCTGACTGAAGAGCAGTACCTGGACGCGCTGGAAGAGTTCGGTGACGAATTCGACGCGAAGATGGGCGCCGAAGCTATTCAGGCCCTGCTGAAAAGCATGGACCTGGAGCAAGAGTGCGAGCAGCTGCGTGAAGAGCTGAACGAAACCAACTCCGAAACCAAGCGTAAAAAGCTGACCAAGCGCATTAAGCTGCTGGAAGCGTTCGTTCAATCTGGCAACAAGCCGGAGTGGATGATCCTGACCGTTCTGCCGGTTCTGCCGCCAGATCTGCGTCCGCTGGTTCCGCTGGATGGCGGTCGTTTTGCGACTTCTGACCTGAACGATCTGTATCGTCGCGTCATTAACCGTAACAACCGTCTGAAACGTCTGCTTGATCTGGCTGCGCCGGACATCATCGTTCGCAACGAAAAACGTATGCTGCAGGAAGCGGTCGACGCCCTGCTGGATAACGGTCGTCGCGGTCGTGCGATCACCGGTTCTAACAAACGTCCTCTGAAATCTTTGGCCGATATGATCAAAGGTAAACAGGGTCGTTTCCGTCAGAACCTGCTCGGTAAGCGTGTAGACTACTCCGGTCGTTCTGTAATCACCGTAGGTCCATACCTGCGTCTGCATCAGTGCGGTCTGCCGAAGAAAATGGCGCTGGAGCTGTTCAAACCGTTCATCTACGGCAAGCTGGAACTGCGTGGCCTGGCCACCACCATCAAAGCCGCTAAGAAAATGGTTGAGCGCGAAGAAGCCGTCGTTTGGGATATCCTGGACGAAGTTATCCGCGAACACCCGGTACTGCTGAACCGTGCGCCAACACTGCACCGTTTGGGTATTCAGGCGTTCGAACCGGTTCTGATCGAAGGTAAAGCTATTCAGCTGCACCCGCTGGTTTGTGCGGCATATAACGCCGACTTCGATGGTGACCAGATGGCTGTTCACGTACCGCTGACGCTGGAAGCCCAGCTGGAAGCGCGTGCGCTGATGATGTCTACCAACAACATCCTGTCCCCGGCGAACGGCGAACCAATCATCGTTCCGTCTCAGGACGTTGTACTGGGTCTGTACTACATGACCCGTGACTGTGTTAACGCCAAAGGCGAAGGCATGGTGCTGACTGGCCCGAAAGAAGCGGAGCGTATTTATCGCGCCGGTCTGGCCTCTCTGCATGCGCGCGTTAAAGTGCGTATCACCGAATACGAAAAAGACGACAATGGTGAATTCGTCGCGAAGACCAGCCTGAAAGACACGACCATTGGCCGTGCCATTCTGTGGATGATCGTACCGAAAGGTCTGCCGTTCTCTATCGTGAACCAGGCGCTCGGTAAGAAAGCGATCTCCAAGATGCTGAACACCTGTTACCGTATTCTGGGTCTGAAACCGACCGTTATTTTTGCGGACCAGACGATGTACACCGGCTTTGCTTATGCAGCGCGTTCAGGTGCGTCCGTTGGTATCGATGACATGGTCATCCCGGAGAAAAAATACGAAATCATCAGCGAAGCGGAAGCTGAAGTTGCTGAGATTCAGGAACAGTTCCAGTCTGGTCTGGTTACTGCGGGCGAACGCTACAACAAAGTTATCGATATCTGGGCTGCGGCGAACGATCGTGTATCCAAAGCGATGATGGATAACCTGCAAACCGAAACCGTTATTAACCGTGACGGCCAGGAAGAACAGCAGGTTTCCTTCAACAGCATCTACATGATGGCCGACTCCGGTGCGCGTGGTTCTGCGGCACAGATTCGTCAGCTGGCTGGTATGCGTGGTCTGATGGCGAAGCCGGATGGCTCCATCATCGAAACGCCGATCACCGCGAACTTCCGTGAAGGTCTGAACGTACTCCAGTACTTCATCTCCACCCACGGTGCTCGTAAAGGTCTGGCGGATACCGCACTGAAGACAGCGAACTCCGGTTACCTGACTCGTCGTCTGGTTGACGTTGCGCAGGACCTGGTTGTTACTGAAGACGACTGCGGCACCCTGGAAGGCATCACCATGACGCCGGTTATCGAAGGTGGCGACGTTAAAGAGCCGCTGCGCGATCGCGTACTGGGTCGTGTGACTGCTGAAGACGTTCTGAAGCCGGGTACCGCGGACATTCTGGTTCCACGCAACACGCTGCTGCACGAGCACTGGTGTGACCTGCTGGAAGAGAACTCCGTTGACTCCGTCAAAGTTCGTTCCGTTGTATCCTGTGACACCGACTTTGGTGTATGTGCGCACTGCTACGGTCGTGACCTGGCGCGTGGCCACATCATCAACAAAGGTGAGGCTATCGGCGTTATCGCGGCACAGTCCATCGGTGAGCCGGGTACACAGCTGACGATGCGTACGTTCCACATCGGTGGTGCGGCATCTCGTGCGGCTGCTGAATCCAGCATCCAGGTGAAAAACAAAGGTAGCATCCGTCTGAGCAACGCGAAGTCGGTTGTGAACTCCAGCGGTAAACTGGTTATCACCTCTCGTAACACCGAACTGAAGCTGATCGACGAATTCGGTCGTACGAAAGAAAGCTATAAAGTACCTTACGGTTCCGTTATGGCGAAAGGCGACGGCGAACAGGTTGCTGGCGGTGAAACCGTTGCAAACTGGGATCCGCATACCATGCCGGTTATCACCGAAGTGAGTGGTTTCGTCCGCTTCACTGACATGATCGACGGCCAGACCATTACTCGTCAGACCGACGAGCTGACCGGTCTGTCTTCGCTGGTGGTTCTGGATTCCGCAGAACGTACCTCCGGTGGTAAAGATCTGCGTCCGGCGCTGAAAATTGTTGATGCTCAGGGCAACGACGTTCTGATCCCAGGCACCGATATGCCTGCTCAGTACTTCCTGCCGGGTAAAGCGATTGTTCAGCTGGAAGATGGCGTACAGATCAGCTCTGGTGACACCCTGGCCCGTGTTCCGCAGGAATCTGGCGGTACCAAGGACATCACCGGTGGTCTGCCGCGCGTTGCGGATCTGTTCGAAGCACGTCGTCCGAAAGAGCCGGCAATCCTGGCTGAAATCAGCGGCATCATTTCCTTCGGTAAAGAAACCAAAGGGAAACGTCGTCTGGTTATCACCCCGGTAGACGGTAGCGAACCGTACGAAGAGATGATTCCGAAATGGCGTCAGCTGAACGTGTTCGAAGGTGAACGTGTAGAACGTGGTGACGTGGTTTCCGACGGTCCGGAAGCGCCGCACGACATTCTGCGTCTTCGTGGCGTACACGCGGTAACGCGTTACATCACCAACGAAGTGCAGGACGTTTATCGTCTGCAAGGCGTTAAGATTAACGATAAGCACATTGAAGTTATCGTTCGTCAGATGCTGCGTAAAGCGACCATCGAAAGTGCTGGTAGCTCCGACTTCCTCGAAGGCGAGCAGGTTGAATACTCCCGCGTTAAGATCGCTAACCGCGAGCTTGAAGCGAATGGCAAAGTTGCGGCAACCTATTCCCGTGACCTGCTGGGTATCACCAAAGCGTCTCTGGCAACCGAGTCCTTCATCTCCGCGGCCTCGTTCCAGGAGACCACTCGCGTGCTGACCGAAGCAGCCGTTGCGGGCAAACGCGACGAACTGCGCGGTCTGAAAGAGAACGTCATCGTGGGTCGTCTGATCCCGGCGGGTACCGGTTATGCGTACCACCAGGATCGTATGCGCCGTCGCGCAGCGGGCGAACAGCCGGCTGCGCCGCAGGTGAGCGTAGAAGAAGCGTCTGCCAACCTGGCAGAACTGCTGAACGCAGGCCTGGGCGGTTCTGACAACGATTAATCGTTGATGCGCTAAGCGCTTAAAAGCCAGTCAGGTTTCCTGACTGGCTTTTTTATTACCTGTCGATTTATCTCACCTAAAATAAATTACATTTATTTAATGTAATTGCCGCAATTAATTAGCAAATTAAACATGCCTGGTAATTATCAATTTGCTATTTCTTTATGCCATCACTAATCGATGGATAAAAATTCTACATGTATCAAAAAATAAGCGACGTAAACGCTATATAGTCAAAACACTCAAAGAATCATGTGATTACTTTTCCCCATCCTTTTCGGTTTACCGCAACTGAGGGGTTCGCTGCGCCTGTTAAAAGGCAATGGAGGAGGTGAGCAAAAATAAAAATAAGGCGGAGAGTATTGTCGTTATTTAATGGATAGCTTCTGGGGGATACATGGAATTTGCTATACAGCTCATCATTATCTTAATTTGTCTGTTCTACGGCGCGAAAAAGGGTGGTATTGCGCTCGGCCTTTTAGGCGGCATTGGGTTAGTTATCTTAGTTTTTGTCTTTCATCTTAAACCGGGAAAGCCGCCGGTTGATGTCATGCTGGTGATTATCGCGGTGGTGGCCGCCTCGGCGACGCTACAGGCATCTGGCGGTTTAGACGTGATGCTGCAGATTGCCGAGAAGCTCCTGCGGCGCAATCCCAAATACGTTTCTATCGTCGCGCCATTCGTCACCTGTACGCTGACGATCCTGTGCGGTACCGGCCATGTGGTGTATACGATCCTGCCAATTATTTACGACGTGGCTATCAAAAATAATATTCGCCCGGAGCGGCCGATGGCGGCGAGCTCAATTGGCGCCCAGATGGGGATCATTGCCAGCCCGGTTTCGGTGGCGGTGGTCTCGCTGGTGGCGATGCTCGGGAATTTTACCTTTAACGGTAAGCACCTTGAGTTTCTCGATTTGCTGGCGATAACCATTCCGTCAACGCTGCTAGGGATCCTGGCGATTGGTATCTTCAGCTGGTTCCGCGGTAAAGATCTTGATAAAGACGAGACCTTCCAGGCGTTTATTGCGATACCGGAAAACCGTCATTATGTTTATGGCGACACGGCCACGCTATTGGATAAAAAGCTGCCGACCAGCAACTGGATTGCGATGTGGATCTTCCTTGCCTCAATTGCCGTGGTGGCGCTGCTTGGCGCGTTTTCTGAATTGCGTCCGGCGTTCGACGGAAAGCCTCTCTCTATGGTTCTGGTGATCCAGATGTTCATGCTGCTCTCCGGGGCGCTCATCATTATTATTACCAAAACCAATCCGGCTTCGATTTCTAAAAATGAGGTTTTCCGCTCGGGGATGATCGCTATCGTCGCGGTGTATGGTATCGCGTGGATGGCGGAAACCATGTTCGGCGCGCACATGACCGAGATTAAAGGCGTGCTAGGAGAGATGGTGAAGGAGTACCCGTGGGCCTACGCTATCGTGCTGTTATTGGTATCGAAGTTCGTCAACTCTCAGGCGGCGGCGCTGGCGGCCATTGTCCCGGTGGCGCTGGCGATCGGCGTTGACCCGGCCTATATCGTCGCTTCCGCGCCCGCCTGCTATGGCTATTACATCCTGCCGACTTACCCAAGCGATCTGGCGGCGATTCAGTTTGACCGTTCAGGCACGACCCATATTGGCCGCTTCGTCATAAACCATAGCTTTATCCTGCCGGGATTAATTGGCGTGAGCGTTTCTTGCGTCTTTGGCTGGGTGTTCGCGGCGATGTACGGTTTTCTGTAAGTGAGACAGGCGCCGCTGGCGGCGCCTGCTAGCTCATTGGGATTATTGTGCGGGCGGCAGGCGGCGATACAGTTCGATCATATCGGTCGCTAAATCCTGAATCACCATCGCGTTCATCAGATGATCCTGGGAGTGCACGGTAATCAGGTTCACCGGCAGCTTGCCGCTGCCTTCATCCATGCCGATAAGCTGGGTCTGGATTTTATGCGCATGCTTTACAAATTCGTGGGAGTCGGCCATAGCCTGCTCGGCGGCGGCGAAATCCCCTTTACGCGCCTGCTGTAGGGCAGTGAGGGCAGAACTGCGCGCGGAGCCGGCGTTGACCAGCAGCTCCATGATAATCGTCTCTAAATCTTCCATGCCTTACTCCATCAGCTTCAGGGCTTTATCAAGAACGGCATCGCCTTTCATCATGCCGTAATCCATCATATCGATAACGGCGACCTTTTTACCAACCGGGTCGGCTAGCGCCTGTAGTTTTGCCTGTTCATACTTCACCTGTGGGCCGAGCAGGATAATATCCGCCGTGGCCAGGTTATCTTTGAACTCCGCTACCGGCACGGCTTTAATAGACACTTCGACGCCTTTCTTCTGCGCGGCGTCTTTCATACGTTGCACCAGCATGCTGGTGGACATTCCTGCGGCACAGCATAAAACGATATTCTTCATTGTTTCATCGCCCTTATGTATGTTCCTTGATATACCATCTTTATCGCGGGCGGCGGCGTGGCACAACCGCTTCACCATGATTGTGTGTAAAACATCACAAAAAATGAAACCGGTTTCAATTTTGCAGCGGCAGAGATAAAAAAGCCCGCAAAAGCGGGCTATCAGAGGGTTACGCTCAGGCGCGAACGATTCGGTTCTTGCCCTGCTGTTTGGCCTTATACAACGCTTCATCCACGCTAACGACCAGTTTTTCCAGCGGCTCCATATTCCACTCTCCGAGGCCGGCGCTAAAGGTGACGGTTAATCCTTCTTCGCGCCAGGTTCGGCTGGCAACGTTAAGGCGCCAGCTCTCCAGAATGGTGAGCGCGTTGTCGATATGTTCGGCAGGGAAGATAACGGCAAACTCTTCGCCGCCGTAGCGGTAAAGCGAGATCTCCTGAGGCTGCAGGATCTGTAACCCTTCACGCGCGACGTTGCGCAGCACGATGTCGCCATTGAGATGGCCCCAGGTATCATTAATCGATTTGAAGTTGTCGATATCGACCAACGCGAGGGCGAAAGGCTGGTGATCGTTCATCAGCGCGGCGATATCGCTGTCGAAGGCGCGGCGGTTTTTGCAGCCGGTCAGGGCATCGATGGTGGCCTGGCGGACATAGGTGAGCTCACGCTGTTTATTGCTCTCGATCGCTTTGCTGAGCATGGCTTCCAGCCGCGGCGCGCGTTTGACGTCGCCGGTCTTGATGGCGTTAATGATGTTCATCAGTACGGTACGCGAAGCGTGACGCAGATAAAGCCCGAACAGAACAATGACGATAGCGGCAAGAGCGAAGCCCCAGGCGACAATATCGGTTTCATAGCGCGTCAGGTCGTCAAGGGTGGCATCGGTAACGCGGAAAATAACGAACCAGTCAGGATTGGTAAAGGAATAGTAGTAGTACCAGGCCTTATGCTCCTCATCATAAAGCTGGCCTTCCGCACTGGTCATTTTGTCCATGAGTTCCGCGCTAATGTAGGTTTTAAATAGCGCGCCGGTATCGGGATGGATCACCACTTTGCCGTCGCGTTGCACGACAAAAAACTCGCCCTGCACCGGTGAGACAATCTGCCGTAACGCGTAGCCCATCGACGTTAGATCCATATGAAACGCCAGGCTACCTTTGAGCCGCCCCTGCGGCGAAATGACAGGCCGGTAGACGGTGACGGTAGGATGGTGAGTGAAGTAGTCAAGGTAAGGAGTGGTATAGAGACTGAAGGTACTGGCTTCCGCCTGGCGAATAAACCAGGGACGCGTTTTAGGATCAAACGAGCGGCTCTCATCGCCTTCCATCACCTCGGGAGCGCGCAGATAATGGCCGAGAGTATCGGCAAGCGAAATGGAGGAGACCGTCGGCATCAGCTCCTGCAAACGCATCAGATCGTCCAGACCCTTTTGCGGATTGACATTTACGGCGATATTGAGCGCATCGTCGCGGGCGAAGTATTTCGTCGCGCGCGCCAGAATGTAGTCATTCTCGCGCAGCAGAGATTCGGTGTAGTTCACCGCAAGATTATGGGTAAAGTTGCGGTTAATATGATGATAATCTTCGAGAAAATTTTTCTTCTGCGTCGCGGTAACAAAGATTGCGATCAGTAAAAAGCTGAGCAAAATCCCCGCAAAGCCCACTACGATCGGCGTAGTAAAAGAAAGCTTTCTGTTGTGGCGTGCCATAAGTTGTTAATCGTCCAGAATCAATATACCTGTCATACTTCAAGTTGCATGTGCGTTGGCAATAACTCGGCCCATCCTTGGGCCTCGCCTTTACGGGGCCAGCGCAAGCGCTGTTCAAAACGGCTAGCCGTTTTGTTCTGCAACTCGAATTATTTAGGGTATAAACCGTGGGTTTAGACGCAGGTTAAGCCAGCATGCCTGCTTAGCGAATCAGGTAACTATCGCTAAATTATAACGCTGAGTGCGCTCAGCATCGTGATTAATATTCGATAGTAATATGTTTGCGGCAGTGCGGACGGTAGAGGCAGGGCGAAGAGAGGAAAGAAAAACTCGCCCTGGTCAGCGTCCGCTGCTGACCCTGGCAGAATAGAAAAATGGCGGCAGTTGGGCGAGCCTCCGTTTTCCATCTCTCGTGCAGGCACGCAAAATAATCAGCGGCTTGCATCATACTTCATGATGATTGCGAGGCGCGTCCCAGCCAGCTATCCCAGTCTTTCCATACCGGCTGTAGGCCACGGGCGGCCAGCGCGCTGGCAACCTCTTCAGGGCGGCGATCGTCGTGGGGAGCAAATTGCTCAAGTTCCGGATGATCGTCGGCGTAGCCGCCGGGTTGGGTTTTGGAGAACGCGCTGACGTTGTTAATCGCCAGCGGGATCACCCGGTCGCGGAACCACGGTGATTCACGGGTCGAGAGCGACAGCTCAACCTCCGGCGCCAGCAGGCGGAAGGCGCAAATGGTCTGCACCAGCTGACGCTCGTCCATCAGCGAAGCTGGCGTAATACCGCCGGCGCAAGGGCGTAAACGCGGAAAGGAGATAGAGTAGCGGCTGCGCCAGTAGCGCTGCTGTAGCCATAGCAGATGCTCGGCGACCATAAAGCAGTCCACTCGCCAACTGTCGGAAAGGCCAATGAGCGCGCCGAGGCCGATCTTATCGATCCCCGCTTCGCCTAAACGATCCGGTGTATCAAGGCGCCAGAAGAAATCCTGCTTTTTACCCTTCAGATGGTGCTGGGCATACATACTTTCATGGTAGGTCTCCTGATAGACCATCACCCCATCAAGCCCCAGCGTTTTTAGTTCGGCATATTCTTCGGTCGCCAGCGGCTGCACTTCCATATGCAGCGAGGCAAACTGGCGGCGAATGGCTGGCAGGTGCTGGCGGAAATAATCCATTCCGACCTTACTCTGATGTTCGCCGGTGACCAGCAGGAGATGTTCAAAGCCTAAATTGCGGATTGCGGCGCATTCGCGGGCAATCTCCGCTTCATCCAGCGTCTTGCGCTTGATGCGGTTACTCATTGAGAAGCCGCAGTAGGTACAGTCGTTGGCGCACAGGTTGGACAAATACAAAGGTACGTAAAAGCTGACGGTGTTGCCGAAGCGCTGCCGGGTGAGGCGCTGCGCGCGCTGGGCCAGCGGTTCAAGATAGTCGGCCGCGGCAGGTGAGAGCAGGGCCATCATGTCATCGCGGGTGAGTTGTTTTGCCGCCAGCGCCCGTTCGACGTCGGCGGCGGTTTTGCTGTTGATACGCAGGCGAATGTCATCCCATTCCAACTGCCGCCAGCGATCGCTGAAAGTTTTCATGCCAGTGCCTCCAGAAAGCCGGTCAGCGGGCTGGTGGCCTGCGCCTGAGTACTGCGCGCCCCCGGTCCGGCCTGACGCGCCAGTAATCCGGCATCGACCGCCATGCGGAAGGCGCGGGCCATGGCGACAGGATCGTCGGCGACGGCAATGGCGGTGTTGACCAGTACCGCATCAGCGCCCATTTCCAGCGCCTGCGCCGCGTGGCTCGGCACGCCGATCCCGGCATCAACCACCACCGGTACCGTCGCCTGTTCGATAATAATCTCCAGCATGGCCCTGGTTTCCAGCCCCTGGTTGGAGCCTATCGGCGCGCCCAACGGCATCACCGCCGCGCAGCCAGCCTCTTCCAGCCGTTTGCACAGGACCGGGTCGGCGCCGCAATAGGGCAGAACGACAAACCCTTCCCGCACCAGCAGCTCCGCCGCCTTCAGGGTTTCAATGGGGTCAGGCAGCAGCCAGCGAGCGTCCGGGTGGATCTCCAGTTTCAACCAGTGGGTGCCTAAGGCTTCCCGCGCCAGGCGGGCGGCAAATACCGCTTCTTCCGCCGTCTTGGCGCCTGAGGTATTCGGCAGCAGGTTAACGCCCGCCGCCAGCAGCGGCGCGAGAATCGCGTCATTGTTCTGGCGTAAATCGACGCGCTTCATCGCCAGCGTCACCAGCTGGCTTCCCGAGGCGCGAATCGCCTCGACCATCACCTCCGGAGCGGCGAATTTGCCGGTTCCGGTAAAAAGGTGGGATTCAAATGTCTTATCAGCAATACGTAACATGTCAGCCTCCGGCGATAACCTGAAAAAGCAGGACCCGATCGCCTTCCTGCAAGAGATGATCTTCCCACCGTTCGCGTGGCAGGATGTGTTGATTGAGCGCCAGCGCAACGCCCGGCTGGAGCTGTTCCAGTTGGCTGAGCAGGGCGCTTACGCTGAGGTTGTCCGCGCACTCCAGCGGTTCGTCGTTAAACCAGACTTGCATCATGGCCTCCGCATACCGGGCAGCCCTGGGCCTTTTGCAGCGCAAGGTTGCGCCAGTTGCTGGTGCGGGCGTCAAACAGCCGTAGCGTGTTGCGCGGCGTCGCCATGCCGCTAAGGAGCTTTATGGCCTCCAGCGCCTGCAGCGTCCCCATCATGCCGACGACCGGGCCGACGATCCCCGCGGTACGACAGTTACGCTGTGGTTCGGTGGTGTCCGGCCACAGGCAGCGGTAGCAGCCCTGCGCCCAGGGCGGCGTCAGCACCATCAACTGGCCGCCGAAGCCGACGGCGCTGGCGGTTACCAGCGGCGTCTCAAGGGCGACGCAGGCGGCGTTAATCGCCTGGCGGGCAATCATGTTATCGGTACAGTCCAGCACCACGTCGGCTTTCGCCACTTCGGCGCGCAGCGCCTCGCCGCTTAAGCGCTGCTGTAGCGCCACGAGGCGGATTTGCGGATTGAGTTGGTTGAGCCGCGTCTTTGCCGCCGCGGCTTTTGGCTGGTCGATATCGTCGCTGGTGAACAGAATTTGCCGCTGCAGGTTGCTGAGATGCACCGCGTCGTCATCGGCCAGGGTCAGCGTTCCGACGCCGGCCCCCGCCAGATATAGCGCGGCCGGCGAACCTAAGCCGCCCAGGCCGATAATCAGCGCCCGGCTGGCTAACAGTTTCTGCTGTCCCTCGATGGCGATATCTTCCAGCAATAGCTGGCGGCTGTAGCGCATGAAATCGTGATCATTCATCGCCTGCTCCCGCCAGCGCTAACAGTTGTGCTGTGGCAGCCCGCCAGTCTGTTGCCTGGGTAATGGCGCTGACGACCGCGATGCTGCCGACGCCGGTCGCCAGTACGCCCGGCGCTTTTTCCAGACTGATGCCGCCTATCGCTACCGTCGGATAATCGGCCAGACGATGAATATGCCCGGAAAGCTGTTCGAGGCCCTGCGGCGCCGAAGGCATCTGTTTGGTTTGTGTCGGGAAGACGTGGCCCAGCGCGATGTAGGAAGGGCGCGCCGCCAGCGCGACGTCAATTTCCATGTCGTCGTGAGTGGAGACGCCAAGGCGCAGTCCGGCTTTACGGATGGCGCTCAGATCGGTGGTTTCCAGGTCCTCTTGACCCAGATGTACGCCGTACGCCCGGTGCTTAATCGCCAGTTGCCAGTAATCATTGATAAACAGCCGTGCGTGATAGCGGCGGCCAAGTGCGATGGCGGCGATGACATCATCCTCTACGTCGCTGTCGCGCTGGTCCTTGATCCGTAACTGAATGGTGCGCACGCCAGCTTCCAGCAGGCGCTCAATCCACGCCACGCTATCGACAACCGGATAAAGCCCGAGACGAAACGGTACGGGCGGAAAGTCAGGCTGGTACATCAGGCATTTTCCTTTTTCAGGTAGATTTCACCGCCGCGGGCGCGGAAGTTATTTGACATATCGGCCATGCCGGCCTCGATACTTTGCTTCGCGGCGTAGTCGCGGACCTCCTGGGTGATTTTCATCGAACAGAATTTTGGCCCGCACATGGAGCAGAAGTGGGCGACTTTGCCGGACTCCTGCGGCAGGGTTTCATCGTGATAGGCCCGCGCGGTAAAGGGATCGAGCGCGAGGTTGAACTGGTCTTCCCAGCGGAATTCGAAACGCGCTTTGGACATCGCGTTGTCGCGGATCTGCGCGCCGGGGTGGCCTTTAGCGAGGTCGGCGGCGTGGGCGGCGATTTTGTAGGTAATGAGTCCCTGTTTCACATCCTCTTTGTTGGGTAAGCCGAGATGTTCTTTTGGCGTGACGTAGCACAGCATGGCGCAGCCAAACCAGCCAATCATTGCCGCGCCGATACCGGAAGTGAAATGATCATAGCCCGGCGCGATGTCGGTGGTGAGCGGCCCCAGCGTGTAGAACGGCGCTTCGTGGCAGTGCTCCAGTTCTTCGGTCATATTGCGGCGAATCATCTGCATCGGCACGTGGCCGGGGCCTTCAATCATCACTTGAACGTCATACTCCCAGGCGATTTTAGTCAGCTCGCCCAGCGTATGCAGCTCGGCGAACTGCGCCTCGTCGTTGGCATCCTGAATCGAGCCGGGGCGCAGACCATCGCCGAGGGACAGCGACACGTCATAGGCGGCGCAGATTTCACAGATTTCGCGGAAGTGCTGGTAGAGGAAGTTTTCCTGATGATGCGACAGGCACCACTTGGCCATGATCGAACCGCCGCGCGAGACGATACCGGTCAACCGCTTCGCGGTCATCGGCACATAGCGCAGCAGCACCCCGGCATGAATCGTGAAGTAGTCGACGCCCTGTTCGGCCTGTTCCAGCAGGGTATCGCGGAAGGCTTCCCAGGTCAGGTTCTCGGCAATGCCGTTAACTTTCTCCAGCGCCTGGTAAATCGGGACGGTACCAATCGGCACCGGGCTGTTGCGCAGGATCCATTCGCGGGTCTCGTGGATATAGCGGCCGGTGGAGAGGTCCATTACCGTGTCGGCGCCCCAGCGGGTTGACCAGACCAGCTTCTCGACCTCTTCTTCGATGGAAGAGGTCACCGCCGAGTTGCCGATATTGGCATTCACTTTCACCAGGAAGTTGCGGCCGATAATCATCGGTTCGGATTCCGGGTGATTGATATTGGCCGGGATGATGGCTCGCCCGGCAGCGACTTCATCGCGGACGAACTCGGCGGTAATGTTGTCCGGCAGGCGGGCGCCAAAGCCTTCTCCGGCATGCTGCTGGCGCAGCACCTCGCTGCGGATACGCTCACGGCCCATGTTTTCGCGAATGGCGATGAATTCCATCTCCGGGGTGACGATCCCCTGGCGGGCGTAGTGTAGTTGCGTTACGCATTTGCCGGCGACGGCGCGTTTAGGCGTCAGCAGGCCGCCGAAGCGCAGTTCATCGAGGCCATCGTCGGCCAGCCGCGCTTTAGTGTATGCCGAGCTGCGTTCGCTGAGCGGCGCGCAGTCGTTACGTGCGTCGATCCACCGCTGGCGTAGTTTGGTCAGACCCTGGCGGACATCGATGTTGATCTCCGGGTCGCCGTAAGGCCCGGAGGTGTCGTACACCGGTATTGGTTCGTTGGCTTCGTATTGGGGGTTATCGTTATCACCGCCGATGAGCGTCGGGCTGAGCTGGATTTCACGCATCGGGACGCGGATATCAGCCTGTGAGCCTTGAATGTAGATACGGCGTGAATTGGGAAAAGCGGTACCTTCCAGCGTATCAATGAATCGCTGCGCGTGTTCGCGTTGTTCCCGGCGGGTCAGTTTGGTAGTAGACATAGCGCATTCCAGTTACAAAAAAAGGAGATGGCTTGTCAGACGACGGATGGAGTAACAGATGCGACCAACCCGTAACGGGCAGGTGCGACCAGCAGTTTACTCTTGTTCCCTTCGCAGGTATTAGCCTGATCAGGTTCCGCGGATCCCGAATAAACGGTCTCAGCCTTTTCCACTTCAGCTTTCGTGTGGAAAATAGGCACTCCGACAAGATGAAATCCCTCCGCAGAGGGATAATGTATGTAAATTACTCGTTAACGGTTCACAACTCAAGCGGTCGGCGCGATATTGTCGCCAACGCTGTCTTTCCGATCGTGAGCGACGACCAGCGCCAGCAGCTTGTCCTCAAGCGCGAAGCGCGCCTCCAGCGACTCGCCGATATCCGACAGCGCCTGCTGAAATTCGAGATAGTTATCATGATCGATGGCGTTTTCGAGGCAGGTATCGTAGTAGTCCATCATCTGCTGGGTATTGGCTTCCAGCTGCGGGTAGATTTTGGTGGCGGCTAAAAGAGGGGTACTCCCTTCCATTTCTCCGATAATACGTTCATAAATATTAAAATGACCGGATGAGAGGTAATCCACCAGGCTTTGGCAAAAGTCATCCAGCGCCTTTTCATTAAGCCGCATAAAGGACTCTTTGCCGGGTTTCAGGCCAACCAGGTTGTAGTAAGCAATGAGCAAATGCTTACGCACAAGCAGCCAGCGATCGACCAGTTTGTTATTGCCTCCAACACGTTCCGTCAGGTTTTCCAGCTGGTTTAACATGATTGACTCCGCAAGATTAAAAATAACGTTGCTCAGCAAATGTAAATATAATGTTAAAAGTGCCAGTAAAACGAAGGTAGCGCAATAGATATGGATCGTATTATTGAAAAATTAGATCGCGGCTGGTGGATCGTCAGTCACGAACAAAAATTATGGCTTCCCGCAGGGGAATTACCACATGGCGAAGCGGTAAATTTTGATCTTGTCGGTGAACGCGCGTTACATCTCGGCGAGTGGCAAGACGAAGCGGTGTGGCTGGTGCGTCAGGATCGTCGCCATGATATGGGATCGCTGCGCCAGGTGTTGGATCAGGATCCTGGGCTTTTCCAGTTAGCAGGGCGCGGGATCCAGTTGGCCGAGTTTTATCGATCGCATAAATTCTGCGGCTACTGCGGCCACCCGATGCATGTCAGTAAAACCGAGTGGGCGATGCTCTGCGGCCACTGCCGCGAGCGCTATTATCCGCAAATTGCCCCCTGCATTATCGTCGCCATTCGTCGCGACGATTCGATCCTACTGGCTCAGCATACCCGTCATCGTAATGGTGTCCATACCGTGTTGGCCGGGTTTGTCGAAGTGGGCGAAACCCTTGAGCAGGCGGTCGCACGCGAAGTCATGGAAGAGAGCGGCATTAAGGTGAAAAACCTACGCTATGTGACCTCTCAACCGTGGCCTTTCCCGCAATCACTGATGACCGCCTTTATGGCTGAATACGACAGCGGCGATATTGTCGTGGATAAAAAAGAGCTGCTGAGCGCAGAGTGGTACCGCTATGACGATTTGCCGCTACTGCCGCCGCCGGGCACCGTGGCGCGACGCCTGATCGAAGATACGGTGGCGATGTGTCGGGCAGAGTACGAGTGACATGTTACACTGGGCGCATCAACGCTAAAGGAATGTAAAAATGACCGAACTGAAAAACGATCGTTACCTGCGTGCGCTGCTGCGCCAGCCGGTTGATGTCACCCCGGTGTGGATGATGCGCCAGGCAGGCCGCTATCTCCCGGAATACAAAGCCACCCGCGCGCAAGCGGGCGATTTCATGTCGCTATGTAAAAATGCCGAGCTGGCCTGCGAAGTGACGCTACAGCCGCTGCGCCGTTACCCGCTGGATGCGGCGATCCTCTTTTCGGACATCCTGACGATTCCGGACGCGATGGGGCTGGGACTGTACTTTGAAGCTGGCGAAGGCCCGCGCTTCACCTCGCCGGTGAAATGCAAAGCCGACGTCGACAAGCTACCGGTGCCGGACCCGGAACAAGAATTAGGCTACGTGATGAACGCCGTGCGCACCATTCGCCGTGAACTGAAAGGCGAAGTGCCGCTGATTGGTTTTTCCGGCAGCCCATGGACGCTGGCGACCTACATGGTTGAAGGCGGCAGCAGCAAAGCCTTTACCGTCATCAAAAAGATGATGTACGCGGAACCGCAGGCGCTGCACGCGCTGCTGGACAAGCTGGCGAAAAGCGTCACCCTGTATCTGAACGCGCAGATCAAAGCGGGCGCGCAGTCGGTGATGATTTTCGACACCTGGGGCGGCGTGTTGACCGGCCGTGACTATCAGCAGTTCTCGCTCTACTACATGCATAAAATCGTCGATGGCCTGCTGCGGGAAAACGAAGGTCGTCGCGTACCGGTGACGCTGTTCACCAAAGGCGGCGGACAATGGCTGGAAGCGATGGCGGAGACCGGCTGCGATGCGCTGGGTCTCGACTGGACTACCGATATTGCCGACGCTCGCCGTCGCGTAGGCCACAAAGTGGCGCTGCAGGGCAATATGGACCCGTCGATGCTTTATGCGCCTGCCGCCCGCATTGAAGACGAAGTGGCGAACATTCTCGCCGGCTTCGGCCAGGGCGAAGGCCATGTCTTTAACCTTGGCCACGGCATCCATCAGGACGTCGACCCACAGCATGCAGGAGTCTTTGTTGAGGCGGTGCATCGTCTCTCCGCGCAATATCACCAATAGGAGATAAGCATGATGGATTTAGCTGCGCTACGAACCCAACAGCAATCTTTAGCCGCGTCGGTAGAACGTGCGGACCGATTGGATCGCGACCCGCCGGTGCTGATCGGCGGCGCCGATGTGGGGTTTGAGCAGGAAGGGGAAATTACCCGCGCTGCGATGGTGCTGCTAACTTATCCGGGCCTTGAGCTGGTGGAGTATCAGGTGGCGCGCGTCGCCACCACGATGCCGTACATCCCCGGCTTTCTCTCCTTTCGCGAGACCCCCGCGCTGCTGGCGGCGTGGCAACAGCTATCGCAAAAGCCCGATCTGTTGTTCGTCGACGGCCACGGTATTTCACATCCCCGGCGGCTTGGCGTCGCCAGCCATTTTGGCCTGATGGTTGATGTGCCAACGATTGGCGTAGCGAAAAAACGCTTATGCGGGAAGTTTGAACCGCTCGGCGCCGAGCCCGGCGCGCTGGCGCCATTAATCGACAAGGGCGATCAGCTGGCCTGGGTCTGGCGCAGCAAAGCACGCTGCAACCCACTGTTTATCAGTACCGGCCACCGCGTAGGGATGGATAGCGCGTTAATGTGGGTGGAACGCTGCATGCAGGGCTACCGGCTACCCGAACCCACGCGTTGGGCCGATGCCGTGGCATCCCGTCGGCCTTCCTTTGTGCGTTGGCAAGCAAATCACGGCTGATTCAGGTACACTGCGCCTAATTTCTGACTTCGAGAATTCATCATGTTACAAAACCCGATTCATCTGCGCCTGGAGAAACTGGAGAGCTGGCAGCACGTCACCTTTATGGCCTGCCTGTGCGAGCGTATGTACCCCAACTACGCCATGTTCTGCAAGCAAACCGAGTTTGGCGACGGCCAGTTATATCGTCGTATCCTTGACCTGATCTGGGAAACGCTGACGGTAAAAGATGCGAAGGTGAATTTCGATAGTCAGCTGGAAAAGCTGGAAGAGGCGATTCCGTCCGCGGATGACTACGACATGTACGGCGTCTATCCGGCTATCGATGCCTGCGTCGCGCTGAGCGAATTAATCCACTCACGCCTGAGCGGTGAAACGCTGGAGCATGCTATCGAGGTCAGTAAGACTTCCATTACTACCGTCGCGATGCTGGAAATGACTCAGGAAGGTCGCGAAATGACCGATGAAGAGCTCAAAGCCAACCCGGCGGTAGAACAAGAATGGGACATTCAGTGGGAGATTTTCCGCCTGTTGGCCGACTGCGAAGAACGCGACATTGAACTGATTAAAGGGCTGCGCGCAGACCTGCGAGAGGCCGGCGAAAGCAATATTGGTATAAATTTTCAGCAATGAGACCACAAAACGTGATTTACCGCCTGAATTGTAGCGTCTGAAGACTTCCATTCCGCCCCCTGTCTGGTCTACATTTGGGGGGCGAAAAAAAGTGGCTATCGGTGCGTGTATGCAGGAGAGTGCTTTTCTGGCATTTCCGTCGCACTCGATGCTTAGCAAGCGATAAACACATTGTAAGGATAACTTATGAACAAGACTCAACTGATTGATGTAATTGCGGACAAAGCTGACCTGTCTAAAGCACAGGCAAAAGCTGCCCTGGAATCCACCCTGGCTGCAATTACCGAGTCTCTGAAAGAAGGTGATGCTGTTCAACTGGTTGGTTTCGGTACCTTCAAAGTGAACCACCGTGCTGAGCGTACTGGCCGCAACCCGCAGACCGGTAAAGAAATCAAAATCGCTGCAGCTAACGTGCCAGCATTTGTTTCTGGCAAAGCGCTGAAAGACGCAGTCAAGTAAGACCGCGTGGCAGTGTCCAGTTTTAACGAAGGGGCTTTTAAGCCCCTTTTGTCTAACTGGCGTCGCACGCTGACGCTGGCAGGCGCGCTATTGCTCACTGCCTGCAGTCACGATTCTTCTCTTCCTCCTTTCACCGCCAGCGGCTACGCCGATAACCAGGGCGCGATGCGCATCTGGCGCAAAGATGCCGGCGATGAAGTTCACCTGCTTGCCGCTTTTAGTCCATGGCACCGCGGCGACACCTCAACCAGCGAGTACCGCTGGCAGGATGGCCAGCTAACGCTTATTGAGCTCAACGTGTACGGCAAACCGCCGGAACATATTCGCGCCCGCTTTGACGCCCAGGGCGAGCTGAGTTTTATGCAGCGTGAAGTAGATGGTGAAAAACAGCAGCTTTCAAACGACCAGGTCGCGCTGTACCGCTATCGGGCGCAGCAAATCCGCGAAACCAGTGACGCCTTGCGTCAAGGCCGGGTGGTATTACGTCAGGGGCGCTGGCATGCCGATCGTACCGTGACCACCTGTGAAGGCCAGACCGTGAAGCCTGACCTTGATGAGCGGGCATTAGCGCATATTGAACGCCGCCAGAATCACTCCTCCGTAGAGGTGAGCGTGGCGTGGCTGGAAGCACCGGAAGGTTCGCAACTGCTGCTGGTGGCTAATGAAAACTTCTGTACCTGGCAGCCGAACGAAAAATCGTTCTGAGTTTTACCAGTGGTTCATGCCCATATGACCACCGCCATTACCGCGGCAGCCGCCGTAACCCATACCCGCGCCGCGAGGAACGCCTGCTTCCGCAAGGGCGATATCAAATTTTACCCGCTGCTGATCCAGCTGCTGGCTTAATGTTTCCATTTCCTTCGCCACGGCCTCAATTTTTCCGCTTTCTGGTTTTGGCGCAGTAAGCAGCGCATTGTACTCGTAGCGTTTGGACTGTAACTGCTGGCGCAGGGCGCTGGTTTGCGCATAGTAATTGTCATGTAGCTTCTGCACGGTCGCTTGCTGTTCCTGGGTGAGCTGGCTGTAACCCTGCGCGCCCATCCTGTTGTTATAACCCCAGTGATGTCCGGCCCAGGCCGCGTGACTGCCAAAGGTCAGTGCGGCAAGCGCCACGAGGACGAGGGATAAAGTCGGTTTCCGTTTCATAGCTTGATCTCCTGTGTGGTTTCCCTCGGTATTGCATCTTCCATGCCAGCCTGAAAAAGCGCGTGAATACAGGCCTGCCCGCGGCGAACATTATCCTGGCGAGTAAAAATGACCCGTTCTGGCTGGGGCCTGCGAGTCATTTTTACTCGCTAAATCACCGGCAATATGTCTGAGGACAGGTTTCACGGTGTGGAAAAATGGCATGATTCCTGCTGATGGATCCTGGTGATAGCGAATAAGGACACGATAAGGACCCGCCCATGCCGCGCATGACCTCATTTTCCCGGGACACCCTGAGCTGGTTACTGACCGGCACGGTTGTCCTGTTGGTTATTCTGTTTTCCGCAATGATTGTCCGCGATTATGGCCGGGAAACCGCCGCCGCCCGGCAAACTATCGAAGAAAAAGGGGAGGTGCTGATCCGCGCGCTGGAGTCCGGCACGCGTGTCGGCATGGGGATGCGAATGCATCACGCGCAGCTGCAGGCGCTGCTGGAGGAGATGGCCTGGCAGCCCGGTGTGCTGTGGTTCGCGGTGACCGATGAAAACGGTAAAATTATCGCCCACAGCGATCCGCAGCAATTGGATAAGGCGCTGTACAGTCCCGCGCAAATGCGTGAACTCAAGGTGGGTGAACAGGAGCGTTGGCGCCGGCTTGCCGAGCCGCAACCGGCACTGGAGATTTATCGCCAGTTTCGCCCGCTTAACCCTGCTCGTGGTCACCATATGGGGATGATGAAGCGCTGCAACAGCACGCTGGCTCAGCCCAATGTTCCACAGGTAATTTTTATCGCCTTTGATAGCCGCGAGCTGGATGCGGCGCAGGCCCGCGGCTTGCGTAATATGATGATCATGCTGGCGGCCGCGGCGCTGGTCATCGTCGCGACGATCCTCGCTCAGTTCTGGTTCCGCCGCTACCGTCTCTCACGCCAGCAGCTTCAGGAGGCGATGGCCCGCAAAGAAAAACTGCTGGCCCTTGGGCATCTGGCGGCTGGCGTCGCACATGAGATCCGCAATCCGCTTTCTTCGATTAAAGGACTGGCGAAGTATTTTGCCGAGCGTACGCCGCCGGGCGGCGAGGCGCAGGAGTTAGCGCTGGTGATGGCCAAAGAGGCCGATCGCCTGAACCGGGTCGTCAGCGAGCTGCTGGAGCTGGTTCGTCCAGCCCATTTAAACTACCAGCCCGTCGATATCAACGCGCTTATCCACCACTCATTGCAGCTGGTAAGCCAGGATGCGCAGAGTCGCGGGATCGCGCTGCAATTTACTCCGCGCCCTGAATTAACCTCTATTAAAGCCGACCCCGACCGTCTGAACCAGGTGCTGTTGAATCTGTATCTGAACGCGATGCAGGCAATTGGCCGTGATGGCGTTATTCACGTATCGGCAAGCGAAGCCGATCGGCAACGTGTGAAAATTGTCGTCAAGGATAGCGGTAAGGGGATGAGCGATGAAGAACTGCAGGCCATCTTTACCCCTTATTTCACCACCAAGGCGGACGGCACGGGGCTGGGGCTGGCGGTAGTACAGAATATTATCGAACAACATGGCGGGACAATCCGCGCCGAAAGTCAGCCGGGGGCCGGAGCGATATTTACGCTTTGGTTACCGGTGGATGCTCAACGGAGGGAAGATGAGCAGCGATAAAATACAGATTCTGGTCGTCGATGATGACGTTAGCCACTGCACGATTTTGCAGGCGCTGCTGCGTGGCTGGGGCTATCAAGTGGCGTTAGCCCACAACGGCCTGCAGGCGCTGGAACAGATCCATCGGCAGGTGTTCGACCTGGTGCTATGCGATATCCGCATGGCGGAGATGGACGGTATCGCGACATTAAAAGAGATCAAAGCCTATAACCCGGCGATTCCGGTATTAATCATGACGGCGTTCTCCAGCGTCGGCACGGCGGTTGAGGCTATTAAGTCCGGCGCGCTGGATTATCTGGTCAAGCCGCTGGATTTTGACACTCTACAGCAGACGCTGGTTCAGGCACTGGCGCATACCCGGCAGAGTGAAGGCGATTCCAGCGCCGCGACGGATTCGCAATGGGGCATGATTGGCGATAGCCCGGCAATGCAGGCGCTTATCAACAATATTACGCTGGTGGCGCCCTCGGATGCGACGGTGCTGATCTGCGGCGAATCGGGAACCGGTAAAGAACTGGTGGCGCGCGCCATCCACGCTTGCAGCGAGCGCCGCGAGAAGCCGCTGGTGACGCTAAACTGCGCGGCGCTCAATGAGTCGCTGCTGGAGTCCGAGCTGTTCGGTCATGAAAAAGGGGCTTTTACCGGCGCGGAGCGGCGGCGGGAAGGGCGTTTTGTCGAGGCGGATGGCGGCACGCTGTTTCTTGATGAAATTGGCGATATCTCGCCGCTGATGCAGGTGCGTCTGCTGCGGGCGATTCAGGAACGCGAAGTGCAGCGCGTTGGCAGTAATCAGACGCTTTCTGTCGATGTGCGGCTAATTGCCGCCACCCATCGTAATCTGGCGGAGGAGGTAAGCGCCGGGCGCTTTCGCCAGGATCTCTATTATCGCCTGAACGTCGTAACCATTGATATGCCGCCACTGCGTCAGCGGCGTGAAGATATTCCACCGCTGGCGCAGCACTTTCTTAAGCGCTATGCCGAACGCAATCGTAAAACGGTGCAGGGATTTACGCCGCAGGCGATGGACCTGTTGATTCACTACGGCTGGCCGGGGAATATCCGCGAACTGGAAAATGCGGTGGAGCGGGCGGTGGTGCTACTGACCGGAGAATACATTTCCGAGCGTGAACTGCCGTTGGCGATAGCAGGTACGACGCTGCCGGTCGCTGGCAACGATGAGGCGTTGATTCAGCCGTTAGTGGAAGTCGAAAAAGAAGTCATACTGTCGGCGCTGGAAAAAACGGGCGGCAACAAAACTGAAGCCGCCCGTCAGTTAGGCATTACGCGTAAAACGCTGCTGGCAAAACTCAGCCGTTAGTTTTTTCACGCGCGATGGCGCGCCAGCCGATATCGTTACGGCTGAAGCTGCCGTTCCAGCGAATATCGGTCAGCAGTTCATAGGCGCGCTGCTGCGCCTGCGCCACGGTGTCACCCAGCGCGGTTACGCACAGCACGCGTCCGCCGTTGGTGACTACGCGCTGGTCGTCAGACAGCCTGGTGCCGGCGTGGAAGACTTTACCGTCTGCCGCTTCCTGCTGCGGCAGACCGTGGATCTCATCGCCCGTGTTGTAGCTGCCCGGATAGCCGCCGGCGGCCACCACAACGCCCAGCGAGGCGCGGTCATCCCACTCGGAAGTTTTCTCGTCCAGCTTGCCCGCGCAGGCGGCGAGGCACAGCTCGACCAGATCGGATTTCATGCGCAGCATGATCGGCTGAGTTTCCGGATCTCCAAAGCGGCAGTTGAACTCAATAACCTTCGGGTTGCCCTGCTTGTCGATCATCAGACCGGCATACAGGAAACCGGTATAGGTGTTGCCTTCAGCGGCCATACCTTTAACTGTTGGCCAGATAATCCGCTCCATGGTGCGCTGATGGACTTCATCAGTCACTACCGGCGCCGGGGAGTAAGCGCCCATGCCGCCGGTGTTTGGGCCGGTATCGCCGTTGCCGACGCGCTTGTGATCCTGGCTGGTGGCCATCGGCAGGACGTGCTCGCCGTCGACCATGACAATAAAGCTGGCTTCTTCGCCATCGAGGAATTCTTCAATCACGATGCGGTGGCCTGCATTGCCAAAGGCGTTACCGGCCAGCATATCTTTGACCGCCGCTTCGGCTTCCTCAAGGGTCATCGCCACGATAACGCCTTTACCCGCCGCCAGACCGTCGGCTTTGATGACGATCGGCGCGCCTTTCTCGCGCAGGTAAGCCAGCGCAGGCTCAACTTCGGTGAAATTCTGGTATTCCGCCGTCGGGATATGATGACGAGCGAGGAAATCTTTGGTGAAGGCTTTTGAACCTTCCAGCTGCGCGGCGCCTTCGGTTGGCCCGAAGATGGCGAGCCCTGCGGCACGAAACGCGTCCACTACGCCAATGACCAGCGGCGCTTCCGGGCCAACGATCGTCAGGTCGATTTTTTCATCCTGCGCGAAACGTAGCAGCGCCGGAATATCGGTAACGCCGATAGCGACGTTTTGCAGCGCCGGCTCCAGCGCGGTGCCCGCGTTGCCCGGCGCGACGTAGACGGTATCAACCAGCGGCGACTGGGCCGCTTTCCAGGCCAGCGCGTGTTCGCGCCCGCCGTTGCCGATTACTAATACTTTCATCTGCTGCTCCGTGAATTAATGGCGGAAGTGGCGCATGTCGGTGAAGATCATGGCGATACCATGTTCGTCCGCGGCGGCAATTACTTCTTCATCGCGGATAGAGCCGCCCGGCTGGATAACGCAGGTGATGCCGACGGCCGCGGCGGCATCAATACCATCGCGGAACGGGAAGAAGGCGTCAGAAGCCATGGCGGAGCCTTTCACTTCCAGACCTTCGTCACCGGCTTTAATCCCGGCAATTTTCGCCGAGTAGACGCGGCTCATCTGACCGGCGCCGATACCGATGGTCATATTATTTTTGGCATAAACGATGGCGTTGGATTTGACGAATTTCGCCACTTTCCAGCAGAACAGCGCATCGCGTAGCTCTTGCTCGCTCGGCTGACGTTTGCTGACCACGCGCAGTTCGCCCGCGGTGACCATACCAAGATCGCGGTCCTGAACCAGCAAGCCGCCATTGACACGTTTGAAATCGAGACCCGCGACGCGAGCATCCCACTGGCCGCAGACCAGCACGCGGACGTTCTGCTTAGCGGCGGTGATTTTCAGCGCTTCTTCGCTGGCGGATGGCGCGATGATCACTTCGACGAACTGGCGAGAGATGATCGCCTGCGCGGTTTCAGCATCCAGCTCGCGGTTAAAGGCTATGATGCCGCCGAAGGCGGAGGTTGGATCGGTTTTGTAAGCGCGATCGTAGGCGTCGAGGATCGAGTCGCTGACGGCAACGCCGCACGGGTTGGCATGCTTAACGATAACGCAGGCCGGCTCGTTGAACTCTTTCACACACTCCAGCGCCGCATCGGTATCGGCAATGTTGTTATAGGAGAGCGCTTTGCCCTGCAGCTGGGTGGCGGTCGCCACGGAGGCTTCTTTTACATTCTCTTCTATATAGAAGGCAGCCTGCTGGTGGCTGTTTTCGCCGTAGCGCATATCCTGCTTCTTAATGAAGTTTAGATTCAGGGTACGCGGGAAGCGGCCAGCGGCTTCTTTGCTTTCGCCGTGATAGGCCGGAACCATACTGCCGAAGTAGTTAGCGATCATGCTGTCGTAAGCGGCGGTGTGTTCGAAGGCTTTAATCGCGAGGTCGAAACGGGTGTCCAGCGTGAGAGAACCTTCGTTGGCGTCCATCTCATTAATGATGGCGTCGTAGTCGCTGCTCTTAACCACGATGGCGACATCTTTATGGTTCTTCGCCGCGGAGCGCACCATAGTCGGGCCGCCGATATCGATGTTTTCCACCGCGTCTTCCAGCGAGCATCCTTCACGAGCGACGGTCTGGGCGAACGGGTAGAGGTTAACGACAACCATATCGATAGGCGCGATACCGTGTTGCTGCATGATACCGTCATCCTGACCGCGACGACCGAGGATGCCGCCGTGTACTTTCGGATGCAGGGTCTTCACGCGTCCATCCATCATTTCCGGGAAACCGGTGTAGTCAGAGACTTCGGTAACCGGCAGGCCTTTATCTGCCAGCAGGCGAGCGGTGCCGCCGGTGGACAGCAGCTCGACACCACGAGCGGAAAGCGCCTGCGCGAATTCGACGATACCTGCCTTGTCAGAAACACTGAGCAGGGCGCGGCGGACTGGACGACGTTGTTGCATGGTATTAAATCCCCAGGATTTGAACATTACAGAGAGCGTTAGGTGAGTTTTTGCCTAAAAACTCACCTAACGCACCCAACCGGGCATCCGTGTCATAGCGCGGCATTGTAACGAAAACGTTTGCGCAACGCTCGCGAATTTTTATCTTTCTCTTTAAGCCGATGGTTCTCTCCTTATATGGCAATGGATGTACCGGGGTTTAAGCCGTGTTTTGCCGTGTGCCTGTGGATAATTCTGTGTGTAAAAGGGTATAAAGCGGGGTTTTGCTGGGGAATGCAGCAGTCAGTCATTTTTCTGCAATTTTTCTATTGCAGGTGCTCGAGAACTCCCTATAATGCGCCTCCATCGACACGGCGGATGTGAATCACTTCACACAAACAGCCGGTTCGGTTGAAGAGAAAAATTCTGAAATTCAGGGTT
>NZ_JAQIRJ010000019.1:0-42050 GCF_032601995.1 Klebsiella sp. 141153 | reverse complement strand
TGGCGAAAATGAGCAGCAGCAGAAACGCCAGCACGAAGCCCATGCCAAGAAACATCAGGGTGAAGCCCTCGCCTAACAGCGCAGCATCAGTCATAAAATAGCCTTTGGAGGGGCGCAATAATGGCGTGATGAACCCGCGATAGCAGAGTGGATTTCCCCAGACCACATGGTCAGAAGCCTCTTTATCGCGGAATTTAATTCTCGCCACTACTGCGCAATATATTTAGCCAGGAGTTATTTAATAAAACTTACGTGCTGACAGATCTCATCAGCGACAATCTCTTTGCGCTGATTAAATATCACTTTATTCTGCTCAAACAGGTTATTTCCATGGGTATCGATCGACACAATAAGTGGGCCGAATTCTTTTACCCGGCAAACCCATAAGGTTTCCGGCATACCTAAATCACGCCACTGGGCGTCTTCAATTTCTTCCACACAGACCGCGGCAACCACCGCGCAGCCGGCCGGGAATACGCAGTGCAGCGCTTTATGTTCGGCGCAGCCTTCTTCGGTACCTTTGCCCATGCCGCCTTTACCGACAATGAGTTTCACACCGGTCTTAGCAATAAATTCTTTTTCAAATTTCTCCATACGCATACTGGTGGTTGGTCCAACAGAGACCATTTCAAATTTATCTTCTGTACCTTTAATCGGCCGCACAATTGGCCCGGCATGTAATATCGCGCCGCCGGCAACGTTGACCGGCAATTCGCGACCGCCTTCAATTAAACGACGATGAGCAACATCACGACAGGTAACAATATGACCATTAAGATAAATAATATCGCCCGCTTTAATATCAGCTAAATCTTCATCTTTAATTGGCGTAGTAAGTATTTTTTTAGTCATCAGAAAGCCACTCCTGTGTGAGACGTAATGGTGTAATTCAAATCTTTATCGAAAACGATATGTCCTTTGCGGTGCGACCAGCAGCCGACGTTGACCGCCACGCCAATGGTGGAAGGGTGGCGTGCGGTATTTTCGATATTGACGCCCATCACGGAGGTATTGCCGGACATCCCCTGCGGGCCAAGGCCAATTTTATTAATGCCGTCTTCGAGCATTTTCTCCAACGATGCGGCGCGTTCATTCTCATTGCGCGATCCCACCGGACGCATCAGCGCTTTCTTCGACAGCAGCGCCGCCGTTTCAACGGAAGTCGCGACGCCAACGCCAACCAGCAGCGGCGGACAGGCGTTCAGGCCATAGCTGGTCATCACATCCAGTACGAAACGGGTTACGCCTTCGTAACCGGCGCCCGGCATCAGCACCATCGCTTTACCCGGCAGCGAGCAGCCGCCGCCGGCCATATAGGTGTAAATGCTGCACTGGTCGGAATCGGGGACGATCTCCCAGAATACCGTCGGCGTACCTTTACCCACGTTTTTACCGGTGTTGTATTCGTCAAAGGTCTCAACGCTGTTGTGGCGCAGCGGAGAATCCACGGTGGCTTTAATCACCGATTCGCGCAGCAGCGCTTCCAGCTCGCCAATCAGCGGGAAATTAGCGCCGCACTCAACCAAAAACTGAATGACGCCGGTGTCCTGGCAAGAGGGACGATCCAGCTCTTTCGCCAGACGCTGGTTTTCAATCATGGTGGTAAAGATGACGTCAGCCAGCTGGCTGGTCTCTTTCTTATGCAACTCTTTCAGTTTTGCAGTGACGTCATCAGGCAATACTTTGCCGGTATATCCCACGAATTTGGCCATAATATCGGTCATTCGGGATATCTGTTCGCTTTTGCTCATAAAGGCTCCTTAGTCAGAACAGCGTCCGTAAATTACGGGTGAAAAGGGAAAAGAATTGGCAGCAGTACGAGGCTGACAATGGTAGAAACGATAATCAGAGGAAGGCCCGATTTGGCGTAATCGACAAACTTATAGCCGCCTGCCGATAGCACCATCATGTTGGCGGGCATACCGATCGGCGTCGCGTAGGCGCAGGAACTGCCGATTACGGTCGCCATCAGAACCGCTTTCGGATCGGCGCCCATTCCGGCCGCGATCGACAAACTCACCGGTACCAGTAGCGCGACGGTGGCGGTATTGGACATAAAATTGGTCATGATGACGGACAGCGCAAAGACCACCACCATCAACATGAACGGGGAAGAGTTCTGGCCCAGCATGCCGATGACATGATCGGCAACCAGCTTGCCAGCACCGGTCATTTCCAGCGCTTTTGCCAGCGCCAGCGTGCCGCCAAAAATGAAAATAGTCTGTGAATCAATCGCCTTATAGGCCTGCTTTTCCGTCAGCACGCCGGTAAACACCAGGACTAACGCACCGATACAGCCTGCCACCGTCAGGCTAATGCCGGTCTGTTTCTCAAAAATCATGCCGAGGATCGTGGCGATCAGCACCACCAGCGACAGGATCTGTTTCCAGCGCGGAACGTGGCTGTAATCACGCTGTTCGCCGACGCTACCGACTTCACCGCTATTCGCGGTAGCAGGCAGAAATTTATAGCCGATAGTCAGGAAATAGAAGATGCCGCAGAGCAGCATCGGTAAACCCACTTTCGCATACTCAAAGAAGCCAAAGCCGCTACCGATATTCTGCAACGCCGATTGCGCGATCAGGTTGCCGGGCGCGCCAATCAGCGACAGGTTGCCGCCGAGCGCGGCGGCAAATACCAGCGGCATCAGCAGACGCGAGCGGGCAAAACCCGATTTCGCCGCGACGCCAATTACTACCGGGATCAATACCGCCGCCGTACCGGTGTTGGAAAGAAAACCCGACATCACGCCGACGACCACCATGATGGTGAAGATCAGCTGTTTTTCGGTTTTGGCGAAGTGAGTGATCACCCCACCGACTTTATTGGCCATCCCGGTTTCAAATAACGCCCCGCCGACGATAAACATGGCGACAAAAAGAATGACGTTGGAGTCGATAAAACCGGCAAAAGCTTGTTTTAGATCCAACACGCCGGTGAGCACTAACGCCACGCAGACCACCATGGAAGTCACTGCCAAAGGCACCTTCTCCCAGACAAACATGACGATAGCGAACACCAGCAAACATAAGGTGATGGTAATCGGTTCCATATTTATAATTATCCCTATCAATGATATATGATATTGTATCCAATATTGACGAGGGAGAAATTATGCCCATGCAAAAAGTAAGTCAATGCGTTTTTAAACAAAGATCGCGCAGTGCGATCTGCATCAAGATCCTCTGCAGATCGTCACAAGAGATGATTAATAGCGTTGATGAATACGACTAAAACCAACAGGCTTTAGCGCTATACAGAGGTTTCGGGAAGGTATCGCGTGAGCATATTTTCCATTGAGCGAATAATATGCTCGCGCATGCGCTGACGCGCCAGTTCTTCGTTATGCTGTTCAAGTGCCTGTAAAATCTCCTTATGTTCGCGAATGGAGATAGCGGCGTATTCTGCTTCGGTGACCTTGTGCCCCATCGACAGTCCGTTCCACATATTACAGAGCAGCATCTTCATTTTTTCGTTGCCCGCGGCGTTCCAGATCTCCATATGGAAGGCCTGGTTCAGGTCGGAATATTCAGTGAAGTTATTATCGGCCAGCGCTTTTTCCGCCGCATCGTGTACCCGGGCAATGGACGAAATATCCGTGCCGGGACGGGAGGCTTTCGCCACCGCCTCACTTTCCAGCAGCGCGCGAATTTCATAATGCTCGCGAATCGTCTGTTCGTTGATCCCCAACACCACCGCGCCTTTATTAGGGCGGACTTTAATCAGGCCATCGGCGGCTAAAATCTGAAACGCTTCGCGCACCGGCATGCTGGAAACGCCGACCATCCGGGCAATGCCTTCGAGAGTTATCTCCTGCCCTTCCACTAAATCCCGCGAAAGAATCGCTTTGCGTAATACCGCAGCGACCTGCTCTTTCGCCGAAAGAAGCTTAATTTTCCCTAATTTAGGCTTCTGCACTTTCCCAATCCTTCATATGTTGACGCATAATTTCCGCAAGCATGAGGAAATAACGCTGTGTTGCCTGAGCAATATTGCCCACATCGCCGCGGCTAATGGCTCCAGCCAGTTCATGTAGTATCAGTGCCGATTCCTGGCTATCGTCTTTCAGATACAGGATGACATAAGAAATATATCCATCCAAAAATTGCTGATACGCCTTCGCCAGATAGCGGTTATCGAGATAAGAAATCAGCAACTGATGAAATTCCAGTTCGCGAGTTTTGTCGCCAGGCTGCGCCAGCGCTTGCGCGCGCCCGAGCAGCAATTCCCCTTGGTTTGCCGGCACGAGAGTGAACAATTCGGCAGCCATCACCGCGATCACGCGAAAAATATGGCTAACATCATCGGGCACCAGCTTTGATACCTGCATATGACGGTTAGGCAAGCGCACCAGAAACCCCTCTTGTTCAAGAGACTGCAACGCTTCTCTAACCGGCATACGTGAAAGCCCTAGCTGCTCAGCAATACTCTCCTGCGCCAGCTCATCTCCCGGTTTTATCGCTCCGGAAAGAATTTGATAGCGAATGATTTGCGTAATGTGGTCCCTGGTCTGCTTTCTTTCGATCTTTTTCACAACGTCCTCATTGCGTGGGGCTTAAGACGCGGGGATTTTAGCAGATTTAGCCGCCAGGCGGCGCATTCGGCAGGGAGATGAGGCGATAAAAAAGCCGGAACGACGGTTCCGGCTTTTCTGCTAAGGAGATGTTACTTGTTGACGAAATCCTCGCCGAGGGCGATATCTTTCTTCAGCGTATCCAGCATGCCTTCCAGCGCCTGCTGTTCAAAAGCGCTGAGTTTACCGATAGACTGACGCTCTTCCACGCCATTTTTGCCCAGCAGCAGCGGCTGCGAGAAGAAACGGGCATACTGGCCGTCACCTTCGACGTAGGCACATTCAACCACGCCTTTTTCACCCTGCATGGCACGCACCAGTGAGAGCCCGAAACGCGCAGCCGCCTGGCCCATCGACAGCGTCGCCGACCCGCCGCCCGCTTTCGCTTCCACGACTTCCGTCCCGGCGTTTTGAATACGTTTGGTGAGATCCGCGACTTCCTGCTCGCTAAAGCTGACGCCAGAAATCTGCGACAGTAAAGGCAGGATAGTGACGCCAGAGTGGCCGCCAATGACCGGAACTTCAACCTCGGTTGCCGACTTGCCTTTCAGCTCGGCGACAAAAGTATTAGAGCGAATAATGTCGAGCGTGGTGACGCCAAACAGTTTGTTTTTATCGTACACGCCGGCTTTTTTCAGCACTTCGGCGGCGATAGCGACGGTGGTATTTACCGGGTTGGTGATAATACCGATGCAGGCCTGCGGACAGGTTTTTGCGATCTGCTGCACCAGATTTTTAACGATACCGGCGTTAACATTAAATAAGTCGGAACGATCCATGCCGGGCTTGCGCGCGACGCCGGCGGAAATCAGCACCACATCAGCGCCTTCCAGCGCCGGGGTTGCATCTTCACCGGAGAAACCTTTGATTTTTACATCTGTGGGAATATGACTTAGATCTACCGCCACGCCCGGCGTAACCGGAGCGATGTCGTACAACGAGAGCTCTGAACCTGAAGGCAGTTGGGTCTTAAGTAGTAGGGCAAGCGCCTGGCCGATGCCACCAGCGGCGCCGAGGACTGCAACTTTCATCCTAAACTCCTTATTATGGTTAATTTACACCCTGAATAATTCGAGTTGCAGGAAGGCGGCAAGAGCGTGAATCCCCAGGAGCTTACTGAAATAAGTGACTGGGGTGAACGATTGCAGCCAACGCACATGCAGCTCGAAGTATGACGGGTATAGTCTTTCGTTATTCCGTCGCCTGGACCTTAATTCACAAGATGAACAATTACAATAATTATGGCTGAAGAATGCGGGGTACGCGCAATGATGCAGCAAATTCGCATTTTTCTTCCTGAGACTGGCCATCCAGCAAAGCCGTAGTACCGGATCGACTATTGGTTACAATACACCCAGCTCGCTCGGCAAAACAATATCAATTTCATAACATTTATTTCACTTTTACAGCAATTTACCCGCTGTGATGCAGGCATGTTCCTCATCAGGGTTATTTGCTAAAATATGCGCCTTTCATAACATTATTTACGCTATTCCCTTGCGGATTATTTGCATAAAAATGCACTTGTATGCATAATGATGTTGTTTTTACCACCATAATCTGGGTGACTTATGCGTAGTTCGGCAAAACAAGAAGAACTGGTTAAAGCGTTTAAATCGCTGCTTAAAGAAGAAAAATTCAGCTCGCAAGGCGAAATCGTTCAGGCGCTGCAGGAAGAAGGTTTCGAGAACATCAACCAATCGAAAGTTTCCCGCATGCTGACAAAGTTTGGCGCCGTTCGCACGCGTAACGCCAAAATGGAAATGGTCTACTGTTTGCCTGCCGAACTCGGCGTGCCGACGACCTCCAGCCCGCTGAAAAACCTGGTGCTGGACATCGATTATAACGATGCGGTGGTAGTGATTCACACCAGCCCCGGCGCGGCGCAGCTGATCGCACGCCTGCTGGATTCCTTAGGTAAAGCCGAAGGTATTCTGGGTAGTATCGCGGGGGATGACACTATCTTTACCACCCCTGCCCGCGGTTTTTCCGTTAAAGATCTCTACGACGCGATCCTGGTCCTGTTCGAACAGGAACTCTAAACGCTCCCCCTCTGGTTCCCGCCAGAGGGTTCTTCCCCGTAAAACGCTCCCCCGCAAACCTTCAAATAAAGCAGCATTTTTTTAACATTTAGTGTGGTTTTCCACCTATATACATTCCTTTACCGAATGATAACGGCTAAAGCGCACAAAAGATCAAAGCGCAATATCTATTTGATTTAAATATAAATAATCATGACATTCACCCCATGAATGACATTTCTAATTCTTATACGTTATAAAAACGACATTTCTTGGAAATTATTTACACTGAAAACAATTAGCATGGTATTAATATTTTTGGTGATTAGTGTATACTTGATTTTGTGATGAGGGTCACGAAACAAAGCCCCCTAATAATAAAATTCGACGAGGTGAACATCATGAAAATCAAAACCACTGTAGCCGCACTCAGCATGCTATCCGTACTGTCCTTTGGCGCTTTCGCCGCTGATTCAATCAACAGCACTCAAGCGGAAAGCCGCCAGTCACTGGGCACCGTATCTATCGGCGCGGTAGGTTCTTCCCCGATGGATATGCACGAAATGCTGAACAAAAAAGCACAAGAAGAAGGTGCTTCTTCTTATCGCATTATCGAAGCTCGCACCGGCGACCACTGGCACGCCACTGCTGAACTTTATAAATAAGCTTTAACGATTGTCGGTCATTAACTGAAACAGTATCTCTTCAGCGGCCTGGGTTCATACGAAATCTCCCGCCGCTGCACAAATGGTTGGAGTAAAGATTATGAAAAGCGCAATTATCATCGCATCCCTGGGTCTGGCATCTGTTCTCTCTTTCGGCGCAAGCGCAGCCGTACAGCAAGTGAACGCCGATCAAGCACAAAATCTGCAACCAATGGGCACTATCTCTGTATCTCAAGTAGGTAGCGCGCCAATGGATATGCGCCAGGAACTGGCGGCTAAAGCCGAGAAAGAAGGCGCCAGCAGCTACCGCATTATTGAAGCTCGTACCGGCGACAGCTGGCACGCGACTGCTGAGTTGTACAAATAAACCCTCGTCGTCTTATCCGACGACTTGCCCCCGCCCTGCCGGGGGCTTTTTTATGCCCAACGGGCATTGAAACGTAGTAGTCCTTCCAGCTCCTCTTCCGCTTCATCGAACAGCAAAATGCACGAAATGCTGAACAAAAAAGCACAAGAAGAAGGTGCTTCTTCTTATCGCATTATCGAAGCTCGCACCGGCGACCACTGGCACGCCACTGCTGAACTTTATAAATAAGCTTTAACGATTGTCGGTCATTAACTGAAACAGTATCTCTTCAGCGGCCTGGGTTCATACGAAATCTCCCGCCGCTGCACAAATGGTTGGAGTAAAGATTATGAAAAGCGCAATTATCATCGCATCCCTGGGTCTGGCATCTGTTCTCTCTTTCGGCGCAAGCGCAGCCGTACAGCAAGTGAACGCCGATCAAGCACAAAATCTGCAACCAATGGGCACTATCTCTGTATCTCAAGTAGGTAGCGCGCCAATGGATATGCGCCAGGAACTGGCGGCTAAAGCCGAGAAAGAAGGCGCCAGCAGCTACCGCATTATTGAAGCTCGTACCGGCGACAGCTGGCACGCGACTGCTGAGTTGTACAAATAAACCCTCGTCGTCTTATCCGACGACTTGCCCCCGCCCTGCCGGGGGCTTTTTTATGCCCAACGGGCATTGAAACGTAGTAGTCCTTCCAGCTCCTCTTCCGCTTCATCGAACAGCAAAATTAACGCGCCAAAGCGACGACGCTGTTTTTCATCCAGATGAACAAATTCAATCTCCAGCGGGAACGGTAAGCGCCCTCCCGTCACCGCGCTCCACAGCGCGTCGAGGTTATCCACCTGCTTATCCGGTAGCGCGAAGGCGCGGGAAAACTCGCGATAGAAATCCTGTTGCTCAGCTATTTCATCAAAATCAAAGGTATAAATAGTCATTGCCCGGCGCCCCTTAAGCTCTGTCCCTCTACACCAAATAAGTATAGCGATAAAAAAACCGACGCCGGGGCGTCGGTTCGCAGCTTAGCTGTTGGTGAGCACGTGCTGATATTTCTTCAGCATATCGACCAGCCGTCGCACCGGCTCAGTGACCTGGGGCGACGCCTGCCAGTGAAGGAGTTTTTCCTGATAAACATCAAGCTCTTCCAGCAGACGGGTAAAGTAACGGCGGCGCTTATCATCGCTGCCGGCGGAGATAACGTGATCGGCGGTTCGCCGCAGCTGGCGGTGGAAGGCCGACAGATCCTCGTTTACCGGCACCGGGGCATCGCGTAGACGCTGGTGCGCGATAATCAGCGTCAGCGCCAGCCGGAAGCGGGCGATATCGCCGGGAAACTTGTTCAGCAGTAAAAATAGCTGTTGATACAGCGCCGGCAAATGGTTCTCTTTACGCCGGGCGCTATTCGTGGTGAGCGAAGAGACCGCCGCCGAGACGAACTGGTTCAATAGCACCCGTCCGGTGCGGGCCTGCGAGTTATCACGCACTAACAGAATCACCATCAGCGCGAGGAAACAGCCGACAATCTGCCCCAGGGCGCTATCGAGGAACTGGCTAAACTGGAACTGCATCGGGTTATCCAGCACCAGAATATTGATGGTGCTCGCCAGGGCCCCAAGCGATCCCAACCGCCGCTTTTGTACCTCAATGCCGATAAAGAACGCCATCGCGGCAAGGCTGATACACAGCAGCAGCATGCTCTGCTGCGTCGCAGGCATGACGACAAGGAAGAACAGCGCGCCGAGCGGTAGAGCGGCAAGGGTGCCATAGAGGAAGTCTAAGGCCACCATCCGCGGGTTAGGCAGACGCATCGCCAGCGCGGTCACCACGGCAATCATAACCATCGCCCCGCTACCGGATGTCCAGCCGGTCCACAACCAGAACAAGGTGCCGAGAATACAGGAAATAGAAGTTCGCCAGAAATTGACCATCGCGTGGTGACGCTCGGCGGACTCAACCTTCACCACCGTTTCGCCGCGTAAGACTTCATCTTCGATACGGCTGATTTTGGTATTGCCGACCACGCCGCGCTTCAGCAGCAGGTAACGCGTCGCCGCGCCGACCCAGCTATAAATCGTAACTGGCGTATTGTGTTCACCTTTCCAGGTCAGGAAGCGGCGCATACGCTTAAGCTGTTGATGCACATCCTGTACGGTTTCTACGGGCTCGGCAAACAGCTCGCGGTAGTCGTCAGTCACCATCTCCGGGCGAGAGTTCTGGATCAGATAGGTTTCGCAGGCCTGAGTAATCAGCGTCAGCGATAGCGTGTTGATCGCCTTTAGCCGCTGGTTTACCTTCGCCCAGCGCGAAGATTCCATGATCAGGTTGCCGCGCATCCCCTCCAGCGCGGCAGTACGACGCACCAGCGCTCCCCAGGCTTTATCCACCACCTCGCTATCGCCATGGGCGACACAAAGCTGCATCAGGCGATACTGATCCAGCAGCAGGTTATCCAGTTCGAGGTCGATCTCTTTTTTGATAGAACGCGGAGAAAATAGCAGGTCAGCGACGATGGCGCTGACGATCCCGATGACAATTTCGCTGCAGCGCTCGACGGCAAACTGCGGCGCCAGCATCGGGTCGGTATGAATGGTGATGATGATAATCAGCGCCGTATAACCCGCCAGCCCCCAGGCGTAGGAGTTTTCGACCTTCACCAGCGAGGAGATCCAGGTGCAGAAACCGGCCCAGAGACAGCAGACCAGCATCATCAATAGCGGCGCGCGGATCATGAGGATGATGATCGCCAGCGCGGCAATACAGCCGATAAACGTCCCGGCAATACGCAGCATCCCGCGGTAGCGAATCGCCCCGGAATAGGGCTCACCGCCAGCGGCAAATGCCGGACCGGCGGTCACGATAGCCGCGGTCAATACGGCCCAGCGCGGCGTCTCAAGCTGAAAATGAAAGCCGACGAACAGCGCCAGCACCACCGCGCATGCAAGCTTAATGGCAAAGCGGAGATGCCGGGGAGCAATGGTATAGGTCCCCATGGCGATTAACCAAACTCACGCAAGCGCATGGCGACTTTCTGGAAGAAGTTGGCCTGGCTGGCGTCGCGATCTTCTTTGCCGGTGATGACAACGGTCGCAGTGGTGCCCGACGGCCAGAGGTTGCCCTGCTGCTGGTCAAGACGGATACGTACCGGCACGCGCTGCGCCAGACGTACCCACTCAAGGTTGGAGTCAACGGAAGCCATGCCTTTCGCATCGCTGCTGCTGCTGGCGTTGGTTACGCCCGCGGCAACGCTGTCGACGGTACCTTTTATCACCTTACTACTGCCGAGCGGGGTGATTTCGGCGCGGTAGCCTGGACGCACGCCTTCCAGCTTGGTCTCTTCCAGATAGGCCATCACGTAGAAGGTATTTTGTTTCACCAAAGCGACCGCGGTCGAACCGCGGGTGATGAATTCGCCGGAGTAGACGTTCAGGTTGGTCACCCAGCCATCAGCAGGCGCACGGATAACCGTACGTTCAAGATCCAGCTTGGCTAAGTCGCGGCTGGCCACCGCTTTCGCCAGCTGATGCTCAACGGTTTGCAGTACGTTGTTGGCCTGGTCAATCTCTTCGCGCGACATGGCCTGCACGCCGAGCCTGTTACGGCGCCCGGCTTCAACGCGTTTTTCCTGAGCCAGCGTCTGGTAATAAGAGACGTCGGCTTCCGCCTCCGCCAGCGCTTTTTGGTAACGAGGTTGGTCAATAACGAACAATACCTGGTCTTTCTTAACCAGTTGGTTATCCTTGACATTCACTTGCGAAATGAGCCCCGACACGTCCGGCGCGATGGCGACGATATCGGCGCTAAAGCGCGCATCGCGCGTCCACGGCGACGCGGTGTAGTACACCCATGCGCGAAAAATAGCGATAAACGCCAGAATAACCAGTATCACAGTGATGGCAGTACGCAGGATATTTCTTGTTAGTGTTTTCACATCGACCTCAAACGAACAAGCGCGATATCAGATAAAACAGACAGCAATACAGCGCAGTATTAAACAGTGCAGGGTGCCAGACAAAATCATAAATACCGGTCGGAACCAGCAAACGGTGCACCAGCCAGAAGATGGCTAGCGACAATAGCAGCTCAAAGAAGATCGGCGGAAACGATAGGCCGAAAATCACTATGACAGGAAACAGACTCATGATGACCTTGATAAGAAGCGTACAGGTGGTAGCGTGATGCGTTTATTATGTAGCTAACTATATATTAACGTAACAATTGCAGCCTTATCTATAATATGTGATCTAAATCACTTTTAAGCCAGAGTGAATAATGGAACGACTAAAACGCATGTCGGTGTTCGCCAAAGTGGTTGAGCTGGGCTCTTTCACCGCCGCCGCACGCCAGCTCCAGATGAGCGTTTCATCTATCAGCCAGACCGTTGCTAAACTGGAAGACGAGCTTCAGGTAAAGCTGCTCAACCGCAGCACCCGCAGCCTGGGCTTAACAGAAGCGGGTAAAATTTATTACCAGGGCTGCCGAAGAATGCTCTTTGAAGCGCAGGACGTCCATGAACAGCTGTATGCCTTCAACAATACCCCTATCGGCACGCTGCGCATCGGTAGCTCTTCAACTATGGCACAGAATGTGCTGGCGCGCATAACCGCCGAAATGCTCAAAGAATATCCGGGTTTATCGATTAATCTGGTGACCGGCATCCCCGCGCCGGACCTGATTGCCGACGGCCTCGACGTGGTGATACGCGTCGGCGCATTGCAGGATTCCAGCCTCTTCTCGCGGCGGTTAGGCTCAATGCCAATGGTGCTCTGCGCGGCGAAAAGCTATCTTCAGCACGCGGGATGTCCGGAAAAACCAGCGGATCTTGCCAGCCACTCGTGGCTGGAATACAGCGTACGGCCAGATAATGAGTTCGAAATTATCGCTCCGGAGGGGATCTCAACGCGCCTGATCCCACAAGGACGCTTCGTCACCAACGACCCGATGACGCTGATCCGCTGGCTGACTGCCGGCGTTGGCGTGGCCTACGTTCCGCTGATGTGGGCGATCGACGAGATCAACCGCGGTGAACTGGAGATCCTGCTGCCGAGCTATCAATCGGATCCGCGACCGGTCTATGCGCTGTATACCGAAAAAGATAAGCTACCGCTGAAGGTGCAGGTATGTATTAACTATCTGACGGATTATTTTGTCGAGGTGGCGAAGATCTATCAGGGAATGCACGGGCGCGGGATGACCCGTTAACTGACATCCCGGCAGCGGCTTCGCGCCGCCGGGACCAGCCGTTATCAGGCGGTGCCGCCAACGGTAAGGTTGTCGACTTTCAGCGTCGGCTGGCCGACGCCGACCGGCACGCTCTGCCCTTCTTTACCGCACACGCCAACGCCGCTATCCAGCTTCAGGTCGTTACCGACCATGGAAATCTGCTGCATCGCTTCGATACCGGAACCGATTAGCGTCGCGCCTTTGACTGCCTTGGTCACTTTACCTTTTTCAATCAGATAGGCTTCCGAGGTCGAGAAGACAAATTTACCGGAGGTAATGTCCACCTGACCGCCGCCAAAGTTCGGCGCATAGATACCGTAATCGACCGATTCGATAATCTCCTGTGGCGTCGACTTCCCTGCCAGCATATAGGTGTTGGTCATCCGCGGCATCGGCAGATGCGCATAAGATTCGCGGCGACCATTACCGGTCGGCGCGACGCCCATCAGACGCGCGTTGAGCTTATCCTGCATATAACCTTTCAGGACGCCGTTTTCGATAAGCACGTTGTATTGACCCGGCGTACCTTCGTCATCAATCGCGACCGAACCACGGCGATCGGCCATGGTGCCGTCATCCACGACGGTGCACAGTTCAGAGGCGACTAATTCGCCCATGTGACCGCTGAAGACCGAGGTGCCGCGACGGTTAAAGTCACCTTCCAGGCCGTGGCCGACGGCTTCATGCAGCAGCACGCCAGGCCAGCCCGCGCCAAGCACCACCGGCAGCATACCGGCTGGCGCCGCAACCGCGGACAGATTGACTAATGCCATACGTACCGCTTCACGCGCCCAGACATCCGCCCGTACGTCGCCATCCAGCGGCGCGAGGAAATAATCATAGCCAAACCGTCCTCCGCCGCCGCTGGCGCCGCGCTCGCGTTTGCCGTCTTCCTCCACCAGCACGCTCACGGAGAGACGAACCAGCGGACGGACATCAGCGGCCAGCGTCCCGTCCGTTGCCGCTACCAGGATAAGCTCGTAGACGCCGCTCAGACTGGCGGAAACTTCCTGCACGCGCTTATCGGCGGCACGCGCCACCTTATCGACGCGGCGCAGAATATCCAGTTTCTCTTCGCGGCTCATGCTCTGCAGCGGATCGACGCTGGTATAGAGAGAGCTGTACTCCACCGCGCCGAGCGTCTGCACTTTGCCGTCGCCATGATCGCGGACGATAGTACGCGCCGCCTGCGCGCTCTGCTCAAGCGCCAGTTTGCTGATTTGGTCCGCATAGGCAAAACCAGTTTTCTCGCCGCTTACCGCCCGGACGCCTACGCCCTGGTCAATATTGTACGACCCATCTTTAATGATGCTGTCTTCCAGAACCCAGGATTCGTGATAGCTCGACTGAAAATAAAGATCGCCGTAATCGAGACGGCGCTCAGCCAGTTGGCCAAGGATGGCAAACAGGTCCTGATGATTCAGGCCATTTGCCGACAGTAATTGTTCACTTACCAGGTTCAAACTCATCGTTACGCTACTCGTTTATTGCCGCCTGACACAGGGGAATGCCATGCGGCGAAAAAGATGACGGGGAGAAAATGCCCTCTATTGAGAGTGCGATAATTCCCCGTACTCGTCAAATCATTGCTTTTTGTTGCTGCGCGCCTGGCGCAGCACTTCGTTGATTTCCGGCTGATCGATTGGACCCGTAATGCGATAGCGCAGAATCGACACTTTGTTCCACAGCGGCCCAAGCACCTTGCTGGCGGCAAAAACCGCCGCGCCGACGATCGGGTTGACGGCGAATGCCGCCGCTACGCCCACGGTCGCCGATATTTCCGGCGCCACCACCGCTTGTAAATCTAAACGACGGCGCACCAGATCGACCGAACCTTTCATCGCGATGTCGGCTTCAAGGCCATCCACCAGCGTATCATCCGTATTCAATACGCCGTCTTTAATCCATGCCGTACTGCGAATCGAATCAAACCAGAAGCCTTCCTGGAAGGTGTCGCTGAAATCGAAGCGTAGCTTACGCAGCAGCGCGTCAACGCTCAATAGCCGTAACAGCTGACCGGCATGACCGGTGCTCAGGTCAGTAAACTCGCCTTTGCCGAGGCGGCTTTTGAGGATCCCGTTCAGCGAAGCGACATCAGGCTGCCATGGCGGCGCGCGCCAGTGCAGATCGTAATCGACATCAAACGACGAGCCTTTTACCGGCGTCGAAACGCCAAAGAAGTTCACGAAGTCATCCGTTTTATTACCGTGCAGCTTGCCTTTCAGCGAGGTACGCACGCCGCCGGGCGCATTCACCCAGACGCCATCGGTAGTGAGCCGGCCAAAGCCGGTATCCACCAGGCCATTACTGAGGGTGAGCGTATCGCCCTTGATATCGAAGTCACCGTCGATTCGCCCATATTTTTGCCCCCACAGCCAGCACTCTTTACAGCGCAGCTGTAAATCAGGCCAGCCGCGGAAATCCAGACGGGTATCAGCCAGCGGGCCGCTCTCTTTTTTCGCCGTGCCGTTGTTATCGCTGGAAGGGTTGTAATAGAGATAGCGAATAGCCGCCAGCCAGGGCGCGTTCTTATGCATCGTCAACGTAGCGTTGATTTCGCGCCCCTGCGCCTCCACCTTCGAGCCGCTACCGTCAGGCTGGGAGACCAGACTGACGTTATTCCAGTTTTGCCCGGCGAACGCCAGCGACGGTGTACGAAGCGTCACGCGCTCAGGGAAAGCCATATTACTGCTCACTTCGTTGACGGCCCCCCGCTGGAACAACGCCAGCCATTGCGCGCCATCCATCGCCGGCATGTTCAGCTCGACGCCTGATGCTTCAGGCAGCGAAGGAATCGCTTTGCTGTCGGAGGTCAGAATCGCCCGGTCGAGCGTCAGCTTATTATTCAGTAACCAGCGGCTATTGACGTGGTTCTTGCTGCCGATGTTGCCGGTCAGATCGAAGCTGTTTAAGCCACCGGTCACGTTGATTTTCACCGGCAACGGTTCGCCCGCCGATTTATTCACCGGCGCAGGTAAGTGACTACTCACATTTTTCAGATCGCCGTTGATATCGACTTTGTAGCTCGCGCTACCGTGATACGGTAACTCAATGGCCACTTTGCCATCCCAGGGGACGCTGCCGCTGAGTTCATCATTGACCGCTTTCGGCAGCAGGCCGGTACGCGTCGGCTGCCAGTTAGCGTTCATGCCGACGTCAACGAGGAAGGCTTTCGCCCCTTCAGTAGTGGTGAAATTGAGGTTCAGCGGTTGATTAAACCAGGTCGCGCTTAGCGGCCCGCTTTTTAAATCTCCGTTCTCAAAGCTGAACTGACCATTGAGGTTCTTCAGCGTCGCGTCAATCGGCTTGATAAACAGATCGTTATTTTTCAGCCGCACATCGCCTTTGGCGGTGGTCATCTCGCCATCGAGCGGGATAGCAAGATGTAAGCGAGCGCTCACATTACCATCCAGCTGCAGTTCATCCAGCGCCGAGCCGAGCGAATCCTTCAGCGGGGTCTGTTTGAAATAAGGGCCGACCTCTTTGCCCGGTCCGTTAACATCGGCATCAATAAACAGTTTTTCATGGGAATAGTCGGGGATCACCGCGTCAAGGTTGCTGGCGGTGACGTTGCCCAGCATCGCTTTATCCGCCTTCATCCACAGGCCGTTATTAACGAAGTTAAGGTTGATATCCAGGCCGGTCAGCGCCGGCCAGTCCGGCTGGAAGGCGAAGGTCGCGTTCTTCAGCGGTACCGAGACCTGGAATTGGCCTTCGTTATGCTCATAGGGGAACAGATGCGGGTTGCCGCCGTAAACCAGGGTGGCATTGCTGGCCTGGCCACCCTTAATTGCGCCGCTCAGGTAATCCACCAGCGCTTTGCCCATCAGGTTTTCCGGGAAATAACGCCACGCCTGGCCGCCATCGTTGGTACTGATACCCGCCAGGATGCCTAACCACGGCTCATCGCCTTCCGGCTGCAGATAGCGGAAGCCGCCGCGCGCGCGAACGCCGGTAGCCTGTACGTCGATATCGCGGCCATCCAGCATAAAGCCCTTGCTGTTCTTCTCCCAGCTCAGAGTCGCATCGCCCTGGGCTATCTCCAGCGGCGCGCGAAAGACCGTTTCATAGGGCATTTTCGCCTGGGTCATATGCGCGCGCAGTTCGCCGTTTTCAACGCTGCCGCTCAGGCTGCCGGAAAAGTGCTCGGCCCCCGGCAGCAGCTTCCACTGCTTCCACGCCAGATCGCTCCAGTCGGCCTGGAAACGGGTCTTTTCCGTTGCCTGCAGCGGGATATCCAATGCCAACAGGTTGATCTTGCCGCTCGGCTGGGTAGTTCGCCACACTTCGCCAAAGCTCGGCGCCAGCTTATCGGCCATCGGCTGTAGACCGGTCAGGCCGCCAAGCTCGAGATTGCTGGCGCGGATGCGCAGCTCATCGCTACGCTGATTGTTATTACCACCCACTTCCTGCGCCGGGATCCACGCCATCGCCAGCGCGCCGCGCGGCCAGGCTTTACCGTCTATCGAGATCCGCGTGTCGGGGATATGAAATGCCCAACTTTGATTTTCGCGTGTGATATGCGCCGTCAGGTTATCCACCGACAGCTGATGCAGATGCTTGTCACCCTGCCAGCTGGCGCCGCCTTTTTTCAGCCACACATCGCCGCTGGCGACATCGCCTTTATCAATGGTCATCCAACCTTCGAGACTAAAGCGCGCGCTCTGCAGGGCGATGTTGTCCTGCATCCAGCGCCCGAGCCAGGGTTTAACGTCGATGTCGTCGGCCTGTAACCAGAGGCGCCCCTTATTGAGCAGGCCGTTCTCGTCACGTAAATCCATCCGCACCTGCATGACGCCGTGCTGGCCGGTGAGGCTCGAAAGGCTCAGTTGCCCCTCGGCGCGGTGGCGGTTTTTACCGTTAAGCCAGGTAAGCTGCGGGATCGCCAGCTCCGCGCGCTGACCGGAAATCGTCAGGAAGCTCAAATGGCTATCGCGGAGAATAAAGTGGTCAAACTGACGCAGGAACAGATCGCTGATGCGGTCGGTCTTCAGGCTGGCGCCGTCGTCGTTGGTCTGGATGGGGGTATTGGTGTGGATTTGCAGCTGCCAGAAGGTCAGGTCGCGGAACTGCCAGCGCATATGTAGCAGGCTTTGCCAGACGTCGAGCGCAAGGGTAACCCGTTTGATCGTCATTTCGCCACCGTCTTTCAAGGTGGCTTTAATATCACGAACGTCCAGCGTCGGGCCGAAGTTTTCCCAGTTGGCGTTGATCTGCGAGGCATCGACCGCCACCCCGGATACTGCGGTAATTTTCTCCAGCAGTTGGGGACGCCAGTTATTTAGCTGCGGCAATGCCAGACGCAGGCCGCTCACCAGCAGCGCAACAATCACCACCACGGTTGCCACGGTGAGCAGTAATATCCCGGGCCATCGCCTCAACGCATCTCTCCTTGTCAGCCTGTTACGCCTCATCCTTCAGCCCGCCTGTTTACCGCCCCCGACGCCATCGGGAACGACGGGCTGAATGATTACATCATTACCACATCGAACTGCTCTTGATTATAGAGCGGCTCAATTTGTACTTTAACCTGCTTGCCGACAAAGATTTCGACTTCCGCCAGCGCGTGGGACTCTTCCCCTTTCAGAGCTTCCGCGACGGCAGGTGAAGCATAGACCAGGAAGCGGTCTGAGTCATACGCATGATGCACGCGGACTATCTCGCGCATGATCTCATAACAGACCGTTTCGACCGACTTTACCGTGCCGCGCCCATGACAGGTAGGACACTCGTTACACAGCACATGTTCCACGCTTTCGCGGGTGCGTTTACGGGTCATCTCGACCAGCCCCAGCTGCGAGAAGCCGTTAATGCTGGTTTTCACCCGGTCTTTACTCAGCGCCTGCTCCAGCGAATGCAGTACCCGACGACGATGATCTTCATTATTCATATCGATAAAATCAATGATGATAATGCCGCCCAGGTTACGCAGACGCAGCTGGCGCGCGATGGCCTGCGTGGCTTCAATATTGGTATTGAAGATAGTGTCGTCGAGATTGCGGTGGCCAACGAACGCCCCGGTGTTGATATCGATGGTGGTCATCGCTTCGGTCTGATCGATGATCAGATAGCCGCCTGATTTCAGCTCGACTTTACGCTCCAGCGCGCGCTGGATTTCGTTCTCAACGTCAAAGAGATCGAAAATAGGCTGGCGGCCGCTGTAATGTTCCAGCTTGCTGGTCATTTCAGGGATGTATTCCGCGGTGAACTCCAGCAGCGCCTCGTAGGTCAGGCGCGAATCCACGCGAATGCGGTCAAGCTGAGCATCGGCGAAATCGCGCAGCACGCGCTGGGCCAGCGCCAGCTCGCCGTACATCTGATAACGGGTCTGGTTGCGCTTTTTGCGCTCCATGACTTTGGTCCAGACGCGCTTAAGGTAGGCCGCATCCGCCGCCATCTCTTGCTCATGCACGCCTTCCGCCGCGGTGCGGATAATAAACCCACCCTGCTCGTCGCAATATTCGGTGACCACGCTTTTCAGGCGTTCGCGCTCGGCCTCGCTTTCAATACGCTGCGATACGCCGACGTGCGAAGCGCCGGGCATAAACACTAAATAGCGGGAAGGTATGGTGATGTCGGTGGTCAGACGCGCTCCTTTGGTGCCCAGCGGATCTTTCACCACCTGTACCATCAGGTCCTGGCCCTGACGCACCAGTTCGGAAATATCGCGAACGGTAAACTGCTTCTGCTCTTCACCCGCCACGCACTCGGTGTGCGGCATGATATCGGATGCATGCAGGAAGGCGGCCTTATCCAGGCCAATATCTACAAAAGCCGCCTGCATTCCAGGCAACACGCGACTGACACGACCTTTGTAGATATTGCCTACGATTCCGCGCCGCGCTTCTCTCTCAATATGAATTTCCTGCAGGATCCCGCCATCGATATACGCGACGCGCGTCTCGGATGGCGTTACGTTAACTAATAATTCAGCCGTCATCTTTATCCCTTTTCTTCACGCAGTGAGTTAAAGTTACTCAGCAACTCATACGTTTCCACCAGCGGTAAGCCGACTACGGCGTGATAGCTGCCATTTATCTTCCTGACAAAACAACCACCCAACCCTTGAATACCGTATGCGCCTGCTTTATCTAAAGGTTCGCCGCTGGCTACGTAGGTAGCGATATCCTGCTCGGAGAGCAGACGGAAGGTCACTTCCGTCACCACCAGACAATCCAGCGTTTGCTGCTTATCCGCCAACGCCACCGCGGTCATCACCTGGTGGGTTTTTCCGGAAAGCATGCGAAGCATTTCTGCGGCGTGCCCGGCATCGCGCGGCTTTTCCAGCACTTCGCCGTTAAGAATGACAATCGTATCCGCCCCCAACACCGGCAGATCTCGCGGCGCCATAGCCACGCCAGCCAGCGCTTTTTCTCGCGCCAGACGCGCAACATAATACGCAGCGCTCTCCTGAGGGCCGCGCCGTTCCTCAATACCCGGAACCAGGCGTTCGAAAGAGAGGCCAAGCTGAGTTAACAGTTCCTGCCGACGCGGGGAACCAGAAGCCAGATACAGAGTTGTCATATCAACCTTTATTGAACCGCAAATTGCTGACGCACTTTACGCATTAGCAGGAATAGCCACGGCCAGAGCACACCGTTTACTACACTACTCCAGAACACTTCCGGACGGAAAGAGACGTTGATCACTAAAAACTCTGCCCAGAAAACAATGATATCAACGGCAAGAGACAACAGCATGACCACCAGCGCCTGTTGCCAGAGCGCCAGATTACGGAACAGCTGATATTTTAAAGCGACCAGATAGGCAACGATACTTAACGACAGCGCGCGTACGCCAAGCGTCGAACCGCTGATGAGGTCGAGAATCGCCCCCATCACAAAGCCGGTACCGACGTTAACCCGATGCGGCAGCGCCAGGATCCAGTAAAGCAGAATCAACAACACCCAGTTTGGCCGGAAGACGGTGATGTCCTGCGGCCAGGGCATAATCTGCAGCAATAGCGCAATAAGAAACGAGAGCCAGATAACCCAGCGTCCCTGGCTACGATAACTTGCCACTATTGCCCCCCTGCTGGCAGAGGTTGCGCGGACGGCGGCGGCGTCAGGCCCGTCGCCGGCGCCGGCATCTGCGGCCCCATCGCATCAGGCGCAGGCAGCACCTGCGGCATCATTTGCATCAGGCGTTCATTGGCAACGCGGTGAACCTCTTCCGGGGTCATTGGGTTGGCGCCGTTACGATCGGCGCCCCACAGCAGCAGCAGATAGCGTAAACGCTGCAGCCCGGCAGTCGGACGAGCCTGGATTACCGTGTAAGCACGCTGAGTATCCAGACGTACCGAGGAGACCACCCCAACCGGATACCCTTCCGGGAAGCGTCCGCCGAGCCCGGAAGTCACCAGCACATCGCCGACGCGAATATCGGTATTCGCCGGCAGATGTTCAAGCTGTAAATCATCAGTGCAGCCGTTACCGGCGGCAATCACGCGGATATCGTTACGCAGCACCTGAATCGGCAAGGCATGGGTCGCATCGCAAATCAGCAGCACGCGGCTGGTCATTTTCGCTACCGCCACCACCTGACCGACAACGCCCTTGTCGCTGATAACCGGCTGGCCTTCATAAACGCCGTTAACGCTGCCCTTGTCGATAACGACCTGATCGCTGTAGGGGTCGTTAACCGTCGAGATAACCTGAGTTACCATCTTCTGCTCGTCCTGACGCAGCGGCGAGCCTAGCAGTTCACGCAGGCGGGCATTTTCTTGTTTGTATTGGCCAAGCATCAGCAGATCGCTGTTTTTCAGCAATAACTCCTGACGCAGCGCGCGGTTTTCCAGTTCGAGCTGATCGCGGGTCGCCAGCGATTGCGATACGCTGTCGAGCAGTTCCCGGGGACCATTTGAGATAAAGTAGAAAGGACTGACGGCAGTGTCCATGTACGTTCGAATCTGGCTGAACGTACCCAGGCGGCTGTCGGCGATAATGACGCCAAGCGCCACCAAAACCGCCAGAATAAGGCGAATCTGTAGCGACGGGCCACGGCTAAAAATTGGCTTCATAGGCTATGCGTATTCTCGTGTCAGTAAAGACCAGAGGCAGCCCTTAAGCTGCCCCAGACCTTCAGGCTGACTACTCTTCGCTGAACAAGTCGCCGCCGTGCATATCGATCATTTCCAGCGCCTTACCGCCGCCACGAGCGACGCAGGTCAGTGGATCTTCTGCAACTACGACAGGGATCCCTGTCTCTTCCATTAACAGACGGTCAAGGTTGCGCAGCAGCGCACCGCCGCCGGTCAGGACCATACCGCGCTCGGAGATATCGGATGCCAGCTCCGGCGGGCACTGCTCCAGCGCGACCATAACGGCGCTGACGATGCCGGTCAGCGGCTCCTGCAGCGCTTCGAGGATTTCGTTGGAATTCAGGGTGAAGCCGCGTGGAACGCCTTCAGCCAGGTTACGGCCGCGCACTTCGATTTCGCGTACTTCATCACCCGGGTAAGCGGAACCGATTTCGTGTTTGATACGCTCAGCGGTCGCTTCGCCGATCAGGGAACCGTAGTTACGACGCACGTAATTGATCACGGCTTCATCGAAACGGTCGCCGCCGATACGTACGGAAGAAGAGTAGACCACGCCGTTCAGGGAGATAACCGCGACTTCGGTAGTACCGCCGCCGATATCAACAACCATAGAACCGGTCGCTTCAGAAACCGGTAAGCCTGCGCCGATCGCGGCCGCCATCGGCTCTTCGATCAGGAAAACTTCACGGGCGCCAGCACCCTGCGCGGATTCGCGGATAGCACGACGCTCAACCTGGGTCGCGCCAACCGGCACGCACACCAGCACACGCGGGCTCGGGCGCATAAAGCTGTTGCTATGCACCTGTTTAATAAAGTGTTGCAGCATCTTTTCAGTCACGAAGAAGTCGGCGATAACGCCGTCTTTCATCGGGCGAATCGCCGCGATGTTGCCCGGCGTACGGCCCAGCATCTGCTTCGCTTCATGACCTACAGCGGCAACGCTTTTCGGCGAACCGGCACGATCCTGACGAATGGCCACAACGGAAGGCTCATTCAATACGATGCCTTGTCCTTTTACATAAATAAGGGTATTCGCGGTACCCAGGTCAATGGACAGGTCATTGGAAAACATGCCACGAAATTTTTTTAACATACTAAGGGATAATCCTGAAAGCTGGGGCGGAAAACAAAATCCGCTTACTTTACCAACCACACGCAGCAGCGACAAGGCGCAAAAATCATCTGCTACGGTGAAAATTAGTGCAGTTCATTTCCTTTGTTACAAACATTTACGAAGTCCCTTCGGCGCTGAATAAATCAGCTGCGCTCCGTGCTCTGTTTGTACCTGTCAAAGGTCAGTCTTGCGTAAGTTGCGACATTCCGGCGGGTAGACAAGCACACCCCCTTTACTATGGCGCGCGTTATTCTACGTGAAATCACGCCAAACGGCAGATCAAACAGAGTATCTTTGCGAATATTTTTTCACATTTGTGTCAAGTGGCTGTGAGGCGGCAAAAAATTCCCCCTGCCCGCCGGTCACGCCGCATTGCGACAGCACCTGCCACTCGCTGCGACTGCGTACTCCCGTCGCAAAAACCTGTACCGGCATCCCTTTACAGGCCTCCACCAGACTTTGAACCAGTAACTGGTTCTCGCTGCGTTTTTCAATATTGCGCGATAGCCCTTGATGCAGCTTGATCACTTCCACGTCCAGCTGCTTGATCCAACTGGTGCCAACCAACGTCAACCCGGCCTGAACCACGGCGACGCGAATGCCCAGCGCGTTTATCAACCGCATAACCGGGTGTAAACGGCCGATATATTGACAAACATCCGCCTCTGCAAGTTCAAAAATAATCCGCCGACGTTGTGATTTTTCGCACTGCATCATGGTATCGCGCAGCCAACGCTGGAAACGCGGGCGAATCAGCGACTCCACGGTCACCTGCAGGGCCAGCGTTTGATCAGGCCAATAACTTAATAACGGCAGCAAACGCGTAATCTGTAGGCGATCGTACTCTTCCGCTAAGCCAAACTGCTGCACCATTGGCATATACTCGGCGGCAATCACCTCTTCTTTACCGTCATAGATGCGACACATTAGCTCGCGATGATGTACCCGCCCATCGCGCATGACCGCCGGTTTCTGATACAAGCGCGGGCCGCCGCGGCTGAGCATCTGCTCGATAAGCGTCCGCCAGCGCACGTTGCCGCGCCCTTTCTCCGGCAGTGAATCATCGTAAACCGCCCAGCTATTACTCCCCTGTAGCACGGCGTTGCGGGTAGCCGCTTCGGCGTGTTCCATCACCTGAGAAGTGGACTGGCCGCTGCGGAACGCGCAGATGCCGATATGCATCGTGTCGTCTTTATCCAGCACCCGCGTTGACGGCAGCGCATCCATCGCCTTGAGTAACTGCCCGGCGATACTATCAGCCTCTTTTAAAGTGCGATGCGGCAATAAGACGGCGAAATCGCTACGGTGATAGCGCGCCAGTAGCGAGCCGGGATAGCGCATAATAAAAGTAGACAGCAAATTAATTAGCGTGAAGTAATGCTCTTCCGCCGCCGCCCGTCCCCAGTTGTCGCGCAGCAGATCAAACTCCGGCAGGCGAATCATCATCACGATACCGTGCGCCCCTACCTTTTCCTGATCGTCCAGCAGCGTCGCCAGCTGGTTATCAAAGAACAGGCGGTTATTGAGGCCGGTTTTGGAATCCTGAGCGGCGTAGGATCGAATCAGGGTATCCATGCGGCTGCGCTGATCGCTGGCGAACTGCAGTTCCGAGAGCAGCATATCCAGCGCGCTGCTGGTACTGGCAGGCCATTCATGGACCGAACCGCGCACCTGCGGCCCGCGCTCGCCGCTGAGAATGCGCCGCGCGCGCAGCTCCAGTAGTTCTTGCCCCGCCAGCTGGCGGCGGATCCAGCGAATCGAAAAGAAGATAATCAGCACCATGAAGCCGATGGCGAAGGAGAGCGGCGCGGTGACGTGAAGCGAGCGGAAATAATTGACCATCGGGTCCATGTAGACCAGACGAATCGAAATTCCGGGATGTTTGAGCGAGGGTACCGTCATTTCACGATACTGGTTGTTACTACCCAGCGGACGATAACTGTCGCCGCGGGTATGGCTGTAAAGCGATTTGCCGTTGAGCAGAAAATCAATATGTTCGACTTCTACCGGCGTCAGCAGCTCGTCCATTTGCGGTTCGAGCTTTTCAAAAGAGGTGGTTACCAGGCGGCTGTCCAGCATCGTCGCCACCGCCTGCACGCGATTCTCAACTTTAATCTGAATGCCGTTGTAAAAGCTCAGCGACGCGCCGATGAGCGTGACAAAAATCGTCAGGCTGGTGAGCAGCGTAACAAATGCTGAGAATTTCGTCGTTAATCGCATCCCTGTGTTAACTCCGCGTGTGAATAACTACCCGAAGGGCATTCGGGCCCCTTTTAAGACTTTTGCTTAAGTAAGTACTAACTTTCTGAAGCGACGCATACTACCAAAGCTGGCGTATCTGGCAATTTATTGCGTTACATCTACGTAATAATGCCGTTAGCGAGTATAGTCTGCAGAATAATTTTTCCAATCTTCAAACCGCGAGGAACCACATATGCAGGCTTTAATCTTAGAACAGCAGGATGGCAAAACCCTTTCCTCGGTGCAAAACATCGATGCCAACCTGCTGCCGCCAGGCGATGTGACGGTCGATATTCACTGGTCGAGCCTCAATTATAAAGATGCCCTGGCCATTACCGGCAAAGGAAAAATTATCCGCAACTTTCCGATGATTCCTGGTATCGATTTTGCCGGTACCGTCCATGCCAGCGAAGATCCGCGTTTTCACGTTGGCCAGCAGGTGTTGCTCACCGGTTGGGGCGTGGGAGAAAACCATTGGGGCGGCCTGGCCGAGCGCGCCCGCGTCAAAGGTGAATGGCTGGTGGCCATGCCTGAAGGTCTCGACGGACGCAAAGCGATGACCATCGGTACCGCAGGCTTTACCGCCATGCTATGCGTGATGGCGCTGGAAGACGCCGGCGTGCGACCGCAGGATGGCGAGATCGTCGTAACAGGCGCCAGCGGCGGCGTTGGCAGCACGGCGGTCGCTCTGCTGCATCATCTGGGCTATCAGGTGGCGGCGGTTTCCGGTCGCGAAAGCACCCATGACTTTCTGAAAAGCCTCGGCGCGCAGCGTATTCTGGGCCGCGATGAGTTTACCGAGACCCGGCCGCTGGAAAAACAAATCTGGGCGGGCGCTATCGATACCGTCGGCGATAAAGTACTGGCGAAGGTACTGGCGCAGATGAACTATGGCGGCTGCGTCGCGGCCTGCGGCCTGGCGGGCGGTTTCGCGCTGCCGACCACCGTGATGCCGTTCATCCTACGCAACGTACGCCTGCAGGGCGTCGATTCGGTAATGACCCCGCCTGCGCGCCGCGCCGAAGCCTGGCGCCGGTTGACGCGCGATCTGCCGGAATCTTTTTACGCGCAAAGCGCGACTGAAATCTCCCTTGCCGATGCCCCGGCCTTCGCCGATAAAATCATGAACAACCAGATCCAGGGTCGTACGCTGGTCAAAATCGGCTAATCTGCAATTTTTCGTGACATATTCGCGATCGCGCTCCGCCTCCGTCATGCTTAGGAAAAAGTATGACGGAGGACGCCATGAAAACCAGAAAACTGACGGAAGCCGACGTAACGGCGGAATCGGTATTTAACCTGCAGCGCCGCCAGGTGCTGAAAATGCTCGGTATCGGCGCGACGGCGATGTCGCTCTCAACAAAGGCCCATGCCGACCTGCTCGATTGGTTCAAAGGCCATGACCGCCCGCCGGCGCCCGCCGGAAAGGCCCTCACCTTTGATAAACCCGCAGCATGGCAAAGTAAGCTCGCCCTCACCCCGGAAGATAAAGTCGCCGGCTACAACAACTTCTACGAATTCGGCCTCGATAAAGCCGATCCGGCGGCTAACGCAGGCAGCCTGCGCACTGACCCCTGGACGCTTACCATCGGCGGCGAAGTCGCCAAACCCCTGACGCTCGATCACGACGACCTGACCCGTCGCTTCCCGCTGGAAGAACGAATTTATCGTATGCGCTGCGTGGAGGCCTGGTCGATGGTCGTACCGTGGGTCGGCTTCCCCCTGCATAAACTGCTCTCGCTGGTGGAGCCCACCAGCAACGCCCGCTACGTCGCTTTCAAAACGCTGTATGCGCCGGAACAGATGCCGGGACAAAAAGATCGCTTCATCGGCGGCGGCCTGGCCTATCCCTATGTCGAAGGATTGCGCCTTGATGAAGCGATGCACCCGCTCACGCTGATGACCGTTGGCGTCTACGGGAAAGCGTTGCCGCCGCAAAACGGCGCGCCCATCCGCCTGACCGTGCCGTGGAAGTACGGCTTTAAAGGGATTAAATCGATCGTGAGTATTGAGTTAACCCGCGAGCGGCCGCCGACCACCTGGAATCTGGCGGCGCCGGATGAATACGGTTTCTATGCCAATGTGAACCCGCACGTCGATCATCCGCGCTGGTCGCAGGCCAGCGAGCGGTTCATCGGCGCCGGCGGCGTACTCGACGTAAAACGCCAGCCAACGCTGCTGTTTAATGGCTATGCCGAGGAAGTCGCCTCGCTGTATCGCGGGCTTAACTTACGGGAGAATTTCTAGTGCGTCTGAGCGTTAAACAGATAGGCTGGCTGAAAGTTGTGCTGCATTTAGCCGGTTTTTTACCGCTGGTCTGGCTGTTCTGGGCCGGGCATCAGGGCTACTTCAGCGCCGATCCGGCGAAGGATATCCAGCATTTTACCGGACGGATGGCACTGAAGTTTTTGCTCGCCACCTTGCTTATTACGCCGCTGGCGCGTTACGCTAAACAGCCATTATTGATACGCACCCGTCGTTTATTAGGGTTATGGTGCTTTGCCTGGGCAACGTTGCATCTCACCAGCTATACGCTGCTGGAGCTAGGCATTAACAATCTGGCGTTACTCGGTTCCGAGATAATCAACCGTCCGTATCTCACGCTTGGTTTAATCAGTTGGCTGGTTTTACTGGCGCTGGCGGCGACGTCAACCCAGTACATGCAACGAAAATTAGGCCGTCGTTGGCAAACATTGCACAACTTCGTCTATCTGGTCGCGATCCTCGCCCCTATACATTATCTATGGTCGGTGAAAATTTTATCGCCGCAGCCGCTGATTTATGCCGGGCTGGCAATGGTACTTTTAGCCAGCCGCTATAAGAAGTTTCGCCAGTGGTGGCGCTAATCTCCGGATATGTGCAGTTCCCCGCAGAACGTTTATCAACCGCGGCTCTTTTTACGATAGCGGTTGATAATCTTCCCTGATAAGACCAGTATTTAGCTGCCAATTGCTACGAAATCGTTATAATGTGCGACTTTGGTTTTCCTGAAGGGATTTTCGAACCCTGAAAAGGTGACAAGCGCGCATCGAAGGTATATTTTGTTTTTTGCCCGAGATTAGCAGGAGATAGCTGCACAATGGCTGACAAGTTTCGCATTTTGCTTTTGAACGGACCAAACCTTAATATGCTCGGCAGCCGTGAACCCGAGAAGTATGGTTCGCTAACGCTGGCAGAAATTGTTAACCGTTTAACCGCAGAAGCGGAAGCGCTAAACGTGACGCTCGACCACCTGCAATCCAATGCGGAGTTCGCGCTCATCGACCGAATTCATCAGGCTAAAGACTCTGTGGACTATATCCTGATCAATCCGGCCGCGTTTACGCATACCAGCGTGGCCATCCGCGACGCGCTGCTTGCCGTGAGTATCCCGTTTATCGAGATCCACCTGAGCAACGTGCATGCGCGCGAGCCGTTCCGTCACCACTCGTATCTGTCTGATGTCGCCTCGGGCGTTATCTGCGGATTAGGTGCGGACGGCTATTCATACGCTTTACAGACGGCGGTAAAACGCCTGTCACAAACACACTAAACAAAGAGTACGGAACCCACTCATGGATATTCGTAAGATTAAAAAACTGATCGAGCTGGTTGAAGAATCAGGCATCTCCGAACTGGAAATTTCTGAAGGCGAAGAGTCTGTACGCATCAGCCGTGCAGCGCCGGCCGCCAGCTATCCGGTAATGCAGCAAGCTTATGCTGCGCCAATCGCCCAGCCTCAGGCGCCAGCCGCCGCAGCGCCGGCAGCAGCACCTGCCGCTGAAGCGAAAGCGGAAATCAGTGGTCACATCGTACGTTCCCCGATGGTCGGTACTTTCTACCGCACCCCGAGCCCGGACGCGAAAGCCTTTGTGGAAGTCGGTCAGAAAGTTAACGTGGGCGACACCCTGTGCATCGTAGAAGCGATGAAAATGATGAACCAGATCGAAGCCGACAAAGCCGGCGTGGTTAAAGCCATTCTGATCGAAAGCGGCCAACCTGTAGAATTCGACGAGCCGCTGGTTGTCATCGAGTAACGAGGCGAACATGCTGGATAAAATTGTCATCGCTAACCGTGGCGAGATCGCACTGCGCATCCTGCGTGCCTGTAAAGAACTGGGCATCAAGACCGTTGCTGTGCACTCCACCGCGGATCGCGATTTAAAACACGTATTATTAGCGGATGAGACGGTCTGCATCGGCCCGGCTCCGTCCGTAAAAAGCTATCTGAACATCCCGGCTATCATCAGCGCGGCGGAAATCACCGGCGCGGTAGCGATTCACCCGGGTTACGGCTTCCTGTCCGAAAACGCTAACTTTGCCGAGCAGGTTGAGCGTTCCGGTTTCATCTTCATCGGCCCGAAAGCCGACACTATCCGCCTGATGGGCGACAAAGTGTCTGCCATCACCGCAATGAAGAAAGCTGGCGTTCCGACCGTTCCAGGTTCTGATGGCCCGCTGGGCGACGACATGGACGCAAACCGCGCGCATGCCAAACGCATCGGCTATCCGGTTATCATCAAAGCCTCCGGCGGCGGCGGCGGTCGCGGTATGCGCGTCGTGCGCAGCGACGCTGAACTGGCGCAATCCATCTCCATGACCAAAGCGGAAGCGAAAGCGGCTTTCAACAACGACATGGTCTACATGGAGAAATACCTGGAAAATCCTCGTCACATCGAGATCCAGGTGCTGGCGGACGGCCAGGGCAACGCTATCTATCTGGCAGAACGCGACTGCTCCATGCAGCGTCGTCACCAGAAAGTCGTCGAAGAAGCGCCGGCGCCGGGCATTACCCCGGAACTGCGTCGCTACATCGGCGAACGTTGCGCGAAAGCCTGTGTGGATATCGGCTATCGCGGAGCGGGTACCTTTGAATTCCTGTTCGAAAACGGCGAGTTCTACTTCATTGAGATGAACACCCGTATTCAGGTAGAACACCCGGTTACCGAAATGATCACCGGCGTCGACCTGATCAAAGAACAGCTGCGCATCGCGGCGGGTCAGCCGCTGTCTATCAAGCAAGAAGAAGTCCAGGTTCGCGGCCATGCGGTAGAATGCCGTATCAACGCCGAAGACCCGAACACCTTCCTGCCGAGCCCGGGTAAAATTACCCGCTTCCACGCGCCGGGCGGTTTTGGCGTGCGCTGGGAGTCTCATATCTACGCCGGTTACACCGTACCGCCGTACTATGACTCAATGATCGGCAAACTGATCTGCTACGGCGAAAGCCGTGATGTGGCGATTGCTCGCATGAAGAACGCGCTGCAGGAACTGATCATCGATGGCATCAAAACCAACGTTGAGCTGCAGATGCGCATTATGAGCGACGAGAACTTCCAGCATGGTGGCACCAATATCCACTATCTGGAGAAAAAACTTGGACTGCAGGAAAAATAATCCTGTACTCGCTGCAAAAGGCCGGATAATCCGGCCTTTTTTCTTTTTCTCTCCCCTCGACTTTTCCATGCGGTACAATCCCCGCTTTCTTCATCCTCAAGGGACAAAAAATGGACAAAAGATTTGTTCAGGCCCATAAAGAAGCGCGCTGGGCGCTGTGGCTGACCCTTCTCTATCTTGCCGCCTGGCTGGCTGCGGCCTATCTACCGGGCGTCGGTATTGGCTTTACCGGGCTGCCACACTGGTTCGAACTGGCCTGCCTGCTGGTGCCGCTGCTGTTCGTTCTGCTGTGCTGGGCGATGGTGCGCTTTATCTTCCGCGATATCTCTCTGGAGGATAACGATGCAGCTTGAGATTATCGTGGTGCTGATCGCTTATCTGTTTGTGGTCTTCGGGCTGTCTCTTTACGCGATGCGTAAACGCAGTACCGGGAACTTCCTTAGCGAGTATTTTCTTGGCAGCCGATCGATGGGCGGTTTTGTATTAGCGATGACCCTCACCGCCACCTATATTAGCGCCAGCTCGTTTATCGGCGGTCCCGGCGCCGCCTACAAATATGGACTGGGCTGGGTACTGCTGGCGATGATCCAGGTACCGACGATCTGGCTCTCTCTCGGGATCCTCGGCAAGAAGTTCGCGATCCTGGCGCGCCGCTACAACGCCATTACCCTTAACGATATGCTGCAGGCGCGCTACCAAAGCCGCGCGGTGGTATGGATTGCCAGCGTCAGCCTGTTGGTGGCCTTTGTCGGGGCCATCGCGGTGCAGTTTATTGGCGGCGCGCGCCTGCTGGAAACCGCCGCCGGTATCAAATACGAAACCGGACTACTGATATTTGGCATCACGATCGCGCTCTATACCGCGTTCGGCGGCTTCCGCGCCAGCGTACTCAACGATACCATGCAGGGAATGGTGATGTTGATCGGGACGATCGTCCTGCTGGTTGGCGTAGTGCATGCCGCTGGCGGTCTGCATCAGGCGGTAGATACGCTCCAGCGGATCGACCCGCAGCTGGTGTCGCCTCACGGCGCCGATGATATCCTCACGCCAACCTTTATGACCTCGTTCTGGGTACTGGTCTGTTTCGGCGTCATCGGCTTGCCGCATACCGCCGTGCGCTGTATCTCCTATAAAGACAGCAAGGCCGTGCACCGCGGGATCGTTATTGGCACCATCGTGGTGGCGATTCTGATGTTCGGTATGCATCTCGCCGGCGCGCTTGGCCGCGCCGTCCTGCCGGGCCTCACCGTCCCCGATCAGGTGATCCCGACGTTGATGGTCCAGGTGCTGCCGCCGTGGGCCGCGGGGCTATTTTTAGCGGCGCCGATGGCCGCGATTATGTCTAACGTTAACGCCCATTTACTGCAGGCATCGGCTACGATCATTAAAGATCTGTGGCTCAGCGCTCAGCCTACGAAAAAGCGTAATGAGCAGAAGCTGAAGCGGATCTCAACGATCGCCACCTTAGTGCTCGGCATACTTATGATGCTGGCCGCCTGGCGGCCGCCGGAAATGATTATCTGGCTTAATCTGCTGGCCTTTGGCGGCCTGGAAGCGGTGTTCTTATGGCCGCTAGTGCTGGGTCTCTACTGGGAGCGGGCAAATGCTGCTGGCGCGCTCAGCGCGATGTTAGTGGGCGGCGTACTGTATGCCGTGCTCGCGACGTTTAATATTCAGTACCTGGGCTTCCACCCTATCGTGCCCTCGCTGCTGCTAAGTTTGTTGGCTTTTGTCGTCGGGAACCGTTTCGGTCAGCCCGTACCGCCAGCCCCTATTATGACTACTGATAAATAAAGAGTTTTGCCATGCCTTGGATCCAACTAAAACTGAATACGACCGGCGCTCACGCGGAAGAACTGAGCGACGCGCTGATGGAGGCCGGCGCGGTCTCGATTACCTTCCAGGACACCCACGACACGCCGGTGTTTGAGCCGCTGCCGGGTGAAACCCGTTTGTGGGGCGATACCGACGTTATTGGCCTGTTCGACGCGGAAAGCGACATGAACGAAGCGGTTGCTATCCTTGAGCAGCATCCGCTGCTCGGCGCAGGCTTCGCGCATAAAATTGAACAGCTGGAAGATAAAGACTGGGAACGCGAGTGGATGGATAACTTCCACCCGATGCGTTTCGGCGAACGCCTGTGGATTTGCCCGAGCTGGCGCGATGTTCCTGATGAGAATGCAGTCAACGTGATGCTTGATCCAGGTCTAGCCTTTGGTACCGGTACTCACCCAACGACCGCGATGTGTCTGCAGTGGCTCGATGGCCTTGACCTTCAGGGCAAAACGGTTATCGATTTTGGCTGCGGTTCCGGCATCCTGGCGATCGCCGCGCTGAAGCTGGGCGCCGCCAAAGCTATCGGTATTGATATCGATCCGCAGGCCATTCAGGCCAGCCGTGATAACGCCCAGCGTAACGGCGTCTCCGAACGCCTTGAACTGTATTTGCCGCAGGATCAGCCAGAAGCCATGAAAGCCGATGTGGTGGTCGCAAACATCCTGGCAGGCCCGTTGCGTGAGCTGGCCCCTTTAATCAGCGTCCTGCCGGTTACAGGCGGTCTGCTGGGCCTTTCCGGAATCCTGGCAAGCCAGGCAGAAAGCGTCTGCGAAGCCTACGCCCCGCTCTTCACCCTCGACCCGGTGGTGGAGAAAGAGGAGTGGTGCCGAATTACCGGACAGAAAAACTAAGTAAGACTGCGGCCTACGGGCCGCATTTTTGTTTCCAGTAACCGCCGAATATTGCCAGGAAATGAGAGCCGGATCGCATTACGATGCCCTTTTTTGGCTACAAAAACAGCGTTTTATCCCGTCTCGTATCGCCTTCGTCTCAGAAAAATCGAGAAGTTTTGCGATTTTATAATTGGACACAAATTATCCCATTGCTAATAACGCAATGATTAATATGATAATTTATTCATGACTATTACGTTACTCCTGGATTCATTGATCTGTAACAGAGGATTGGTCAAAGTTTGGCCTTTCATCTCGCGCAAAAAATGCGTAATATACGCCGCCTTGCAGTCACAGTATGGTCATTTCTTAACTCATGCGCATCGGACACCACCAGCTCAGAAATCGCCTGATCGCAGCACCTATGGCTGGCATCACTGACAGACCATTCAGGACGCTGTGTTACGAGATGGGAGCAGGTTTAACCGTCTCCGAGATGATGTCCTCCAACCCGCAGGTATGGGAGAGCGACAAGTCCCGGTTACGGATGGTGCACATTGATGAGCCCGGTATTCGTACCGTGCAAATCGCCGGTAGCGTACCGGAAGAGATGGCCGCGGCCGCCCGTATTAACGTGGAAAGCGGCGCCCAGATTATTGATATCAATATGGGGTGCCCGGCTAAAAAGGTGAATCGTAAGCTCGCTGGTTCAGCCCTCTTGCAGTATCCCGATCAGGTGAAGTCAATCCTGACCGCGGTCGTCAAGGCAGTGGACGTTCCGGTGACTCTCAAGATTCGCACCGGTTGGGAACCGGAACACCGTAACTGTGTAGAGATTGCCCAACTGGCTGAAGAATGTGGCATTCAGGCTCTGACTATTCACGGACGCACTCGCGCCTGCTTGTTTAACGGAGAAGCTGAATACGACAGTATTCGGGCAGTTAAGCAGAAAGTTTCCATTCCGATTATCGCGAATGGCGACATTACTGACCCGCTTAAAGCCAGAGCCGTGCTCGACTACACGGGGGCTGACGCCCTCATGATAGGCCGTGCGGCTCAGGGAAGACCCTGGATCTTTCGGGAAATCCAGCATTATCTGGACACTGGGGAGTTGCTGCCCCCCCTGCCGTTGGCAGAGGTTAAGCGCTTGCTTTGCGCGCACGTTCGGGAACTGCATGACTTTTACGGTCAGGCAAAAGGGTACCGAATCGCGCGTAAACACGTCTCCTGGTATCTCCAGGAGCATGCTCCAAATGACCAGTTTCGGCGCACATTCAACGCCATTGAGGATGCCAGCGAACAGCTGGAGGCGTTGGAGGCATACTTCGAAAATTTTGCGTAATAGAAATAAAGAGCTGACAGAACTATGTTCGAACAACGCGTAAATTCTGACGTACTGACCGTTTCTACCGTTAACTCTCAGGATCAGGTAACTCAAAAGCCCCTGCGTGACTCGGTTAAACAGGCACTGAAGAACTATTTTGCTCAACTGAATGGTCAGGATGTTAATGATCTGTATGAGCTGGTATTGGCTGAAGTTGAACAGCCACTGTTGGACATGGTGATGCAATACACCCGTGGTAACCAGACCCGCGCTGCCCTGATGATGGGTATCAACCGCGGTACTCTGCGTAAGAAACTGAAAAAATACGGCATGAACTGATATTAATCAGTAAATTGCTGAATTAAAAAGGCGCTCTTCGGCATGGGGAAGCGCCTTTTTTTATGGCCTGATTTTTGATACTGGACTACTGCCCCACGGCAGCCATCGGCCACCCGCTATGGCCAGGTTGCTGCAGCGATAACGCCGACATAATATTGTCTACCAGCACGGGCGCCTGCTCATAGAGATTGAATTTTTCAGGGTCCATTAACCAGTTCTTAATAATTCCTGTAAAAGCGCCATGTAATATAATTAACGTGATTTCGATATTTGTTTCCGCCGGTAATAACCTGTTTCTGACACAACGTTGTAGTACGTCACGGACTATCGCGTAATTAAAGCCAATTCGCTTGCGGATTTCCGTTTCCGGCAGCATATCGCTGGCGAATTCGCATTTGTGATAAAGAATCTGTAACAGCGCCTGCTGTCGGGGTGTTTCGGCAATATATTGCAACCCGGTAATAAATTTTTTACGTAACCCCATTAACGGATTTTGGTTATCCAGTTCCCACTGCTGATGGGGCAATAACTCCCTAAGCGGCGGCTGCTGCTGCCACATTTCATTAAACAACTCCGCCTTGCTGGAAAAATGCCAGTACACCGCTCCACGCGTGACGCCAGCGGCGTCGGCGATATCAGTCAGCGTGGTATTGGTAACGCCGCGCTGTGCGAACTGCTGGATCGCGGACTCAATCAGGAGCTGACGCGTTCTTAATGCGTCCTCTTTGGTTTTTCTGGCCATAACCTTTCCCACTAGCTGCCGAACGGTGAATACAAATCTTACTGACATACCTACCAACTTAACATTCCTTAAATATTATTATTTAGCAAAAATGCAGATACAAACATTTAATAACAGAGATATCTTATACATGAGACAAATATAAACAAAGAACATATTCACAAAAGAAATATTAAAGGAAGAGGAGCTAAATCAATCGCCTTTTTTTTGTTTTTGCGTGCCTTGTTCATTGTCCAAAAATAACTATTTCTTACATCCATCGGTGATTATTTGTAGGATAACGAACCGCTTTAATATTCATTATTTCTTCGCAGATTCGCCGCCCTATCCGGCCCGTAATCTATAAGGAACAGCAATGACGAGTCATGCCAGAGTTTCTCTTTTAGCCAGCCTAATTATCTCCACCTTGTTGCTTACCGGTTGTGATAATTCAGGCGATCAACAGGCGCAGCCGCAAGCGCCTCAGGTTAGCGTACATGTGGTGCGCAGCGAACCGCTCTCCGTTACTACCGAATTACCGGGGCGGACTTCGGCTTTTCGCGTCGCTGAAGTTCGCCCCCAGGTCAGCGGCATTATCCTGAAACGCAATTTTGTCGAGGGCAGCGATATCAAGGCCGGTGAATCGCTCTATCAAATCGACCCCGCCACTTATCAGGCCGCGTGGAACAGCGCCAAAGGCGACGAGGCGAAAGCCGAAGCCGCAGCGGCTATCGCCCATCTGACGGTAAAACGCTATGTTCCTCTGCTTGGAACGAAATACATCAGCCAGCAAGAATACGATCAGGCCGTCGCCACCGCACATCAGGCCGATGCCGACGTCGTGGCGGCTAAAGCCGCGGTCGAAAGCGCCCGTATCAACCTGGCGTACACCAAAGTGACCTCGCCGATTGACGGTCGCATTGGTAAATCCAGCGTAACTGAAGGCGCACTGGTGACCAACGGCCAGGCTGACGCTATGGCGACGGTGCAGCAACTCGATCCGATCTATGTCGACGTGACCGAATCCAGCAACGATTTTATGCGTCTGAAGCAGGAAAGCCTGCAGCGTGGCGATGACAGCAAAAGCGTGCAGTTGATTATGGAAAATGGCCAGCCCTACTCCTTGAAAGGATCGCTGCAATTCTCCGATGTCACCGTCGATGAGAGTACCGGGTCCATCACGCTTCGCGCGGTATTCCCTAACCCGCAACACACTCTCCTGCCGGGCATGTTTGTTCGCGCCCGTATTGATGAAGGCATCAATCCGCAAGCGATTCTGGTACCACAGCAGGGGGTTACCCGCACGCCGCGCGGCGATGCCACGGTGATGATCGTCAATGCGCAGAACCAGGTGGAAAACCGTGAGGTCACCGCCGCGCAGGCGATAGGCGATAAATGGTTGATCACCAGCGGTCTGCAAAACGGCGACAAAGTCATCGTTAGTGGATTACAAAAGGTTCGCCCTGGCGTCACCGTGAAGGCGACGGAAGATACCGCTGCCCCAGCTGCACAATAAGGTATGAATCGCTATGTCTAAGTTCTTCATCCATCGACCGGTGTTTGCATGGGTGCTGGCAATCATCATGATGATTGCCGGTGGCCTGGCCATCATGCAGCTCCCTATTGCGCAATATCCCACGATCGCGCCGCCTGCGGTGGCGATTTCTGCTACCTATCCTGGCGCGGATGCGCAAACCGTGCAGGACACCGTCACCCAGGTTATCGAACAGAACATGAATGGTATCGATAATCTGATGTACATGTCCTCTACCAGCGACTCATCCGGTAGTGTGACCATAACGCTCACTTTCAAATCCGGCACCGATCCGGATATCGCTCAGGTTCAGGTACAGAACAAACTGCAGCTGGCGACGCCGCTGCTGCCACAGGAAGTACAGCAGCAAGGTATTAGCGTTGAGAAATCCAGCAGCAGCTTCCTGCTGGTTGCCGGTTTTATCTCTGATAATCCAAACACTACCCAGGATGATATTTCCGACTACGTTGCCTCTAACATCAAAGACCCTATTAGCCGCCTTAACGGCGTTGGCGATGTGCAATTGTTCGGCGCGCAATATGCCATGCGTATCTGGCTTGACGGCAACCTGCTGAATAAATATAACCTCACGCCGGTCGATGTTATCAACCAACTGAAGGTGCAAAACGATCAGATTGCCGCCGGGCAACTTGGCGGAACACCATCTGTTAAAGGTCAGCAGCTTAACGCCTCGATCATTGCTCAAACTCGCCTGAAAGATCCGGAGGAATTCGGTAAAGTCACGCTGCGGGTTAACGCCGATGGTTCCGTCGTTCGCCTGAAGGATGTCGCGCGCATTGAATTAGGCGGCGAGAACTATAACGTTGTCGCCCGCATTAACGGTAAACCCGCCTCTGGATTGGGGATTAAACTGGCGACCGGCGCCAATGCGCTGGATACCGCTACGGCGATTAAGGCGAAACTTGCCGAGCTGCAGCCCTTCTTCCCGCAAGGGATGAAAGTTGTTTATCCCTACGACACCACGCCGTTCGTTAAAATCTCCATTCATGAAGTGGTGAAAACGCTGTTTGAAGCCATTATCCTCGTCTTCCTCGTGATGTATCTGTTCCTGCAGAACATCCGTGCGACGCTTATCCCGACGATTGCCGTGCCGGTGGTTTTGTTGGGTACCTTTGCGGTACTGGCGATGTTCGGCTACTCCATCAATACGCTAACGATGTTCGGCATGGTGCTGGCGATTGGGCTACTGGTCGATGATGCCATCGTGGTGGTAGAGAACGTCGAGCGCGTCATGGTCGAGGACAAGCTTTCCCCCGTTGAAGCCACAGAGAAATCAATGGAGCAGATTCAGGGGGCGCTGGTTGGTATCGCCATGGTGCTCTCGGCGGTATTCGTCCCGATGGCCTTCTTTGGCGGCTCTACCGGGGCGATTTACCGCCAGTTCTCAATTACTATCGTTTCCGCAATGGCGCTCTCTGTGCTGGTCGCGTTGGTGTTGACTCCGGCGCTGTGCGCGACCATGTTAAAACCGTCATCCGCCGACCATCATGGCAAGAAGGGGTTCTTCGGCTGGTTTAACGCCAGGTTTGACCAAAGCGTTAACCATTACACCAATAGCGTAAGCGGGATCTTACGAGGTACCGGGCGCTACCTGGTCATCTACCTGCTGATCGTTATCGGCATGGCAGTACTGTTTATCCGCTTGCCTACATCCTTCCTGCCTGATGAAGACCAGGGTGTGTTCCTGACCATGGTTCAGTTACCTGCTGGCGCTACGCAAGAGCGTACGCAAAAGGTGCTCGACTCCGTCAGCGACTACTATCTACAGAAAGAGAAGGCTAATGTTGAGAGCGTGTTCACCGTTAACGGCTTTAGCTTCAGCGGACAAGGACAAAACTCCGGTATGGCGTTTGTCAGTCTGAAACCATGGGAAGAGCGCAGCGGTTCGGAAAACGGCGTTGAAGCCATTATCAAGCGTGCCACCGCCGCATTTAGCCAGATTAAAGATGCAATGGTCTTCCCGTTCAACATGCCGGCCATCATCGAGTTAGGTACCGCGACCGGTTTCGACTTCGAGCTGATTGACCAGGGGGGCTTAGGGCATTCACAGTTGACCCAGGCTCGAAACCAGCTTTTAGGTATGGTAAGACAGCATCCGGATCAACTTGTGCGCGTACGCCCTAACGGTCTGGAGGATACGCCGCAGTTTAAACTTGACGTCGATGAAGAGAAAGCGCAGGCGCTGGGGGTCTCACTATCCGACATTAACGAAACCATCTCGGCAGCCCTCGGCGGCTACTACGTAAATGACTTTATAGACCGCGGCCGCGTGAAGAAAGTCTATGTTCAGGCCGAAGCGGAATTCCGAATGTTACCAAGCGATATCAATAACATGTACGTTCGCAGCGCCAACGGCGAGATGGTGCCCTTCTCAGCGTTTGTCACCTCGCATTGGGTATATGGCTCCCCACGACTGGAACGTTACAACGGCCTGCCTTCAATGGAGATCCTCGGCGAAGCGGCTCCGGGCAAGAGTACAGGGGAAGCGATGGCGCTGATGGAACAACTCGCCAGTAAACTACCTACGGGTATTGGCTATGACTGGACCGGCATGTCCTATCAGGAGCGTCTATCAGGTAACCAGGCGCCAGCGTTATATGCTATTTCGCTGATAGTCGTCTTTCTCTGCCTGGCAGCGCTCTATGAAAGCTGGTCTATTCCATTCTCAGTTATGCTGGTTGTGCCATTAGGGGTTATCGGCGCATTATTAGCAGCTTCGCTTAGAGGGTTGAATAATGACGTTTATTTCCAGGTTGGCCTGCTAACGACTATTGGTTTATCTGCGAAGAACGCTATTCTTATTGTCGAGTTCGCTAAAGATCTTATGGATAAAGAAGGGAAAGGCATTATTGAGGCAACCCTGGAGGCATCCCGTATGCGTCTACGCCCTATATTAATGACTTCATTAGCCTTTATTCTTGGGGTCATGCCGTTAGTGATTAGCCATGGCGCTGGTAGCGGCGCGCAAAACGCTGTCGGTACGGGTGTGATGGGCGGTATGCTTACTGCAACGCTATTGGCCATCTTCTTCGTGCCGGTGTTCTTTGTGGTCGTAAGGCGTCGCTTTACCCGTCACGCAGAATAATCGACTATAATTATCAAGGCGCCACGCGGCGCCTTTTTTTATATTTATCAGAACAACAAGTTAGTAGAAATATTAATTTTTCATCCCCAACTAACGCATTGGTATATCCCTTCCTGCATATTCTCTTCATTATTTCTCATTTCTCTTCACGATATTTACACTGCTCATAATTTGAGATTATTTCCCCTTCCAGGCCCGGGTCATTGCGGTGGTAAAATAAGCTATTCCGTTATGTGTTAACAACGTTGACAGCAAACGGTTATTTAGAGGTAATACCATGAAAAAATTAATATTAGTGACATTGTTAGCAACGTTGCTTGCTGGCTGTGCCCATGATTCCCCGTGCGTGCCTGTCTATGACTCGCAGGGCCGACTGGTGCATACCAATACCTGTGTAAAAGGCACAACACAGGATAACTGGGAAACGGCTGGCGCGATCGCCGGTGGGGCCGCAGCGGTTGCCGGTCTCACGTTAGGTATCGTGGCGCTGACTCGTTAGCAATTCCTCTCCATGAATGCTCAGCCTGGAGGCGTTCCCTTTGGCTCAGTCGCCAGAAAGACAAAAGGCCCAGTCGTGTGACTGGGCCTTTTGTTTACGTTGATATGGCAGCGGCTTTTCCCGGAGGCGGTGCTGCGCACCTTTTCCGGGCTACGGGTTGCGTAGCCCCGGTAAGCGTAGCGCCACCGGGGAACTGGTACCGCGTCTGGCCGCAAAAGACAAAAGCAGAAAGCCCGGTCTTCCGACTGAGCCTTTCGTTTACGTTGCTATGGCAGCGGCTTTCCCCGGAGGCAGTGCTGCGCACCTTTTCCTAGCTACGGGTTGCGTAGCCCCGGTAAGCGCAGCGCCACCGGGGGAGATGGCGGCGTGTCTGGCCGCAAAAGACAAAAGCAGAAAGCCCGTCTTCCGACTGAGCCTTTCGTTTACGTTGCTATGGCAGCGGCTTTCCCCGGAGGCGGCGCGATGCGCCTTTTCCGGGCTACAGGACTGTAGCCCCGGTAAGCGCAGCGCCACCGGGGGAAGATGGCGGCGTGTCTGGCCGCAAAAGACAAAAGCAGAAAGCCCGTCTTCCGACTGAGCCTTTCGTTTACGTTGCTATGGCAGCGGCTTTCCCCGGAGGCGGCGCGATGCGCCTTTTCCGGGCTACGGGTTGCGTAGCCCCGGTAAGCATAGCGCCACCGGGGAACTGGTGCCGCATCTGGCCGCAAAACATAAAAACAAAAGGCCCAGTCTTTCGACTGAGCCTTTTGTTTTATTTGATGCCTGCCAGTTTATGGCGGGCGTCCTGCCCGCCACCCTCCGGGCCGTTGCTGCGCAACGTTCAAATCCGCTCCCGGCGGATTTGTCCCTACTCCGGAGAGCGCTCACCGACAAACAACAGATAAAACAAAAGGCCCAGTCTTTCGACTGAGCCTTTTGTTTTATTTGATGCCTGGCAATTCCCTACTCTCACATGGGGAGACCCCACACTACCATCGGCGCTACGGCGTTTCACTTCTGAGTTCGGCATGGGGTCAGGTGGGACCACCGCGCTCTCGTCGCCAGGCAAATTCTTTACAAGTGCCGAACTTTAACCTAAAAAGTGGTGCTGATACCCAGAGTCGAACTGGGGACCTCACCCTTACCAAGGGTGCGCTCTACCAACTGAGCCATATCAGCACGCTAAATTTGATGCCTGGCAGTTCCCTACTCTCACATGGGGAGACCCCACACTACCATCGGCGCTACGGCGTTTCACTTCTGAGTTCGGCATGGGGTC
>NZ_JAQIRJ010000018.1:0-60513 GCF_032601995.1 Klebsiella sp. 141153 | reverse complement strand
TATGGGAAATCACACGTGATGAATGGAATGCTCGTAAAGGTGGCTGATAAGCTGATGGCATGTCCGCTAAGCGCTCCCAGCGGACCTTCAGCTTCGTTAACACGTCCGCTCCGTGCCAAAAGCGGAAGTTAACTACGGATAAAATTCAGCGCCCCACACCCAGAGCCGCTGCATAACGGCAATAAGCTACACTTGTTCATTATTTCCACAACAGAAAAGCCTTCCGCTGCTTCAACGGTGTGTGTTTGACATCGCGCAGTTGGGACATTTTGATCAACAACGAGCATGACCAGCTAACGATGAAATTGATACTTGTTCGACACGCAGAAACAGAGTGGAATTGGGAAGGAATTATTCAGGGGCACAGCGATAGCTCCTTGACCTGTCGGGGTTTGCGTGAAACATCCCTCCTACTAGCAGCGTTTAGTGCAAGTGAGTATCAAATAGAGCGTGTTTACGCTTCTCCGCTTGGGCGTGCCTGGCAAATGGGGCAAAGCCTGGCTGAACACTTTCATTGTTCACTGACGGCTGAACCGGCCCTTAAAGAGCAGGCCTTTGGTCAGTTTGAAGGTATGCCGTTAGAACTACTCAGACAAAAACATCCAAACTATGCAAATGCATTATTCAGGCTTGATGCAGAGTATTGTCCACCAGGGGGGGAGTCACTGGCGCATGCTTCTCAGCGAGTTATGCGTTTTTTACAAAACCTGGAAGATACCTCATCACATCAACAAACAATATGTATTGTGTCTCACGGGCATGTCAGTCAGGGCACTCTGGCAATTCTTAAAGAAGGGACTGTCAATAGTTTCCCTCGCTATGCTCATCCCAATGCAAGTTATTCTGTTATCGACCTGATTAATGGAAAATGTATTGGCCTAAAGTGGGGGATTGCTACACATTTACGTCACCTGAATTAGTGGCTACCTTCCAGGCATTGAAAACCCATCCTGCCAGAGTCATCATTATTTAAGCACAATGTTCACTCCTCGCTGTGAGTTCAACGGGTCGATGCAACGCTATCCTTAATCAAGGGGGGGACGTTGCTATGAAACGAAGAACTCGGATTAACTTACCTGCGTTTTACCGGGAGCGCGCATCGCAAACTCATGCTCTACTGATGACGTGGGTGCTAAAGATAATTATCCACTCATTGAAACCTGACTTTTTCACACTGACACAATCAATGATTCCAGCCTAATTGAGGTAATGGCATAATCAGGCTGGCGAAAGTGAGGGTGAAAATGGATAAAACAGCGAAAAATCAGATAGTAGATAGCGACATTGCACAGTTATTACTAAAGCACAGGAAAGCTCGTAACTGGACGGTAACGGAGCTTGCTCAACGCTCAGGCGTGAGCCAGGCGATGATTAGTAAGATTGAACGAGGCGTCTCCAGCCCCAGCGCGACTATCCTTAGTCGTTTAGCGAACGCCATGAATATTACGCTATCAAAACTTTTCGCCGAGCTTGAGCAACATCAGAACTCGCTGGTTCGTTTCGCTCACCAGCAGCAGCATTGGAGAGATGAACAATCAGGCATTATTCGTTGGACATTGTCTCCGGCGGGCGCCAGTCCGGAACTGATAAAAGTTGAAATCCCTGCAATGGGTCAACTGACGATCCCCGCCTCCGCTATTGAGCATCTTTGCGGGCAAACACTTTGGATGCTGAGCGGCAACCTTGATTTTAGGGTCAATCATCAGACTCATCATTTGCAAGCGGGTGATTGTCTTGCTCTTACCTTTGCAGGCGAGTGCCAAATGACTAACCCGGATAGCGAACAGAGCTGTACATACATCGTTGCGTTTAGCCAAAAAAACAGATGATATTTCCCTGGCAAACGGTTAGACGCCATTCCCTTTACGCAGGTGCAGCAGGGGATAAGGTCTTCCCTGACTATCCTGCCCGGAGCGCCCTGAAACCTGGAAGCCCATATGTTGATAAAACCCGACGGCCTGTTGGTTTTGTTCATTGACGTCGACGCTTAAATCAGGATGAAGAGCAAGGGCATGGGATATCAACAGTTTGCCGACGCCAAACCCGCGAGCAGCAGCATCTACGAACAGCGCCTCCAGATGACCATCATGTAAAAACATAAATCCGAGTGGAAGGTCTTCATCATTTGTCGCTACCCATACAGGGGTTTCTGAAAAAAAACCGACCACCTCTTTTTCGATCTCTTGCCGGTCATGTGTTGTCAGAAAATCGTGCGTAGCATCTACAGAACTTTTCCAAATCTGGATGATGTCTTCCGCTTCAGAAGGTCGTGACATTCTGATTTTTATCATTTTATTTTCCTTAAAGTGGACATGGTTTGGGGTAATTACCTACAAAAATAACCCCATTAATTTACTATGGTGTAATTAAATTCACAATAGTGATGATGTCGCCATGTCTATCGTTGCTAGACTCACTTTCAGGTGCAGAATGCCACGACCGGCTCTGGCCTGATAGCGCTCGAACTGGCGTACAAGCTGTTCGAGCGTATGGAAAGCCGCGATGAGTTCCGATTTATTGTTGTGGAGCTCACCCTATGCATGTCCTCAAGGTCGTAGTCACTGCCCCGGCTATGAAGCAGACTCGCTACAAGATAGTCGAGTAAAGGGCAATGGATAAGGCCTTTCAGGCCGATGCGTTCTACTGACTCAGAAATCTTTTTTACGGAAGCTATCGCGGATGGCGTCCCCCATCAGACAGGTCAGGTTCATCCAGGTAGGCTCGACTGCGAAATTCGCCATGTTTCCAGCCATATTGTCGAATGCTCGCTTGTTGGTATAGAGCATGTGCCCTGGTGACATAAACTTTGCCTCCATGATCGATTTCTCAACGTTCTCGTAATTGAGTAGGTTGCCAAAGTTGCCGCGACCAGAAACGAACGTCTTGCCTGCCTCATTTCCACCCCAGGTAAGATAGGGGTTGAGAAAAATGAAGGACGGCATGCTGTTGATGGCGACCGCACCATATTCCAGGTCAGACACCGCTTGCTCGAGTAATTTCTGATGGGCCTTTCTGGTGTCCTCATCGATAAGTATCGCACTGGCGAGCGTGCCCAGGAGCTGGGTGTTGGCGAACTTGACGGCGCCGGGGAGGAAGTGCGCGGCATTGGCTGGCAGATCTAGCGGCACCTCAGCGAGCACCAGGCTAAACGCTTCATGTGAAGTGGCGTAGCCACCGGGCTCAATGTCTGTTAGTAATATGACGTCGGAATGCGGATACTTGCCGCCCTCGGGGCTCAGTACTTCCGCATCGGGATAGGCCTGTCGGAAACCATCCACGACCTTGTCGGCGCCGGGGTAGTACATACCCATGGCCGGAGTAGTCTCCGAGATAGCGACCCGCAGCGCGTCGAGGAATTCCTTGCGCTGCGGCCAGTGTTTGCTTGTCACCAGAGTCTGGGGACGACCGCAGTTCGCGCCACCATTGAACTTTGCCATGGTGGCTATCTGCACTGCCTGATGCTCAATTTCCTTCTTTGTCCATGGCCGGTCGCCCGGCACGATGATGCATGGGTTATTGCCGCCGCATTCGGAGATAAGCGGCGTCTCTGTCGCTGACATGATAGCCTCGGCCGTTGCGGTTCCACCTGTAAAGTAGATCCGGGAGAGGCGGGGATCTACTGTCAGGTCTTGTCCCCGATCGGCATCGCAGAAGCTCAGAACGCGCCGATCGATCAGCGGCTGCATGATCTTCGCCCAAATCCTGTCGGTTTCTTCGTTCAGGTGATGCGGTTTGTGTACGACTGTACAGTTCTCGAAGAAGATCGCTTTCAACACCTCGAGCGCTGAGCTGTAGTTGCCGGCACCCAGCACGGCAATAATACCCGCGGGCTTTTCCATCGGATTGATTTGTTTCGGTGCGCCTTTCACACGGATGCGACTCTTCTGATCCGCGTACATCAACTTGTCCTTCCGCTCCTGCGGAAAGACATAAATGTCGTAGAGATCCTCACTCACTTTTTCCACGCTCAGCGGCTGTGGCATCTTGCCGTCGAGAATGGATTCATAAAGGATGATGGCTGCCGAGACGGTACTCGCCATAGGAACGACGGTAGCAACCTTTGACATTGGGTATGAAAAAAGAGGCGCACCGAGGATGCCATTCTTCATCTTGCTGTCGGCGAAGGCGAGGTCATCACCGTACTTCTTCAGGTTTGCACGGATTTCCTCCAGCAGATGCAAACGTTCTGCGGGAGATGTTGTAGTCCATTTTTGGGGATCCAGTCGGTCGATAGCTTCGGTAGCATTCATTGGGATTTCTCTATTGTTCAGATTGGACCGTCAGGACTGGTGGAACGTGTCCTGGCTGGTGTGATGTTTTCATCTCACTATAGGAAGCAAGCCGCGACAACGCTCTGGCAATCCGCGCCAATTTTAATGCGAGAGATGCCAGCACAGGGAGTGAGTCGCGGATGTTACAGGTTGGCGCAACGTGCAGTCATTGTGGCGCGGTTTGACGGGGGTTAAGCGCACGACTGCTCTATACTCTGAGCGTCGGTTGAATGAGCAATAGTGACGGAGTGCTGAAGGTGCAAAACAAAACTTTTCCCATGGATATTGGCTGGCTGGCAATACTGAAGGACTTAGGTGTTCAGCCTGGCCATGTATTACGTCGGGCCGGCCTTCCAGACGATTTACTCTCCCGTACAAGACAGGGGCTTTCTGGCGAAGACTATTTTCGTTTCTGGCGCGCTTTAGAGGCTGAGGCAAGTGATGCCATGTTTCCCTTACGCCTCGTCGAGACTCTCTCGGCTGATTCTTTCAACCCACCGCTGTTCGCTGCCCTGTGCAGCACGAATCTGGTACAGGCTATGCAGCGCCTCGCCAAATACAAGCAACTTGTGGCGCCCATGAGCCTGGAAGTCAATACGGGTGACGCAGGCGAGCTGGTCGTGACGCCTCGCTGGTTGTCGATACAAACCGCGGTACCTCACTCGCTGCAAGTGGCCGAGATTGCGTTTTTCGTGCGACTAGCCAGACTGGCTACCCGTGAGCACATTAAGGCGCATCGCGTTATCCTGCCGGAACTTCCGTCCAGTCGTTATCTCCGGCGTTACGAGAATTTCTTCGGCGTACCTGTGCAAAAGGGAGAGTATCCAGCAATCGCTTTCGCCGCTGTGGATGCTTTGCGTCCATTCCTCACGGTCAACGAAAGCATGTTTCACGCGTTCGAACCCGATCTTCGTCGACGGCTCAGTGAACTTGATTCGACAGCGTCGACGGCGGAACGCGTGCGTGCTGTCTTACTGGAGCTGTTGCCTGGTAACGCGGCTACCATTGAGAAGGCCGCGGAACGACTGGGTTTGAGCAAGCGTACGCTTCAACGTCGGCTTGAGGAGGAGGGGGAAAACTTTCGCGCCCTGGTCAATATGGTGCGGGAGAGCCTTGCCCGACATTATCTGGCAAATACCACGATGTCCGGCGCAGAGATCGCTTTCCTCCTTGGATTCGAAGATCCCAATTCCTTTTATCGCGCATTCCAGGGGTGGACTGGAAAAACACCTGACAGCGTCCGTCATGCCATGCGCTTGAATTGAGGAAAAACACACCATGTCTAAACTTACCGAACAACGGAAAGTCCTGCTTGCTGGCGCCACAGGGCTGGTGGGCGGCTATATACTTCAGTCCCTGCTGGCAGGTCCCTGAGCGGTACAAAAGATTTTCACAAAGTCGTCCTGCCAAAGAAGGCCTATTTTGATGTCAATCCAGACAGCGTCAGATTCCAGGGAGAAGCTAAGCCTCCCCCTGAATTCACCCTCAGGCGTTAGCCGCCGCCTTTAACCGCGCTTTCATCAAACTATAGGTCGTCCAGGCGTACCGTTCCGCCCAGTCCTGGTCGGCAATGGCCTCGACCTTCACCGCGCAGTACTTGGTTTCCGGCGTTTTCGAGATAGGATCCAGATTATCCTGGGTCAGCTCATTACAGGCGCCGACCCACCACTGGTAGGTCATGTACACTGCGCCGGGGTTGATACGCTCGCTGAGATCGGCGCGAGTCATCACTTTGCCGCGCCGCGAACTCACCCAAACCAGCTGACGATCGGCAATACCTGCCCGCTCGGCATCGGCAGGGTGCATCTGTATCCGGCCCGGTTCGTCCGCCAGCGACTGCAGCGCGGCGCAGTTGCCGGTCATTGAACGGCAGGAGTAATGTCCGACTTCGCGCACCGTGCAGAGCACCAGCGGGAAATCATCGTCCGGCGTTTCCGCCGGCGCGCGCCACGGCGCGGCGAACAGTTGCCCTTTGCCCGATGGGGTATCAAAGTGATTATCCTGATACAACCACGGCGTACCGGGGTGATCGAGCGTCGGGCACGGCCACTGCACGTGGCCCATATCGCCCATTTTCTCCCAGGTTACGCCGTAGAACAGCGGGCAGAGTTCACGCATCTCATCCCAGATTTGCTGGTTACTGGCGTAATGCATCGGATAGCCCATCTCGCTGGCCAGCAGGCTGATAATTTCCCAATCGCGTTTCACGTTACCTGTGGGAGAAATAGCCTGCTCGAAACGCTGGAAGCCGCGGTCGGCGCAGGTAAAGACGCCGCCGTGCTCGCCCCAGGACGTCGCCGGCAGCAGTACGTCAGCCACTTCCGCCGTTTTGGTCATAAAGATATCCTGCACCACCACGAAATCCAGCGCCTCCATCCCTTTGCGTACCAGACCCAGGTCAGCCTCGGTTTGCAGCGGATCCTCGCCCATGATGTAGTAGGCTTTGATTTCTCCCGCCAGCGCTTTATGCGGGACTTCGGTGATACGAGTGCCGATTTGCGTATCCATCATCGCCGGATCGATGCCCCAGGCATTGGCGAATTTGGCGCGCACCGCGGCGTCGGTGACATCCTGATAGCCCGGGAACTGGTTGGGTAATACGCCCATGTCGCAGGCGCCCTGAACGTTATTTTGTCCGCGAACCGGGCCGACGCCGACGTTAGGCCTTCCGAGGTTACCGGTCAGCAGCGCGAGGCTGGCGAGACCACGAACGACATCAACCGCCTGGCCGAACTGGGTTACGCCCATTCCCCACATAATGGTGGCGGAAGGGGCGGCGGCGAAGGTAAGCATCGCCCGCCGGATAGCCAGCGCCGGGACGCCGACCAGTGCTTCCACGGCTTCGGGAGAGTAGTCTTTCACCGCTTCGCGGTAGGCCTCCAGCCCTTCGGTATAACGCTCAACGTAATCGTGGTTGTAGAGATCTTCCTCCAGCAGGACGTGGGCGAAGGCGTTGACCAGCGCCATATTGCTGCCGTTGTTGAGTTGCAGATGCTGGTCGGCGATGCGGGCGGTTTCAATGCGCCGCGGATCGCAGACGATGATTTTCGCGCCGTTATCGCGGGCTTTGAGCACCCGTCGCGCCACGATAGGGTGAGAATCGGCGCAGTTGTAGCCAAAGACCAGCAGGCATTTTGAGTTCTCGATATCGCTTATTGAGTTACTCATCGCGCCATTGCCGAGTGAAGCCTGCAGCCCGGCGACCGACGGCCCGTGGCAAACGCGGGCGCAACAGTCGACGTTATTGGTATTGAGTACCGCTCGGGCGAATTTCTGCATCACATAGTTGGTTTCGTTACCGGTGCCGCGGGACGATCCGGTGGTCATGATGGCGCGCGGCCCGTACTTGGCTTTGATCTCGCTGAGCTTAGCGGCGGTGTAGCGAATCGCTTCTTCCCAGCTGACCGGGGTGAACGGGCCGCCTTTCTGATAACGAATCATCGGTTGCTTGAGGCGAGGCGTGAGAAGCTGCGTGTCATTGAGGAAATCCCAGCCGTAGTAGCCTTTCAGGCATAGCTGGTTTTGATTGGTGACGCCGTCGGCGGCCTCGGCGCGAATGATTTTATCATTTTCGACAACCAATTTGAGTTTACAACCTGCCCCGCAATAGGGGCACACGCTGGTAATTTTATTCATCAGTAACAGACCTGTTAACAGTGAAGATAGGGCGATAGCGCGCCGGGCCCGGCAGGCTACCGTCAGCAAACGCGCGACGTCGATCGTCGTGCGATGCAGTTCGATTGCATAATGCGTGCCAAAGTGAAAATAGCGCTGATGACGCGGGATGAAGGTGATGAAGACGTGGGAAAATCACTGACGTCGTCACAAGTGACGATGACGCGGGACGCCGTGGCTGACGATCGCCCCGCGGGGACTGAGGTTAAGCGTTAACTTCCATATTTTGCTGCAGTTGGTTCAGCGTCTCTTGCGACATGCCGGCCTGCCGCGCGGCGGCGCAGATCGCCTGCCAGCTACTGGCATCGAGCGGAATACCGTTTGCCAACCGCTGCTGACGATTGGCCGCTTCCCACTCTCCAGGCGCCAGAATAGGCGTATCGGCATCATGCGGCGACTGTTTACACCAGTCGATAAAGGCCTCGGTTTCGCGCTGCATCTGCGGCGCATCGAAGGCTTCAGGGCTGAGAATAATGGTAGTCATGCAGTTGAAGATGGCGTCGACGCAGCCCTGCAGGCTGTCCTGATGGGTCGTTTGCCCGCCTGAGACCGCACCGCCGAGTACTTCACAGAGCGTCGCCAGGGCATAGCCTTTATGTTGAGCAAAAGTGAGCAGGGCGCCAAGCGGCGAGGTCTGCATCACCGCCGGATCGGTGGTCGGTTCGCCGCGAGAGTCAATCAATGAGCCGGCAGGCACCGCTTCGCCTTTATGCCATGCGACGCGGGTTTTGCCAAAAGCGATGGCGCTGGTGGCGTAATCGAGCAGCAGCGGCGGATGGCCTTCACGCGGGAAGACCACGCAGAGTGGGTTAGTGCCGAAGCGACTATCTTTGCCGCGAAATGGCGCCACCATCGGGTCGCCGACGACGCTAACGAAATGAATGGATATTAACCCCTGCGCCGCGCATTGTTCCGCCCAGTAACCGATGCGCCCGATATGGTGAGCATTGCGCAGCGCCACGGCGGCGAGGCCGTGCTGTTTGGCTTTTTCAATCCCCAACTGCATGGCTTCATGGGCAACGACCTGGCCAAAACCGGCGTTGCCGTCGAGGGTGACGACGGCGCCGGCGTCTTTCATCACGCTGGCATGGCGGTTAAGTTGCAAAAAACCTTCGCTATGGGATTTTACGTAGCTCGGGATCATGCCGACGCCGTGGGAATCGTGTCCGGCAAGGTTGGCGGCGATCAGGTGGTCTGCGACCAGCGCGGCTTCGGTTGGCGTACTGCCCAGTTGCGTGAACAGGGTAGTGACGAAGTGGTGTAGCTCCGTGGGGCGAAATCGATGTCCTGTAGGCACGGATAGTCTCCTCGATGTATGTTGTTGTTTTGTTGCGTTTGCCGTTCCATGCTGCGCCGCGAGGCGCAGAAGATCAAGGCAATAAATATCTCTCACTAAATAGGGAGATTATTGGCATGGTTCATTTTGACGAAACCGCCCGGCAAAATGGTTTTGAATGTAATATTAGGTGAATATGTAAAAGGTACATTTATTATTGTCAGGAGTAAATTTAATATTACTCTGAATAGCGTTATGTGATGGTTTTTTATTTGAGCTATTTTATTGTGATGGAGCGATAAAAGAGGTATTGTATTCATGCTGTTCAGTTGATGTAATAAATACCAAGCCTGATAGAGTAATGGAATACATGTATAACATTTGTGGATAGAAATGATTTTTATATTGTTAGGCAAACATTATTGAGAACATCTAAAGTGAAAGTACCGGGTTCTCGATCGGGTTTATTGGCTTATGGTTACGTAGATGTTCAGGGGAGCCGAGACTGTGCCAGTTGTGAAGTACATTAAGAATTCATTACTATTTGCGGTATGTTTTCTTTTTGCCTTATGGCTCAGCAGCTATGGTAAACCTCTAAATGGCATAACGCTTTGGGTGATAGATCATACCTGGTGCCTGTTTAACTCCCGTCTCAGTCAACCATATGAATCAGGAGCAGATCCCATTTCTTTTATTACCATCCTGGTAATGGCGCTGCTTTATGCGCTGCTCCTGTTTTTCTTTATTCGAATGGTCCTGAAGAAATGCAAATAAAAGGCTTTGACCATAGCGCTAATCGCTCCGTGACGCCGCAGCATTAATCTGTGACCTCGCTCGCTGTTTTCACTACTCGCTGAATAAACTCCATAAACACCACTTTTTAAACTACACCACTGTCACAAAAGCTATAAAAAACCCGGCCCATGCGTTGCAGAGGTTCTTACAGCACTATATGTTAAATTTGTGTTTAATTATTGATGCTTAAGGGTTGATTTTATGTATAAGAAAATCGGTGGTTTAGTGGTTTCACTGACGACAGTCTTCTCGTACTCCGCGCTGGCGGAGGTGCCGCAGGGCTACCCGGCAGATTATCAAAAGGTCGTTGATGCCGGGGTGAAAGAGGGCAAAGTCGTGGTTTATTCCACAACGGACACCAAAGCGGCAGGGCCGTTAATTAAAGGCTTTGAAGCGCAATATCCTGGGATTAAAGTTGAATATAACGATATGAACAGCACCGAGCTGTACAACCGTTATATTAGTGAACAAGCCGCCGGCGGCGGGAGCGGCGACGTAGTGTGGAGCTCTTCCATGGACACGGCGCTGAAATTAGCCACCGATTATGCGCAAGAGTATGCCTCGCCGGAAGTCGGCAAGCTGCCGAAATGGGCGGTCTGGCAGCAAAAAGCCTACGGTACAACCTATGAGCCGGTGGTCTTTATCTATAACAAACGGCTGATCCCGCAAAATGAAGTGCCGGATTCACATACCGCATTGGCCAAACTTATCGCCGGGCAGGCTGATAAATTTAAAGGCAAAGTCACCACCTACGATATCGAGAAGTCGGGGCTTGGTTTTATGCTGGCGGTGCAGGATAGCAAGGCTGACGGCAATTACTTTGCAGACCTGGCGAATATCGCCAAAGGCGGCCTGACGGTGCAATCCTCTACCGGCACCATGATGGAGCGCGTCTCCTCCGGTGAAAACCTGATCGGCTATAACATCCTCGGCTCCTATGCCGAAGCGCGCGCTAAAACCGACCCGTCATTAGGTATTGCCTATCCGAAAGACTACGTGCTGGTGCTGTCCCGCGTCTCATTTATCACCGCGGAAGCAGGGCATCCTAACGCGGCGAAACTGTGGTTCGACTACGTACTGTCGGAAAAAGGGCAAACGATTCTCGCCTCTCAGGGTGATATTCCATCAATTCGCAACGATATTGAAGGTAAAAATGATATCGACGGAATGACGAAATTACTGGGCAATGCCCTGAAGCCGATTCCGGTGGATGAAAGCCTGTTGCAATATCTGCAACCTAAACAGCGTCTGGAATTTATTAAGCAATGGCGTGCCGCCGCTGCGAAATAAAGTAATGGCTTTTGAAAATTCCCCCGGAATGCAGTCGGGGGAATGACCTTATCAGTGTTCAGTAAATAAGTACTCATATCTCTTCTTGATAATTTATCTCTGCACTTTGCCAGGGGAATTAAAGATGAACATTTTACGCAGAAAGTGGCAGGGACTACCGCGTGGCATGGTGGTATTGATTGCGGCGCTGGTGATTTACGTTCCGCTATTATTTATCGTGGCGCAAAGCTTTCTTTCCGCGCCATTTTTTGCCCGCTCAAAAGAGTGGAGCCTCGAAGCCTTCGGTTTTATTTTTACCGATCCGGATTTTTATCTGGCCTTACGCTCCGGATTTATTCTCGCCTTTGGTCTGGTCATTATCGCGATTCCGCTGGGCGGCATTCTGGCCTTTTTAATGGTTCGCACCGATTTACCCGGGCGACGTTTTATTGAGCCGCTGATCCTGGTGCCGATTTTCGTCTCGCCGATGGTGCTGGGCTTTGGTTACGTGGTGGCCGCCGGGCCGGTCGGTTTCCTGTCGCAGTGGGCGCAGGAGTGGCTTGGTTTTGTGCCGTGGAATATCTATTCGATGTTCAGCATCGTGGTAATCGCCGGTTTAACGCACGTCCCGCACGCCTATCTTTATATCTCCTCGGCGCTACGTAGCGTCGGTTCGGACGTGGAAGAGGCGGCGCGTACCGTCGGCGCCACGCCGCTGCAGGTGATGACCTCGGTGAGCTTGCCGATGGTACGGCCGTCCATTCTCTACGCCTGCGTGCTGCTGTTCTTCCTCGGCCTGGAGGTCTTTGGCCTGATGCTGGTGCTCGGCGATCCGGAGGGCAACATGGTGCTGGCGACCTATCTCTATAAGTTGACCAATAAACTGGGAACGCCTTCTTACCATCTGATGGCGGCGGTCGCGGTGGTGTTAATCTGCATTACCATTCCGCTGGTGATGTTGCAGCGCCGGTTGATGCGTACCGCCAACCGCTTCGTGACCATGAAAGGTAAAGCGTCGCAGTCGCGCGCCTTGCCGCTGGGGAAATGGCGTTGGGTCGCGGGCGCGGTCGTGGTGGCGTGGTTGACCGTGACCATCGGCGTCCCGCTGCTGGGCGTGGCGCTACGGGCCTTTATTTCCAATTGGGGCGTTGGCGTTTCGCTATGGGATGAGCTGTCGCTGGCGACTTTCCGCAACATCTGGCAGCAGCCGAACCTGCTGCGGGCGATCGTCAACTCGATGGCGATCGGGATTATCGGCGGCGCGCTGGCGGTGGTCTGCTATCTGTTTGTCGGTATCGCCATGCACCGTAAGCCGGATAACGTGACGCGTTTTCTCGACTACAGCGTGCTGGTACCGCGTGCGGTGCCGGGCCTGTTGGCCGGTCTGGCGTTTCTGTGGGTGTTTCTGTTTGTGCCGATGTGGCTCGATCAGTCGCTGAAAAACGGCTGGCTCTCGGCGCTGCCGGTCGCCGACTGGCTGCGCGAACACCTTATCGTGCAACTGCGCGCGCTGCGCAACACCATTTTCAGCGTCTGGTTGGCCTATACGGTGGTGTGGATGGCCTACGGCCTGCGCCTTATCTCGTCAACGCTGCTGCAGGTGGCGCCGGAGCTGGAGGAGGCCGCGCGCAGCACCGGCGCCTCTCGCGGGCAAATCACCCGCCACGTCACTGTTCCTCTGGCGCGCTACGGGCTTATCGGCTCCTGGCTGCTGATGTTCCTGATCTTTGAACGCGAGTATTCAACCGGCGTTTATTTGTTGTCGCCAGGCACTGAAACGATCGGTTCGATGCTGGTCTCTCTGTGGGCGGCGGGCGCCATTGATATCGTCGCGGCGCTATCGTTTATCAATATTCTGCTGGTGGTAGTCGGTCTGGGTATCGCCCTGCGCTTTGGAGTGAAATTACATGATTGAGTTATCGGTAGACAATTTACATCTGACCTATGGCGACAACCCGGTGCTGAAAGGGGTGTCGATGGAGCTCAAACGCGGAGAGGTGGTGTCGCTGCTCGGCCCTTCAGGCAGCGGGAAAACCACGCTGCTGCGTGCGGTTGCTGGTCTGGAGAAACCGACCGCCGGGCGGATCACCATTGGCAATAGCGTGGTTTATGACGGCAGCCCGCGTAGCGAGATCCCGGCGGAAGAGCGTAATCTCGGGCTGGTGTTCCAGTCCTACGCCCTGTGGCCGCATAAAACGGTATTCGACAACGTGGCCTATCCGCTGAAACTGCGTAAGGTGGCCAGCGGCGAGATTAAACAGCGGGTGCAGAGCGTACTCGAGCAGCTAGGTCTGGGACATCTGGGCAACCGGCACCCGCACCAGCTTTCCGGCGGCCAGCAGCAGCGCGTGGCAATTGGGCGGGCGCTGGTCTATAACCCGCCGGTTATTCTGCTGGATGAGCCGCTATCCAACCTCGACGCCAAGCTGCGTGAAGAGGCGCGGGTATTTCTGCGCGAGCTCATTATTAAGCTGGGCCTGTCGGCGCTGATGGTCACCCACGATCAGAATGAAGCGATGGCGATCTCCGATCGCATTTTGCTGCTTAACAACGGCGTGATTGAACAGCAGGGGACGCCGCAGGAGATGTACGGTAACCCAGCTACTCTGTTCGCCGCCGAGTTTATGGGCAGCAATAACCGCCTGCACGGTAAGGTGACGGCGCTGGAGAACGGACGCGCGCGGGTTGAAGGCGCCAGCTGGGCGCTATGGGGCCGCGCGGGCGAGGGGATAAGCGTTGGCCAGCCGGCGACGGCGGTGATCCGCGTCGAACGCCTGCGACTTGACTGCTCGCCGCAGGATAACAGCCTGGAACTTCCGCTGCTGACCAGCATGTACCTCGGCGATCGGTGGGAATATCTGTTCCGCACCGAGGGCGATGACTTTGCGATTCGCGCCTACGGCACGGCCCTGCGTGACGCCGAACATTGTAACCTGACGCTGCCCGCGGACGATGTGTGGATCTTCCCGCAGCGATAAACTTTGCTTAGGGCGCTATGGCGGTAGGGAAACCGCCATGGCTTTCGTATTCATCTTTTTGTGAAATGACTTCATATTAATGAGGGTTAATTCATCAATCTGAAATAATAAAAACATATGAATTAATTGTTTCGTATGATTACGGTGCATGTGTTGTTGTGCTGAAATATATTTTGTAAAAATGTGGGTTAAGCAATTATTAACAACAATTTAATGCGGCCTAATAAATATGCCTTGCAAATTATTTTAATTAAAATGGTTTATTGATGTGCATAAATTAGTGGTGGATTTCTATTGGGAATGATGTGATTTTAATTGCCGAGATTATAATGCATTCGTCATGGAAGATTCCCTGTGAGACGTTTAACCCGAATTCATTTGCATTCCGAAAATGCCGTCACGGCGATCGGTTTTGAAAAGTGTCCCGCGAAAACAAGAAGGCTTAGTAACGGAAGTGTAGCGATAGGGCGCTCGGTGCTGGAACACTGTCAAATAGTGGGAGAGATCGCCCGAGTTTTAATTTCCCGATTCCCCGAGGCAATGCGCGGCCATTTATTCCCCGCAGGGAGCGAAATGGCTGCCGCTTGTCATGATATTGGGAAGGTCAGCCCAACGTTTGTCGCAAAGATATTTTCAGCCTGCGGCATTAGTTATCGGCAGTACCCCGCGCTGGCTGGGGTAAGCCCTGAACTTGAAAGCCAGTGGGGTGGGCACGCAGGCGTCAGCCAGGCGAGCGCAGAAGCGTTCGGAGTGCCGCGATATGTCGCCGAAATACTCGGACAACATCATGGTTTTAATCCGCGAGTTGATGGCCGGCGCGGCAATGCCGATATATTTGGCGGCCCTTTGTGGTTCGATGAGCGCCAAAAATTAGTGGCTCAGCTAAGACAAAATCTGCAAACCGATTGGCCAACGTTTGATTCGGCAGCCCAGGCCAGGGTGGTTGCTGGTTTAACCTCCGTCGCTGACTGGATAGGTTCTTGCGAATATTTTGACAATCCGGAAGAAGATTGGCGGCCGAATATATCAACAGCTTTAACGCAGGCGGGTTTTATTAAGCCAATTATTCGCCAGAATCTCTCTTTTGCTGAAGTGTTTGACCCTGTAAAACGGATTATGCAGCCGCGTACGCCCCAGTCGCTTTTTATTGAACAGGTTGCCGAGCCCGGCGTTTATATTCTTGAAGCACAAATGGGGATGGGTAAGACCGAGGCCGCGCTATATGCGGCTTATCAATTGTTGGCGCAGAACAAAGCCAGCGGAATTTATTTCGCGCTCCCCACGCAGTTAACCTCAAATAAAATCTACGATCGTTTCAATGCTTTTCTGGCGCAGATTATTGATACGAATACCCCTGAACGCGCTTTATTGCTGCATTCTGGCGCCTGGTTACTGGATACCGAATTGGGCGAAGAGGGCTGTCCCGGCGGGTCATGGTTTAATCACCGTAAACGCGGTTTATTAGCGCCGTTTGCCGTCGGCACCATCGATCAGGCGCTGATGGCGGTGATGAATGTGAAGCATGGTTTTGTCAGAGCCTATGGGCTTGCAGGCAAGGTAGTGATCCTTGACGAAGTTCATACTTACGATCTGTATACCGGCACGATTCTCAATGCGTTGGTCGAATTTCTCCGTCAAATCGACTGTACGGTGATTATTCTCAGCGCCACGCTGAGCCGGCAACGCCGTGACGCCTTGCTGCAGCAAACGACAAACAGTGAGGCATATCCGCTGATCACCGCCGCGCCCACCTGCGCTGCGGAATCGACGCTGGTCGAGATTGCCGTTCCTGTTTCAGAGCATACTACCTTCGCTCTCCATTGCTGCGGTAAAGATGAAATCGCGTTGGAAGAGGCGCTACGACGCGCAGAACTTGGGCAGCAGGTGTTGTGGATTGAAAATACCGTTGCTGAAGCGCAGCAACGTTATCTTGATATGGCTAGCCGGGCGGTTGACGCTGGCTGTGAAATAGGACTATTGCATTCGCGCTTTACGCCTCAGCACCGTAACCGGCATGAGCAGCGCTGGGTCGCACTTTACGGCCAGGCTGGTTGGGCACAACGCCAGCGGTGCGGGCGTATTTTAGTCGGGACCCAGGTCCTGGAACAATCTCTTGATATTGACGCTGATTTCCTCGTGAGCCGTTTTGCGCCTACCGATATGTTGTTGCAACGTCTTGGCCGACTGTGGCGACATGCGGAAACTCCCCGCCATGCCAGCGCGACAGCGGAATGCTGGCTATTGTCCCCAGCCCTTGACTGCGCATTAGCCAACCCTGGTTCTGCATTCGGCATGAGCGCGATGGTCTACTCACCCTATGTGTTATGCCGTAGCCTGGATGTCTGGAAAGCGCTCCGCGTTATCTCGTTGCCTGGGGATATTCGCCCCCTAATAGATCGGACCTATAGCGAGCGTTCTGAAGAGGGGCCATGGGCCACGCTATTGCATGAACTGAAGAATGGCAGCCGCTTTCGCTCAGGTGAACAGGCGCTACAGTCGCTGGCGAAGCTAACGTTATCTACCGGCGGGAAAACGCTGCCTGAGCATAAGGCTGAGACCCGCTATAGCGATCGTGACACTACCGAACTGTTGCTGCTGCGCGGTCTACGTTCACATGACGGCGTCACGAATTTCCGCCTGCTTGATGATTCTGAATTAACCCTCCCGCATGGCCGACATCGTTTAAATCGGGCCCAGTGGCGGCAGTTGGCGGTATCGCTTAATCAGCAACTGGTACGAGTGAACCCGACTTATTGCCCGCCCCAAATCGCCAGGAATGAGCTGGAAAAATTACATCTGCAGGAGGTGTTCTATCTTGGCCGTCCCGAAGATGACGAGGCGCTTTTGCGCGTTGCCATTGTCAGCCCGGCGGGCGAACTAAAGACGCTGGATGGCCGGCCAGCAGGCGATAAATACACCCTCGAATACAGTGAATATCTTGGCTTCCGGGCCATTTCCAAAAAGGAATAAACCATGGAAAACCGTTTCAATTTGATTGATGAACCCTGGATTGCGGTCGTGGACGTGGGGTTGGTCAGTTTAACCGATATTTTTAGTCAGCCGGAATTACGTGCGTTAAACGGCAATCCAGTACAAAAAATCGCGCTCACCAAATTGCTACTTGCCATCGCCCAGGCTGCCGCGACGCCTGCGGATGATAGCGCCTGGCAACAGATGGGCTGGCAGGGAATGGCCAATCGTTGCCTGCAGTATCTTGCTAAATGGCACGACCGTTTTTATCTATATGGCGAAAAGCCATTCTTACAGATGCCCGCTATTCAAGCCGCCAAGCGCAAGTCTTTTGGAACATTGTCTCCGGAGGTAAGTACCGGCAATACCACGGTTTTGACCGAAAGCCAGCAACAGCAGCCATTAACCGATGCGGACAAAGCGCTAACGATTGTTACACAGATGGGATTTGGCCTCGGGGGCAAGAAAACTGATAACTCTGTGGTGTTAACGCCGGGCTATCGGGGTAAACAAAACAAAAATGGGAACACTGCTAGTGGTAAACCTGGCGTCTCCGTCGGGGGAAAGGGATTTTTGCATTCATACTGGTTGGGCAACTCAATCGTACAAAGCATTTGGCTCAATTTATTTACTGCTGAGGATATTGCACAACTGGTGATGTATCCCACGCTGGGGACTGCTCCGTGGGAGCGAATGCCGACAGGGGAAGATGATGACATTGTACGTTCGTTAAAAACATCGCTGCTGGGACGCCTGATCCCGATGGGTAAATTTTGTCTGTTAGCCGAGGACGGCATTCACTATAGCGATGGAATAAGCCATGCCGGCCATCTTGAAGGCAAAACCGACCCCACGGTGTCCGTTGATTTTTCCGCAAAGAAAACGACGCCTTTATGGGTTAATCCGGGTAAGCGCCCCTGGCGTGAACTGACCTCGTTACTCCAGTTTATCGCCCAGGGTGATAGCCGGGGATTTGAAACCCGCCAGCTTAGCCTTCCTCTGCAGCGGATAACCCGTAGTACAGAACAGTTTGCGGTATGGTCGGGTGGATTAAGGGTGAGTATCAAAGCTGGTGAACAGTATCCTTCAGGTACGGATGATTATGTTCAGTCAGAAATATGGTTGTCATCCGATCTCATCAATAGTTCCTTTCTTGAATATTTAAAATATGAAATGACGCAGCTTGAAGCTGTGCAAAAACAGCTTTGGGGGGCGGTTGTGCGTTATTTCCGCCAGCTATCAGATATTGATAAATCAGCGACCGGGAAGGCCCAGCCCTTTGTGACAAAGCAGGCTGAAAAAGCTGCTGCGCTATTCTGGCATCTTTGCGAACGTCATGCTCAGGCGCTTATTGATGCTTGTCTTAACTCTGTGGGAGATCGTTCCACGCGTCTTCCGCTACGAAAAATGTTTGTCGGCTATGCCGAACAGGTTTTTGACCAACTTTGCCCCGCCGACAGCGCCCGTCAAATAGATGCCTGGGCACAGTTTCGGCCTAATTTTTGCCAAGATCATACCGTTGATTAAGGAGGATCATAATGGATCAGTTTCCCGCAGATGTTACCGCCGAATGCGCGGGTAGCGAATCGCCCGCCAAACGATTTGTCGGTTACGTGATTGAGCGTATCGGGAAGGACAATGGCTTTGCCGCCCGCCTGAAACGGGCGGACAACCCGGCGACCGAATATCAGAGTTGGGAAATTCTGGCGGGGTTTGGCATTGACCTGGAAAAAGAGTGGCAACGCCTGCCGTACTGCATCATTGGCGCCGCTCTGGCCAGGGCGAAACCCGCCTGTAACGGTACAACCGCTCTGGGGGCCGCTATTGCGGGGTGTTATCCCGAGGGCAACCAGTCTGAACAGGCCAAAGCCCGGCTGCGGCGGCTGTTAGCCTGCACCTCGACGAGCGAAGCGTGCCGTATTTTGCGCCCGCTGCTGTCATTAATGGCAGGCCGCGAGGTGACGCCGGATTTCACCAGATTACTCAACGAACTGCTGGGGTTCTCCGGCAGCCGCCGCGAACGGATCCGCGTCAGCTGGGCGCAACAATTCTATCGTCATGCCGAGGAGGCCGGCAGAAATGAGACGGGGAATCCACATGACTGAACTTTTTGCCAGTGCCTTACATCTTGATCGCGCCGCGGTGAAAGCGCTGAAAATCAGCGATGCCTATTCCTTACACCGTGTGGTGTACAGCCTGTTTGCTGACGTGCGTACAGACCGGCAGAAGTGCAGTCATATCTCGAGCGGCATCGCCTACGCCGACCGCGGCGGCGATTTTCACGGTCGCAGAGTATTGATTGTCTCTGATAGACCCCCGGCTGCAAAGGTTGATGGGCGCTACGGCGAGGTCATCAGCAAATCGATTCCTGCTGCTTTTCTCTCACATTCGCGTTATCGCTTTGAGGTACAGGTGAATCCGGTGCGAAAAGATAAACAAACGGGTAAGCGCATGGCGATTAAAGGCCGGACGGATATCGCGCAGTGGTTTATTCAGCGCGCCGGCCGCTGGGGCTTTGACGTTGATCTTCCGAGCCTGCAGGTAGAGGCGATGGAAGTGCTGCAGTTTAAAGATAAAGCCGGCCGCCAGGTGACGCTTGGCAAGGCGACGGTACAGGGGCTGCTTACCGTAACCGACCGGCCGCAGTTTCAGCATAGCTTTCATCACGGCATTGGCAAAGGGCGCGCCTTTGGCTGCGGCCTGCTGCAGATTGTGCCCGTTGTTGATGCGCTTTTTTCCTGATGATTAATAAATTTATTAAGGATAATCCAATGACTACCCCGTTCCAAAAACACCCGTATCGAGTTTCATATTTTGCAGTCTTTCCCGGTGACCTGCCTTAACCGCGATGATGTGGGGGCCCCCAAGTCCGCCATCGTTGGCGGCGTTTCGCGCGCCAGAGTGTCATCGCAGTGCTGGAAGCGCCAGGTTCGTCTGGCGCTGCCTGATTTTGGTATTCGTCTCGGAGTGCGTAGTAAAAAAATTGCCTCAATACTGGCCAACGCCTGTACCGTTTTAGGAGCGAGCGATGAGCAGGCCAATCGCTGCGGTGAGACGATGTCTGCTTTTTTGTCGAAAGATACCTTGTTGTTTCTCAGTGAGTCTGAGGCCTCCGCTTTCGCCGCTTACGCGCAGGAAAAGGATTTTGACGCCGCCAAACTGAAAGACAAAGAATTAGTCAAGGTCGCCAAAAAAGCGGTTAGCAAAACGCTGGACGCCCTGGATATTGCGCTTTTCGGCCGTATGGTGGCTAAAGCGGCGGATATGAACGTTGAGGCGGCGGCCTCGTTCGCGCATGCGATTTCAACGCATAAAGTGAGTAACGAGGTCGAGTTCTTTACCGCCGTGGATGATTACAAAACGGACGATGAAAATGGTTCGGCACATATGGGCAGCCTGGAGTTTAATTCGGCGACCTATTATCGCTATGTGAGCCTGGATCTGGGACAACTGGAACAGACGTTGGGTGAGGATGCTGACATCAAAACTGCCGTCGCCGCGTTCGTTAAGGCGCTGTATGTCGCCGTTCCCGCTGCTCGACAAACAACGCAGTCCGGGGCCTGCCCGTGGGATTATGCCCGCGTGTTGTTGCGTAAAGGCCAGGGTCTGCAGGCTTCTTTCGAACAGCCTGTTAAGAGCCAGGGCGAAGGCTTCTTATCCCCCAGTAAAGCGGCGCTGAAAGAGTGGCTGAATAAAAAAGAAAAACTCTCCGGTTCCCTGTTTGGCAAACAAGGCGATTACGAGTGGGGCGAGGATCTCGACTACAGCATTGACCGCCTGATTGCTGACTTACAGTCACATCTGTAATGGACGGTGGAGATGAGCCAATCTATGCGATATATGCTGCTGTGGCTTGAAGGGCCGCTGCAGTCCTGGGGATTCGATTCAAAATTCGATGTGCGCGATACGCTGAATTTCCCGACCCGCTCGGGCATTCTGGGGCTGATCTGCTGTGCGCGAGGCGCCGCGGGGCCAGAGGTCGAGTGGCTGGCGGAGATGAATAACCTGGCGATGGAAGTTCGCGCCTACGCCCGTACCGACAAGCAGGGCCAGCCGCAAGTCCGTGAGCCGACGCTGTGCGACTTCCATATGGTCGGCAGCGGTTATGACGACAGCGATCCCTGGCAAAGTCTGCTGATACCCAGGAAATCTGATGGAACGAAAGCGGGTAGTAGTGCTCCCAAAATGACCTACCGCCACTACCTCCAGGATGCGGTTTTTGCCGTGGTGATGGCGCTTGGCCGCCAGCAGGCCGAGTCGTTGCCGGAGGCTTTACAAAACCCCGTCTGGGATTTGTATCTGGGGCGTAAAAGTTGCGTGCCCAGCGAGCTGATCTACCAGGGGATATATGACAGCGCCGGGGAGGCCTGGCAGCAGGCGCAGAAGTTAGCCGACAGCAAGCAGCGCACGCTAAGCTATACGGTTATTGAAGGGGAAGGAGAGGGTGACATCATCACGCTAAACGATGTCCCGGTGCAGTTCGGTCGACATAAGCGTTATCGGGATCGTCAGGTGACCGTGCTGGAGTGCCGCTAATGGCCCAGGGAGAGAGGCTGTTTGTTAAGGTCACCCGCGAACTACTGCCACAGGTGAAGGACAAATATCCTTTTTTATACCTTGAGCGCGGGCGGCTGGAGATTGATGACAGCAGTGTTAAATGGGTTGATGCCGATTGCAACGTAGTTCCTCTGCCGGTGGCGACCATCAACGCGCTGCTGCTTGGCCCCGGAACCACGGTGACACATGAGGCGATCAAAACCGCGACCGCCGCTAACTGTGCGGTGTGCTGGGTGGGCGAGGATAGCCTGCTGTTTTATGCCGCCGGTTTTTTGCCCACTGCGGATACCCGCAATCTCAAAGCACAGATGGCGCTGGCCTGCAATGAGTCGTCTGCGCTCAAGGTTGCCGCGGCGATGTTTGCTAAACGCTTTCCGGATGCTGAGCTCGAGGGCAAAAGTTTAAATAGCATGATGGGCATGGAGGGGAGCCGGGTTCGCGCGCTGTATCAGCAGAAAGCGCAAGAGTATGGCGTCGGTTGGAAAGGACGTCAGTTTACCCCCGGAAAGTTTGAACTGAGCGACCTGACAAACCAGGTCCTGACCTCCACCAACGCGGCTCTGTACGGCATTTTATGCTCAGTGGTGCATGCGATGGGGTACTCGCCGCATATCGGTTTTATCCATTCAGGTAGTCCTTTACCGTTTGTCTATGATCTGGCTGACCTTTACAAAGAGCGGCTCTGTATCGATCTGGCGTTTTCGCTGTCGAGGGAGATGGCGGGGCGATACGATAAACATAAAGTTTCTGAGGCATTCAGAAAACGAGTGATAGCCCTGGATTTGCTCAACCTGATTGCGGCCGATATCAATGAGCTAATGGGAGGAAAACGTGCTCGTCGTACTGGCAAATGATTTGCCGCCAGCGGTTCGAGGGCGAATGAAACTGTGGTTTGTCGAACCCCGGCCGAACGTTTTCGTTTCAGGCGTCAAAGATTCGGTTGCGCAAACCGTCGTTGATTACCTGATGCAGTACACGCCCGCGGAATCAGGCCTGATGCTGTTTCGCAGTATTCCTCAACCGCCTGGCTATGAAATTCGCTACAAGGGCGAGGTCAGGAAGCCGATTATTGAGGTCAGCGGGTTACAGCTTATTATTGAGACCCTAAAACTGTCGTAATACATGGATATAGTGTTTTAATTGTCGCTCTTTCACAATATATTGGTGTCTTCCCCACGCACGTGGGGGTGTTTCCGATTGGCTCTACGTATTGAGCCAACCATGAGGAGTCTTCCCCACGCACGTGGGGGTGTTTCCCAGTAGCGCCAGCACCCAGAACCAGCTCACGTGTCTTCCCCACGCACGTGGGGGTGTTTCCCCCTCTAACCTGCGCGGTATGCAGGGTAACGTGTCTTCCCCACGCACGTGGGGGTGTTTCCGGTGAACGCATTGCACTGTGTAGCGGTCGCATGTCTTCCCCACGCACGTGGGGGTGTTTCCAGGAGACTCTATGTCGACCTCAGGCAGCGCTAGTCTTCCCCACGCACGTGGGGGTGTTTCCAGACCGCTGACAGCATGGGGAAAATCAAGTGGGTCTTCCCCACGCACGTGGGGGTGTTTCTTGCGCGCTTGCTTTACGTCGCAATTCAGCCATGTCTTCCCCACGCACGTGGGGGTGTTTCCAAAGGGATCGCTGATAACCCCCGCATCCAACAGTCTTCCCCACGCACGTGGGGGTGTTTCTTTCCAGGGTGCGGGCCATAGGGGTGATCCAGTTGTCTTCCCCACGCACGTGAGGGTGTTTCTATGGCGATCGACAAATCGACGAACGAGTTGGAGTCTTCCCCACGCACGTGGGGGTGTTTCTGACCGGTACATCCGGACCAGTTCCGGCACGTTGTCTTCCCCACGCACGTGGGGGTGTTTCTTTGCAATCGGGAAGCTGTGATTCGTGAAGCCCGTCTTCCCCACGTACGTGGGGGTGTTTCTTTCAGTCACCAGATTTGCGTTACGTTCCGCCAGTCTTCCCCACGTACGTGGGGGTGTTTCCCAGAGCAGGCCGCCGTCCAGCCGGTAGACGCAGTCTTCCCCACGTACGTGGGGGTGTTTCTAATCCCCAAGCCCCGGCGTTGCGATATCAATAGTCTTCCCCACGTACGTGGGGGTGTTTCCGATGAATGGCCAATGATGACGGCATCCCAGTCGTCTTCCCCACGCAGGTGGGGGTGTTTCCAACTTCGACTGCGTTATCGCCCGTAGTGTGGAAGCTTGCTCCCAGCAGGCAAGGCGTTTTATGGGTTTTAGCCGTCTGCCAGATGACACACCGCTTCGATATTGTGTCCATCTGGCGCAATGACAAAGGCAGCGTAGTAATTGGCGTGGTAATTAGGCCGCAGTCCCGGCGCGCCGTTATCCTTGCCTCCGGCGGCCAGCGCCGCGTGCCAGAAGGCATCAACCTGCTCGCGGCTGTCGGCGCAAAAGGCGATATGCAGCGGCGCGGGTTTATCTTCGCTTTGATAGAGGCATAAAGAGGCATCGTTCGCCCCGGCTAGCTCCGCGCCGTAAGCCGGCTCGCCTTCGCCTGCCAGCGTCACGCCGAGCGGCGCCAACGCCTGTAAAAAGAATGCCTTGCTCGCGGCATAATCACTGACGCCAAATTTGACATGATCGAACATAAATTCTCCTCGTTATTGGGAATATCTGTACGACATCACCGTGTCGTTAAAATGAGAAGGGCACAGATACTGTTTTAATTAACAACGGTGATTAACTAATTTAACAGCTCGAATTGTTTAATTATTCATTAAGCGAGTATTTACAGGTGCTTAATCTGCCATGTACCATAAACAAAAAATAACAAATGTGATACATATCACCCTTTATTGGCGCTTTGGTAAAACCAAAGGCGCGAAATTTCCGCATGACTTACCGCACTCAGGTTATTAAATGCCCGATCTTATCGTGACAACCCGGTGAATATTTGCGCCATTTTCCCGCGTTGCGTTGAGAATCGTCTAATATCCAAACGATAACCCTATAAATCTTATCGCTATTGGCGATTTATTGTACGTCTTATTGGCCAAAGCCAGACGGTCTGTTTCGCAACAGTTCAATGGTATCGGTACCAGAGCGGGATTTGCTGGGCTTGTAAGCGACAAAACAGTATTTTTAATTGACAGGAATGTGATTATGTCGAGCGAGAAAACCAACAATTCAAGGCGTGATTTTTTAGTAAAATCAATGGCCTTGATTCCAACGGTAGTCATCGGCGGCGGCAGCGTGGGCGCCATTGGCGTGGCGGCGAGCGCCACGGCACAGGCGGCCTCCGCACCCTCAGCCGGTGGCAACGCGGCATCCAGCGACTGGAAGCCGCAATTCTTCAACGATCGCGAGTGGCTGTTTATCAACGCCGCCGTCGCTCGCTTAATCCCGGCCGATGAACTCGGTCCCGGCGCCAAAGAGGCCGGTGTGCCGGAATTTATCGACCGTCAGCTCAACACCCCTTATGCTACCGGTTCCATCTGGTATATGCAGGGGCCATTTAACCCCGACGTACCGAAAGAGATGGGCTACCAGCTGCCGCTGGTACCAAAACAGATTTATAACCTCGGTATCGCCGATGCCGAAGAGTGGTGTCAAAACCAGTATCACAAGAGCTTTGCTGAACTGAGCGGCGAGCAGCAGGATGAGGCGCTCGGTCTGTGGGAATCCGGCAAGGCGCAGTTCAAACAGCTGCCGGCCTCGCTGTTTTTCTCCTATCTGTTGCAAAACACCCGCGAAGGCTTCTTTAGCGACCCTATCCATGGCGGCAATAAAGGCATGGTCGGCTGGACGCTGATTAATTTTCCCGGCGCGCGCGCCGACTTTATGGACTGGGTTGAACGAGGCGAACGCTATCCCTTCCCACCGGTATCAATTAATGGGGAGAGGGCGTAATCATGGCGACCGTATTGAAAAAAACCGATGTGGCGATCGTTGGCTTCGGCTGGGTTGGCGCGATCATGGCCAAAGAGCTGACCGAAGCGGGGCTCAACGTCGTCGCGCTGGAGCGCGGTCCGATGCGCGATACCTGGCCGGACGGCGCTTATCCGCAGGTTATCGATGAGCTGACCTATAACATCCGCCGCAAGCTGTTCCAGGATCTCTCTAAAAGCACGGTGACGATTCGTCACAACACCAGCCAGCAGGCGGTTCCCTACCGTCAACTGGCCGCCTTCCTGCCGGGCACCGGCGTTGGCGGCGCGGGTCTGCACTGGTCCGGCGTGCATTTCCGCGTCGATCCGATCGAACTGCGTATGCGCAGCCACTATGAAGAGCGCTACGGCAAAAACTTCATTCCCCAGGATATGATCATCCAGGATTTCGGCGTCACCTACGACGAACTGGAACCGTTCTTCGATAAAGCGGAAAAAGTCTTTGGCACCTCCGGTACCGCCTGGTCGGTCAAAGGGAAGGTTGTCGGTAAAGGCCGCGGCGGTAACGCCTTCGCGCCGGATCGCTCGGACGATTTCCCGCTGCCGGCGCAGAAAAATACCTGGTCGGCGCAGCTGTTTGAAAAAGCGGCGCTGGAAGTGGGCTATCATCCCTATAACCTGCCGTCAGCAAACACCTCCGACTCCTATACCAACCCGTATGGCGCGCAGATGGGGCCGTGTAACTTCTGCGGTTTCTGCAGCGGCTACGCCTGCTATATGTATTCGAAAGCCTCGCCGAACGTGAACATCCTGCCGGCGCTGCGCCAGGAAAAACGCTTTGAACTGCGTACCAACGCCAACGTACTGAAGGTCAATCTGACTGACGATAAATCCCGCGCCACCGGTGTGACCTATGTCGACGGTCAGGGCCGTGAAATGGAACAGCCGGCGGATCTGGTGATTATCGGCGCCTTCCAGTTCCATAATGTGCATCTGATGCTGCTTTCCGGGATTGGTAAACCGTACAATCCTGAGACTGGCGAAGGGGTGGTCGGGCGTAACTTCGCCTATCAAAACATGACCACTATCAAGGCCATTTTCGATAAAGATACCTTCACCAACCCGTTCATCGGTGCGGGCGGCAACGGCGTCGGCGTCGATGACTTCAACGCCGATAACTTCGATCACGGTGCGGCGGGCTTCGTCGGCGGTTCGCCGTTCTGGGTTAACCAGGCGGGGACCAAGCCTATCTCCGGCCTGCCGGTGCCTCCGGGTACCCCGGCGTGGGGCAGTAAGTGGAAATCGGCGGTGGCCGACACCTACACGCACCACCTGTCGATGGATGCCCACGGCGCGCATCAGTCCTATCGCCAGAACTACCTCGATCTTGATCCGAACTACAAAAACGTCTTTGGTCAGCCGCTGCTGCGCATGACCTTCGACTGGCAGGAAAACGACATCAAGATGGCGCAGTTTATGTTCGATAAGATGGCGCCGATCGCCAAAGCGATGAAGCCGAAATATATGCTCGGCAGCCCGAAAAACGCCAATAGCCACTTTGACACCACCAGCTACCAGACCACCCATATGAACGGCGGCGCGGTGATGGGCGAAGATCCGAAGACCAGCGCGGTGAACCGTTATCTGCAGAGCTGGGACGTGCATAACGTCTTTGTCATCGGCGCTTCCGCCTTCCCGCAGGGGCTGGGCTACAACCCGACGGGTACCGTTGCCGCGCTGGCCTACTGGTCGGCGAAGGCTATCCGCGAACAGTACCTGAGAAATCCGGGTCCATTGGTGCAGGCATAAGGGAAAGCAAATCATGAAAATGCAATGGTTATCGGCACTGGTTCTCGGTGCGTTAAGCTGCGCGGCGTTCGCCGAAGAGGCGCCCGCGGACAGCAATCTGATTAAGCAGGGCGAATATCTGGCGCGCGCCGGCGACTGCGTGGCCTGCCACACCAACGGTAAAGAGGGCAAACCTTTTGCCGGCGGTTTGCCGATGGAAACGCCGATCGGCACCATTTATTCCACCAACATCACGCCGGACAAAGCGAACGGTATTGGCGGTTATACCTTCGAAGAGTTTGACGACGCGGTGCGTAAAGGCGTGCGTAAAGACGGCTCCACGCTCTATCCGGCGATGCCGTATCCTTCCTTCGCCCGTATCAACGAAGCGGATATGCGCGCCATGTACGCCTACTTTATGCACGGCGTGGAGCCGGTGAACGTCGCCAACAAAGACACGGACATCCCGTGGCCGCTGTCGATGCGCTGGCCGCTGGCGTTCTGGCGCGGCATCTTCGCTCCGACGCCGAGCGACTTTGTCGCCAATCCGCAGGTGGATCCGGTACTGGAGCGCGGTCGTTATCTGGTGGAAGGGCTTGGCCACTGCGGCGCCTGCCACACCCCGCGTAGCCTGACGATGCAGGAAAAAGCGCTTAGCGAAAGCGAAGGCGATGATTACCTGGCGGGTAGCAATGCGCCGATTGACGGTTGGGTGGCTTCCAGCCTGCGCGGTGAAAATCGCGACGGTCTGGGGAGCTGGAGCGAAGCCGAGCTGGCCGAGTTCCTGAAAACCGGGCGCAATGATAAATCCGTGGTCTTCGGCGGCATGAGCGACGTGGTTGAGCACAGTCTGCAGTATCTCTCGAATGACGATATCACCGCTATTGCCCGCTATCTGAAGTCGTTACCGCCGCGCGGCGGTAAACAGACGCCAGCTCCGGTTGAAGATAGCGTGGCGAAAGATCTGTGGAAAGGCGATGACAGCAAAACCGGCGCGGCGCTGTACGTCGATAACTGCGCCGCCTGCCACCGTACCGACGGCGTCGGTTATAAACGCGCGTTCCCGTCGTTGAAAGGCAACCCGGTGGTACAGACTGAAGATGCGACCTCGCTGATTCACATCATTCTGACCGGCAACACCACGCCGGCGGTGAAGGATGCGGTCTCGAACCTGACCATGCCGTCGTTCGGCTGGCGCCTTGACGATCAACAGGTCGCGGATGTGGTCAACTTCATCCGCACCAGTTGGGGCAACAACGCGCCGCCGGTGAGCGCCAGCGATGTGGCGAAAGTACGTAAAGATAAGTCGATGATTCGCGATGAAAAGGCGTTAGGTAACGCCGACGTCTCGAAACTGCCGGCTGCTGCAGAGTAACTGGGCCGGGGCGGGGCACTGGATTCGCCCCGCCTGAGGTAAAAAACGTGATGACACCTGAACAACAGGGGACACAGCCATGATGCCGGAACTGGGCAACTATCTGCTGTGTCTGGCGGCGGGGCTGGCGCTGCTGCTAAGTATCTTTCCGCTATGGGGCGCGGCGCGTCAGGAACGATGGCTGATGGCATTAGCCCGGCCGCTGGCCTGTGCGCTGTTTATCTGCATCATCGGCGCGTTTGCGCTGCTGGTGCATGCCTTTGTAATCAATGATTTCACCATCCGCTACGTGGCGGAAAACTCCAACACCGCGCTGCCGGTGTGGTACCGGGTGGCGGCCACCTGGGGAGCGCACGAAGGCTCTTTGCTGCTGTGGGTGCTGCTGCTCAGCGTGTGGACGTTCGCCGTCGCGCTCTTCAGCCGGCAGATGCCTTCCGACGCGGTGGCGCGGGTGCTGGCGGTAATGGGGATGATCGCCTTCGGTTTCCTGCTATTTATCCTGTTCACCTCCAATCCGTTCAGCCGTAGCCTGCCGCTGTATCCCGTAGATGGCCGCGATCTCAATCCTATGTTGCAGGATATCGGGATGATTTTTCATCCACCAATCCTTTACATGGGCTACGTTGGCTTCTCGGTGGCCTTCGCCTTCGCGATTGCGTCGCTGCTGGCGGGGCGGCTGGATACCGCATGGGCGAGATGGTCGCGCCCGTGGACGCAGGCGGCGTGGATGTTCCTGACACTTGGGATCGTGCTGGGCTCGGCGTGGGCCTATTACGAACTGGGCTGGGGCGGCTGGTGGTTCTGGGACCCGGTGGAAAATGCCTCGTTTATGCCGTGGCTGGTTGGTACCGCGTTGCTGCATTCGCTGGCGGTAACCGAAAAGCGCGGCAGCTTTCGCGCCTGGACGGTGCTGCTGGCGCTGGCGGCTTTCTCGCTGTGCCTGCTGGGGACTTTTCTCGTGCGATCCGGCGTGCTGGTATCGGTGCACTCTTTTGCCTCCGATCCGGCGCGCGGGATGTTTATTCTTGCCTTGTTGACCCTCGCGATTGGCGGCTCGCTGCTGCTGTATGCGGTGAAAGGCGGGCGAGTGCGGGCGCGAGTGGAACATACGCTCTGGTCGCGCGAGTCGTTCCTGCTTGGCAACAATATTCTGCTGATGGCCGCGATGCTGGTGGTGCTGTTAGGCACGCTGCTGCCGCTGGTGCACAAAGCGCTGGGTCTGGGGACGATATCGATCGGCGAACCGTTCTTCAATACCATGTTCACCGCGCTGATGGCGCCGTTTGCGCTGCTGCTGGGGCTGGGGCCGCTGATTCGCTGGCGGCGCGACCTGCCGGGTAAACAGCTTAAACGACTGGCGATATCTCTTCTGGTGACGTTGTCACTTTCTCTGGCGTTGCCATGGCTGCTTCAGGACCGCATCACCGCGATGGCGGTCATCGGCCTGATGATGGCGCTGTGGGTGCTTATCTTTGCGCTGATTGAAGTCCACGAGCGGGCCACGCATCGCCACGGTTTCTGGCGCGGCCTGCGTACCTTAACGCGCAGCCAGTGGGGCATGGTTCTCGGCCATGTCGGCGTGGCGGTAACCGTTATTGGCATCACCTTCAGCCAGAACTACAGCATCGAGCGCGATGTCCGCATGCGGGCTGGCGACAGCCTCGATATTCATCGTTATCACTTCGTCTTCAAGGGCGTGCGTAATATCGTCGGGCCGAACTGGAGCGGCGGCGAGGGGGTGATTGCCGTCAGCCGCAACGGTCGCCCGGAAGCCACGCTGTATGCTGAAAAACGCTTTTACACCGCCAGCCGAATGATGATGACCGAAGCGGCCATCAGCGGCGGGTTTACCCGCGATCTTTACGCCGCGCTGGGTGAAGAACTGGATGATGGCAGCTGGGCGGTGCGTCTGTACTATAAACCGTTCGTGCGCTGGATCTGGTACGGCGGCGTACTGATGGCGCTGGGTGGGCTCTGTTGCATGCTCGATCCGCGTTACCGCCGGTCGCGGCAACAGAAAACAGCAGCGGATCGCAATGACATCAACCGCTCGCTGTACCAGTCCCGACTGCGCGAACTTGAGCAGGAGCGTACTGATAGTAATGAAGCGATGATCGTCGAGCTGCAACGTACGTTGTTGGCGGATATTTCGCCGCAGGAACCGACGCGCGTTCGGCCGCTTAGCCGCTGGTTGCTGTTACCGGGGGCGCTATTATTGGTTTTCGTCAGCGGCGGGCTCTATCTGAAAACCAGCGATGTGGGTCAGGTGCTGCTGTGGCGACAAAGCGAGCGCCATTATCCCGCGCTGCTGGCGCAGGCGAAAGATCCGACCGCGGCGCCGCTGCGGATGGATGAGTTGGCCCAGTTGAGGCTTGGGCTGCGCAGCCATCTGCAGGATAGCCCTGACGATCTCGCCGGCTGGCAACTGCTTGGGCGGCTTGGCCTGCTGCTAAACGATGGCGAGACGGCGATCGGCGCGTTCGGGCGGGCGCATAAGCTGGCGCCGGATGACCCGGCGGCAAGTTTTGATTACGCCAGCGCGCTGGTACGGGCGGGCGATAACGCGCAGATGCGGATGGGCGAGCTGTTGCTGCGCGAGCTGCATCAGCGGCAGCCGAAAAACCTGCCGGTGCTGGAGATGCTGGCGCTCAGCGCGGTACGTAATGAAGACTATCCGCAGGCGGTAGCGGCGCTACAGCAGCTACTGATGTTGTTGCCGGAGGGCGATGCCCGCCGCGAGGCGATTGCCCGCCAGTTGGCGCAGGCGCAGCAGGCTCGGTAGTAGATACTGTTAGCGGTTGGCAACGGTTTTGTCGCACAGGGGGGGGCCCGGAGGCGGCGCGTTGCGCCTTCTCCGGGCTACCAAATCGCACAGCGCTGTAGCCCCGGTAAGCGGCAGCGCCACCGGGGGTTTTGAGGCCATTGGTACCGGCAGGGCCGTAGGCCGGGTAAGGCGTAGCCGCCACCCGGCAAAATAACGGCGTAACAGACGAAAAAAAGCCCCTGCGAACAGGCAGGGGCAAACCATGTCAGAGCTTATTTTTTTATTAATTGAATACCATGCCGCCATCGATCAGCAGCGATTGACCGGTCATATAATCGGAATCCGGGCTGGCAAGATAAGAGACGCAGGCGGCGACATCTTCTGGCTCCGACAGGCGACCAAGGGTGATGCGTTTGGCGAATTCTGCGGTGCCATAGCCCAGAGGTTTACCGGCCGCTTCGGAGACCTGACGATCGATCTCGGCCCACATCGGCGTTTTCACAATCCCCGGGCAGTAGCCGTTGACGGTAATACCCAGCGGCGCCAGGTCGCGTGCGGCGGTTTGCGTTAAACCGCGTACGGCGAATTTGCTCGAGCTGTAGACCGCCAGTTCCGGGTTGCCAACGTGGCCGGCCTGCGAACAGGCGTTGATGATTTTGCCGCCGTGACCCTCTTTTTTAAAGGCATCGACTGCCGCCTGAATCCCCCAGATCACCCCTTTAACGTTGATGTTGTAGACCTTGTCGACAATCTCCGGCGTAATGGATTCAATAGGCGTCGATGGCGCAACCCCGGCGTTGTTGACGATGACGTTGAATCCGCCCAGCGTTTTCCGCGCCTGTTCGACGGCGGCAAACACCTGCTCGCGGTCGGAAACATCGACTTTGACCGCGATGGCCCGGCCGCCGTGCTGATTGATTTCATCCGCCACGGCTTTTGCAGTGGCGTCATTGTAATCGGCGATCGCCACGGCAAAACCGTCCTTCACGAGGCGTAACGCGATAGCTTTACCAATGCCCTGACCGGCGCCGGTGACAAGTGCGACTTTTTTCATTTCCATTTCCTTTTGTGATGACTTAAAGAATCTGACTCAGGTGTAGCTGGCCCATCAGCAGCGGGTTATCGCGATAATCCACGGGGATGGCGACCACCGCCGGGCCGTCGACGTCCATCGCCGCGCGTAGCGTCGGCTCCAGCGCATCAGCGCTTTCCACCGCAAACCCTTTCGCGCCGAAGGATTCGGCATAGGCTTTAAAATCCATTGGCCCGAACTCGACGCCGGACAGGCGTTGATATTTTTTCTCTTCCTGGATAGCGACCATGTTGTAGCCGTTATCGACCCAGATAAGATGCAGGATGTTGGCTTTCAGGCGGACCGCCGTTTCCAGCTCCATACTGGATTGCAGAAAACCGCCATCGCCGGAGACCGAGACCACTTTGCGCTGCGGATTGACCAGCCAGGCCCCGATGGCCCACGGCAGGGCGACGCCCATGGTTTGTTGACCGTTGGAGATCATCACCTGACGGGCGCGGAAGCTGTAGAGATAGCGGGCGATCCAGATATGGAAGCTGCCCATATCGACCGTCAGCGTGACGTCGCTGTTGACGATATCCTGCATGGCGCGAACGATGCGCAGCGGGTGCAGGGCGAACTGATTCAACTGCGCTCCGCGGCGGTCAAGCAGTTCCCGCTGATGCTGGCGGTCGTGGAGGATTTCAGCGGCCTGCGGCGAGAGCACCAGCCGATGATCGATATTTTGCGCCAGCTTGTTCAGCGTGCCGGCGATGTCGCCCACCAGCTCGACATCCGGCGTGTAGTTACGCTCTTCATAGGCGGGCAGTACGTCGATATGTACCAGCGTCGCGTTGCCGCTGTTCCACATCGCCGGTTCGTATTCCACCGGGCTATAGCCGATGCAGATAACCAGGTCGGCCAGTTGCAATAAGCGGTCACCGGCCTGATTGTTAAACAGCCCGACGCGCCCGGCGAAGCGCGAGAAGTTATCCTGATTGACCGCCCCGGCGGCCTGATAGGTGCTGGTGACCGGAATATGGCTGGTTTCCAGCAAACGATGCAGCGCGGCGCTGTTTTCCGTCTGGCTGGCCATCAATCCAAGCAGGAACACCGGATTCTTCGCCTGGGCAATCAACTTCGCGACCTGATTGATTGCCTCGTCAGGCGCGGCGCCCATCTGCGGCGCGCTGCTGGCGGGCAGCACTTTGCCGGTCGCCGGACCATCGACGACATCCTGCGGCAAGCTGACGAAGGCGCTGCCCGGGCGCCCCTGCTCGGCGGCGCGAAAGGCATTAGAAACCACTTCCGCCAGCGCATCCGGCGAGGTCACTTCCACGGCGTATTTGGTGACCGGGCTGAACATCGCCACCGTGTCCATACTCTGATGCACCTGTTTGGCTTTATCGGCGCGTTTGACCGCGCCGCCCAATGCCACCACCGGGTCGCCTTCGCTATTAGCGGTGGCCATGCCGGTTATCAGGTTGGAACAGCCCGGACCGGAGGTCACCAGCGCGACGCCCGCTTTGCCGGTAATACGCCCGACCGCGGCGGCCATAAAGGCGGCATTGGCCTCGTGGCGCACTGGAATAATGCGGATTGAGGAGTCCAGTAACGAGTCGAAAACCTTATCGATTTTAGCGCCGGGGATCCCGAAGACCTGGCGTACACCTTGCGCTTCCAGTTGGCTGACGACCAGATCGGCGCCGTGCGCCCACTGGCGCAGCGGATACTGTTTGTCCATGTGAACCTCCTAACTTTCTACTGAACGGATGGCGGCATCGAGATTGTCGGGATGCAAATTGGCCTGCAGGAACGCGCTGTCGGCGGGAAGATCGATCATCAGCTTATGAATTTCGCCGAAGGTCAACACCCCGCTGTCGAGCTGGTAGTCCAGCAGGTGGCCGCCGCCCTGGCGGTCATCGGTGATAAAGTGTTCGTGATAGCCGGCGACGTTAATTCCCTGCATATGCTGTGGGGTACGAAAACCGACCAGTACGCCGTCACGCTGGTTAAAGCGGAACACCGGCTGATCGTCGAGTACGTCGGTCATCGCCCGGTAGGGCGGCGTCTGACGCGGCACGGTGCGGGTATGGGCGTGGCGGAAATGACCATCGATTCGCAGCGCGCAGAACAGATTGTCGGAAGGGATTTGCTGGTCAATAACCTCATGCAGCTGCTGGCGTCTGACCGGATGGTCAAAGGTTTTACGGTACTGCGGCTGAAACCAGGTCATTACCGCAAACGGGGTTTTCTGTTCCGGACGCGCTTTACGCGCGCTGCCGTCGGCACGCAGTTGATACACCTGGCTGCTAAACGCGATCAGCTCGCCGTCGAGTTCATTAAAAGTGCCGAGCCCGAAATCGCCGTGCTTCAGCAGGTCCGCAATGGTGGTGGTACCTTCGTAGACGCCGCTAAGCAGGGCGCTCATCAGCGAAGTTTGATATAGCACGCTATCGGGATGCTGGGCGGAAAACGCGCGTAGCGTTTCACACAGACTCTCTTCGCAGGTGCAATCTGAAGCATGATTCATGAGCCACTTCCTCGTTCAACAAATATAAGAAAGGTTAAATAAAGGTTGACCCGATTCAGCTCACAGTTCCAATATAGAAACCATGCTGGTTTGAGACGTTTTCGATATGGAACTTCGTTATCTACGCTATTTTGTCGCCGTCGCCCGGACGCGGCACTTCACCCGGGCAGCGAAAGAACTGGGTATCTCACAGCCACCGTTAAGTCAGCAAATTCAGCGGCTTGAGCGAGAGGTTGGCACTCCGCTGTTGCGTCGGCTAACCCGCGGGGTGGAGCTGACCGAAGCCGGGGAGTCCTTTTATGAAGATGCCTGCCAAATCCTCGCGCTGAGCGATGCGGCGCTGGAAAAGGCCAAGGGCATTGCCCGCGGCATGAACGGCAGTCTGTCGTTAGGTATTACCAGTTCTGATGCTTTCCATCCGCAAATCTTCACCTTGCTGCACCGTTTTCAGCTAGAACATCCGGGCGTCGCCCTCCATCAACAGGAAGGCAACATGGCGAATTTGATGGCGGCGCTGAGCGAGGCGGAGATCGATATCGCCTTTGTCCGCCTGCCGTGCGAAAGCAGCAAGGCGTTTAATCTGCGTATCATTGATGAGGAGCCAATGGTCATCGCACTGCCGCGCGATAATCCATTGTCAGCGGAGCCAACGCTGGCGCTGGAGCAGCTGCGGGACGTCGCGCCGATCCTCTTCCCGCGTGAAGTGGCGCCGGGTTTGTATGAGCTGGTGTTCAATAGCTGCCTGCGCGCCGGTATTGATATGAACCGCGCCAGGCAGTCGTCGCAGATTTCATCGTCGCTGAGTATGGTAAACGCCGGATTTGGTTTCGCGCTGGTGCCGCAGTCGATGACCTGTATCGCGCTGCCCAACGTCAGCTATCAATCGATACAGGGGACGCCGGTTAAGACCGATATTGCCATCGCCTGGCGCCGTTTTGAGCGCTCGCGTACGGTGAAGCGATTTTTGGAGATGTTCTAATTCCCGGGGCGCATAGCGTGACCCAACGGAGATACGCTGACCTTTTCTCCGTTGGGTTAGCGTTACTGCGCCACCCAGCCGCCATCCATATTCCACGCCGCGCCGCGAACCTGCGCGGCGGCGTCGCTGCATAAAAATAGCGCCATTTCCCCCAGTTGCTGAGGCGTCACGAATTCGCCGGAGGGTTGTTTTTCGGCAAGCAGCTGCGCTCTGGCCTGCTCCGGGTCGGCCCCCTCGGCGATACGTTTATCGATCTGCTGCTGAACCAGCGGCGTCAGCACCCAACCGGGGCAAATCGCGTTGCAGGTAATGCCGGTACGCGCGGTCTCCAGCGCCAGCGTTTTGCTAAAACCAATCACCCCATGCTTAGCGGCGACATAGGCGGATTTCTCTTTCGAGGCGACTAACCCATGCACGGAGGCAATATTAATAATCCGCCCCCAGTTGCGCTCGCGCATGCCCGGCAGCGCCAGGCGGCTGGTGTGGAAAACGCTGGACAGATTTATCGCCAGAATATCGTTCCATTTTTCCACCGCGAACTGCTCCACCGGCGCAACATGCTGGATACCGGCGTTATTAATCACAATATCGACGCCGCCAAATTCGCTTTCGGCATAGCGCATCATGGCTTCAATTTGCCCGACGTCGCGCAGGTCGGCATCGTGATAGCCGGGAATTTTACCCAGCGCGGCAACCTCGGCTCGCGCGCTCGTGCTGTCGCCAAAACCATTCAACACCAGCTGCGCGCCGGCCTGCGCCAGTACTTTGGCAATGCCTAAACCAATACCGCTGGTGGAGCCGGTGACCAACGCTGTTTTACCGTTTAAATTCATTTCGTTACTCCTTACATCAGGCATCAGACAATGCCGGTTAAATAGAACACGGCAATGACAAACAGAACCGCGAGGCTTTTGATAAGCGTAATGGCGAAAATGCCGCCGTAAGCCTGGCGATGACTTAAGCCGGTGATTGCCAGCAGCGTGATGACGGCGCCGTTATGCGGCAGGGTATCCATGCCGCCGCTGGCCATCGACGCGACGCGGTGCAGTACCTCAAGCGGGATATTGGCGGCGTGCGCGGCGGCCACGAAGGTATCTGACATCGCCGCCAGCGCGATGCTCATTCCGCCGGAGGCGGAACCGGTGATCCCGGCCAGTACGGTGACGCTTATCGCCTCGTTTAACAGGGGATTGGGAATAGCGGTCAGTGCTTTCGACAACACCAGAAAACCCGGCAGGGCGGCAATCACCGCGCCGAAACCATATTCCGAAGCGGTATTCATCGCCGCGAGGATCGCGCCACCCACCGCCGTACGGCTGCCTTCCGCCAGACGGCCGCGGATATTGCGAAATCCGAACAACAGCACCACGACGATGCCGGACAGCAGCGCGGCCTCGACGGCCCAGATAGCGGTGATTTTGCCGACCTCGGTGACGATGGGTTTGGCAAGCCCAGGCAGAGTCAGCTCGTGGCTGGCGCCATACCACTGCGGGATCCAGCGGGTAAACAGCAGGTTCAGCACGCCGACCAGCAGCAGCGGGGCAATGGCGATCAGCGGATGCGGCAGATTGATGTTATCCGGCGTCTGCGGCTCGTTTTGCAGATCGGTACCGTAACCCTCGCCATTCGCGAGCGCTTTACGCCGCTGTCGTTCCAGCCACAGTAAACCGAAGGTGATGATAAACAGTGAACCTATCAACCCAAGCCAGGGGGCGGCCCAGGCGTTGGTGCCAAAAAAGCTGGTGGGGATAATGTTCTGGATCTGCGGGGTGCCCGGCAGGGCATCCATAGTGAAGGAGAACGCGCCCAGCGCGACGGTTGCCGGGATCAGCCGCTTCGGGATACCGCTCTGGCGAAACAGTTCGGCGGCAAAGGGATAGACCGCAAACGCCACCACGAACAGCGAAACGCCGCCGTAGGTCAGCAGGGCGCAGACCAGCACGATCACCGGGATCGCATGTCGCCGCCCGAGAATTTGAATCGCGGCGGCGACGATCGAACGTGAGAAGCCCGACAGCTCAATCAGCTTGCCAAAGACGGCGCCGAGCAGGAATACCGGAAAATAGAGCTTCACGAAACCGACCATTTTTTCCATAAACAGGCCGGTAAAGGTGGGGCCTACCGCGCTCGGGTCGGTGAGCAGAACCGCGCCAAGCGCGGCGATAGGGGCAAACAGGATAACGCTGTATCCACGATACGCAGCCAGCATCAGTAATGCCAGCGCGGCCAGGGCGATCAACACACTCATTACGACTCCTCACTATCATTGTTATTGTCGGGGTACAAAACGAGAAGTTACGGTTTCAGGGCGTAGCGCAGCTGATGTTCACGGCGCGACTGTATTCGTTTCTGCCGGGCCTCATCCCAGCGATAAAAACCTTGCCCGCTACGGGCGCCGGTATCGCCTTGCGCGACCTTGTCGGCGACCAGCGACATCATGTCGCTGCCCGTGGCCAGTTCCGGCAGCAGGTGCTGGCAGATATCCTGGACGGTCGCCAGACCGGTCATATCGGCGGCTTCCAGCGGGCCGACCATCGCGTAACGGCGGCCGAGCGAGGCGCGCATCACTTTGTCGACCACTTCCGGCGAAGCGATGCCGCTCTTGACGATATGCAGCGCTTCGCGCAGCAGGGCGAACTGTAGTCGGTTGCCGACGAACCCCGGCGCGGCGCGGTTGAGCACTACCGCTTCCAGCGAGCAGGAGGATAAAAAGTCGCTGACCTGGTTGGCGAGATGCGGCAGGGTAGCGCTACCCGGCACCACTTCCACCAGCGGGATAAAATGCGGCGGATGCCAGAAGTGGGCGATTAACAAGCGCTCCGGATGCCGCATACCCTGCGCCAGCCGATCCGGCGGTAGTCCGCTGGTGTTGCTGGCGATGATAGCTTCGTCGGCGATCAGCGTTTCCAGTTCCCGGTATAAGGCGTGCTTGAGCGCCAGACGCTCCGGAATCGCTTCGATCAGCAAGCTGGCGTCAGCAAGATCGCCTAATGCCGTGGTGCCGGAGAGGCGCGAGAGCACCGACGCACGCTGAGCGGCGTCAAACTGCTCGCACTCTTCAAGCTCGCGCAAAATGGCGGCGGCGACGTTCTCGATCTCGCTAATGCGCGCCGGGTCGGTGTCGTAGAGGCGTACGGCGTGGCCGTGGCGGGCAAAATGGCAGGCGATGCCGACGCCCATCAGGCCGGCGCCCAGTACCGCCAGTTGTGGTGTAAACATAGTGGCTCCTGTTAACGTTCGATGGTCATCGCGATACCCTGACCGCCGCCGACGCAAAGCGTCGCCAGGCCTTTGCTGACATCGCGGCGCTGCATTTCGTGCAGCAGACTAACCAGAATGCGACATCCTGAGGCGCCAATCGGGTGGCCGAGCGCGATAGCGCCGCCATTGACGTTGACCTTCTGGTTGTCCCACTCCAGCAATTTACCGACTGCCAGCGCCTGTACGGCAAAGGCCTCGTTGGCTTCGATGAGATCCACCTCATCCAGCGCCCACCCGGCGCGCTGCAGCGCCTTCCGGCAAGCGCTTACCGGGCCGATACCCATCACGGACGGATCGACGCCGGCCACCGCAGAGCTGACTATTCGCGCCAGCACCGGCAAGCCAAGCTGCCGCGCTTTATCGACGCTCATCAATAAGACTGCCGCCGCGCCATCGTTGAGCGAAGAGGCATTGCCCGCGGTGACGCTACCATTTTCCGTGCGGAAGGCCGGGCGCAACTGCGCCAGCTGTTGTTCGCTGGTTTCCGGGCGCGGCTGTTCGTCTGCGTCCACCCTGCGCGGCGCTTTTTTACCCTGAGGGACGCTAAGCGGCACTATCTCAGCCTGAAAGCGTCCGGCGGCTATCGCGGCGGCGGCTTTGCGCTGCGAAAGGGCGGCGAAGGCATCCTGCTGGGGGCGGGAGATGTCAAAGGCGTCGGCAAGGTTCTCGGCGGTGATGCCCATGTGATAGTCGTTAAACGCATCCCATAATCCGTCCTGAATCATGCTGTCCTGCATGCTGGCATGGCCGAAGCGCAGGCCATCGCGCGCGCCCTGAACCAGATACGGGGCATTGCTCATGCTCTCCTGGCCGCCGGCGATAACGATCTCCGCCTCGCCGCTGCGAATGGCCTGTACTGCCTGTTGCACGGCTTTCAGCCCGGAACCGCAAACCAGATTGACGGTAACGGCCGGGGTTTCAACCGGTAGCCCGGCGCGCAGCGCGGTTTGTCGCGCCGGATTCTGTCCACAGCCGGCGGTTAATACCTGACCAAAAATCAGTTCGTCAACGGCGCTGGCCGGTAGCTGTGTGCGTTCAAGCAGACCACGCACTACGGCGGCGCCAAGCTCGACGGCGGAAAGGGAAGATAAGGCGCCGCGAAAACTGCCGATTGGCGTACGTAGCGCGCAGACGATAGCGACTTCTTTCATATTGCCTCCTTAGTTGAAGCGCATTTCGCGGACGTCATCGGCAATGACCAACCGTCCAGCCGTTTTACGGGCAATTTCGTCAATGCTGACGCCGGGAGCGTATTCGCGCAGAACAAAGGCGCCGTCGCTAATTTCCAGCAGCGCGAGATCGGTCAGTACCCGGCGAATACAGCCCGCGCCGGTGAGCGGCAGGGTGCACTGCGCCAGCAGTTTGGATTCGCCGTTTTTCGAAGCGTGCGTCATCACCACGATGATGTTTTGCGCGCCGGCCACCAGATCCATGGCGCCGCCCATGCCTTTCACCATTTTCCCGGGGATCATCCACGAGGCGATATTGCCCGCGACATCGACCTCAAAAGCGCCCAGAACCGTGAGATCGACGTGGCCGCCGCGGATCATGGCGAAGGACTGGGCGGAGTCAAAGATAGCCGCCCCGGTTTGTGCGGTAACGGTCTGCTTGCCGGCGTTAATCATGTCGGCATCAATCGTTGACTCATCGGGAAATTCGCCCATCCCCAACAGGCCGTTTTCCGACTGCAGCATCACTTCAATACCGGCGGGAATATAGTTAGCGACCAGCGTGGGAATGCCGATACCGAGATTGACATAATCGCCGTCGCGCAGTTCCTGGGCGACGCGCATCGCCATTTGTTCGCGAGTTAACATGTTCAGTTCCCTCCGGCGCGCAGCGTGCGCTGTTCAATACGTTTTTCGAATTGCCCGACGATCAGCCGGTCGACATAAATACCGGGCGTGTGGATGGCGGAAGGAGGGAGTTCGCCTGGCGCGACGATTTCTTCGACTTCCACTACCGTGATCCGCCCGGCGGTGGCCATCAACGGGTTAAAATTCTGCGCGGTATGGCGGTAGACCACGTTACCGTACCAGTCGGCTTTCCAGCCCTTAACAAGGGCGAAATCGCCGCGAATGGCCTCTTCGAGAATGTAATTTTTACCGTCGAACTGACGCACTTCTTTGCCTTGCGCCACCGGCGTGCCGTAACCGGTCGCGGTATAGAATCCGGGGATCCCGGCGCCGCCGGCGCGAATTTTCTCGGCAAGCGTCCCTTGCGGCGTCAGCTCCACGGCGAGTTCGCCGCTTAGTACCAGCTGTTCGAAGAGGGCGTTTTCGCCCACGTAGGAAGCCACGACTTTGCGCACCTGGCGCGTTTCCAGCAGCATGCCGAGACCAAAGCCATCGACGCCGCAGTTATTAGAAACTACCGTCAGGCCCTGTACCTGGCGGCGTTTGACCTCGGCAATTAAGTTTTCCGGAATGCCGCACAGGCCGAAGCCGCCGGCCAGTAACGTCATGCCATCGGTTAATCCGTCCAGCGCCGCTTCATAGCTGGCGACGCGCTTATCCAGTCCTGCCATCATTTTTCTCCTGCCTTGCGATGGCTCTATCATTAAGGGCGCCGACTGATTTGATAATTTTGAATTTGTGACCCACTCATTTGGATTTTTTATTAATTTATCGTTAACTAAATTCTTTCAATTAGTTAACAGGTGGAAAAATGAGAATGAGTGTCAAACAGTTACGCGCGTTTCTAGCGGTAGCTCACACTCTCAATTTCGCTCACGCCAGCGAGCGCCTGAACCTGTCGCAGCCGGCGCTGAGTTTGACCATCAAGGGGCTGGAAGAGGCGCTTGGCGGCGCGTTGCTGCAGCGCAGCACCCGCAAAGTGACCTTAACCCAGGAGGGAGAGACCTTTCTGCCGATGGCCCGCCAGCTGCTGGCGGACTGGGACAATGCCGAAGAGGCGATGCGGCAAAGTTTCACCCTGCAGCGGGGAAAGATCTCCGTCGCCGCGATGCCGTCGTTTGCCGCTAACGTGCTACCGGAAGTGCTTAAAGCCTTTCGCGACCGCTATGCGGGAGTCAACGTGACGGTGCATGACGTGATTAATGAGCAGGTGATTGAGATGGTGCGCGAAGGCCGGGTGGAGATGGGGATCGCGTTTGAGCCATCGCCCGGCAACAATTTGTTGTTTACGCCGCTGGCGGTGGATCGCTTTGTGGCGATCGTACCGAAAACGTCGCCTTTAGCGAGTAAAAAGCAGTTAAGCTGGCGTGAACTGCTGACGCTGGATTTCATTACCCTGCAGCGACCGTCGGCGGTGCGTTTGATGCTGGAAGAAGAGCTGGCGCGCAGCGGCAGCCAGTTGGACGTGGCGCTGGAAAGTCATCAGTTGGTCACCGTCGGGCGGATGGTCGCCAGCGGTCTGGGCGGCAGCGCGGTGCCCGCGTTATGCCAGTCGCAGATGCAGTCGCTGGGAGCGGTTTGTCTGCCATTAAGCGATCCGCCGATTGAAAAGTGTATTGGCGTTATTCACGCCGGACATATGCAGTTGTCGAAAGCGGCGCAGGCGCTGCTGGAAACGCTGAAGGGTTTTCTGCCCGCTTAGGTCGTTCACAGATAAAAAAAACCGGCCTGGTTAGCCGGTTTAATCATCAGATTTTGCAGGCATCGCCGCAATCATCATCGGCAACAATCGCCTGTGCTTTTTTGTCCGCTTCGTCCAGGCGTTCAGCGTTACGTTCTTCCGCTTCTTCCAGGCCGCTAAACACCAGGTTGTCGAGATCAATTTCCATGAGTTACCCACTTTGCTACTTTTTTGACTGTCGGCAGAGTATAGGTCAAAACAATGGAAGGTTGCACCCCGCGCCCGAAGCTATCGCACAGAGCGTTAATCGTCAGCTTGTTTTTGGTAGCGGAGTGGGGGGTATTAGTCAATAACCGCTATTATTCATAGTTGACATTATTCATTTATTATATGAAAGCATAAAATGATAATTTTCGGATTGTTTCTTAAATGAAATGACAACGAACCAGTAAATAACGATTGACCCGTTTCAGATATGGTAATATGGCCGCGATTATGGATGAGTCTATGGACCTTGATCAATGGTATCGATAACAGCATCTGCCATCAAAGAATGGCGGAGAAATAATAAAGTCATTTGTCACGTAAAACTTAAATATAAAAAGGTATTGCGAAAATGTCGCGAAATACCTTTAACAGGAGGTAAGTACAAGGAATATCAACGGCTTTGCCAGACATACACATGTGCAAAATTGACCAGTGCGACGCCGGGGCTGGTACATTTTGAAGATAAGCCTTTTAAGGCATATTTAAATAAGCGAATGTCGAAAAGAGCTAAACTGAATATTGCCCATGGCGCTTTGAATTTTATTGAAAAAAGCTTTCAGGCGGAAATATTACCGCAGTTGTATAATGTATCGTCGTTCGGTTGCTCGATGATTACCATCCCGTTGAAGAATGGAACCAGCCTGGAAGTGAAACTTCTGGCCTCGCCGTTCCAGGAAGAGGGGGAACTGATGCTGCAGATGTTCTTTGAAAATAAACGCGTATATAGCGTCTGTTTTTCCTGCACGGATCAAGGAAGCGCGTGGATTGGCGGTATTCAGGGCGGTAAAGACATTAGCAACGATGAAGTGAAGGCGTTGACCAAAGAGCTCTACGGCACGCGGCCAAAAAACCTGATTATCACCTTGCTGTACGGGTTATTGCGCCACTTTAATATCCGTGAGATCTACGCCATCGACAGCGACTACCATGTGAAGAGCGACAAGGTGAAAGCCAGTTACTCAGAGTTGTGGTTAGAAATCGGCGGCGAGAAGCAGCGGCGCGGTTGGTACAAATTACCTTCACAAGAGATTAAAAAAAGTCTTGAAGAGGTGAAAAGTAAACATCGCAGCCAGTTCATTAAACGTGAGAGTTTAAAAGAGCAGGCGCAGTTGGATCTGATCGCTGCATTACGGCAGATTAGCGTCGGTGACAACACCAACCAACCATAATACTGGATTGCCGATTCGCCGGGGGCGGCGGGTCGGCAAGCCATGATTGATGCCATCTTCTTCCTTGCGGCCCCGTCTAACACCACTCTCCTTTACAACCTGCTCATCTATCAAATCCAGTTTATAAATTAAAAAATTTTAAACATTTTATGCGGTTAAATTTTACATAAAATTTACATGTCCATATACTTTCTTACGTTCTTCGCCCTGATTTGGGGCGTCCAACCAACAGGTTAACTGCGCTGTACGGCATCGCTTATCGATCGGCGCTTTAAAATAAATGCTTTGGTTATATCGACATATGTCGAATGGGATGAAATATGGACGAACAAAAAGGTCATGGTCGAAGGATCTTCTTCACCATATACCGATTGCTTTTTGTGTTACTGAGTTTTGGCATTGGGATTTTCTTAACTATCTGGGGGGGCAAGCTGCTCTCGCTCGGCGGCAGCGCCTGGTATCTGTTAGCCGGTCTCGCTTATCTCATCATCGCCGTCGGTTACTTCACTCGTAGTCGATACGCGCTTCCTCTTGCTGTGATGACCTTTTTGTTGACTCTGGTCTGGGCTCTGTACGAAGTGCAGCTCAGCTACTGGGGCTTGATCCCTCGTCTGGTGGTTCCTGCGCTGATGCTGATGCTGGCCCTGTGGCTGGCGGCGGCGATGCCGGTGGCCCGCGTGCGTCTGGCGAACTGGAGCGCGACGGTTATCTTTATTGCGCTGCTGGCGACGCTGGTTTCGGCGTTCTACCCGCACGGCGGCATCCATAATGGCGTCGTGAAAGCGGCGAATGGCAACAGCGCGACGCAGGCGGCAAAAAGCGATAACTGGGAGTTCTTCGGCCGCGATGCCTCCGGCACCCGTTTTGCGCCGTATACAGATATTACCCCGGAAAACGTTCATAAGCTGAAAGTTGCCTGGACCTACCACACAGGCCGCCGCCTGACCGGCCCGGCCATTGGCGTTGACGAAAATACGCCGCTGCAAATTGGCGATACGCTGTATTCCTGTACGCCGCTTAACGTGGTGACCGCCATTGATGCCGATACCGGCAAGGCGCGCTGGCGCTTTGACCCGCACGCGCAGACAGCGGAACATGTGACCTGCCGCGGCGTGGGTTACTATGATGTGCAGAGCGACGATACGCTCAGCGCGGAAGAAAAAGCGAGCCCGGCGCTGCAACAGTGTCCGCAGCGGATCATGGTATCGACCGTGGATGCGCGCCTGCTGGCGCTGAATGCAAAAACCGGCGAACTGTGCGATGACTTCGGCGACCACGGCAGCGTGGATCTGAAGCAGGGCATGGGCGACACCGAAAACAGCAAACGCTACCATCCGACTTCAACGCCGGTGATCATGGGGCATATTGCGGTGCTGGGCGGCTGGGTACGCGATATCGTACACGGCGAGCCATCCGGGGTCGTACGCGCTTTTGACGTACGCGATGGTAAAGTCGTCTGGGCCTGGGATGTCGGCAAGCCGGAAAATATCACCGACCCGGAAAAAGGCCGCGTTTATACGCTCGAAACCCCGAACGTGTGGACCATTCCCGGCTTTGATAAAGAGCTGAATCTGGTTTATCTGCCGACCGGTAACGGGCCGCCGGACTACTGGGGCGGCGATCGGAATGAAGCGAAAGAGAAATATGGCTCCGCGGTGGTGGCGGTGGATGCCAGTACCGGTAAAACAAAATGGGTTTTCCAGACCGTTCACCACGATATCTGGGATTACGACCTGCCATCGCAGCCGGTACTGTTCCACATGAAAAACGAGCAGGGCGAGGACGTCCCGGTTCTGATCCAGACCACCAAAACCGGACAGATTTACGTGCTCGACCGCCGCACCGGCAAACCGGTGACCCGCGTCGAAGAACTGCCGGTCGCTCATCAGGGAGCGGAGGGCGAACATCTGTCTGCCACCCAGCCGTTCTCTACCGGCATGCCGCAGTTAGGCGTCGAGCCGCTGAGCGAAAAATCAATGTGGGGCGTGACGCCGTTCGACCAACTAATGTGCCGTATCGATTTTAAAGAGTCGACCTACCTTGGCATGTATACGCCGCCGTCAGAGAAACCGTATATCGAGTGGCCAAGCCTGCTCGGCGGCATGAACTGGGGCGGCATCACCATCGATGAACGTACCGGCACGCTGTTCGTCAACGATATGCGTATGCCGTTGCGGATGTCGCTGGTGCGCAAAGAAGAGATGGCGAAATACAAAGTCTCCACCGACGAAGTCCCTGGCTTTATGGGCACCGTTCGCCCGCAAGTTGCCGGGCCTTACGGCGGCGTACGTATCGACATCCTGCAGTCCGCGCTGGGCGTGCCCTGTAATACCCCGCCGTTTGGTACCATGAGCGCTATTGACCTGAACAACCGTCAGCTCTTGTGGCAGGTGCCGATGGGCTCGGTAGAAGATACCGGGCCGCTGGGGATGAAAACCCATCTGCATATCCCGTTGGGAATGCCGACGCTGGGCGGCCCAACCTCCACCGCCTCGGGCCTGGTGTTCTTCGCCGGTACCCAGGATAACTATCTGCGGGCGCTGGATTCCGCCAGCGGTAAAGAGCTGTGGCGCGCTCGCTTGCCGGTTGGCGCGGTAGCGGCGCCGCTGGTCTACAAATCGCCGAAAACCGGCAAAGAGTACGTGCTGATTTCCGCCGGCGGTGCCAGCCACTCGCCGGACGTCGGTGACGATATCATCGCCTACGCGCTGGAGGACTAACCTCCTTACACGAAACAGGTCCCGGAAACGGGACCTGTTACTGGCTGACAGCCCGCGTGTTGCAGGGGTCAATCCTGGACTTTTACTATCTGAACATCGCTTTGCGCAATACGCTGCCCTGCGGCATTGACGTAGGCCAGAGACACCGGCGCACCGCTGGTTTTATCTACTAACTGGATATGCGGCGACGTATGCAAGAGTTGCTGATGCCCCCATTCCATCAGGGCAAAAAGAACCGGCGCCAGGCTGCGGCTCTTTTCGGTCAGCGTATATTCATAACGCTCACGCGCCCCCGCTTCGCGATAGGGAAGTTTACGTAGTAGCCCCACATCAACCATCAATTTTAAACGCTGAGTTAACGTCTGTTTGCTCATTCCGGTATGAGCGCGAATCGTTTCGAAACGCGTCACGCCGTAAAACGCCTCTCTTAAAATCAATAAAATCCATTGATCGCCAACAATTTTAGCGCTTTCCGCCAGGCCGCAAAGTTCCGCGGGCAGGTAAGGGGATGAATTATCTTTTGACATGATTTAGGTTATCTCCTAACCTGAGTTTGAAATATAGACTCAGTTAATCAGGAGAATACTGTGCCTTTTGTTAATGTGCAAACGATTAAAGGGATCATGACCGCTGAACAGAAGAATGAACTGCTGCGTCGCATGACTGACCTCATGGTGGAAATTGAAGGCCGGGGCGATCCGCAATTCCGTCAGTCCGTCTGGATCCGCATTGATGAACACGAGCCGGAACAGTGGAGTCTCGGAGGAATACAGCCGACAGCGGAGATGATAGCGGCAAAATTTGCCGCTAAACGATGATCTTATTGCCGTTATTGTTATGCGATAACCACGCGCGATTCAGCCTCAATTTCATGACAGGCGACCTGGTGCCCCGGCGCGATTTCGCGCAGACGCGGCGGTTCGCGACGGCAACGTTCGTTTGCCTGCGGGCAGCGGGATGAAAAGCGGCAGCCGGCAGGCGGTCGGGAAGGGTCGGGAATTTCCCCCTGAACGACCGCCAGCGGCTCGCTATCAGGATCCAGCGTGGGGACTGCGGCCAGCAGCGCCTGGGTATAGGGATGAAGAGGGCGGCTAAACAGCGCATCGCGGCTGGCCGTTTCCACCAGTTGACCGAGGTACATCACCGCCACGTCGTCGCACAGATGCTCCACTACCCCGAGGTCATGTGAGATGAATAGAAAAGTGACGCCACGTTCGTCGCGCAGGTCGGCAAACAGATTGATAATCTGCGCCTGAATCGACACATCGAGTGCGGAAATGGGTTCATCGGCGACGATAAAGTCCGGATTAAGAATCAGCGCGCGGGCGATGCCGATGCGCTGCCGCTGACCACCGGAAAATTCATGCGGAAAACGGTGGTAATGCTGAGGCGCCAGCCCGCATATTTTCATCACCGCAATGACTTTCTCATAGAGTTCAGCGCGCGTGCACAGTTTATGCTGCAGCATCGCCTCGCCAATCGCCTCGCCGATGCGGATGCGTGGATTCAGTGAACTATAGGGGTCCTGAAATACCAGCTGAATTTTTGGCCGTAAAGCCTGCATTGCTGCCGCTGACAGTTCGGATAACTCCTGACCGCGGAATTTAATGCTGCCGGCGGTTTTTTCATACAATCCAAGCAAGGTGCGGCCAACGGTGGTTTTACCGCTACCGGATTCTCCGACGAGGCCGAAAATCGTTCCCGGACGGATATTAAAACTGACGTCATCGACCGCGCGCAGTTCCCCGGTCTGCTGGCCGAACAGGCCGTCGCGCAGCGGAAAATACTTTTTCAAGCCATTAACTTCAATGATATAGGGCTGATTCATGCCACCGACTCCGTGAATTCACTATAAAAACAGGCCGCCTGGTGAGAGGGCCCCAAAAGTGGTGGTGTATCCTGGCGGCAGCGCGCGGTTGCCTGTTGGCAGCGATCGGCAAACGCGCAGCCCGCAGGCAGTTGCGCGAGGTCCGGTACCTGGCCGGGAATGGAGTACAGCCGCCGGCGGCGTGCGCCCGGCACCGGGCGAGAGGCGATAAGACCGCGGGTATAGGGATGCTGCGGCTGGCGCAGTACCTCGGCGGTGGTTCCCTGTTCGACGATCCGCCCGGCATACATCACCACTACCCGTTCGGCCATCTGTGCGATCACTCCCAGATCGTGGGTGATCAGCAGCAGAGCCATCTGGTTTTCGCGCGCGCGGTCGCGCAGCAGTCGCAGGATCTGCGCCTGTACGGTGACATCCAGCGCGGTTGTCGGTTCATCCGCTATTAATAATTTTGGCCGGCAGCTCAGCGCCATGGCGATCATTACCCGCTGTAGCATGCCGCCGGAAAGCTGGTGTGGATAGTTCGCCATCAGGCTTTCGCTGCGCGCCAGTCCCACCTCGTTTAACAGTTGTATTGCGCGCTGCCAGGCGGCTTGCGGCGAGTCACCGCGATGACGTATTAGCGGCTCGCAGAGCTGTTCGCCTATGGTCAGTACCGGGTTGAGCGCCGACATCGGCTCCTGGAAGATCATCGCCAACTGGTTGCCGCGCAGGTCGGCCATGTGACGGGCTTTCAGCTTGAGCAGATCGCGTCCTTCGAAATGGATCTCGCCGCCGTCAATGCGAGCGGCCTGGGGAGGCAGCAGGCCCATTAACGACATGGCGGTCACGCTTTTGCCGCAGCCGGACTCACCGACGATACCTACCGTTTGCCCGGCCTGAATCGAAAAAGAGACCTCCTGTACCGCGCGCACCCGGCTACCTTCAGCAGCGAAAGAGACAGAAAGTTGCTTAAAAGAAATTAATGGCGTGCTCATTTCAGCCTCTGTTTCATTTTCGGGTCCATTGCGTCGCGCAGGCCGTCGCCCAGCACATTAATAGCAATCACAGTAATAAAGATGGCAATCCCGGGAGGCATCCATAGCCACGGTCGCCGCTGAAAATCAATCAGGCTGTTAGCAGCATCCATCATGTTGCCCCACGATGGTGTCGGCGGTACCACGCCGAGGCCGAGATAGCTCAGCGCCGATTCGCTCAGAATGGCGTTAGCGACCGCCATTGTCGCCATCACCACCAGAATCGGGATGGTATTGGGCAGCAGGTGACCGAACAGCCGGCGACGCGCCGAGAGTCCCAGTACCTGCGTCGCCAGCATAAAATCGCGCTCGCGTAGCGACAGGCACTGCCCGCGCACCAGCCGCGCCAGCTTCGGCCACTCCAGCAGGCTGAGCATAATTACGACCATCCAGATGCGGGAATCCGGCGAAAAGTCGAGCTCGGAGAGCATCGCGCCGGCGACGATTAATAATGGCAGGCCGGGTATCGTCATCACCAGATCGGCTAGCCGCATGATCAGTTTATCGGTGAGCCCGCCGACATAGCCCGACAGCGCTCCCAGCAGGTAGCCCAGCGTTACCGATAGCAGCATAGTCAACAGGCCGATTATCAGTGAAATGCGCCCGGCCAGCAGTAAACGCGTATAGATATCGCGGCCAAGAAAATCGGTACCTAACCAGTGTTCGGCGCCGGGTGGTTTGTTGATCATCAGCGCATCGGTGGCGTCATCTTTCCACGGCGACCACATCGGCCCGAGCGCGCACCACAGGGCCATCACCGCAAGCAGGATTAAACACAGCATCGCCATTCGGTTGCGGCGCAGTTGGCGCCACGCCTGATGCCATGGAGAGGGAGTTATTTGCGCGAGCGCGGGGATTGTCGCCTGGCGCAGGCGGCGACGGTGGCCAAACAGGGAAGTTATCATCATTACCTCACTCGAATGCGCGGATCGGCCCACGCGTAGAGCACATCGGCCAGTAAATTACCGATGATCGTCAGCACCGCCAGAAACAGGGTAAACCCCATCAATACCGGATAGTCGCGAGCGGCCAGCGAATCGATATGAATGTGTCCGGCCCCCGGCCAGTTAAATACTTTTTCGGTAATGATGGCGCCAGAGAACAATCCCGGCAGTTCAAAGCCAAGCAGGGTGATGACCGGCAGTAGCGCATTGCGCAGCGCGTGTTTCATGATAACCGTGCGTTCTCGCAGCCCTTTAGCACGGGCGGTACGAATGAAATCCATCTTCACCACGTCGAGCATGCTGGCGCGAAAATAGCGCGTCAGGCTACCGGCCTGCAGCATCACCAGCGCCAGTACCGGCAGTACCAGATGGGCGGCGACCTGCAGCACATACTGCCAGCCGCTATCGTCGCTGCCGGTATTGGTCATCCCGCCTACCGGCAGCCAGTGAAGGTCGACGGCAAACCACTTAATTAGCAGCAGGCAGAGGAAAAAGGTGGGAAAGGACATCGCGGCGAACACCGCGATACTCACCAGATGATCAAACCAGGAATTAGGTCTGAGCGCGGAGACCACGCCAACCGTCAGGCCGATACCCCAGTAGAAAACCAGCGCCACGCTCGCCAGCAGGAAGGAGTTCCAGATGTACTGGTTCAGTAACTGGCTGACCGGAATTTGGTATTGCAGCGAGAAGCCTAAATCCCCGCGCAGCAGTTGCCCCAGCCAGTGAAGGTAGCGGGTGAAAAGCGGCTGGTCGAGGCCGTATATCGCCTTCAGTTCGGCGGCGCGGGCGGCCGTCAAGGTGATATTGCCATCGATAAAGTCGCCGGGGGTTTTGGCAAAGAGCATAAAAATGATAAAGGAGGCCAGCAGCAGCATCGGCAGCGTTTGCAATAAGCGCCTCAGGATGAAATTTTTCATAACATTCTCACATCAGCCGCCGGGGGGGCCGGCGGCTGGGGGATTTACTTCACGATTTTCACGTCCGGCAAACTGCCGGTGAGGCCGTTATAGATATCCGGCTTAAAGCCGGTCACGCGGGCGCTGCTGGCGGAAAGAATCTCCCGGTATCCAAGCAAGATAACCGGCGGATCCTCGGCCAGCACCTGGTACAGCTGGTGATAGATAGGCTTGCGTTGTTCGACATCCAGCACCGCGTTACCCGCATTGATAAGCTTATCGACTTCAGCATTGTGGTAGCCCGACTCTTTGGCTTCGCTGCTGTAGAAGTCCCACACGCCGTCATGCGGATCGTTGAGGGTGCTGGTGCTAAACGACGCCAGATCGTAATTACCTGCTTTGCGCTGCGCCATCAGCGCGTTGAAATCAACCACCTGCGGTTTCAGCAGCACGCCGATCTGTCGCCAGTTCTCTTTGGCAATCGGGATCAGCGCATCGTTAATGACTTTTTTGCTCGCCAGCAGGGTCAGCTCCAGCCGTTTACCGTCTTTCACGCGGATGCCATCGGCGCCAGGCAGCCAGCCCGCTTCATCGAGCAGTTTTTTCGCCTGCGCCGGATCGTAATGATAGGGGTTGACGCCCTGCGCGTTGAAAGCCCAGGAAATAGGCGCGATCGGTTCAATGGCTACCTTGCCGTATCCCTGATACACCACGTCGATTAACTTCTGGCGGTCAAGCCCGTAAATCAGCGCCTGACGCACTTTTTTATCCTGTAGTGCCGGGCGATGGACGTTGAACTCCACCTGGCTGTAGTCGCTGGAACCGTAGAGGTTGATATTGGCAAAACCGAGCATCTTAAGCTGCTCAATATCATCCGGACGCGAGGTGAAGGCGTCGTAGTCGGTTTCGCCGGTCTGGAATAACTGGAAATTGGTGGACGGATTGGTCACGCGATAGATAAAGCGTGGCGTTGGCGGCGTACCGCGGTAAAAATGCGTGTTGGCGTGGAAGCGAATCTCCTGACCGGGAATATATTTATCGTAGACATACGGGCCGTTACCCAGCGGTTTTCCGTGCAGAGAACGCAGATAATCCAGATTTCCGCGTTGATACCCTTTGCCGTACCAGGCTTTCGATAATACCGGACCGCCGATTTTCGCCAGCGTCGTCGCGCCCGGCTGAGTGGTGGTAACCTGCAGGGTCAGCGGATCGATAACTTTCAGGCCACTCACGCTATCGGCTTTGCCGGCTTTATATTCTGCGCCGCCGGCGATATTGGCCAGAGTAATATCGGTGTCGCCGTCATATTTCGGGTCGAGCAGAACGGTCAGCGTAAAGGCGACATCCTCCGCGGTGAGTGGCGATCCGTCGCTGAAGGTCAGGTTAGGGCGTAATTTGATGGTATAGACTTTGTTATCCGCGCTCACCGTCCAGCTCTCAGCCAGCCCCGGCACCAGCTTACCCTGACTGTCCCAGTCAATCAGGCGCGAGAAAATAACGTTGGTGACGTTCTCATCCCAACCGTTGACGAAGAAGTAAGGGTTAAAGATCCCCTGCGGTTCAGAAATGCCGGCCACCACCGTGTCTTTACGCAGTTTGGCGCTTGCCGGGATCTGGCTGGCATCGGTTGCGGGAGTGATCCCTTCTTTAAGGATATCGTCGGCGTTGGCGACAGAAGAAAATGCCACCATGCTACCGAGTAGCGCCACTTTCAGCGCCAGCGCGAAGCGCGTTTGTCTGGTTTTTAATCCTTGCCGTAATCTGGACAAAAGTGCTACCTCATCAAATGATTGCGTTGTTATTTACAATTCATGACGAAGATAAGAGGCGCGCTGAATACTGTCTAACAACGAAACGCTATGGTTTATAGCCATTTCGCATTAGTAAAAAACCGGCAATATAATGCCGGTTTTCGGGGAAGTCATAGTGGATTGTTCTTTATGCCGCGGCAGCTAATCGCGGGCCTCAACCGGCAGCCACAGAGTCTGCGGATTGGCGAAATAATATTCAACTTCGGCATAAAAACGGCTGGCGTGCAGGCCATCCACAAAAGCGTGATTAAATCGGCCGGCAACCGGAATGATGCCATTTTTCAGTTTCCCCCACGTCAGGGCGGGCACCGCCGCGCCAACGTAGTATTCCGCATGGGTCATGGCGCTGAAGTGCAGCCACGGCAGGCAACTGGCGCAAAAGAAATTTTCTTCTTCCACAATAAGCGGTGAGGGATTGGTGCTTCTTGCGGCCTCAATGCGCGGCGTTGCGGCGGCGCTAAACGCGGGGAAATCAGCGGCGTTATCGCACCATACCTGACGAAAACCTTCGCTGGCCGTCATGATCGGCGTCATCACCGAGATGGCGTCATATTCGATGATATCGTCGTTGCGCAGGCGCTGTTTTAGCTGCGGTACGGCGTTGGCCGCGCGCAACAGGCCGAATAATGCCAGTTGGAAGAAGGAGACGCCGTGGTCCTTCGCGCAGGTATACAACTGTTGCGCTTCGACCGGTACGCACAGATTGAAGCTGGGATTGGCAAAGGTACGGTAGAACGTAAAATGATCCAGGCGAGGCCAGCTCGCTTTATCAATGACGCGATAATGTGCCACGGTTGACTCCTTCATGTGGGTTTCCCTTACTATGCGACGATTTCCACCAGGTTACCATCCGGGTCTTTGATAACCGCCTCATAATAGCCATCACCGGTGGTGCGCGGGGCAGAGACTAAAATTCCCGCCATTTCAGCGCGTTTGGCTAACGCATTAACCTGATCCACGCCGCCGACGGCGATCGCCAGATGCGCCCACCCCGTATGGTTGTTATCGCGGGGCGAGTCCTGTAAGCCGGGTTTGGCCATTAACTCAATTGCCAGGTCAGAGCCAATTTTTACAAAGTAGGATTCAAAACCAGGATTGGTTTTACTGTGGTATTTTTCGTTGATTTCACCGGCAAAAAACTCCACCCAAAAGCGTGCTTGTTGCTCAAGATGGCGGGTCCAGAGGGCGATATGGGCAACTTTCATAATTTACCTCGGAAGGGTTCGGGTTGACAGCATGCGCATGAGTGAATGATTATGCTCTTTGCTGCTCGTTATGTTTATTTAAAGGAGTTATTGTGCTCGATTATGCTGCTTTCCCTCAGCAACGACAAGCGCTGATTTGTCAGATCCTGCAGGAGGACGGTAGGGTCGTCTGCGCCGATTTGGCCCAGCGCTTACAGGTCTCTGAACATACTATTCGCCGCGATCTTCATGAGTTGAGCAAAGAAGGATATTGTAAGAAAGTCTACGGCGGCGCGGTGATGACCCTGCCGGAATCCATGGAGTACAGCGAACGTAAAGAGAAAAACAGGGCAACAAAGAGCAGGATCGCACAGAAGTGCGCACAGCTAGTGAAACCGGGCGGCTGTATTTTTATTGATACCGGCACCACCAATCTGGCAATGGCGGAAGCGCTACCGGGCGAGCTGGCCTTAACCGTGGTCACCAATTCTCCGGAAATCGCGGCGGTTCTGCTTAAAAAACCGCTTTACGAGGTTGTGATGCTCGGAGGTCTGGTGCAACGCGCGGCTGGCGGTTGTGTCGGCGCATCGGCGGTGGCCCAGGTGCAGGGGATCCTCTTTGACCAGGGGTTTATTGGCGGCTGCGCGATGGCTCCGGAGTCAGGTTTAACCGGCTTTGATCACGCCGATTGTGAATTTAAGAAAGCGGTTATCAAACAGTGCAGTGAGATTATCGTTGGCTTAACCTCAGATAAAATCCCCGCCGTCGCGCGTTTTGTGGTAGCTGAAAGCAGCGCCATTGACGTGCTGGTGGTGGAGGAAAACATTAGCCGTAAATACCGGGATGCTTTCCGTGAACACGAGATCCGTATCTATACCGTCTAGTACAGGGGCAAATTATTAATTTGAGAAAACCGGGCTATCACTTTGATAAAAATGGCGGCGAAATGTTTCTGCCCTGCGGGCCGCGGCCTTAGTAGCGCTATTTTCTCCGCACTTTAGCCGTATTTTGCGCGGCGACTCACAAAAACGAAGCTTACGCAGCACCTCATTGATTTCTGGCACAAATCTTGGATTTGTTATCGGTGAAGTGGCTTTTCCCATGGGTTATGGATAGCGCGACGTTTAGCGAACCCGGGATTGCCCGCAACGGATAATCATTGAGGGGACTGTTATGTGTGCTTCACCTTCAGCGCCGCTACGGCGCGTGGATGGACTGGCGAAAGTCAAAGGAACGGCCGTTTATGGCGACGATATTACCTTACCGGGCATGCTGTATGGCGTTTGCCGCTTTGCGGATATACCCGCCGGGAAAATCGAGGCGATAGATCTTAGCGAGGCGCTGAATGTTGCAGGCGTAGTAAAAATCGCCACCTGGCAGGATATCCCCGGTACACCGGTCGTGGGGATCATCGTCAAAGATTATCTGCCTATCGTCAAAGACGAGGTGGTCTTCCACGGCGATGTCGTCGCCGTGGTGGCGGCAACCAGTTATGAAGCCGCCTGCGAAGCGGCGGATAAAATACATGTGCGCTATACGCCTTATGAGCCGCTAACGGACGTAGAAGCCGCGCTGGCGGCGGACGCCCGGCGAATTCACCCGGAGCGCAGCGATAATATCGCCGCCCATCACCACACCGTTAAGGGCGACATCGCCAAAGGCTTTGCCGAAGCCAGTCACGTGATTGAACGTGAATATGAAGTGGGCTTCCAGGAACACGCCTACATCGAACCGGAAGTCGTACTGACCTGGCTTGATCCTACCGATGGTAGCCTGATTATCTCCGGCTCCATTCAGAACCCGCACCGCGTACGCAGCTTCGTGGCTAAGTTTATGGGCTGTCCGCAAAGCCAGATTAACGTCAAACGCGCGGTGATGGGCGGCTCGTTCGGCGGGAAAGACGACATCATCGATCATCTGGCCTGCCGTTCCGCATTGATGACGCGGCTTACCGGTCGTCCGGTTAAATTTACCTACACCCGCGAGCAGTCCATTATCGAAAGCTGTAAGCGCCACCCTTATAAAATGAAGTATCGCGCCGGGGTGGACGACAACGGGCGTATTCTGTCGATCAAAATCGATATTCTTGCCGATAGCGGCGGTTATGCGGCGTCTTCCCCGTTCGTCACCTGGCGTTCTTCGGTGCAGGCGGCGGGGCCGTACAATATTGATAACGTCCATATCGACGTCAAAGCCGTCTATACCAACAACAGCTATACCTCGGCGATGCGTGGTTTCGGTTCACCACAGGTGGTTTACGCCAACGAATCCTTTATGGATGAAATTGCCGAAGTGCTCAATCTCTCGCCGGTGGCGGTGCGTGAAGTGAATGCGCTGCGTCAGGGAGATACCTCGGTCACCGGGCAGCGGTTTGATAAACACACCGTCTCGGCGACTGAAGTCCTGAGTAAGGCGGTGAATGCCTCGGAATTTGCGGCAAAACGCCAGCACTATCGTGAATTGAACCAAAAAGGCGGCGTTTATCGATATGGTATTGGCCTGGCGCTGAGCTATCGCGGCTGTTCCATTGGCGCGGAAGGGGTTGATACTTCGACGGCGCTTATCCAGGTCAATGAAGACGGTAGCGTCAATCTGGCGACATCGGTATCGGAAAACGGTCAGGGTCTGCAAACCGCGATGTCGCTAATCGCCGCGGAAGCCTTTGGTATTCCTCTTTCTGAACTGCATTTTATGGAGCCGCCGACCTCGGTTATCGGCGACGGCGGATCGACGGCGGCGACCCGCGGGACAATGGTCGGCGGCGGGGCGATTCTTGACGCCGCCGACAAGATAAAACGCCGTATTCTTAGCGTCGTCGGCGACAGCATCGGCACCCGCGAGTTGGCAGAAACCCTGTGGCAGGACGGCTTTATCATCAACGCCCAGGACAGTGAACGGCGTATTGACTTCAAAACCGCGGTTAATAAGACCAAATGGGCCAGCGTCAGCCTGACCGAGTACGGCTGGTTTGTGCCGCCGCCCATTCATTGGGATGAAGAAAAAGGCTGCGGCAGCCCGTACTTTACCTGGGTCTACGGCTGCCAGGTGGCGGAGGTACGGGTGAATACCAGCACCGGTAAAACCGATTTGCTGCATGTTACCGCCGCCCATGACGTGGGTCGGGTACTCAACCCGGTGGGTTTTGAAGGCCAGGTTTACGGTGGGGTGGCGCAGGGTTTCGGCTATGCGCTGCTGGAAGACTTCAACATTGAAAACGGCCGGGTCAAATCGGAAAACTTCGACAGCTACCTGCTACCGACGATGAAAGATATTCCGCCGATGACGATTATCGGCGTAGAAAACCCGGATATCGCCGGGCCTCTGGGGGCGAAGGGGATCGGCGAGCCGGCCACTGAACTCGCGGCGGCGGCTATCAACAACGCGGTAAGTTTCGCCCTCGAGACGCGGTTTAATAAATTACCGCTGACCCTTGAACAGGTGATCCTCGGCTACAACCTGAAAAAGCCGGTTCGCCAAAGCGAAATGATGCTGGAGGCGGAAAACAAGAAGCAGGTGCTGCGTCTCACTGACGTGGAAGTGACTCGCGCGAAAAGCCTGCAGGAGGCGTTAGCCCTGCTGGCGCAAGAGGGCGTGACGGCTATCGCCGGCGGTACCGATGTAATTGTGCAGGGGCGTCTGCAAACCCGCGCGATGCGGCTGGTTGATATTTCCCGTCTGCCGGAGTTGACGCAGGTGAGCGAAGATCCGGTCAGCCATGAGGTCATCATTGGCGGAGCGATGACCTTTAACCGTATTACCGATCATCCGCTGTTGCGCGAACGTTACCCGCTGCTGGTGCAGGCCTGTCATACCGTCGGTTCGCACCAGATCCGCAACCGCGCCACCATCGGCGGCAATATCGTCAACGCCGCGCCCTGCGGCGATTCCATTCCGCCTGCCATCCTCTATGACGCGCGCATCGAACTGCGCTCGCTAAATGGCGCACGCACCCTCGGTCTGGCCGAGTTCTTGCTGTCTGGCTACAAGACCCAGCGCCAGCCGGATGAACTGCTGACCAAAGTGATACTGCCGCCGCCGGCGCGCCCGCAGGCGAAAGGGTTTTATCACCAGTTAGGGCGGCGCAACGCCCTCAACATCACCCGTCAGAGCCTGAGCGCGTTACTGGACTTTGCTGATGATGGCACGGTGAGCTACTGCCGGCTGGTGGACGGCGCGCTGTTCAGTAAGCCGCAGCGGCTGCTCGATATTGAGCGCTGTCTGCTGGGGAAACCACTGAACAACGACACCATCGATAGCGCCTGCGAAGTGCTGGATAAGCTTATCTATGCGGCCATCGGCAAGCGCTGGTCGGCGGCATATAAGCAGCCGGTGTTCGTCAATATGTTCCGCGACATGATGGCCGAGGCGCAACGGGCCTCAGGGATTTAATGATTCAATCAGGGCGCCAGAGCGCCCTGTACAGGATAAAGCTATGAGCACAATTAAAGTGAAGGTAAACGGCAAGCTGGTGGAAGCAAAAGTAGAAGGCAATATGCGCCTATTGGATCTGGTGCGGGATACATTGCATCTTACCGCCACCAAAGAGGGATGTTCGATTGGCGAATGCGGCGCCTGCACGGTGCTGATGGACGGTAGCGCCGTTTGTTCTTGTCTGGTACTGGCCGAACAGTGTGATGAAGCGGAGATCGAGACCCTGGAAGGGTTAAACGATAATCCGATTACGCAAAAATTACAGGATGCGTTTATTGAGAAGGGCGGCGTGCAGTGCGGGTTCTGTACGCCGGGAGTATTGGTCAGCGCCACCGAGTTGTTAACCAAAGAGCCGCACCCGGACGAAGCGCAAATAAAGGATGTATTAGAAGGCAATATGTGCCGCTGTACCGGCTATCAGCCGATTATTGACTCCATTCAACACGCGATTAAATCGTGATCTTGTACCGGGGCTGCTGTTTTGTGCGATTTGGTGGCCGGATAAGGCGCCACCGGGGGAGAATTCCCGGATAGCGGCGCATAGCGTTTTATCCGGGCTACGGTTTGATATTCGTTGGTAGCCCCGGTAAGCGTAAGCGCCACCGGGGGAGAATTCCCGGATAGCGGCGCATGGCGCCTTATCCGGGTTACGGTTCGGTAGTCGTCGGTATCCCCGGTAAGCGTAAGCGCCACCGGGGAGGATTCCCGGATAGCGGCGCATAGCGCCTTATCCGGGCTACGGTTCGGTAGTCGGTTGGTAGCCCCGGTAAGCGTAAGCGCCACCGGGGAGGATTCCCAGATAGCGGCGCATAGCGCCTTATCCGGGCTACGGTTCGGTATTCGGTTGGTAGCCCCGGTAAGCGTAAGCGCCACCGGGGAGGATTCCCGGATAGCGGCGCACAGCGCCTTATCCGGGCTACGGTTCGGTATTCGGTTAGTAGCCCCGGTAAGCGTAAGCGCCACCGGGGAGGATTCCCGGATAGCGGCGCATGGCGCCTTATCCGGGCTACGGTTCGGTAGTCGGTTGGTAGCCCCGGTAAGCGTAAGCGCCACCGGGGAGGGGTCCCGGATAGCGGCGCATAGCGCCTTATCCGGGCTACGGTTCGGTATTCGGTTGGTAGCCCCGGTAAGCGTAAGCGCTACCGGGGAGGGTTCCCGGATAGCGGCGCACAGCGCCTTATCCGGGCTACGGTTCGGTAGTCGGTCGGTAGCCCCGGTAAGCGTAAGCGCCACCGGGGAGGGTTGGTATGGCCGTCGAACCTTAACCCATCGCGCTTTCGCGCAGGCGGGCTTTCAGCTTGTTGTACTCATCGATCACGTACTGCTCCGCCGCGCGCTGATCGGCAATCC
>NZ_JAQIRJ010000017.1:0-81070 GCF_032601995.1 Klebsiella sp. 141153 | reverse complement strand
AAAGGCTCAGTCGCAAGACTGGGCCTTTTGTTTTTGTGTTTTGCGGCCAGACGCGCCGCCGTCTCCCCCGGTGGCGCTGCGCTTACCGGGGCTACAGTCCTGTAGCCCGGAAAAGGTGCGCAGCACCGCCTCCGGGGAAAGCCGCTGCCATATCAACGTAAACAAAGGCTCAGTCGGAAGGCCGGGCCTTTTGTTTTTGTGTTTTGCGGCCAGACGCGCCGCCGTCTCCCCCGGTGGCGCTGCGCTTACCGGGGCTACAGACCCTGTAGCCCGGAAAAGGTGCGCAGCACCGCCTCCGGGGAAAGCCGCTGCCATAGCAACGTAAACGAAAGGCTCCGTCGGAAGACTGGGCCTTTTGTTTTTGTGTTTTGCGGCCAGACGCGCCGCCATCTCCCCCGGTGGCGCTGCGCTTACCGGGGCTACCGCTCCTTCCCCGGGCTATACCGCCTGCGGGAAAATCCCACCTCTTAAATCCTCCTTGAAACTTTCTCACCTTACGCTTGCAGACTCGACATTTTGCTTATTCCTGGTTATTGTCAGCTATCTGGATGTCTAAACGTTTATACGTATGTAATGAGGTGATACAGCTATGCCAATTCGGGTGCAGGACGAGCTACCGGCCGTCAATTTCTTGCGCGATGAAAACGTCTTCGTGATGACCACATCGCGTGCTACAACTCAGGAAATCCGCCCGCTGAAGGTGTTAATTCTCAATCTGATGCCAAAGAAGATCGAGACGGAGAATCAGTTTCTGCGGTTGCTGTCGAACTCGCCGCTGCAGGTTGATATCCAGCTGCTACGCATCGATGCGCGTGAATCACGTAATACGCCGACGGAGCACCTGAATAACTTTTACTGCAACTTCGACGATATTCGCGAACAGAATTTCGATGGTTTGATTGTTACCGGCGCGCCGTTAGGGCTGGTCGAGTTTAACGATGTTGCCTACTGGCCGCAGATTAAACAGGTACTGGAGTGGGCAAAGGATCACGTCACGTCAACGTTATTTGTCTGTTGGGCGGTACAGGCCGCGTTAAATATTCTGTATGGCATCCCCAAGCAAACTCGTACCGAAAAGATCTCTGGCGTTTATGAACACCATATTTTGCACCCGCATGCGCTGCTGACTCGCGGGTTTGATGACACCTTCCTTGCGCCTCATTCGCGCTATGCCGACTTCCCGGCCGGGCTGATTCGGGACTACACCGACCTCGATATTCTCGCCGAAACCGAAGATGGCGATGCCTATCTGTTCGCCAGCAAAGATAAGCGCATCGCTTTTGTTACCGGTCATCCTGAATACGATCCGCATACCCTGGCAAGTGAATACTTCCGCGATCTGGAGGCAGGTTTAGCGCCACAGCTTCCGGACAACTACTTCCCGAATAATGATCCAAACAATAAACCGCGGGCGACCTGGCGCAGCCATGGCAATCTCCTGTTTGCTAACTGGCTTAACTATTACGTCTACCAAATCACACCATACGATCTGCGTCATATGAATCCAACGCTGGATTAATCTACCAGCGCGTACGATCCTAAAGCGTTTCAGCATCTCGCCTCAGGCACCTTCGGGTGCCTTTTTTATTTCCGAAAACAACTTCCCCTTCTATTTTAACTTTAATTCTTTTGTTATCAGTATGTTGATGCAATATTAAATTAAAAATGGAAATTGTTTTTGATTTTGAAAAATTCTTGAGTAGTCTTAATTGTGCTGAGCGAAAAGCAAACAACGATCTTTCGCTCTCGCTATCAGGATCAACCAAGAGGAGCTGCACAATGACGCAACAGGCGACAATGACCGATGAACTGGCATTCAGCCAGCCTTATGGCGAGCAGGAGAAGCAAATTCTGACTGCGGAAGCGGTGGAGTTCCTGACGGAACTAGTGAGCCGTTTTACGCCTGAGCGTAATCAACTGTTGGCAGCACGCGTCCAGCAACAGCAGGCCATTGATGGCGGCAAGCTTCCTGATTTTATTTCGGAAACAGCTTCCATTCGTAATGGCGACTGGAAAATACGCGGTATTCCGACCGATTTACAGGATCGCCGCGTTGAAATCACCGGTCCTGTTGAACGCAAGATGGTGATTAATGCCCTGAATGCTAACGTCAAAGTCTTTATGGCCGATTTCGAAGACTCGCTGGCGCCGGATTGGCACAAAGTGATTGATGGCCAAATCAACCTGCGCGATGCGGTCAACGGCACCATCAGCTACACCAACGAAGCAGGGAAAATTTATCAGCTACAGCCCGACCCGGCGGTACTGGTCTGCCGCGTTCGCGGCCTGCATCTGCCGGAAAAGCACGTCACCTGGCAGGGTGAGGCGATACCCGGCAGTCTGTTCGATTTTGCGCTCTATTTCTTCCACAACTACCAGGCGCTGCTAGCGAAAGGGAGCGGCCCCTATTTCTATCTGCCGAAGACCCAGGCCTGGCAGGAAGCGGCATGGTGGAGCAAAGTCTTCAGCTTTACCGAGGATCGCTTTGAACTGCCGCGCGGCACCATTAAGGCCACGCTGCTGATTGAAACGCTGCCGGCGGTGTTCCAGATGGATGAAATCCTGCATGCGCTGCGCGACCACATTGTTGGCCTGAACTGCGGGCGCTGGGACTATATCTTCAGCTATATCAAGACGCTGAAAAACCACCCAGACCGCGTCCTGCCGGATCGCCAGGTGGTGACGATGGATAAGCCCTTCCTCAGCGCCTATTCACGCCTGCTGATTAAGACCTGCCATAAACGCGGCGCCTTCGCGATGGGCGGTATGGCGGCCTTTATCCCGAGCAAAGACGCCGAGCGCAATCGTCAGGTGCTGAATAAAGTCACCGCCGATAAAGAGCTGGAGGCCAACAATGGCCACGATGGCACCTGGATTGCGCATCCGGGACTGGCGGATACGGCGATGGGCGTCTTTAACCGCGTACTGGGCGAACATCCTAACCAGCTGTTTGTTACCCGCAATGACGACGCGCCGATTACCGCCGAGCAGCTGCTGGCTCCCTGCGAGGGCGAGCGCACCGAAGCCGGCATGCGCGCTAATATCCGCGTGGCGGTGCAGTACATCGAGGCCTGGATCTCCGGCAACGGCTGCGTACCGATTTACGGCCTGATGGAAGATGCGGCGACGGCTGAGATTTCGCGTACCTCTATCTGGCAGTGGATCCATCACCAGAAAACCCTGAACGACGGCACACCGGTTACCAAGGCGCTGTTCCGCCAGTGGCTGGCTGAAGAGCTGATGGTGATTCAGGAAGAGTTGGGAGAACACCGCTTCAGCCACGGTCGCTTTGACGATGCGGCGCGACTGATGGAGCAAATCACCACTTCCGACGAACTGATCGACTTCCTGACTCTGCCAGGTTACCGCCTGCTGGCGTAATTCACCCCATCACTATATGGAGCATCTGCACATGAAAACCCGTACCCAACAAATCGAAGAATTAAACAAAGAGTGGACGAACCCGCGCTGGGAAGGCATTACCCGCCCATACAGCGCGGAAGAGGTGGTGAAGTTACGCGGCTCGGTGAACCCGGAATGCACGCTGGCGCAGCTTGGCGCGGCGAAAATGTGGCGTCTGCTGCATGGTGAAGCGAAAAAGGGTTATATCAACAGCCTTGGCGCGTTAACCGGCGGCCAGGCGCTGCAGCAGGCGAAGGCGGGCATTGAAGCCATCTACTTGTCTGGCTGGCAGGTCGCCGCCGACGCCAACCTGGCCTCCAGTATGTACCCGGATCAATCGTTATACCCGGCTAACTCGGTGCCATCGGTAGTTGATCGGATCAACAACACCTTCCGTCGCGCCGATCAGATCCAGTGGGCGGCGGGGATTGAGCCGAACGATCCGCGTTTTATCGACTATTTCCTGCCGATCGTCGCCGATGCGGAAGCCGGTTTTGGCGGCGTGCTGAACGCCTTTGAGCTGATGAAATCGATGATTGCGGCCGGTGCAGCGGCCGTGCATTTCGAAGACCAGCTGGCGTCGGTGAAGAAGTGCGGACATATGGGCGGCAAGGTGCTGGTGCCGACGCAAGAGGCGATTCAGAAGCTGGTCGCCGCGCGCCTGGCGGCGGATGTGATGGGGGTACCGACGCTGCTTATCGCTCGTACCGACGCCGATGCCGCTGACCTGATTACCTCGGATTGCGATCCATACGATCGCGAGTTTATCTCCGGCGATCGCACCAGCGAAGGTTTCTATCGCACCCATGCCGGAATCGAACAGGCAATCAGCCGCGGCCTGGCCTACGCGCCTTATGCCGATCTGGTATGGTGTGAAACCTCTAAACCGGACATTGAACAGGCACGCCGTTTCGCCGAGGCGATCCACGCCCGCTTCCCGGGCAAGCTGCTGGCCTATAACTGCTCGCCATCCTTTAACTGGAAGAAAAATCTCGACGATAAAACCATCGCCAGCTTCCAGCAGCAGCTGTCGGATATGGGCTATAAATTCCAGTTCATTACCCTGGCGGGTATCCACAGCATGTGGTTCAACATGTTCGACCTGGCTCACGCCTACGCGCAGGGCGAAGGCATGCGTCACTACGTCGAAAAGGTACAGCAGCCGGAGTTTGCCGCCGGGCCGGAAGGCTACACCTTCGTCTCGCATCAGCAGGAGGTGGGCACCGGGTACTTCGACAAAGTGACCACCATTATCCAGGGGGGGACCTCGTCGGTAACGGCGCTGACCGGCTCGACCGAAGAATCGCAGTTTTAAGCAATGCCCGGTAGCGCTGCGCTTACCGGGCCTACAAAGGTGTAGGCCGGATAAGCTAACGCGCCATCCGGCATGATGTTGTGCCGGATGGGGGAAAGCGATGACGCGTGGCCTGGAACTACTGATTGCCCAAACCATTTTACAGGGATTCGACGCCCAGTACGGGCGTTTTCTGGAAGTCACTTCCGGCGCACAGCAGCGCTTCGAACAAGCGGACTGGCACGCCGTGCAGCAGGCGATGAAGCAGCGTATCCACCTCTACGATCACCACGTGGGTCTGGTGGTAGAACAGCTGCGCTGCATTACCGAAGGGAAAAGTACCGACGTCGATTTTCTTCTGCGGGTGAAACAGCAGTACACCCAACTTTTGCCGGATTACCCTCGCTTTGAAATTGCGGAGAGCTTTTTCAACTCGGTCTACTGCAGACTGTTTGACCACCGCTCGCTGACCCCCGAGCGGCTCTTTATTTTTAGCTCCCAGCCGGAACGTCGTTTTCGCACGATTTCGCGACCGCTGGCGAAGGATTTTTATCCCGAACGCGGCTGGGAATACCTGATGCATAACCTGCTTGCCGATTTGCCGCTGCGCCTGCCGTGGCAAAACAAAGGGCGTGATATCGGTTATATCGTCAGCCATTTACGTGAAGCTCTCGGTGGAGAACTGTTGTCGCAGTCGCATCTGCAGGTGGCGAATGAGCTGTTTTATCGTAATAAAGCCGCCTGGCTGGTAGGTAAACTGGTTACACCGATGGCGACGCTGCCGTTCCTGCTGCCGATACATCGTAGCGATGACGGACAGCTATTTGTTGATACCTGCCTGACGACCCACGCCGAGGCGAGTATCGTCTTTGGTTTCGCCCGCTCCTATTTCATGGTCTACGCGCCGCTGCCCGCGGCGCTGGTTGAATGGCTGCGCGAGATTCTGCCGGGAAAAACTACCGCCGAGCTGTATATGGCGATTGGCTGTCAGAAGCATGCTAAAACGGAAAGTTATCGCGAGTATCTGCACTATGTTACCCGCAGCGATGAGCAGTTTATCGAAGCGCCGGGCATCCGTGGGATGGTGATGTTGGTATTTACCCTGCCGGGATTCGACCGGGTATTTAAGGTGATTAAAGACCGCTTTGCGCCGCAAAAAGAGATGACCGCCGCCCACGTCCGCGCCTGCTATCAGCTGGTCAAAGAACACGACCGCGTCGGGCGGATGGCGGATACCCAGGAGTTTGAAAACTTCGTGCTCGATAAGCGGCAAATCGCGCCCGAGCTGATGGCGCTGTTGCAGGCGGAAGCGGGGAATAAGTTGACCGATCTCGGCGATCGCATTGCCATCAGCCATCTTTATATTGAACGAAGGATGGTGCCGCTTAATATCTGGCTGGAGCAGGTGGAAGGCCAGGCGCTACGCGACGCGGTAGAAGAGTACGGGAATGCTATTCGCCAACTGGCGGCCGCCAATATCTTCCCCGGCGACATGCTGTTTAAAAACTTCGGCGTCACGCGCCACGGGCGGGTGGTATTCTACGATTATGATGAAATTTGCTACATGACCGAGGTGAATTTCCGCGATATTCCGCCGCCGCGCTATCCGGAAGATGAGTTGGCCAGTGAACCCTGGTATAGCGTGTCCCCGGGCGATGTCTTCCCGGAAGAGTTCCGCCACTGGCTGTGCGCCGATCCGCGGATCGGACCGCTACTGGAGGAGATGCACGCCGATTTACTGCGTGCCGATTACTGGCGCGAACTGCAGACGCGCATTAAAAACGGGCACGTGGAAGATGTTTACGCTTACCGGCGTAAGCAGCGTTTTAGCGTGCGCTATGGCGCCGACAGTAGGCCGGATAAGGCGTTTACGCCGCCATCCGGCAAGGTGCGCCGATCTGCCTGATGGCGCTACGCTTATCAGGCCTACTCAAAATGCCCCTTTGGGGCATTTTTATTATTTAACCCCGCCGTACGCCAGCGTGACTTCTTTTGCAGCCTTAATAACCAATGCGCCAAGCTCGGTCACCCGGTCATCGGTCATGCGTGAAATCGGCCCGGAGATGGAGATAGCGGCGAACGGTTCGCGGTGTTCGTCGTAAATACAGGAGGCGATACAGCGCAGCCCCAGCGCATGTTCTTCATCATCAAATGAATAGCCGCGTTTACGCGTCTGGGCCAAATCCTCTTTCAAATGTACCGGAGAAACCAGGGTGGCGTGGGTGTAAGCATGCAGCCCTTTCCGATGTAGCAGCGTGGTGACCTCTTCTTCGCTCAACTGCGCCAGAAACGCTTTTCCGGCGCCTGACGCGTGCATCGGCAATTTGCCGCCAATCGGCGCCGACATGCGCATCAGCTGCGTACATTGCACCTGGTCGATAATAATCGCCTGATGATCGCTTTTATCCAGCACCGCCAGGTTGACCGTTTCGCCGGAATCTTCCATCAGCTGGCGCAGGATAGGATGGACAATGGCCAGCAGATTGCGGCTTTGCAGGAAGCTGCTGCCGACGACAAACGCATGCGCGCCGATCGCCCAGTGCCCCAGCTCGCCGACCTGGCGCACAAAACCGAGCTGCTGCATGGTGGTGAGCAGACGATGGGTCGTGGAGTTAGGTAGTCCCGCCTGCTGCGCCAGTTCGGTGAGCGCGACGCTGCTATGCGATTCAGAAATCCATTCAAGCAGTTTCAGACCGCGGGTAAGCGACTGAACTTGCCCGCCAGCCTGTGCGGCAGGGGCGGCAGCAGCGGGTTTTCTGCCGCGTTTGGCGGGAACCGGGGTAGCCATGATGAACTCCTTTTTTCTGTATCGTGGAAATGATTTTCGTTTTATTTGGCGATAATGCAATCACAACCAGACTGATCGGAGGAGTGAAGTTGAACTTGTCTCATGTTGCTGCAGGTTTCCTTTTCCAGCAGGGTGGTTTATGCCAGTATGGTTTGTTGGCTTTTTGGTCTGAGTTGAGCGCTGTCGGGAGTCTGTGTGAGTAACAAAGTAGAACAATTACATCAGCAGTTAAAAGAACGCATTCTGGTTCTGGACGGGGGCATGGGCACCATGATCCAGGGCTATCGTCTGAGTGAGCAGGATTTCCGCGGCGAGCGCTTTGCCGATTGGCCGTGCGACCTGAAAGGCAATAACGACCTGCTGGTCCTCAGCAAGCCTGAGGTTATTCGCGAGATCCACGACGCTTATTTCGCCGCCGGCGCGGACATTATCGAGACCAACACCTTCAACTCGACAACCATCGCGATGGCGGATTACCAGATGGAATCCCTGTCGGCGGAAATCAACTTTGCCGCCGCAAAACTGGCCCGCGCCAGCGCCGACGCGTGGACCGCGCGTACGCCTGAAAAACCGCGCTATGTGGCGGGGGTGCTTGGGCCCACCAACCGCACCGCTTCTATTTCTCCGGACGTCAACGATCCGGCCTTTCGGAATATCACGTTCGATCAGCTGGTGGCCGCCTATCGTGAATCCACCAAAGCGCTGGTGGAAGGCGGCTCGGACCTGATTCTGATTGAAACGGTCTTTGACACCCTGAACGCCAAAGCGGCGATTTTCGCGGTAAAAGAAGAATTTGAGGCGCTCGGCGTCGAGCTGCCGATTATGATTTCCGGCACTATCACCGATGCCTCCGGACGTACACTGTCCGGGCAGACGACCGAAGCGTTCTATAATTCGCTGCGCCACGCCGATGCCCTGACCTTCGGCTTAAACTGCGCGCTGGGGCCGGATGAGCTGCGCCAGTACGTGCAGGAGCTTTCGCGGATCGCCGAGTGTTACGTTACCGCGCACCCGAACGCCGGCCTGCCGAACGCCTTCGGCGAATACGATCTGGATGCCGATACCATGGCGGCGCAAATTCGCGAATGGGCGCAGGCCGGTTTCCTTAATATCGTCGGCGGCTGCTGCGGCACCACCCCCGAGCATATCGCCGCCATGAGCCGGGCGGTAGAGGGCTTGCCGCCTCGCCAGCTGCCGGAACTGCCGGTCGCCTGCCGTCTGTCTGGCCTGGAGCCGCTGAACATCGGCGACGATAGCCTGTTCGTCAATGTGGGCGAGCGTACCAACGTTACCGGCTCCGCTAAATTTAAGCGCTTAATCAAAGAAGAGAAATACAGTGAAGCGCTGGACGTGGCGCGCCAGCAGGTAGAAAGCGGCGCGCAGATTATCGATATCAACATGGATGAGGGGATGCTCGATGCCGAAGCGGCGATGGTGCGTTTCCTCAACCTGATAGCGGGTGAACCGGATATTGCCCGCGTGCCGATTATGATCGACTCCTCCAAGTGGGAAGTCATCGAAAAAGGGCTCAAGTGCATTCAGGGCAAGGGCATCGTTAACTCGATCTCGATGAAAGAGGGCGTCGAACCCTTTATTCATCACGCTAAGCTGGTTCGCCGCTACGGCGCGGCAATGGTAGTCATGGCCTTTGATGAAGTGGGCCAGGCCGATACCCGTGAGCGCAAAATCGAAATTTGCCGTCGCGCCTACAAAATCCTCACCGAAGAGGTCGGCTTCCCGCCGGAAGATATCATCTTCGACCCCAACATTTTTGCCGTCGCCACCGGTATTGAAGAGCACAATAACTACGCTCAGGACTTTATCGGCGCCTGTGAAGACATCAAACGCGAGCTGCCGCATGCGCTGATTTCCGGCGGCGTCTCTAACGTGTCGTTCTCGTTCCGCGGTAACGATCCGGTGCGTGAAGCGATCCACGCCGTCTTCCTCTACTACGCTATCCGCAACGGTATGGATATGGGCATCGTCAATGCCGGCCAGCTGGCGATATACGACGATCTGCCTGGCGAGCTGCGCGATGCGGTCGAAGACGTAATTCTTAACCGCCGCGATGACAGTACCGAAAGATTACTTGAGCTGGCGGAAAAATATCGCGGCAGCAAAGCGGACGATAGCGCGAACGCTCAGCAGGCGGAATGGCGCAGCTGGGACGTGAAAAAGCGTCTTGAATACTCGCTGGTCAAAGGCATTACCGAATTTATCGAGCAGGATACTGAAGAGGCGCGCCAGCAGGCCGAACGCCCAATCGAGGTGATTGAAGGGCCGCTGATGGATGGCATGAACGTCGTCGGCGACCTGTTCGGTGAAGGCAAAATGTTCCTGCCGCAGGTGGTAAAATCCGCGCGGGTGATGAAACAGGCGGTGGCCTACCTCGAACCTTACATCGAAGCCAGCAAAGAACAGGGCTCCAGCAACGGTAAGATGGTGATCGCCACCGTGAAAGGCGATGTGCACGATATTGGTAAAAACATCGTCGGCGTAGTGCTGCAGTGCAACAACTACGAAATTATCGATCTCGGCGTGATGGTGCCGGCAGAGAAAATCCTGCGTACTGCGCGCGAAGAAAACGCCGATCTGATTGGCCTCTCAGGGCTTATCACGCCGTCGCTGGACGAAATGGTCAACGTGGCGAAAGAGATGGAGCGTCAGGGCTTCACTATCCCGCTGCTAATTGGCGGAGCGACGACCTCGAAAGCCCATACCGCGGTGAAAATCGAGCAGAACTACAGTGGCCCGACGGTTTACGTGCAGAACGCCTCGCGTACCGTAGGAGTGGTTTCAGCCCTGCTGTCGGCAACCCAGCGCGATGATTTTGTCGCCCGTACCCGTAAAGAGTATGAAACCGTGCGAATCCAGCACGGGCGTAAAAAACCGCGCACGCCGCCGGTGACTCTGCAGGCGGCGCGGGAAAACGATCTGGCGTTTGACTGGGAGAGCTACACTCCTCCGGTGGCCCATCGTCTGGGCGTGCAGGAGGTGGAAGCCAGCATCGAAACGCTGCGTAACTACATCGACTGGACGCCGTTCTTTATGACCTGGTCGCTGGCGGGCAAATATCCGCGTATCCTGGAAGATGAAGTGGTGGGTGAAGAGGCACAGCGCCTGTTTAAAGACGCCAACGATTTGTTGGATAAACTCAGCGCCGAAAAAACGCTGAACCCGCGCGGCGTGGTCGGGCTGTTCCCGGCTAACCGCGTTGGCGACGATGTGGAAATCTATCGTGATGAAACCCGTACCCACGTGCTAACGGTCAGCCATCACCTGCGCCAGCAAACCGAAAAGGTTGGCTTCGCGAACTACTGCCTCGCCGATTTTGTCGCGCCGAAGCTGAGCGGTAAAGCGGACTACATCGGGGCTTTCGCGGTAACCGGCGGGCTGGAAGAAGACGCGCTGGCGGAAGCCTATGAAGCGCAGCACGACGACTATAACAAGATCATGGTTAAGGCCATCGCCGACCGTCTGGCGGAAGCCTTCGCCGAGTATCTGCATGAGAAAGTGCGTAAGGTTTACTGGGGCTATGCGGCCAATGAGAACCTCAGCAATGAAGAGCTGATCCGCGAAAATTACCAGGGGATCCGCCCGGCGCCCGGTTATCCGGCCTGCCCGGAACACACTGAGAAAGCGACCATCTGGGAACTGTTGGATGTGGAAGCGCATACCGGTATGAAGCTCACCGAGTCCTTCGCCATGTGGCCTGGCGCATCGGTTTCCGGCTGGTACTTCAGTCATCCGGACAGTAAGTACTTCGCCGTGGCGCAGATCCAGCGCGACCAGGTGGAAGATTACGCCCTGCGTAAGGGGATGACGGCGGCCGAAGTTGAGCGTTGGCTCGCCCCTAACCTCGGCTATGATGCTGACTAACGAAATATGTTTCGTTACAACAAACAGGGCGCTCTTTGAGCGCCTTGTCTCTTTATTGAAGTTAACCCCTTATACTGAAGGGAGGTTTAAACCTCAGGAACACTTATAACGATAAGGAGAAGCTGATTCTGTGTTAACGCTGTTACACCTACTTTCCGCCGTAGCCCTACTGGTGTGGGGTACCCATATTGTGCGCACCGGCGTGATGCGAGTCTTTGGCGCGCGCCTGCGTACCGTGCTCAGCAGCAGCGTGGAGAAAAAACCGCTCGCCTTCTGCGCGGGGATTGGCGTCACCGCGCTGGTGCAGAGCAGCAATGCCACCACCATGCTGGTGACGTCGTTTGTAGCCCAGGATCTGGTCGCGCTGGCGCCAGCGCTGGTTATGGTGCTGGGTGCGGATGTGGGGACGGCGCTGATGGCGAGGGTACTGACCTTCGACCTCTCCTGGCTATCGCCGCTGCTGATATTTATCGGCGTTATTTTCTTCCTCGGCCGTAAACAGACCCGCGCGGGTCAGCTTGGGCGGGTCGGTATCGGCCTTGGGCTTATCCTGCTGGCGCTGGAGCTCATCGTCCAGGCGGTGCATCCGATTACCCAGGCCAACGGTGTACAGGTGATTTTCGCCTCGCTGACCGGCGATATCATGCTGGATGCGCTGATTGGCGCCGTGTTCGCCATTATCAGTTACTCCAGCCTGGCGGCCGTGCTGCTGACCGCAACGTTAACCGGCACCGGGGTGATCTCTTTCCCGGTGGCGCTATGCCTGGTCATCGGCGCTAACCTCGGCTCAGGCCTGCTGGCGATGCTCAACAACAGCGGCGCCAATGCGGCGGCGCGGCGCGTGGCGCTCGGCAGCCTGCTGTTCAAGCTGGTGGGGAGCTTGATAATTTTGCCATTTGTGCACGTACTGGCTGATGTCATGCACAAATTGCCGCTGGAAGAGTCGGAGCTGGTTATCTACTTCCACGTCTTCTACAACCTGATCCGCTGCGTGGCGATGGTGCCGTTCGCCGGGCCGATGGCGAACCTGTGTAAGCGCCTGATCCGCGATGAGCCGGAGCTGGATAACCATCTCAAGCCGAAGCATCTGGATCCCTCGGCGCTGGATACGCCGGCGCTGGCGTTGGCCAATGCCGCCCGTGAGACCTTGCGTATCGGCGACGCCATGGAGCAGATGCTGGAAAGCCTGCGCAAGGTGATGCACGGCGAGCCGCGCGAAGAGAAAGAGCTGCGGCGGATGGCGGACGATATCAACGTGCTGTATACGGCTATCAAGCTCTACCTGGCGCGGATGCCGAAGGACGAGCTGGCGGAAGAGGAGTCTCGCCGCTGGGCGGAAATTATCGAGATGTCGCTCAACCTGGAGCAGGCGTCTGACATCGTCGAGCGAATGGGCAGCGAGATCGCCGATAAATCACTGGCGGCGCGGCGCGCATTTTCCGTCGAGGGGCTAAAAGAGCTGGATGCGTTATACGAGCTGCTGCTCAGTAACCTGCAGCTGGCAATGTCGGTCTTCTTTTCCGGCGACGTGCCGAGCGCCCGTCGGTTGCGCCGCAGTAAGCACCGTTTTCGTATTCTTAACCGCCGTTACTCGCATGCGCATGTTGACCGCCTGCATCAGCAAAACGTGCAGAGTATCGAAACCAGTACGTTGCATCTGGCGCTGTTGGGCGATATGAAGCGTCTGAACTCGTTGTTCTGCGCTGTTGCCTATAGCGTGATGGAGCAGCCGGATGAAGACGACGAGCGGGATGATTATTAGCAGGATTTACGCTGGGTAGCCCGGATAAGGCGCAACGCGCCGCTATCCGGGTAATGTTCGTCAAACTAGTCTAGAAACGGTGGCCCGCGGCCAGGGTTACCGCTTCTTCTCCCGCTTTGAACAACAGCGTCGGGTTCGGGCCGCCGAGCGTGGCGTGTCCGTCGCTGACCTGAATCCAGTTCCCCTCCGGCAGGCCAATCACCGTTAATTCCGGCGCCACGACCAGCAATTCGCGAATACGTTGCTCACGGGTCTCACCCTGATGCCCGGTCGGCAGCGCGTTGGTGAAGTGCGGGTTAATCTGCAGCGGGAACAGCCCTAACGCGTCAAACCCCTGAGGATCGACAATCGGCATATCGTTGGTGGTACGAATGGTCGGGCAGGCGAGGTTAGAACCCGCGCTCCAGCCGATATACAACGCCCCGCGTTTGACGACATCGACAATCGGCGCCAGCAGCCCGCGGCTGCGACACTCTTTCAGAAGCTGGAAAGTGTTCCCGCCGCCGACGATGACCATCTCGGTACTTTCAATGGCGGCGATAGGGTCGGCGACGCTGTGAATACCGGTCACGCTGACGCCCATCGGCGCCATGACTGCGGCGGCTTTGGCGGTGTAATCATCCCAGCTTTGCGTCACCCCGGCGAAGGGAATAAATACCGCCGAGCGGCGGCCTTTGACCTGGCCGGCAATCAGCGGCAGCGCATGTTCCATCCAGGCTTTGCCCGGTAGCGTTGAGTTACTCAGTAACAGCAGTTCCATCTTTTCATCCTGTGTAAGCATGTCATTTGACGCAGATTCTATCATTGGCCCGGCCTTGAGGCGCTGATATGGCTCACGGTGCAGGCAAGCTGAATGTTATTATCGGGGCCGAAAGCGCAGATGCTAACCACCCCGGAGACGACCTATGAACAATGAAATACCGCTGAAATATTATGACATCGTGGATGAGTACTCGACGGAGTGCGCGGAAGCGGTAAAAGAGTCCGAGCGCGATTGTCTGGCGCATTACTTCCAACTGCTGATTACGCGCTTAATGAATAATGAGGAGATCAGCGAGGAAGCGCAGCAGGAGATGGCCCGTGAAGCAGGCATTGCCGAACAGCGTATCGACGATATCGCCAATTTCCTCAATCAATGGGGTAATGAATAACGTCATCCCTGTTTTTTATCGCCAGTAAGGTGAGGTATATTTCGCTGTCAAAGGAGAAACTATGCTGACCGACTCATCTACTCGATTAAATAAATACATCAGCGAAAGCGGGATTTGCTCGCGTCGCGAAGCGGACCGCTTTATTGAACAAGGCAACGTCTTTATCAACGGTAAGCGCGCCGCCATTGGCGATCAGGTGAAGCCGGGCGATGTGGTGAAAGTCAACGGTCAGCTGATTGAGCCGCGAGAAGCCGATGATTTGGTGTTGATTGCGCTGAATAAGCCGGTGGGTATCGTCAGCACTACCGAAGATGGCGAGCGCGATAATATCGTCGACTTCGTGAACCACAGTAAACGCGTGTTCCCGATTGGCCGTCTCGATAAAGACTCTCAGGGGTTAATTTTCCTGACCAACCATGGCGATCTGGTGAACAAAATCCTGCGCGCCGGCAACGATCATGAAAAAGAGTATCTGGTCACCGTCGATAAGCCGGTTACCGATGAGTTTATTCGTGGAATGGGCGCGGGAGTGCCGATTCTCGGTACCGTGACCAAGAAATGTAAGGTCAAGAAAGAAGCGCCATTCGTGTTCCGCATCACGCTGGTTCAGGGGTTAAACCGCCAGATCCGCCGCATGTGCGAGCATTTCGGCTATGAAGTCATGAAGCTGGAGCGGACGCGCATTATGAACGTTAGCCTGACGGGCATTCCGCTGGGCGAGTGGCGCGATTTAACCGATGATGAGCTGATCGATCTTTTCAAGCTGATTGAAAACTCCTCTTCCGAAGCGAAGCCAAAAGCTAAACCGAAGGCCAAAGCGGCGACCGCCGGCATCAAGCGCCCGGTGGTGAAGATGGAAAAAACCAACGAGAAAGGCCGCCCGGCCTCGAACGGTAAACGTTTCGCTCAGCCGGGACGTAAAAAGAAAGGCCGCTAACGCCTGCCGCGGGTCGGCGTATTCGCCGACCACGAAAATGTCGCTTCTTTGTCTACTTTGTAAGCCTGCTGCTTTTTCACCTGGCGGGCTTTCTTCGCTTCCGCTTCGCGCAGCGCCATCAGCTTATCGATATATTCCTTTTTCACGCTGTTCGTTTCCGCATTGCTCAGCGGGCGGCCGTGCGCGATACGCGCGCGGTCCAGCAGCGTCTTCAATTCGCGCTGTTCGCGCTCGGTCATCTCTTTTTGTGTAATGCGGGGGAGTGCCATGGTGGTGCCCTCAATCAGACCAGAGAGTCCAGTGTACGGCAATCGGCGCAAAATAGAACTAATCCGGAAAATGCCTCGCAGAATATTTGCTGAGTGGGTGACCGATGATGTTGTCTGGATTAGCGTAGCAGCATGGTTTATGTGGTCATCCGCAAACTTATTTTTGCGCGATTTGTGTATAAAATTTTATACAAGGATGTGGTATGTTGAATCAGGGGCAAGTTTACGAAGTATTGTCTGGATGGGGTCTTCCTTTGATGATTTGCGCCAATTTCCTGAGGAGGTCCGCCGGGATGCCGGTTTCCAGCTTTACCGTTTACAGGCGGGGTTAGAAGCTGCTGATTGGAAAGCGATGCCTCAGTTGGGGAGAGGCGTGGAGGAAATACGGTTACGCCATTATTCCGGCGCTTATCGGGTGATTTACCTGGCTCGTTTTGAGGCAGAGGTTTATGTCCTGCACTGTTTTAACAAAAAAACTCGACGTACCGCCGAACATGAAAAACAAATTGTCAGAAGCCGTTTGCAGCTTATACCGCAGGAACACAGGAGTCGTAAATGAATCGTAAGACAGTGGATGGCATCCGTCACGTGACGACAGCAGAGACGGATATTTTCAGTGAACTCGGCTTTGATGACTGTGAAGCGGAGCGGTTAAGGACGCAAGCGGAACAAGAAGTCGAACAACTGATGCTCCTGAAGCGGCAACTCATGCAGGAAATTGCTGAGTGGATAGATGAAAATCAATTGAAGCAAGCGGATGCCGCAGCGAAGTTGAATATTTCACGCCCGCGTATTTCAGATGTGGTAAACCAGAAAACCAGTAAGTTTACCCTTGATGCATTGGTCATGATGTTAATGAAGTTAGGCAAGCCGGTGAGTTTACAGGTGGGATAAACGAAACGTCCGGGCATTTGCCCGGACGTATACCGATTAGCGCTGGTTGCCTTTTTTGGTCGTCGGCTTACCGGACCAGTAACCTGCCAGCAGCGAGCCGGAAAGGTTATGCCATACCGAGAACAGCGCGCCGGGCAGGGCGGCCAGCGGGCCGAAGTAGATTTTCCCGAGGGCCGCGGCGAGGCCGGAGTTCTGCATGCCCACTTCGATCGCCAGGGTGCGGCAGGTGGATTCATCAAAACCGAACAGGCGCCCGCCCCAGTAGCCGCCGAGCAGGCCAATAGCGTTATGCAGGATCACCGCCACGATAACCACCAGCCCCACCGAAGCGATATGCGATGCGGAACCGGCGACCACGGCGCTGATAATTGCCAGGATGCACAGCATGGAGAAGGCGGGAAGGAAGGGTTCCACCGCCTTTACCACTTTTGGCAACAGGTGATGAACAATCAGACCGAGGCCGATTGGGATCACCACGATTTGCAGGATGCTCAGCAGCATGCCCATCACATCGACCTGAATGTGCGCATCAACGTACAGGCGCGTCAGCAGCGGCGTGGCGACCACGCCAACCAGTGTCGAAACGGAAGAGATGGTTACCGACAGTGCGACATCGCCTTTCGCCAGATAGATCATGACGTTGGAAGCGGTTCCGCTGGCAACGCTGCCGACCAGCACCATTCCGGCGGAGAGCTCTGGCGGCATGTGGAACAGCAGCGCCAGTACCCAGGCGGCGAGCGGCATCACCAGGTAATGCAGAAAAATTCCCGCTGCGACCGGCGCAGGTCGTGACAGCACGCGCTTGAAATCGTCCAGCTTCAAATGGACGCCCATGCCAAACATAATCAGCATCAGCAGCGTGGTGACCCACGGGCCGATAGGGGTAAAAGTGGTTGGCGTGTAATAAGCCAATACGGAGAGCAGCAGCGCCCATAACGGGAACAGCCGCGTAAGCGTGGCGAGCATAGTGTATTCCTTGCGACAGTGTTTGTTGTGTTGATGTTGTTATAAAAAAGCCGGGTTCGAGCCCGGCTATAGGTATTTTTTATCGCGCAAAAGAATATTATTCAAACAAATTATGATGCAGCTTCTGCACCACTTTCTCCGCGTCGTCGCCAGGCACCAGGAAGCACAGGTTGTGGCTGGAGGCGCCGTAGCAAATCATGCGGATATTGAACGGTTCCAGTACGCCAAATACCTCTTTGCCGACGCCGCAGGCTTTCGATAATTCATTGCCGATCAGGGCGACCAGCGCCAGGTTTTCTTCCACTTCGACGCGGCACAGCGAAGAGAGCTCGGTCAGCAGCGCCTGAGTCAGCAGGGTATCGCCTGCGGAGGTTGAACCGGTGGTGTCCATGGTCAGCGCAATGCTCACTTCCGAAGTGGTGATCAGATCGACGGAAATATTATGCCGCGCCAGAATACCGAACACTTCAGCCAGGAAGCCGCGGGAGTGCAGCATATGCAGGCTGTGCAGGGTCAGCAGCGTTTGACGACGACGCAGCGCCAGCGCGCGGAACAGCGGTGGATTTTCGGTTTTATGACAGACCATCGTGCCGCCGGCTTTAGGTTCTTTGCTGGAGCCGACGAATACCGGGATATCGCTGCGTACGGCCGGCAGCAGGGTGGCCGGATGTAATACCTTGGCCCCGAACGTGGCCATCTCCGCGGCTTCAGCGAAAGCGATCACATCGATGCGCTTCGCCGCTGGCGCGACGCGCGGGTCGGTTGTGTAGATGCCAGGGACATCGGTCCAGATATCGACACGACTGGCGTTTAAGGCCTCGCCGAGTAGCGCTGCGGTGTAATCGCTGCCGCCGCGGCCAAGGGTGGTGGTACGGCCTTTGGCTTCGCTGCCGATAAAGCCCTGGGTAATCACCAGGCCTTCTTCCAGGCGTGGCGCCAGTTGTTGTTGCGTCAGTTCCGCCAGCGCGGCGATATCCGGTTCGGCGCGGCCGAAACGATCGTTGGTACGCATCACTTTGCGTACGTCGAACCACTGCGCCGCGATACCGCGTTCGCGCAGGATCTCAACGAACAGTAAGGTGGACATCAGTTCGCCGTGGCTCACCAGTTCATCGGTCAAGGCTTCCGAGCTGGCCAGCGAGGCGGCTTCCGCCAGGGTAGTAATGTTTTCCAGCAGACGCTCGATCTCTTCGCGAATAACGTTGGGATAACGTAAACGCTCCAGAATATTGAACTGGATTTGGCGCATTTCATCGAGCTTAGCGAAGCGTTCGGTGGGTTCCAGCCCTGCCGCTAAAGCAACTAAGATATTGGTAACGCCAGCCGATGCGGATAACACCACTACGCGGGTATTCGCATCCAGCAGCGCGACGTCGACGCTACGGTTCATCGCGTCGAAATCGGCCACGCTGGTGCCGCCGAACTTAGCAACAACTAAATCTGTCATAACAACCTCGTGTCAGGGGGCCTGACTTATTAAAACGATTCCTGAACAACCGCTCCTGGTTCGGGCTGGAAATAACCGGAGCGCTACAAAATGTCTTAATAAGCCAGGCCAAATTAACTCAGCCATGGCACAAGGGAAGAGCGAAAAGTAGGGTGGGCGCAGAGCGATAAACAAACTACGATGTCACCCAGAAGTGCTCCACCTTGTAGACCCGTTCGCCGATGACGCGCATCGGTTCGCGAGTATGAAACGCCCGACTGCGAACGCTTCTGGTGACAACCCAGGGGATTCAGCCCCTGTGGCCGGCGACAGACTTAACCAGATGCCTGTGCGCCTCGGCGTTGCTCCCCCTCACGTATTTTCCCCGGACTGGTTCCTCCAATACGGTTACCTGGGCAACGCACCTCTTCTGGCAATTACTGACGTCTTTCACTATGCCTGGGGAGAGACTGGTCATTATACCCCCCAACGATACTCTTCGCTGTAGCGTGAAATGCGCGAGCAATACATACCTACGGTTCCGTAGGCAGTTCAGCTATATAAAGGCTTCCGGACGGGTATGTCAACGACAGGGTTATGCGGATTTTTCATGCATCGGCGGATAACAGAAAAATGCCTAATGATCGCTATAATATGGGGGCTCTTTACCCTATTTCTGACCCCCGTCAACGGCATAACACAAAAATCATCACAATTTTCCGCCGCTGAGGCTACAATCGACCGAAGTCACATTTTTCAAATCAGAAGAGTATTGCTAATGAAAAATATCAACCCAACGCAGACCGCTGCATGGCAGGCATTACAGAAACACTTCGATGAAATGAAAGACGTCACTATCAGCGAGCTTTTCGCCAAAGATAGCGATCGTTTCTCTAAATTCTCCGCCACTTTTGACGATCTGATGCTGGTGGATTTCTCCAAGAACCGCATCACTGAAGAGACACTGTCTAAGCTGCAGGATCTGGCGAAAGAGACCGATCTGGCCGGTGCTATCAAGTCGATGTTCTCCGGCGAAAAAATTAACCGTACCGAGGACCGCGCGGTACTGCACGTTGCGCTGCGTAACCGCAGCAATACGCCGATTGTGGTTGATGGCAAAGATGTGATGCCGGAAGTCAACGCGGTGCTGGAGAAGATGAAAGCCTTCTCTGAAGCAATTATCTCCGGTAGCTGGAAAGGCTACACCGGCAAACCGATCACCGACGTGGTGAACATCGGTATCGGCGGTTCAGACCTCGGCCCGTTCATGGTGACCGAAGCGCTGCGCCCGTATAAAAACCATCTCAACATGCACTTCGTTTCCAACGTAGACGGCACCCATATCGCCGAAGTGTTGAAAGCGGTGAATCCGGAAACCACGCTGTTCCTGGTGGCTTCCAAAACCTTCACTACTCAGGAAACCATGACCAACGCCCACAGCGCGCGTGACTGGTTCCTGGCGACCGCGGGCGATGAGAAACACGTGGCGAAACACTTCGCGGCGCTCTCCACCAACGGTAAAGCGGTTGGCGAGTTCGGTATCGATACGGCTAACATGTTTGAATTCTGGGACTGGGTTGGCGGTCGTTACTCCCTGTGGTCCGCCATCGGCCTGTCTATCATTCTGTCCGTTGGCTTCGATAACTTTGTCCAGCTGCTGTCCGGCGCCCACGCCATGGACAAACACTTCTCCACCACCCCGGCTGAGAAAAACCTGCCGGTACTGCTGGCGCTGATCGGTATCTGGTACAACAATTTCTTCGGCGCCGAAACCGAAGCGATTCTGCCGTACGATCAATACATGCACCGCTTTGCCGCTTACTTCCAGCAGGGCAACATGGAATCCAACGGTAAGTACGTTGACCGTAACGGCAACGTCGTGGATTACCAGACTGGCCCAATCATCTGGGGTGAGCCGGGGACTAACGGTCAGCACGCGTTCTATCAGCTGATCCACCAGGGCACCAAAATGGTACCGTGCGATTTCATCGCGCCGGCTATCACCCATAACCCGCTGTCTGACCACCATCAGAAACTGCTGTCTAACTTCTTCGCCCAGACTGAAGCGCTGGCCTTTGGTAAATCCCGCGAAGTGGTTGAGCAGGAATATCGCGATCAGGGTAAAGACCCGGCTCAGCTTGAGCACGTGGTGCCGTTCAAAGTGTTCGAAGGCAACCGTCCGACCAACTCCATCCTGCTGCGTGAGATCACCCCGTTCAGCCTGGGCGCATTGATTGCGCTGTATGAGCACAAAATCTTCACCCAGGGCGCGATCCTCAATATCTTCACCTTTGATCAGTGGGGCGTTGAGCTGGGTAAACAGCTGGCTAACCGTATCCTGCCGGAACTGAAAGATGGCGCGGACGTTAGCAGCCACGACAGCTCTACCAACGGCCTGATTAACCGTTATAAAGCCTGGCGCGCGTAAATGTTGCGCAATTAAGCCTGAATGCCGGCCCTCGGGTCGGCATTTTTATTTATAGCCGCCGCAGCAGCCTCGCCGGGTTGCCCGCCCAAACGCCTTTCTCGGTGATGGATTTTGTCACCACGCTCCCGGCGCCGATGACCACGCCATCGCAGATACTCACCGCCAGAATGGTGGCGCCGCTGCCGATAGACACGTCATTGCCGATTTCAATGCGCCCCCAACTGTCGCGGTCGGCATTCGGTTTGCCATCGCGGAACATGTCGTTGGCGAACATCACGCCGTGGCCGATAAAACAACGTTGGCCGATGGTGACGTACTCGCAGATAAAACTGTGGGACTGGATTTTGCTGTCCGCGCCGATGCGCGTGTGCCCCTGAATCTCGACGAACGGCCCGACGAAGACGTTATCGCCGAGCTGGCAACCATAGAGGTTGGCGGGCTGGTATATGACCACGTTTTCGCCGCAGATGACGTTGCGAACGCCGGTATCGCGAAGCTCAGGCATAATTTCTCTCATATCGGTTTGGCCAGAATATGTAAGGTGCTTTGTTGGCTGGCGGAATGGAAAATGGTGTCTTTTACATGCTGCATTCCCTGGCGTTCGTAAAAACGACGCGCGCCAGGATTATCGGCAAGGACCTCAAGCCACAGCCACGCTTCACCATTTTCTTGTGCCAGAGCCTCTATGGCGCTAAACAGCCGCTCGCCGTAGCGGTGTCCGGTTTCGTCAGGCATGAGATAGAGCTTATGCAGCAATGTGCCGATACGTCCGTCGCCATCAATTCTCTGCTGGCAGCTGTATTTAGCAAAGCCAACGGGGTGCGCGGATTCGGCGATGAGCCAATGCTGTTCCGCCGCGGCAAGACTTTGACGCAGCGATTCCACGGAATACTCCTGCTGGAGAAATAATGCCAGCTCATCGGCGTTGCGCCAAAGGTGGGCGAAGTGGTGGCGATAGCTGGCATAGCCCATATTACTGAGCTGCGGCGCATCTTCTGGTACAGCCTCACGGATAGTTAACATACTGCGTTCCTCATTCAGATCTCATCGTATAGTGCCTGTAAAATGAGCAAGGAGGAACGGCGAAAAACGGTGGGGAAGGAGGCTGGAGGTTTCCCCCCAGCCGGGTGATTAACGAGCGAAGGCGATGGCTTCGATTTCGACACCGGCGTCTTTCGGCAGTCTGGCGACCTCCACGCAGGAACGCGCCGGAAAAGCGGCCTGATGTTCGGTAAAGAAGGCCTCATAGGCGGCGTTGATGGCGGCAAAATCCTGCAGGTCTTTGACAAACACCGTGGTTTTAACGATCTGCCCGACCGTGAGTCCGGCAGCTTCAACGATGGCTTTCACATTTTCCAGCGATTGCCGCGCCTGTTCGGCGATATCGCCCGGCATGGTGCCGTCCAGCGGATTAATCGGCAGCTGACCGGAGGTGATGGTCATCGCGCCGAGATTGACGCCCTGCACGTACGGGCCGATAGCGGCAGGCGCGTCAGCGGTGGTAATAATCATATGGTTTATCCTTCAAACGGTTACATAAAATAATTTAACAACACCAGCGAGCCGACGCCGCTCACTACTACCCATACCAGGCCTAAACGGAAGCTGGCGAGCGTGCAGATAATGGCGGCGATCACCTTCGGATTCTTTAAGTCAAACTCCATACTGGAATTCACGCTCAGGATCTGAATGGTGATAATGGCCGGCAGGACGGTGACCGGGACAAAGCGCAGCGTTTTGGTCACCCGCTCGGACATCTGGATTTTTCCGGCCAGGCCGATAAACGAAAATCGGATCAGAAAGGTCACGGCGGCCATCCCCAAAGTCAGGGCGATAAAGTAGCTATTATTCATGTTCCAGCGCCTCCACGAGCGGCATTCCGGATTTGGCAATTGCTGCCTGTTTACGTTCTTCAGCCAGGTCGACGCACAGTCCGGCGAGCACGCCAAGCACTGACGCGACGACAATGCCCAGCGAGTAGGGCAGGATGACCAACAGCACGCCGGAGACGGCGGCCACCACGGCGGCGACGGTGCAGGCCTGGCTTTTTATTTGCGGCACCACGATAGCGATAAAAGCGGCGACCATGGCGAAATCCAGACCGTACTTTTCAATGTTCGGGAAGGAAGCGCCGACCAGCGCGCCGAGGAAATCCGCCAGTACCCAAATCGCCCAGAAGGTGATCATCGCCGAACCATAAAACAGATACTTATCCTGCTTATTGCCTTCCATCTCTTTGACGGTGGTGGCGTACACTTCGTCGGTCAGCGCGTAGGACATAAAGCATTTTTTAAAGAATGATGCTTCACGGACGGTACCGGAAATAGAGGCGCTGTACAGTACATGACGTAGATTAATTATTAATGTGGTGAATATAATAACCCCGAGCGTGGCGCCGGTTTTAAGCATATTTAATGCCAGCATTTGCGCCGAACCGGCAATAACAATCGCCGACCACGCCGTGCTCTGCCAGACGCTCATGCCCGCGCTAACGCTTAATGCGCCGACAATAAATGAAAATGGAAAGTCGCCGATGCACAGCGGCATAATAGCGCTGGCGCCGCGTAAGATGACTTTTTTATTCATCTGCTATACCTGCTAATTTATAAATAATAGTGTGGGTAGGGTAGGTTAATCGGGGCCTGAATGTTCAGGCCCGTTAAATATTGTTATTTAGCGACCATGATACTGATAATTTCTTTATCTGTGAGGGTCATTGGTTTAATCACCAGGCGGCACAGGTTATTAATAGTCTGCTCGACATCAGCGCAGACAATACCGTCATTGGCGCCAGCGCAGCTATTTTGCATTGCCATCAGTACGGCCTTAAAGGCGCTGGATACCACAGATGAGACTTTCATCGCACAGCTATTAGAGGCGCCATCACAAATCATGCCGGTAATATCGCTGACCATATTAATAATCGCGGTATTAATGGTGTTGATGTCGCGAGTAAATAGCCAGGCCATCCCGGCGGCGGCACCCATGGCGGCGGTTGAGGCCGCGCATAGCGCAGATAAGCGCGTATAACGAGAATGAATTGAGATGGCAGTGAGATGAGATAGAGACAAAGCGCGCGCCAGGGTCTCTTCATCGGCGCCGAGATGCTCAGCAACCACCACTACCGGCATGGTTGCCGTAATGCCCTGATTGCCTGAGCCGAAGTTAGACATTGCGACCACCGGCGCGCCGCCCATGCGGGCATCTGAAGCGGCGACGGTGTTGATGATCACCTTGCTTAACAGATCGTTGCTCATCAGGCCGTTTTTCACTGCGTCAGAAAAGGTACCGTTAATGTTCAGGCCATATTTTTTGGTTTTGCCTTCTGCCGCCAGCGCGGAGTTTAAGCGCGCGGCTTCGAGAATAAAGCGAATATCATTAAAGTCGACGCTATTAATAAAGCCGTAAGCCTGTTGTAGCGAAAAATTGGACAGCGTTTCGTGCCGGGCGCTTGCATTCTGTTTTTCGCTTAGTGGCTGCGGCTGGTCATTAATATAAAGTTCGACCACGTTAGTGTGGGTTCCTTTTACTACGACACGACAGGTGTTTTCGCCATCAGAGAGAGTTAGATCCAGATGAATAAAGTCCGGGGTCTCTTTGACGGTAATATCAACGGCATGATTGGCGATCAGCTTCTGTGCCATTTCGACGTGTAGCGGGGTGATATCTTCCAGCGTTTTTAATCCCTTTTGCGGATCGCCGCCAAATGCGCCAATTGCGGCGGCCAGCGCTACACCGCAAACGGTGGTGCCGGGAATAGTAACACCCATCGCGTTTTTATAGAGATTGGCGGAAATAAAACCGCTAATTCTGGTGCAAGGCTGATCCAGATATTGTGCGGCGTAGGCTGCAGCGAAGGAAATAGCGACGGGTTCAGTACAACCTAACGCTGGGGCAACTTCTTGTTTGAGCCATTTGATATACAGGGATGCGTTATCGGTTTTCATAATGATTTAATGTCCAAAATTAAATTTTATTCAACTGCGATAATGCTAAGACAATGGATAAGAAAAATCTTACCCTAATAACCATGTAAATAATGCGGATTTTAGAAAATTTTTATCTTGTGAGAATTTTTAAGATATAACTGTTTTAAATGGTAAATGTTTTAATTTTCAATAAGTTGGTTGGTTTTGTTTTAAGCGTAACGGATGATTTGGTTAACTTGCTCACAGCATTGCAGGAAGTAAAATTTTCTCTTAGTTGCATTTACCGCGTTGAAGGACCGATGCTGCTCGCAAAGCGAAGTAGATCTGGATCACACTTTTGCGCTATACAGATCAATAACGTTCATGCATTTGAGGTGTCACTATGCCGTCGGTATATCGTCCGCTGGTTAATTTTGTTGCGAAGGCCATGCAGGCCGTATTGAACCTGGCGCTATTGTGCCTGGGAATTATTCTGGTGGTGTTCCTGGGAAAGGAGACCCTGCATCTGGCGCACGTGCTGTTTACGCCGGAGCCGGTGAGTAAGTACAAGCTGGTCGAAGGGCTGGTGGTCTATTTTCTCTACTTCGAATTTATCGCGTTGATTGTGAAATACTTTGAGTCCGGTTTTCACTTCCCGCTGCGTTATTTCGTCTATATCGGTATTACGGCGATTGTGCGGCTTATTATCGTCGACCATGAGTCGCCGATGGCGGTGCTGATTTACTCTGCGGCGATCCTTATCCTGGTGATTACCCTGTGGTTGTGTAATTCCAACCGCCTGAAACGGGAATAAAAAAAGCGGCCTCCAGGGCCGCTTGACCGACAATCACAAATGAAATTTATGTAGGGTCCAGTAGAGGATTGCAGTGGCATTTGCCCTACTTTTTCAGGGAGAGGTGGGCTGCCGTACCCGGTTGGGGTCGGGTACCACATCCCACCCTCGCTGAAATTTGGGGCGGTAAAACAAGGGTCTAACATGATGAAACTTAACCTTTCACCCCGCCCGCCGTCAGGCCGTTAACCAACCAACGCTGAGCCAGCAGGAAGACGACGGTAATCGGAATCGCCGACAGTACCGCCGCCGCGGCGAAGTCGCCCCACAGGTAGTTCTGCGGATTGAGATACTGCTGCATCCCGACCGCCAGGGTATAGCTGTTCACATCGCGCAGCAGCAACGAGGCCACCGGCACTTCGGTAATCGCGGCGATGAACGACAGAATAAACACGACCGCCAGAATCGGCACCGACAGCGGCAGCAGCACCAGGCGGAAGGCCTGCCACGGAGTGGCGCCATCCAGTGCGGCCGCTTCTTCCAGTGAACCATCGATAGTTTCGAAGTAGCCCTTAATCGTCCAGACGTGCAGCGCGATACCGCCCATATAGGCGAAGATCACCCCGCCGTGAGTGTTGAGGCCGACGAAAGGCAGATACTGACCGAGGCGGTCGAACAACGCATACAGCGCCACCAACGACAGTACCGCCGGGAACATCTGGAAAATCAGCATCCCTTTGAGCAGCGTCGCTTTGCCCGGGAAGCGCATACGGGCGAAAGCATAAGCGCAGGTGGTGGAGAGGGCGACGATGCCGATCGCGGTAATCCCGGCGACCTTAATTGAGTTCCACAGCCACAGCAGCACCGGGAACGGCGGCGGCGTTACCCGGCCATCGGCGTGTTCGACGCTGAAGCCTAATGCCAGACGCCAGTGCTCCCAGGAGATGGTATCCGGGATCAGGCTGCCGGTCGCGAAATTGCCTTCGCGCAGTGAGATAGCGATAACCATCAGCAGCGGGAACATAATCGCGGCGATAAAAATCAGTAACAGAAGATGCGTAGTGAAGAGACGCAGTTTTTGAGATTTAGGTTGGACCATAGCCATTATCGTTATCTCCCTTAATCAAACTTCATGCGCGTGGCTTTTAGATTCACAATCGCTAACGCCCCAACCAGCAGGAAGATAAGCGTGGCGATAGCCGCCGCCAGGCCGAAGTCCTGACCGCCGCCGCCTTCAAAGGCGATGCGATAGGTGTAGCTCACCAGCAGGTCGGTATAACCGGCCGGGGTGGTGGTGCCGAGACGGTCCGGGCCACCGTTGGTCAACAGTTGAATCAGTACGAAGTTGTTAAAGTTAAAGGCGAAGCTGGCAATCATCAGCGGCGTGAGCGGCTTGATCAGCAGCGGTAGCGTAATTTTAAAGAAGTTCTGGAACGGACCCGCGCCATCCATCGCCGACGCCTCGTACAGATCGTCCGGAATCGCCTTCAGCAGCCCCATGCACAGGATCATCATGTACGGGTAGCCCAGCCAGGTGTTGACGATGATAATCATCGTGCGCGCGGTGGTTGGATCGCTAAACCAGGCCGGTTTAATGCCGAACAGCGCGCTCAGCATCATGTTGATTTCACCAAAGCTCTGGTTAAACAGCCCTTTGAAAATCAGGATTGAGATAAATGACGGCACCGCATACGGCAGAATCAACAGCACGCGGTAAATCGCTTTGCCCTTCAACGCTTCCCACTGCACCAGACAGGCCAGCACCATTCCCACGGCGACGGTCAAAATCACCGTCAGCACCGAGAAGACCACGGTCCAGACGAAAATGGCGAAGAACGGTTTCTGGATCCCTTCGTCCTGGAAAACGCGGGTGAAGTTATCCCAGCCGATGGTGACGGTATAACCCGGGCTCAGCTTTTCATTGCCCCAGCTGCCGTCAGCATTGATGGATTGATAAAAGCCGATGTTGTCGTTGGGGCGATATTTCACGCCGCTTTGGTTGTTAGTGAGCGTGCCGTCGTTGGCCAGCGCGTACAGCGGCTGGGTACCGGAGAACTGGCGCAGCGAACTCATAATCACTTTGCTTTCATCCGGCAGCACGGCGGTCAGTTGGTTCAGCGCGGCGCGGTTCTGGGTGATTACGCGTAAATTCGCGCGTTCGCCTTGCGGCAGGACATCGGCTTCTTTTAACGTCAGCTTCTGCTCGCCGCCGAATTTAAAGGCTTCGGAGAGATAATTTTTACCGCTTTCACCGTCCGTCAGCGCCAGCTGCCACTCGTCACCCGCCGGGTAGAGTGAGAAGTTATAGGCTTTGCCGGCCTGGAAAGAACGGTCCATCAGCACCTGCTGGGCACGTTCGAAGGTGAGCTGGTTGGTGCTGCTGTAGTTGGTGAAGGCGATGGCAATAGTACAGATCAGCGGGAACAGAACAAACAGCCCCATCCCGGCGAGACCCGGATAAACATAGCGCCAGGCATAGGCCTTGCGATTGGAAAAGATATACAGGCCAACCGAGCTTAAAATCAGCGTCATGATGGCGAACAGGTACTCCCCCTGGGCGTACATTAAAACAACAAGGTAACCCACCAGCAGGCACAGCAAACCAATCACAGACCATGTGAGTTGCGGGCTTTGCCACCAGTGTTTCTTTTTAACGGCATCCATGGGGATCATCCTCTACAACGTTAAATATCTGTCGACAAAAGTGCCTGATGGCGCTGCGCTTATCCGGCCTACAAGGCGTGTAGGCCGGATAAGGCATTTATGCCACCATCCGGCACGTGTGCGACGGTATTACTTGGTGATACGGCCCTGTGCATCCTTCAGCGCGGCATCGACGGTTTGGCGGCCGCTTGCGGCGTTGATAACCGCGGTACGGACGGCATACCAGAATGCGGACATCTGCGGGATGTTCGGCATGATTTCGCCTTTCTGGGCGTTAGCCATGGTGGCGGCGATACGCGGGTCTTTCTCCAGCTTCTCCTGGAAGGATTTCAGCGCCACGGCGCCCAGCGGTTTATCGTTGTTCACCGCTTCCAGGCCCTGATCGGTCATCAGGTAGTTTTCGAGAAACTCTTTCGCCAGTTCTTTATTCGGGCTGGCGGCGTTAATCCCGGCGCTCAGGACGCCAACGAACGGTTTAGACGGTTTGCCTTTGAAGGTTGGCAGCAGAGTGACGCCGTAGTTAACCTTACCTTTGTCGATGTTCGACCACGCCCACGGACCGTTGATGGTCATCGCGGTTTCGCCTTTGTTGAAAGCCGCTTCCGCGATGGAGTAGTCGGTGTCGGCGTTCATGTGTTTATTCTTAATAAGGTCGACCAGGAAGGTCAGGCCGGCTTTCGCGCCGGCGCTATCAACGCCGACGTTTTTCACGTCGTATTTGCCGTTTTCAAACTTAAACGCGTATCCGCCATCGGCGGCAATCAGCGGCCAGGTGAAGTACGGTTCTTGCAGGTTGAACATCAGCGCGCTCTTACCCTTCGCCTTCAGCTCTTTATCCAGCGCCGGGATCTCTTCCCAGGTTTTCGGCGGGTTCGGGACCAGGTCTTTGTTATAAATCAGCGACAGGGCTTCCACCGCCACCGGGTAAGCGATCAGTTTGCCGTTGTAGCGTACGGCGTCCCAGGTGAACGGATAGAGTTTGTCCTGGAAGGCCTTATCCGGGGTGATTTCCGCCAGCAGGCCGGACTGCGCGTAGCCGCCAAAACGGTCATGCGCCCAGAAAATGATATCCGGGCCGTCGCCGGTGGCAGCAACCTGCGGGAACTTCTCTTCCAGCTTATCCGGATGTTCTACGGAAACTTTAATGCCGGTATCTTTTTCGAACTTTTTACCCACTTCAGCGAGGCCGTTATAGCCTTTATCGCCGTTAATCCAGATAACCAGCTTACCTTCTTCAATTTTTGCGAGGGCAGAGGCGGAAAACATCATCGTCGTCAATGCAGACAGCGCGAGGATGCGAGCGCCAGTTTTGATTTTCATATACCCGTCCTATTTGGTGATGTGCTCGTGGATACACTTGAGTGGTTTAACGCCGATGAGTTTCCTTTTTTAACAACCTCTTTCCATCCTCCCTATGTCTACGCCCCGCCCGCCGTTTATGTGATCCGCATTGCAGAAATGCCGGTAATGGGCCCTGGAGCACATAAAAAAGCCACCGTTTTTGTCGCTTCGATCACGAAATGACGTTGTGCCGGGAACTTCCGGCGGCGAGAGGCGGTTTCTCATCCTCCCGTCTCCTCCCCCATCAAAAACCCGGGGGGTGGAGGATTTGCCAACGTAATGAATGCCGCATAGTCAGCCCATCTTGAATGTGTCTTTAAGTGACAGGTTGTAACGAAGGGAGAAGGGCATGGCGAGCGTACAGCTACGAAATGTAACGAAAGCCTGGGGCGACGTGGTGGTATCTAAAGATATCAATCTCGAGATCCAGGATGGGGAGTTCGTCGTGTTTGTAGGACCGTCGGGCTGCGGCAAATCCACCCTGCTGCGTATGATCGCCGGACTGGAAACGGTCACCAGCGGCGATCTGTTTATTGGCGATACCCGAATGAACGACGTGCCACCCGCCGAGCGCGGCATCGGCATGGTATTCCAGTCATATGCGCTCTATCCCCACCTTTCCGTTGCCGAAAATATGTCTTTTGGCCTGAAGCTGGCCGGGGCGAAAAAAGAGGTGATTAACCAGCGCGTAACTCAAGTCGCTGAGGTCTTACAGCTGGCGCACCTGCTGGAGCGTAAGCCGAAAGCGCTCTCCGGCGGCCAGCGTCAGCGCGTGGCCATCGGCCGTACCCTGGTCGCCGAGCCGCGGGTTTTCCTGCTTGATGAACCCCTGTCCAACCTCGATGCCGCGCTGCGCGTGCAGATGCGTATCGAAATCTCCCGTCTGCATAAGCGCCTCGGTCGTACGATGATTTACGTCACCCACGATCAGGTGGAAGCCATGACCCTGGCCGACAAAATCGTGGTGCTGGACGCCGGCCGCGTCGCGCAGGTCGGAAAACCGCTGGAACTTTATCACTATCCGGCAGACCGCTTTGTCGCGGGCTTTATCGGTTCGCCGAAGATGAACTTCCTGCCGGTCAAAGTCACCGCGACCGCCATCGAACAGGTACAAGTCGAACTACCGAACCGCCAGCAGGTCTGGCTGCCGGTAGACAGCGCTCACGTTCAGGTCGGCGCCAATATGTCTTTGGGCATCCGCCCGGAACACCTGCTGCCGAGCGACATCGCCGATGTCACCCTTGAGGGCGAAGTGCAGGTGGTCGAACAGCTTGGTCACGAAACGCAAATTCATATCCAGATCCCCGCCATCCGTCAGAACCTGGTGTACCGCCAGAATGACGTGGTGTTGGTAGAAGAGGGAGCCACATTCGCCATCGGTTTGCCGCCGGAGCGCTGCCATTTATTCCGTGAGGATGGCACCGCTTGTCGTCGGTTGCATAAAGAGCCGGGCGTATAAGGTTCCCCATTAAAAGAAGACGCGAACCCAGCGCGCAGCCAACCATGCGGCGGCCGACGGGGAAGTGTTCAAAGAAAAGCAATGATCTCAGGAGATAGAATGATGATTACTCTGCGCAAACTTCCACTGGCGGTAGCCGTTGCGGCGGGCGTGATGTCTGCCCAGGCGCTGGCTGTCGATTTCCACGGTTACGCTCGTTCCGGTATTGGCTGGACCGGCAGCGGCGGCGAACAGCAGTGCTTCCAGGCCACCGGCGCTCAAAGTAAATACCGTCTCGGTAACGAATGTGAAACTTACGCTGAACTGAAACTGGGCCAGGAAGTGTGGAAAGAGGGCGATAAGAGCTTCTACTTCGATACCAACGTTGCCTACTCGGTATCGCAGCAGAACGACTGGGAATCTACCAGCCCGGCCTTCCGTGAAGTTAACGTGCAGGGTAAAAACCTGATCGACTGGCTGCCGGGTTCAACCCTGTGGGCTGGTAAGCGCTTCTATCAGCGTCATGACGTTCACATGATCGACTTCTACTACTGGGATATTTCCGGTCCTGGCGCCGGTATCGAAAACATCGATCTGGGCTTCGGTAAACTCTCTCTGGCCGCCACTCGTTCTTCTGAATCCGGCGGCTCGGCAACCTATGCTGACCGCGATCCGCTGACTGGCGAACGCGTTTATGATCATCTGGTACCGAACGACGTCTTCGACGTGCGTTTAGCGCAGATGGAAACCAACCCGGGCGGTACGCTGGAGCTGGGCGTGGACTATGGTCACACCAACGTGCCGGATGACTACTACCTGCAGCCGGATGCATCGAAAGATGGCTGGATGTTCACCGCTGAACATACCCAGAGCATCCTGAAAGGCTACAACAAATTTGTTCTGCAGTACGCGACCGATGCCATGACCTCCAACGGTAAAGGCGTACCGCAGGGCGGCAGCATTAATAACGATGGTTCCATGTGGCGTGTGCTTGACCACGGCGCGGTCTCTCTGGCGGACGATTGGGACATGATGTACGTCGCCATGTACCAGGACGTCAACCTGGACAACAACAACGGTACCAAATGGTGGACCGTCGGCGTACGTCCTATGTACAAATGGACGCCGATCATGAGCACCCTGCTGGAAGTCGGCTACGACAACGTCAAATCGCAGAAAACCGGCGACAGCAACAACCAGTACAAAATCACCCTGGCGCAACAGTGGCAGGCGGGCGACAGCATCTGGTCCCGTCCGGCAATTCGTCTGTTCGCCACCTACGCGAAGTGGGATGAGAAGTGGGGTTACACCGATAGCGGCGTCGCCATGCGCGATACCTCTGGTACCGGTATCAACACTTCCAGCCGCGGCGACGACGATGAGTGGACCTTCGGCGCCCAGATGGAAATCTGGTGGTAATGCTATCCGCATCATGATGAGTAAAAGAGGGGCATCAGCCCCTCTATTTTCGGCCCAGCGCGCTATTGCCTGGCTAACGCTCGGCCATAGGAATTGAGGTGATAACAATGAATATGAAGAAAAGTCTCGTTGCCCTCTGCCTGTCCGCCGGCCTGCTGGCCAGCGTACCCGCAGTCAGTTTTGCTGATGTCAATTTCGTGCCGCAGAATACCTCTGCCGCGCCGTCCATCCCGGCCTCCTCGCTGCAGCAGCTGACCTGGACGCCGGTCGATCAATCGAAAACCCAAACCTCTAAAGTGGCGATCGCCGGTCAAACGTTGAATGTTCCCGGTATCGCCGGGCCGGTGGTGGCCTATAGCGTACCGGCCAATATCGGCGAGTTAACCCTGACGCTGACCAGCGAAGTCGACAAACAGACCAGCGTCTATGCGCCAAACGTGCTGATCCTCGATCAGAGCATGACGCCGTCCGCCTTCTTCCCGAGCAGCTATTTCACTTATCTGGAGCCGGGCGTGATGAGCGCCGACCGCCTGGAAGGGGTAATGCGCCTGACGCCGGCGCTGGGACAGCAGAAAATTTATGTGCTGGTGTTTACCACTCCGCAGGATCTGCAGCAGACCACCAAATTAATCGACCCGGCGAAAGCCTACGCGAAAGGCACCGGTAACGCGGTGCCGGACATTCCGGATCCGATCGCTAAACATACCACTGACGGCACCTTGAGCCTGAAGGTGAAAACGTCTTCGAGTTCCAGCGTGCTGGTGGGGCCGCTGTTTGGGTCTTCCGGCCCGGGCCCGGTGACCGTCGGCAATACCGCGGCGCCGGTCTATAACGCCCCGGCCGCTGCGCCTGTTGTCGCGCCGGTCGCTGCCGCCCCAGCGGCGAAAAGCGAACCGATGCTTGACGATACCGAAACCTACTTCAACAACGGTATCAAGAAAGCGGTTAAACAAGGCGATATCGATAAAGCCCTTAAATTGATGAACGAAGCTGAACGTCTCGGCTCGAAATCTGCTCGTTCCACCTTTATCAGCAGTGTAAAAGGCAAGGGGTGACCGTCTCCCCGCAATGCTGATGTTTAGGCACAGCCTTTAGGTGCGTCCGCCTGGACGCACTTTTTTTTCTCGCGCAGCGGCAACTGTTGCATGCCTGTTGCGCGGATGATCGTATATTGACGTTTGCCCGCCCTCAAAACGCTATTCTGCGATACAATGCCTGCACGTTTTGTACCGGAGAATCAGGCATGCCACATCCTGCGCTTACGCAACTGCGTGCGCTGCGCTATTTTGCCGCCATACCCGAGCTGGACGCGCCGCTGCGCGACTGGCTGTTGCTGGAAGACTCAATGACCAAGCGCTTTGAGCAACAAGGGAAAAAGGTCACCGTGACCATGATTAACGAAGGTTTCGTCGGACGCGACGCGCTGGCGGGCGAAGAAGCCCTATTGCCGGAAGAAGCGCGTTATTGGCTACGGGAAATCATTCTTTGCGCCGATGGCGAACCCTGGCTTGCCGGTCGTACCCTCGTGCCGGAATCGACGCTATGCGGCCCGGAATTAGCCCTGCAGCAGTTGGGGCAGACGCCGCTGGGCCGGTATCTGTTTACGTCGTCGACGTTAACCCGTGATTTTATTGAGATTGGCCGTAGTGCACAGCTGTGGGGGCGACGTTCCCGTCTCCGGCTGAGCGGCAAACCGCTGCTGCTGACAGAGCTTTTTCTGCCTGCATCGCCATTGTATTAAGAGGAAGAGAAAATGGAGTGGAGTCTGACGCAGAATAAGCTGTTGGCGTTTCACCGCCTGATGCGTACTGACAAACCAATCGGCGCGCTATTGCTGCTGTGGCCGACGCTGTGGGCGCTATGGGTGGCATCACCCGGGGTGCCACCGCTGTGGATACTGGCGGTATTTGTCGCTGGCGTCTGGTTGATGCGCGCCGCCGGCTGCGTGGTGAATGACTATGCCGACCGTAAATTTGATGGTCACGTTAAGCGTACGGCTCGTCGCCCGCTACCAAGCGGCGAGGTCACCGAAAAAGAAGCGCGCATATTGTTCGCGGTACTGGTGGGGCTCTCCTTCTTGCTGGTGTTGACGCTCAATACCATGACCATCCTGCTGTCGGTTGCGGCGCTGGCGCTAGCCTGGGTCTACCCCTTTATGAAGCGCTATACCCATCTGCCGCAGGTAGTGCTGGGCGCGGCCTTTGGCTGGTCGATCCCGATGGCTTTCTCGGCGGTAAGTGAAGCGCTGCCGCTCAGCTGCTGGCTGATGTTCCTCGCCAATATTTTGTGGGCGGTAGCCTACGATACCCAGTATGCGATGGTCGATCGCGACGATGATGTCAAAATTGGCATTAAGTCGACGGCGATTTTGTTCGGTGAAAACGATCGTTTGATTATCGGTATTCTGCAGGTTGCCGTGCTGGTATTGATGGGCGCGGTGGGCTGGCTGAATGGGCTGAACTGGGAATTCTACTGGTCGCTGTTTATCGCGGCGGGATTGTTTGTCTGGCAGCAGAAGCTTATCTTCAAGCGCGAACGCGATAACTGCTTCAAAGCGTTTATGAATAATAACTACGTTGGGCTGGTGCTGTTTCTCGGTCTGGCGATGAGTTATCTGCAGTAAATCCTTCTTTCCCCGACTCGCGTCGCGAGCCGGGGAACAGAAGCCGCAACGTTATGCGTCGTCCTGAGCGGCGCTTTCAATCGTCAAACGTACATCCGACGTAATCAAATCCGCCAGCATCTGGTAGACCTTCAGGGTCTCTGCCGGCTCGGCATCGCCGGTATCGCTGATGTAGCCTTCGTCACGCAGGGTCAGCACCAGAGTACTGAACACCGCCTTATCGAAGAACTCCGGCGCGTTGATACCGTGCAGTACCGACAGACGCTGCGCCATGGTGCGGCTTTCTTTCTCAAGCGTACTGCGGTTGATGGACGGGTTGGCGCTCAACAACCAGAAGGTGATCGCGTAGCGCTGTAACGTCTCACGCGCGCCGGCGGCCAACAGCTGCAGGGAACGAGAGTGCGCCGGGTTGACGCTCATCTCATCGCCATTCAGCACCACCAGGCCCTGACGCTGCATCTCTGCCATCAGCGCATCGATAACGCCCGCCAGCTCCTCTTTTTCCCAGCGCAGGAACAGCTCGGCTTTCAGGAACGGATAGAACATCTCGACATGACGCAGCACTTCGCTACGGGTGATGCGGCGATGTTGGGTCACGATAGCGGCCAGCAGCGACGGCATCACCAGCATATGGGCGATGTTGTTGCGATAGTAGGTCATCAGCACCGCCTGCTCGCGCGGCAGGATGATGATATCGCCGATGGTGTCTTTCTCGACTTCGAACTTGTTCATCTGCAGCGCGTGGTCGATAAGCTCGCCGGCGGAAGCCGTCGGCGCGGTCGAATCGGTGGAGTACGGCACGTTACGCAGCAGGTCGAGGTAGCAATCCAACTGCTGGGTCAGCTGCTCACGGGTCAAAGAACGCTGACGCGACGCCAGAAGCGCCGTACAGCACAGGTTCATGGCGTTGGCCGCCCCGGCATTGTTGATGCGCACCATCAGATCGGCGGCGATATTATTCACCGTCGGCGTCAGCCAGGAAGGGCGGACGGCTTCGATAGGATCGATGGCTTCGCGCCATTCCGGCACGTGCTGATTGAGGTAGGTCATCAGCGGCAGCGGTTCGCCGAAGTTAACGTAGCCCTGGCCGAGATTACGCAGTTTGCTGAGGCCGCGCACCATCTGCGGCAGGCTCTCTTTTTCTTTTGTCGCGCCGCGCAGCTCTTTGGCGTAGGTACCGACTTCCATCACGTGCTCGTAGCCGATATAAATCGGCACCAGGGTGATGGGGCGGCTACCGCCGCGCAGCATCGCCTGGATAGTCATCGACAGGGTGCCGGTTTTCGGATCCAGCAGACGGCCGGTACGGGAACGCCCGCCTTCGACGAAGTATTCCACCGAATAGCCACGGCTGAACAGCTCGCCAAGATATTCGCGGAATACCGTGGAGTAGAGCTTGTTGCCCTTAAAGGTACGGCGAATAAAGAAAGCGCCCAGACGGCGGAAAATCGGCCCGGCCGGCCAGAAGTTGAGGTTTATGCCGGCGGCGATATGCGGCGGCACTAGCCCCTGATGATAAAGCACATAAGAGAGCAGCAGGTAGTCCATGTGGCTACGGTGACAGGGCACATAGACAATCTCATGGCCGTCATGCGCCAGCTGGCGTACGCGCTCGGCGTTATGCACGTTAATCCCCTGATACAGACGGTTCCAGGTGAAGCCGAGAATACGGTCAGTCAGGCGGATCATTTCATAAGAGAAGTTAGCGGCAATCTCTTCCATCAGCGCGATGGCGTTCTGCTGGGCCTTCTCGTGAGAAATCTTCTTGCTGCGCGCTTCATCTTCTACCGCGCGGGCGATAGCTTTCGATGCCAGCAGCTTATTGAAGAGATCCTGGCGGGCAGGGAGACGCGGGCCGACGGCGGCCAGACGTTGACGGGCGAAGTGCATACGCGCCACGCGGGCCAGCTTCTGGGCGATGATTTTATCGGTACCGTGCTCATCCGCCATGCGGCGCAGAGAGACAGAAGGCGAGAAACGCACGAAGCTATCGCGGCCAAGCCAGGAGACGGCGAAGAATTTCTGAATACCGTTAAGCATGCGTAGCGGCGGATTCTCTTCGCCTTTTTCGCGACCCGGGGCGCGGCCGAACATCACCGAGACCGGCACCATTTGCACGTCAAGATCGGGATGATTACGGTGCAGATCCAGGTAGTCGTGGAACAGCTTAATGGACTCTTCTTTCGGCGTGTAGTAGGTAAACACGCGCGGGCCGCCGTGGATGAAAACGTAGCGCGGCAGCAGGGTGCCGTCGATTTCCAGTGGTTCAAAAGGGTCGGGTAAGTCATGCGCCAGGCACTGGGCGCGCAGGGTCAGCAGGTCCGCCTTGGAGTTATAAGGCAAGACGTACATTATCGGACGCGAGGTATCGAGCCCTAATTCCTGAGCAGGTTCTGCCGGAATAGACTTGCTTTTTACCAGCACCCGTAATGGTAAATTCAGTAATTTATAGTAAATTCGTTGCCAGCCGGACATAAACGATGTGAAGCCTCTGGTTAATCATGCAAATGCGCGGCAAGAATAACAGAAAGCGTACAAAATTTCCGTTGTCACACGGCAAACACGTACACTCAGCGACGTCATTTACATTAAAAGGTTCTTTTTGATGGCCAATAATACCACTGGGTTAACCAGAATCATTAAAGCAGCAGGTTATTCCTGGAAAGGTTTCCGCGCGGCGTGGGTGAACGAAGCCGCTTTCCGGCAGGAAGGCGTCGCCGCCATTGTGGCCGTGGCGATAGCCTGCTGGCTGGATGTCGATATCATTACGCGAGTCCTGCTCATTGGCTCGGTCCTGTTAGTGATGATAGTCGAAATTCTTAACAGCGCGATTGAAGCGGTGGTTGACCGTATCGGGCCTGAGCATCATGAGCTTTCCGGGCGCGCCAAGGATATGGGCTCGGCGGCGGTACTGCTGGCGATAATCATCGCGTTGATCACCTGGACTATGCTGTTGTGGTCGCATTACCGCTAAGTCTTGTCGGCAACGCTCGCAAAACGCAAAGAATCTCCTGATTTTTATATGATATGTGGTTCCAAAATCACCATTAGCTGTATATACTCACAGCATAACTGTATATACACCCAGGGGGCGGAATGAAAGCGTTAACGACCAGGCAGCAAGAGGTGTTTGATCTCATCCGGGATCACATCAGCCAAACGGGCATGCCGCCGACGCGTGCGGAAATTGCTCAGCGCTTGGGGTTCCGTTCCCCAAACGCGGCGGAAGAACACCTCAAAGCGCTGGCGCGTAAAGGCGCGATTGAAATCGTCTCCGGCGCTTCACGCGGCATTCGTCTGCTGACGGAAGAAGAACACGGACTGCCGCTGATCGGCCGCGTCGCCGCAGGCGAACCGCTGCTGGCGCAGCAGCATATTGAAGGTCACTACCAGGTTGACCCGGCGATGTTTAAACCAAATGCCGACTTCCTGCTGCGCGTTAGCGGGATGTCAATGAAAGACATCGGTATCCTCGACGGCGATCTGCTGGCGGTGCATAAAACTCAGGACGTGCGTAACGGCCAGGTCGTCGTCGCGCGTATCGATGAAGAAGTCACCGTAAAACGTCTGAAAAAGCAGGGCAACGTCGTTGAACTGCTGCCGGAAAACAGCGAGTTTTCCCCGATCGTCGTCGATCTGCGCCAGCAGAGCTTCACCATTGAAGGTCTGGCCGTCGGCGTGATCCGTAACGGTGAGTGGCTGTAACTCCCGTCCTAACGCAGCGTCATCATGATGCATGACGCTGCGATGTTCCTCCTCTGTCTGGTCCCTCTTCATGCTGCTCAACGCCGCCGATAAAGCACTGTGGCGCCTCGCGCTACCGATGATTTTCTCGAACATTACCGTTCCGCTGTTGGGGCTGGTCGATACCGCCGTTGTCGGCCATCTTGATAGCCCCGTATACCTTGGCGGCGTCGCCGTCGGCGCGACGGCCACCAGTTTCCTCTTTATGCTGCTGTTGTTCCTGCGAATGAGCACCACTGGCTTAACCGCTCAGGCCTACGGCGCCAAAGATCCGCAGCGGCTGGCGCGCGCTCTGGTGCAACCGCTGATCCTGGCGCTGGCCGCCGGGCTGCTCATTGTTCTGTTCCGCATGCCGCTCATTGACCTCGCGCTACATATTGTCGGCGGGAGCGAGGCGGTACTGGAGCAGGCCAGACGGTTCCTCGAAATCCGCTGGCTCAGCGCCCCGGCGTCGTTGGCTAACCTGGTGCTGTTAGGGTGGCTGCTTGGCGTCCAGTACGCTCGCGCCCCGGTGATCCTGCTGGTGGTCGGCAACTTGCTGAATATCGTGCTCGATCTGTGGCTGGTGATGGGGCTGCATATGAACGTGCAGGGTGCGGCACTGGCGACGGCGCTGTCGGAATACGCTACCTTTATCATCGGCCTGCTGATGGCGAAACGGGTGCTGGCGCTGCGCGGCGTGACGCTTGCCATGTTGAAGGAAGCCTGGCGCGGCAATATGCGGCGCCTGCTGGCGCTTAATCGCGACATCATGCTGCGTTCGCTGCTACTGCAGCTCTGTTTTGGCGCCATCACCGTCTTCGGCGCCCGTCTTGGCAGCGACGTGGTGGCGGTCAATGCGGTACTGATGACCATGCTGACCTTTACCGCTTACGCGCTGGACGGTTTTGCCTATGCCGTCGAAGCCCATTCCGGACAGGCTTACGGCGCGCGTGACGGTAGCCAACTGCTGGAAGTCTGGCGCGCGGCCTGTCGGCAGTCGGGAATGGTCGCGCTGGCGTTCGCGTTAATCTACAGCGTGGCCGGTGAGCATATCATCGCGCTATTGACCTCTATCCCATCATTGCAGCAGCTGGCCGACCGCTATCTGTTCTGGCAGATGATCCTGCCGGTGATTGGCGTCTGGTGTTATCTGCTGGATGGCATGTTTATCGGCGCGACGCGCGGCGCGGAGATGCGTAATAGCATGGCGGTGGCCGCTGCGGGATTTGCGGTGACGCTGCTCTCTGTGCCCGTACTCGGCAACCACGGCCTGTGGCTGGCGCTGGCCGTGTTCCTGGCTTTGCGTGGGCTTTCGCTGGCGCTCATCTGGCGCCGCCACTGGCAGCGTGGCACCTGGTTTAATTCACCCTCCTGAATGCAAATAGCCCGGCCGAGCGCAGCGCGAGCCGGGAAAATTCTCCCTGCGTGTTCAATTGGCCTGATGGTTAAAAATTCCGAATAACGAATCGGTGTCAGCATTGTCATCTATAGTTATTACCATGTCCGGAACAAAACGGGCTGTTAACCCACCGAATCATGAGGACGTAATGATGAATAAAGACGAAATCAGCGGTAACTGGAAACAGTTGAAAGGTAAAGCCAAGGAACAGTGGGGTAAACTGACCGATGACGATATGACGGTCATTGAAGGGAAGCGCGATCAGCTAGTCGGTAAAATTCAGGAGCGTTACGGCTACGCGAAAGATCAGGCCGAAAAAGAGGTGTCTGACTGGGAGCGTAAGAACGATACGCGCTGGTAGCGAATGCGGTTTTGACCCCCTGTTTATGCCTGTCTAACGGCATAGTGATATGCCGTAGCTTCCCGCTGATGTCGCCCGACTCAGCGGGCTTTCTTTTTAATCTGGATGGTATGATCGTGATGACAGTGTTCGCGGGCGCTGCACGCTTCGACTTCCACGCAGGCCGCGCACAGGCCGTGCGCTTCAATCACATTATGCCGTAGAGCGAAGCCCATTCTGGCCGCCAGCGTATGCATAATATCTTCTACGCCTTCCGCACACTCTTCTTTGACCACGCCGCAGCGATCGCAGATAAACATCGCCGAACTGTGGGTCGGCTGATCGAAAAGGTGGCACAGTACATAGCTGTTGGTCGATTCCACTTTGTGCACAAAACCTTGCTCCAGCAGAAACTCCAGCGCGCGATAGACCGTGGGCGGCTTCGCCTGCGGCTCTTTTTCTCGCAGCAGATCCAGCAGATCGTAGGCGCTAATCGCCCCTTGCTGCAGGCTCATCAGACGCAACACTTCCAGACGCTGCGGGGTCAGGCGTACGCCACGTTGCACGCAAAGCTTTTCAGCCTGCGCTAACATTTCTTGCGAAGTGGTGTTATCCATGAGCATCCTCTGGTTGCGTGATGTTGAAACTGTTACTTTATCACGAACCAGGTAAAACGCCGAGATCCTGCAAGCTTTGCTATACCTGATGTATCTCATTTTCGGGAGAAAACGATGAAACGACCTGATTGCATTCGACATTGGCGCGAACTGGAAGGTGCGGATGATTCCACCTACCCCGATAGTCACGAGCTGTTTTCTATTGGCGCGCCTCTTGCCCGCGGCCTGCGGCTAAATCGGCTGGGCATCCATCATGAACGCTTGCCGCCGGGACGCAGAACCTCTTATCCACATGCGGAAAGCGATGAAGAAGAGTTCATCTACGTGCTGGAAGGCTTTCCGGAAGTCTGGATCAATGGCTACCTATGGAAGCTAGAGCCGGGCGATAGCGTCGGCTTTCCGGCGGGGACTGGCGTGTGTCATACCTTCCTGAATAATACCGAGCAGGAGGTGCGGCTGCTGGTCGTTGGCGAGGCGAATAAAAAACACAACCGCATCTACTATCCGTTGAACCCAGGCTATGCCGCGACTCGCCAGGACCGCTGGGTGGATCACCCTCCGCAGTTCTTTGGCCCGCACGACGGCAAACCGCGGAAAATATAGGCCGCATTTTGACCATGGCGCGTGGCGTTCGACGTTATGCGCCGTGGTTGGTGTTTGTGCTATAGTAGCGCCCCTTTTTACCCGGATGCTTATTTATTCGCCATGATGCCAGAATCCACGTCTACCGCTTTTGCCGCCCACCGTTTTTCTATCGCGCCCATGCTCGATTGGACCGACAGACATTGCCGCTACTTCCTGCGTCTGCTGTCGCGCCATACTCTGCTGTACACCGAAATGGTCACCACCGGCGCGATAATTCACGGTAAAGGCGACTACCTGGCCTATAGCGAAGAAGAACATCCGGTAGCGCTGCAGTTGGGCGGTAGCGAGCCTGCGGCGTTGGCGTACTGCGCGAAGCTCGCCGAGGCGCGCGGCTACGACGAGATTAACCTCAACGTCGGCTGCCCCTCTGACCGCGTGCAGAACGGGATGTTTGGCGCTTGTCTGATGGGTAACGCCGCGCTGGTGGCGGACTGCATCAAAGCGATGCGCGACGTGGTGTCGATCCCGGTAACGGTAAAAACCCGTATTGGCATTGACGATCGGGATAGCTATGAATTCCTGTGTGATTTCATTGAGACCGTCTCCGGCAAAGGGGAGTGTGAAATGTTCATCATTCACGCTCGTAAAGCCTGGCTTTCCGGCCTGAGTCCGAAAGAGAACCGCGAAATTCCGCCGTTGGATTATCCGCGAGTCTGGCAACTGAAACGTGATTTTCCGCATCTGACGATGGCGATTAATGGCGGAATTAAATCTCTGGCAGAGGCTAAACAGCAGCTTGAGCATATGGACGGCGTGATGGTGGGGCGTGAAGCCTATCAAAACCCGGGTATTCTGGCTTCTGTGGATCGCGAGATTTTCGGCGTCGACGGCGCGGATGCCGATCCGGTGGCGGTGGTGCGCGCAATGTACCCCTATATCGAGCGCGAGCTCAGCAACGGTACCTATCTTGGCCATATCACCCGCCATATGCTGGGATTGTTCCAGGGGATCCCCGGCGCGCGTCAGTGGCGTCGCTATCTGAGTGAAAATGCCCACAAAGCGGGCGCCGATATCAACGTGCTGGAACACGCGCTGAAGCTGGTTGCCGATAAGCGTTAAACTTTTCGCTAAAAACTGGTCTATTTCGCCACGCCCTACAGCACTGCTGCGGGGCGTTTTGTTTTAATTCAATGAGTTATACCTGGCATGATTCTTGAAATAGCCAATCAGCTATCTGGTTATTTATTTCGGGAGAAGACCATGCTGGAACTCTTATTTGTTATTGGCTTTTTTGTCATGTTGCTGGTCACCGGCATCTCGCTGCTTGGCATTATTGCCGCGCTGGTCGTCGCCACCGCGCTGATGTTCTTCGGCGGCCTGTTCGCATTAATGTTTAAGCTGCTACCCTGGTTGCTGCTGGCGGTGGCCGTCGTATGGGTTATTCGGGCGATAAAATCGCCGACCACAACCCGCTATCGCCGCGAAGATCGCTGGCGCTACTAAGCCATCATTTTGGGGATTGAGCGGTGTGTCACAACCTGAGTAATTTTGCATAAAACAGCGTAGGCATTGCGTATTAAATCTGTCACTATTAGCGCGATAACGAATTCATCGTGCTGTACCCTACATACAGCCGAACAAAAAAAGTCAGGGCCTCCGTCAGGAGGCCCTAAACTTTTCTGGCGATCTCATCCGGTTACGGTAACAGCAGGCTCGAGCCTTCGGTCACCCGGCTTTCCAGGATCTCATGCGCGCGTCTGGCGTCACGCAGGGCGTATTTCTGATTATCCGCCACATCGACTTTGATCACGCCGCTGGCGATCAGCGAAAATAGCTCGTTGCTGGCTTCCGTCAGCTCTTCCCGGTTGGTGATGTAGCCTTGCAGAGAAGGGCGGGTCACATACAGTGAGCCTTTCTGATTGAGGATACCCAAATTCACGCCGGTTACCGGGCCAGATGAATTGCCGAAGCTGACCATCAGCCCACGTCGCTGAAGACAATCGAGCGAGGCCTCCCAGGTATCTTTACCCACGGAATCGTAAACCACGGCGACTTTTTTGCCGGCGGTTAGCGCCTTGACGCGCTCGGCAATATTCTCTTCGCGATAGTTAATGGTTTCCCAGGCGCCGGCCTGCCGGGCGCGCTGCGCTTTTTGCTCGCTGCCGACGGTACCGATAAGTTTCGCCCCCAGCGCTTTCGCCCACTGGCAGGCAATCAGCCCCACGCCGCCCGCCGCCGCGTGGAACAAGAAGGTTTCATTGGCTTGTATTTCATAGGTTTTGCGCAGCAGATACCAGACGGTCAGCCCTTTAAGAAACGAGGCGGCTGCCTGCTCAAAGGAAATCGCATCCGGCAAAATTGCCGCTTTGTCGGCATGCACGTTATGCACCGAACTATAAGCGCCAAGCGCGGATTGGGCGTATACCACGCGGTCGCCAACGTTGATATGTTTAACGCCGCTGCCGATTTTACTCACGATACCGGCGGCTTCAGTGCCCAAACCGCTCGGCAGCGAGGGCGGTGGATACAGGCCGCTGCGGATGTAGGTGTCGATATAGTTGATACCGATAGCTTTGTTTTCTACCTGGATTTCGTGTTCGGCAGGATCGTTGGGGGTAAACTCAACCGCATGCAGAACCTCGGGGCCTCCATGCGCGGGAAATTCAATTCGTGTTGCCATGTGAACTCCTTTATAATTTTGTGTCTCTCATTTACAGGTAACTCCATTCACTATGGCAGGAAATAAACCCTTCAACAAACCACAGACAGAACCTCGCGAACGCGATCCGCAGCTCGCAGGGTTGAAAGTCCCGCCGCACTCGATTGAAGCGGAACAGTCGGTGTTGGGCGGTTTAATGCTGGATAACGAGCGCTGGGACGACGTCGCCGAAAGGGTGGTGTCGGAAGATTTCTATACCCGTCCGCATCGTCATATCTTTACCGAGATGGCGCGCCTGCAAGAGTCAGGCAGCCCGATTGATCTGATCACCCTCGCCGAATCGCTGGAGCGTCAGGGGCAACTGGATAGCGTCGGCGGCTTCGCCTACCTGGCCGAACTCTCCAAAAATACGCCAAGCGCGGCGAACATCAGCGCGTATGCCGACATCGTGCGCGAACGCGCGGTAGTGCGTGAAATGATTTCGGTGGCCAACGAGATCGCCGAAGCCGGTTTCGACCCCCAGGGGCGCACCAGCGAGGACCTGCTGGATCTGGCGGAATCCCGGGTATTTAAAATTGCCGAAAGCCGGGCCAATAAAGACGAAGGGCCGAAGAACATCGCCGATGTGCTCGATGCCACCGTCGCCCGTATTGAACAGCTGTTCCAACAGCCGCATGATGGCGTCACCGGGGTGAATACCGGCTATGACGACCTCAACAAAAAGACCGCCGGGCTACAGCCTTCGGATCTGATTATCGTCGCCGCGCGTCCATCGATGGGTAAGACGACATTTGCGATGAACCTCGTGGAAAACGCGGCGATGCTGCAGGATAAGCCGGTATTGATCTTCAGTCTGGAGATGCCATCCGAGCAGATCATGATGCGTTCTCTGGCCTCGCTATCGCGCGTCGATCAGACCCGTATCCGTACCGGCCAACTGGATGATGAAGACTGGGCGCGGATCTCCGGCACGATGGGTATTTTGCTGGAAAAACGTAACATCTATATTGATGACTCCTCCGGCCTGACGCCGACGGAAGTGCGTTCGCGCGCCCGGCGTATCGCCCGCGAGCACGGCGGTATCGGCCTTATCATGATCGACTACCTGCAGCTGATGCGCGTACCTTCGCTCTCCGACAACCGTACTCTGGAGATCGCCGAAATCTCCCGCTCGCTGAAGGCGCTGGCAAAAGAGTTGCAGGTGCCGGTGGTGGCGCTGTCGCAGTTGAACCGCTCTCTGGAACAGCGCGCCGATAAACGTCCAGTCAACTCCGACCTGCGTGAATCCGGCTCTATTGAACAGGATGCCGACTTAATCATGTTCATCTACCGTGATGAGGTTTATCACGAGAACAGTGATTTAAAAGGTATTGCTGAAATTATCATTGGTAAACAACGTAACGGCCCGATCGGTACGGTACGACTGACCTTTAACGGCCAGTGGTCGCGTTTCGATAATTATGCCGGTCCTCAGTATGACGATGAGTAAACCTCCGTCTGTCTTTTTTTAAGGAATTCAAATGCAAGCGGCAACTGTAGTTATTAACCGCCGCGCTCTGCGACACAACCTGCAACGCCTGCGTGAACTGGCTCCTGCCAGCAAACTGGTTGCGGTGGTGAAAGCGAACGCCTACGGACACGGCCTCCTTGAGACCGCGCGAACGCTGACCGACGCCGATGCCTTCGGCGTCGCCCGCCTGGAAGAGGCGCTGCGCCTGCGTGAAGGGGGCATTACCCAACCGATATTGCTGCTGGAAGGCTTCTTTGAAGCGGCGGATCTGGCGCTGATTTCCGCGCAGCAACTGCATACCGTGGTACATAGCCCGGAACAGCTGGCGGCGCTCGAACAGGCGGAACTGACCGAACCGGTTACCGTCTGGATGAAGCTGGATACCGGTATGCATCGCCTTGGTGTACTGCCGGAACAGGCAGAAGCATTCTATCAGCGGCTAAGCCGGTGCAAAAATGTTCGCCAGCCGGTGAATATCGTCAGCCATTTCGCCCGTGCCGATGAGCCGGAATGCGGCGCGACCGAGCGTCAGCTGGATATTTTCACCACCTTTACCGAAGGGAAACCGGGGCTGCGTTCTATTGCCGCCTCTGGCGGGATCCTGCTGTGGCCGCAGTCGCATTTCGACTGGGCGCGGCCGGGCATCATTCTCTACGGCGTTTCGCCGCTGGAAAATCACTCTACCGGAGAGGATTTTGGTTGCCTGCCGGTGATGTCGCTGACCTCCAGCCTGATTGCGGTGCGCGAACATAAAGCCGGGGAGCCGGTGGGCTATGGCGGCACCTGGATTAGTGAGCGCGATACTCGCCTCGGCGTAGTGGCGATGGGCTACGGCGACGGTTATCCGCGCGCCGCGCCCTCCGGCACGCCGGTGCTGGTCAACGGCCGCGAAGCGCCGATTGTCGGTCGCGTGGCGATGGATATGATTTGCGTCGACCTCGGTCCTGAAGCGCAGGATAAAACCGGCGATCCGGTTGTGTTATGGGGAGAAGGGCTCCCCGTTGAGCGCATCGCGGAAATAACGAAAGTGAGTGCTTACGAACTTATTACCCGACTGACTTCCAGGCTGGCTATCCGCTACCTCGACTAACGACTGTCAGTGGCATATTTCCCCGATTACGCTACGCTTATCGGGGTAATGAGCAGGGGCGGCGCGCGGCGTCGCCCAGGTTTGCAGCGATCTTTGTCGATAACTTACCAACATCCCCTCGACCTGCCCCAACTTCCGGTTTATTGTGTAAATACCTGCTTTCGTAAACCTGGAGATACATCTCGTGTTTCAAAAAGTTGACGCCTACGCCGGCGACCCCATTCTTTCCTTGATGGAGCGTTTCAAAGACGATCCGCGTAGTGACAAAGTGAACCTCAGCATTGGTCTTTACTACAACGAAGACGGCATTATTCCGCAACTACAGGCGGTGGCGGAAGCCGAAGCGCGCCTCAATGCCCAGCCGCATGGCGCTTCGCTGTATTTACCGATGGAAGGGCTCAATAGCTACCGCCACGCCATTGCGCCGCTGTTATTTGGCGCTGACCATCCGGTGCTGAAACAAAACCGCGTAGCGTCAATTCAAACCCTGGGTGGCTCCGGCGCGCTGAAGGTTGGCGCCGATTTCCTCAAGCGCTACTTCCCGCAGTCACGCGTATGGGTTAGCGACCCGACCTGGGAAAACCACATCGCCATATTTGAAGGGGCTGGATTCGAAGTAAGTACTTACCCCTGGTTCGATGATGAGACCAACGGCGTGCGTTTTGAAGCCTTCCTCGCCAAACTACAGACGCTCCCTGAGCGCGATATCGTGCTGCTGCATCCGTGTTGCCACAACCCGACAGGCGCCGACCTGAGTAACGCACAGTGGGATGAAGTCGTTAAGGTGTTGAAAGCACGCAATTTAATTCCTTTCCTCGATATCGCCTATCAGGGCTTTGGCGCCGGTATGGAAGACGATGCCTACGCTATTCGTGCGATTGCCAGCGCCGGCCTGCCGATGCTGGTCAGCAACTCATTTTCCAAAATCTTCTCACTGTACGGCGAACGCGTCGGTGGGTTGTCGATTGTCTGCGATGATGCGGAAACCGCAGGCCGCGTGCTGGGTCAGTTGAAAGCGACGGTGCGCCGCAACTACTCAAGCCCGCCGAATTTTGGCGCGCAGGTGGTCGCGGCGGTGCTGAACGACGCGGCGCTGAAAGCCTCATGGCTGGCGGAAGTGGAAGCGATGCGTACCCGCATTCTGGCGATGCGTCAGACGCTGGTTGATGCGCTGAAAGAGGCCGTTCCCGGCAAGAACTTTGACTACCTGCTGAAGCAGCGCGGCATGTTTAGCTACACCGGATTGAGCGCGGCACAGGTGGATCGTCTACGCGAAGAGTTTGGCGTTTACCTGATTGCCAGCGGCCGGATGTGCGTAGCAGGACTTAACTCGCGTAACGTCCAGCGCGTCGCTCAGGCGTTTGCCGCTGTAATGTAAGTGCTTACTTACTAATTTACCCTCGTCAGCGTTAAGGCGAGGGTAATATTACCCCCGAAGTGTGATCATGCTCTTTTTATATGATATCTGACCAGAAAATCCTTTCTATCTGTGTGGTCAGGCGTTAAGGTCTTGCTACATTAATGAGCTCACTCATTATTAAAAATAATAACGAATCGATTATTTAGACCCAAAATAACTCAGGTTGCCGCTAAGCGGCCTGGCGCATGAGGGGCATAGGGATAAATATGCGTAAGTTAACTTTGGCCATTAGCGCCACCTGTCTGTTGTTCGCTCTGAATAGCTCCGTTGTCGCTCGCGCTTCTACTCCGCAGCCCATTTGGGAGGGGACGAATGTTGCGATACTTGCCGAACAGGCGCCGATCCATTGGGTATCGGTAGCGCAAATCGAAAATAGCCTGCTGGGCCGCGCGCCGATGGCGGTGGGTTTCGATATCGATGACACCGTGTTGTTTTCCAGCCCCGGTTTCTGGCGCGGGCAAAAAACCTATTCTCCCGGCAGCGAAGCCTATCTAAAGAACCCGGAGTTTTGGGAAAAGATGAATAACGGCTGGGACGAGTTCAGCATGCCGAAAGAAGTGGGCCGCCAGCTGATTGCGATGCATATAAAGCGCGGCGACAGCATCTACTTCGTGACCGGCCGCAGCCAGACCAAAACTGAGACCGTCTCCAAAACCCTGCAGGATGATTTCCTGATCCCCGGCGCCAATATGAACCCGGTGATTTTTGCCGGCGATAAGCCAGGCCAGAACACGAAAACTCAGTGGTTACGGGAGAAGAATATCAAAGTCTTCTACGGTGACTCGGACAACGACATCTCGGCGGCTCGCGATGCCGATGCGCGCGGAATTCGCGTGCTGCGCGCGGCAAACTCCTCCTACAAACCGCTGCCGATGGCCGGATCGCAAGGGGAAGAGGTGATTGTGAATTCAGAATATTAAGGCGCGCGAAACTCGACTCATCTGAACATGAGAAGGCAGCCGCAGGCTGTCTTTTTTTTATACGAATTTCAGCGTTTGAGGTTTTACCTTTTCGCTTCTTGCTGCAAACTTAGAAGGATTCACACATTACAGGAGTCGTTTATGTGGCATCAGCAAACCCTGACATTAGGGCCGAAATCTCGTGGTTTCCATCTGGTGACTAACGAAATTATTGGCCAAGTCCGCGAACTGTCGCATATCAAGGTGGGCCTGCTGCATCTGTTACTCCAGCATACTTCCGCTTCCCTGACGTTGAATGAGAACTGCGATCCCACGGTACGTTTTGATATGGAACAGCATTTTCTCAACGCCGTACCAGACAACGCGCCGTATGAACACGATTATGAAGGTCCTGATGATATGCCCTCGCACATTAAATCCTCGCTGCTGGGCGTTTCACTGATGCTGCCGGTGCAGAACGGCAACGTCATGTTGGGGACCTGGCAGGGGATCTGGCTGGGGGAGCATCGCATTCACGGCGGCTCGCGGCATATCGTCGCCACGCTCACGGGAGAATAAAAAATGACTATATCGGATCTACTGCAGTACTGCATGGCGAAGCCGGGCGCGGAACAAAGCGTTCATAGCGACTGGAAAGCAACGCAAATCAAGGTCGCGGACGTGCTATTCGCCATGGTAAAAGAAGTGGAGGATAAGCGGCCGGCCGTTGCGTTAAAGACCAGCCCGGAGCTTGCCGAGCTGCTGCGGGAACAACATCGCGATGTACGCCCCAGCAGGCACCTGAATAAAGCTCACTGGAGCACGGTCTTCCTTGATGGCTCCTTGCCAGACTCGCAGATTTACTACCTGGTGGATGCCTCCTACCAGCAGGCGGTCGACCTGCTGTCGGAGGATAAGCGGCGGCAGTTAGCCTAGCTTATAACCCCCCTGCCAGCGCCAGCAACGTGATATCGAACAGACGTAATAATGTCGACTGCAGCTGCGCCTGGCGTGCGATACTCTGGTTGTTAGCGCGAATGCGGGCAATATCGCGCTGACCTTCCAGCAGTAGCCGTAGATCGTCTTCGGTCAGCCAGCCCTGGGCTTTTTGCTGCAATGCCTGCAGTAAAAAGAGTCCGCTATCGCGTACTTCACGGTACTCATCGCCAAGTACTTTATTCAGTAATGGCATCCATTCGGCGCTATCAATCGCGCAAGCGGACAACAGCGCGCGAATCTCCATGGTTGTCGGCATTATTCCCTCCCTGTTCGCTGACATTCGCCAGCGATAGCCTGTTGATAAAGATAAAGGGTCTGCCGCGATAAATATTGCGCTTCGGCAGGAGTAAAGGGCGCGCCCAGCATCTGGCGATGGGCGTAAACGCGCAGATAGTTACCTTCAAGTATCCTGAAATTTTCCTGGCGCAACGCATCGCTGTGATCCATCGCCTGCGCGAACTGCTGGCGAATCTGTTCATCTTCTGCGTTCAGTTGTTGATCGTCCTCCGTCGCTGCGGTGGCGATGAACTGCAAATGCAACTGCTTGAGTGTGAGCAATTGCTGATAGGCCGTATCGCTGTAGCGGCCAACCCATGAGCAGGCGCTTACCGCACATAGCGCGGCGGCGATAACAAATAACGGAATGAGGCGTGGTACTCGCATAGTTTTCCCGACATCGGTTGGCGATAGCGACTATCAGACGCCAGAGTGTGCGCACCGGGCAAATCACGAAGTATCAGCGTAAAAAAATGAGATGAAATCAGGCCTCTTCCGCGAAGGAAGAGGCCTGAGAGGTTACTTCAGCAGGGGCTTCAGGAAGCGCGCCGTGTGTGAGGCTTCACATTCGGCAACGGTTTCCGGCGTGCCGGAAACGAGAATCTCCCCGCCGCCGCTACCGCCTTCCGGGCCGAGGTCGACAATCCAGTCAGCGGTTTTAATCACGTCGAGGTTGTGCTCAATGACCACGATGGTATTACCCTGATCGCGTAGCTGATGCAGCACGTCCAGCAGCTGCTGAATATCGGCGAAATGCAGACCGGTGGTCGGTTCATCAAGGATATACAGCGTCTGGCCGGTACCGCGCTTGGAAAGTTCGCGCGCCAGCTTCACGCGCTGGGCTTCACCGCCGGAGAGCGTGGTTGCCGACTGGCCGAGACGAATATAGGTCAGGCCGACATCCATCAGGGTTTGCAGCTTACGCGCCAGCGCCGGAACGGCATCAAAGAACTCACGCGCTTCTTCGATGGTCATATCCAGCACTTCGTGGATGGTTTTGCCCTTGTACTTAATCTCCAGCGTTTCGCGGTTATAGCGTTTGCCTTTGCACTGGTCGCACGGTACGTAGATGTCCGGCAGGAAGTGCATCTCAACCTTGATCACCCCGTCGCCCTGACAGGCTTCGCAGCGGCCGCCGCGCACGTTAAAGCTGAAGCGGCCCGGCGTATAGCCGCGTGAGCGTGATTCCGGTACCCCGGCGAACAGTTCGCGTACCGGCGTGAACACGCCGGTGTAGGTTGCCGGGTTTGAGCGCGGCGTGCGGCCAATCGGGCTCTGGTCGATATCAATGACTTTATCGAAGTGTTCCAGCCCCTGGACATCGCGGTACGGCGCCGGTTCGGCAATCGTCGCGCCGTTCAACTGACGCTGGGCGATGGGAAACAGGGTATCGTTAATCAGCGTTGATTTGCCGGAACCGGAAACGCCGGTAATGCAGGTAAACAGGCCGACGGGCAGCGTCAGCGTCACATCCTTGAGGTTGTTGCCGCGCGCGCCGGTCAGTTTCAGCACTTTTTCCGGATCGGCGGCGACACGCTGTTTCGGCACTTCGATTTTGCGTTTGCCGCTCATGTACTGCCCGGTCAGGGATTCTGGTACCGCCATAATGGCGTCCAGCGGCCCTTCGGCCACCACCTGGCCGCCGTGAACGCCAGCGCCGGGGCCGATGTCGATCACGTGGTCGGCGGCGCGAATGGCGTCTTCGTCATGTTCAACGACAATGACCGTGTTACCCAGGTTACGCAGGTGGATGAGCGTACCGAGCAGGCGTTCGTTATCACGCTGGTGCAGGCCGATAGAGGGCTCATCCAGCACGTACATCACGCCAACCAGCCCCGCGCCAATCTGGCTCGCCAGACGAATACGCTGCGCTTCACCGCCGGAGAGGGTCTCCGCCGAACGAGAGAGCGTTAGATAGTTCAGGCCGACGTTGACGAGGAACTTCAGACGATCGCCAATCTCTTTCAGCACTTTCTCGGCGATTTGCGCCCGCTGTCCGGACAGCTTCAGGTTGTTGAAGAAGTCCATCGCATGACCGATGCTCATGTCGGAAATGGTCGGTAGCGGCGTGTTTTCCACAAACACGTGGCGCGCTTCGCGACGCAGACGCGTGCCTTCACAGCTGGCGCACGGACGGTTGCTGATGAATTTCGCCAGCTCTTCGCGCACCGCGCTGGATTCCGTCTCTTTGTAACGGCGCTCCATGTTGTGCAGCACGCCTTCGAACGGATGGCGGCGTACTGACGTGTCGCCGCGGTCGTTCATATATTTGAATTCAATATTCTCTTTACCTGAACCGTACAGCACGACTTTATGCACATTAGCGCTGAGGGTGCCCCATGGCGCTTCGACATCAAACTTATAGTGATCCGCCAGCGACTTGAGCATCTGGAAGTAGTAGAAGTTGCGGCGATCCCAGCCGCGGATGGCGCCGCCAGCCAGCGATAGCTCCGGATTCTGAATTACCCGATCGGGATCGAAATACTGTTGAACGCCAAGGCCGTCGCAGGTTGGGCAAGCGCCTGCCGGGTTGTTAAAGGAGAACAGGCGCGGCTCCAGCTCGCGCATGCTATAGCCGCAAATCGGGCAGGCGAAGTTTGCCGAGAACAGCAGTTCTTCCGCCTTACTGTCATCCATATTGGAAACAATGGCGGTGCCGCCTGAGAGCTCCAGCGCGGTTTCGAAAGACTCCGCCAGACGCTGCGCCAGATCGTCGCGTACTTTAAAGCGGTCGATAACCACTTCGATCGTGTGTTTCTTTTGCAGCTCTAATTTCGGCGGATCCGAAAGATCGCAGACTTCGCCATCGATCCGCGCGCGGATATAGCCCTGACTGGCAAGGTTTTCCAGCGTTTTGGTGTGCTCGCCCTTACGCTCTTTAATGATGGGCGCCAGCAGCATCAGGCGCTGACCTTCCGGCTGAGATAGCACGTTATCGACCATCTGGCTGACGGTCTGTGCGGCCAGCGGTACGTCGTGATCCGGACAGCGCGGTTCGCCGACGCGGGCGTACAGTAGGCGCAGATAGTCGTGGATTTCAGTAATCGTACCTACCGTCGAACGCGGGTTGTGGGAGGTCGATTTCTGCTCGATAGAAATCGCCGGCGACAGCCCTTCGATATGATCGACGTCTGGTTTCTCCATCAGCGACAGGAACTGTCGCGCATAGGCGGAGAGCGATTCGACGTAGCGACGCTGGCCTTCGGCGTACAGGGTGTCGAAAGCGAGTGAGGATTTGCCAGACCCAGAAAGCCCGGTGACGACAATGAGTTTGTCGCGCGGGATGACGAGGTTGATGTTTTTGAGATTATGGGTGCGGGCGCCCCGAACTTCGATCTTATCCATTCACCTTTCCCGGTAGGTAGATACACGGATTGCCTGGTTTGTTTGAAGGACAAACGGCAGAAACGGCTAATTATGACACAACTTAACCTGTCTGGATATACAGTATTGGAATGGCGCTGCAGTAAGAGGGTGAAAAATTGCATAGCGGCGGGATGTTTTCTGGAATTGGCTTCGCAGCTATCAAATTGCCCCTTTGTGATGTTAGAATTCCCGGTTTACACTTATACAAAACGTATTATTCAGGAGATTCGATCATGGCCAGCAGAGGCGTAAACAAGGTGATTCTCGTCGGTAATCTGGGGCAGGACCCGGAAGTACGCTACATGCCAAGTGGCGGCGCTGTCGCCAACTTCACGCTGGCAACTTCCGAATCCTGGCGCGATAAGCAAACCGGCGAAATGAAAGAGCAGACTGAATGGCACCGCGTTGTGCTGTTCGGCAAACTGGCGGAAGTCGCTGGCGAATACCTGCGTAAAGGTTCTCAGGTTTATATCGAAGGTCAGCTGCGTACCCGCAAATGGACCGATCAGTCCGGTCAGGACAAGTACACCACTGAAATCGTGGTAAACGTCGGCGGCACCATGCAGATGCTGGGCGGCCGTCAGGGCGGCGGCGCACCGGCAGGCGGCGGCCAGCAGCAGGGCGGTTGGGGTCAGCCTCAGCAGCCGCAGGGCGGCAACCAGTTCAGCGGCGGCGCGCAGTCTCGTCCGCAGCAGCAGGCTCCGGCAGCGCCATCTAACGAACCGCCGATGGACTTCGACGACGATATCCCGTTCTAAGGTTTTCCTTATTACGTGCTGCCTGTGCGGTAAGCCAACAAAAAGCCCCGATTGTTCGGGGCTTTTTCATTTCAGGCTCTCAGGCCGCCGGCGTCGGAATTTGAGGCGTTGTGGGCGTAGCCGCGTCGGGCTGCGGCTTGCCCGTTCCTGGCTCGGGTAGCGGCGCGGCAGTCGCTTTTTGTTTACGGGCGATATCATCCATTATCAGCCGATAGGCAATATAGTATTTATAGATATTGCTGACGTAGGTTACCGTCTCAGCGCCGATTTTTTCCGCGGCGAGATTCTCAACGTTGCCAAACCAGATGTTCGGATCAAAACCGCGTTTTTGGGTTTCCGTACGTAGACGCGCGATGCGCGCCGGGCCCGCATTGTAGGACGCGAACGAAAATAGCGCTTTATTCAGCGGCGTCATTGGCTGATCGCCATAGTAATGATCAATCATCCAGCGCATATACTTCACGCCGGCATGAATGTTGGGATCGATTTTCTTAATATCGCCAACTTTCAGCTCCTTGCCGGTGGCGGGCATGACCTGCATTACGCCGATTGCGCCGACGTGGCTACGTACCGATTGATTGAGCCGCGACTCCTGATATCCCTGGGCTGCCATCAGCAGCCAGTCGACATCATAGCGTTCGCCATATTTTCTAAAGATGTCTACCATCTGCAAAAATTTAGCTCGTTCTCTGTTGGCTGCGGCATTTTTAACGTAGGTCGCGCTTTTCAGGTAGCGCAGCAGAATCGTGTTTCCCAGGGTGCTGCCTTGACGATTATTCTTCACGAAGGTATTCAGCACCGCGAGAAGCTGTGGGTTATCTTTGCGGACCGCCCAGGCGATGCTACCGCCATCTCGTAACACAATGTCTTCATGCACCTGAATTTTGGGAAACACCTGTTTCCAGAAAATCGCTTTATGGCGATCCACCACGATCAGAGGAATCAGGCCGGCGTTAAGCATTTCGAGAAGATCCTCATCTTCGAGCGCCTCTGGCGCTTCCTGCAGAATGACCGGCGGCAGCGACGCTTTGGCAAAGCGGGCGTTAAGCGCCTGCAAACTTTCGTAATAGCTGGAGGAGCGTCGAACAAACACGGTTTTACCGGAAAGCTGCTCCAGGCTTTTCACGTTGGGCGATGATGGCCCAGAAACTAATAGCTCTTTGACATCGCTATAGAGCGGGGTGGTAAAGGCGACCTGCTCCTGACGCGATGAAGTAATGGTGAGATTGGCGGCGGCGATATCCCCCTTACCTTCATTCAACGCCTTGAACAGGTTATCCCGCGTCACCGGGATGAAAACGATCCGCACTTTGAGGTGTTTCTGCTTCAGCTTCTTCTCTTTTGCCAGTCTGCTATTGAGATCTTTTTCTAAAGCGATGAAAAGATCGTGGGTGGCGCCGCGCTGGGTACCCTTATCGATAAAAAAGAAGGTCTTGCTGTAGGTCGTTAATACCCGGATCGCCCGCCGGTTGATCATATCGGGAAGATCGCCTTTTTGCGGCTGCATGATGTGATCCATATTGATGGCCAGCTCCGCTTTGTCCTTTTGGGCCGGCGGCGATTTATCCGTCGAAGCCGCTGAAGCGGAGAAGGCAAACATGATGGCCAGAAGGCAGCCGGAAACCATCGCCAGGTGACGTTGAAAACCGAAGATGTTCATGATGCGGCACTCTGCAGGGAGATGGTTATATTTTAGTCAATGCAAACGCGCCCCTGTGCCTTTTTCTACTTACCTCTCCCGGGTTCAGCGCGACGTAGGTGGTATTGTCCTGATTGCGAGAATACAAAAGAAAGAGATGCTTCTCCTACCATAGAATATTTTCGCTTTGCGATCGCTAATTGCTTATCCCATCCAGGTGAATATCAAAATGATATTTTTGTCTGCTATTTAAAATATATTGTAAGGTTATTTATAACCTTTGCATGGTTATGTTTTTTTAGTATTAATACATAATTCGTAGAATGCCCGGATTAGCTTACTTCAAGAGTGGTATGGCCGATGTGTGTCAGGGTTGGTCTATATCACACTATTAATAACCTGCCTTGCAGATAACGGCCTGGAGTGCTATCACTAAATTCTCTCTCAGATTTTACTTACAAGGATGGAAGATGAAATGGACGATTCTTAACACCCTTATCTGCCCGCATACTGGCGTTGCCTTTTCGTCAATATCTGGGCTGCGGTTTCTCAAGTTTATTATCTGGTATGAGGCTGAGCTTTTATTAATTCCCGGCGAAACCATGAAACTTTATTCATCTAAAGTTTTAATTAATGATCGATATCATTCATTAAAAATTTATAACATCACGCGTTACGACGATAAACAGTGGGAAACCTTAAGAGAGCGGCCAACCTGCCCGTACAATTTCGAGGTCGCGGAGCAGGAATCTTGTCTTTATCAATCGTATTGTGCGGTTAAGCGCTGCCCAAACGAGCGTCTACGACCGATGTTATGCGAACAATATTAGCAGGGGCCGGGAAGAGCATCGCTGTTGCTGAAAATAAAAAAGCTTCCCGCAGGAAGCTTTTTTATCAGGTCATCATCATTGGCCATTCTGGCGGCGTCTGGCTCATGACTTCAACCATGACATCTTTAATGTTGCCCCAGATTTTAGCAACATCCACCATGGTGATTCCTAACAAGCCGGTAGCAAACCAACAGGCGGCAGCCAGGCCCAGGCAGCTACAAATAATCGCTAAGCCGGCATAGTCGCTTTTACGTAATTGAATATTCAGCGAACTGGCCAGGAACATCAATACCGCGCTCACCAGGGGCCAGCGCAAAAGTACGACACTGGTAGTAATGGAAGCCATTAACTTATCCTATCTCTCAAAGAAAGTCGGGAGCCTTAGACAACCTGGCGCGATTATCAATAATGAGACGCTCTGGCTATCGGCGGGCACTTCAGGGAGTGATGAAACGACGATTTTGTTTCATCAACTTGTGTGAACTATATCACATTTGCTGATTTATTCGCCAGACAAAAAATGACCTTTTTTGACATTTTAAACCACGTTATTAATAGGGTTAATGGCGGCGGAATGCGCGCCAGCATGTCTGGTGTCTGTTTTTCGACACCGTTAAGGACTGGGCCTGGACTGCCGATAATTGTTCAACGGGTTTTGTTACTTATTACGAGTAATTGTACGGAGAAACCGAATTAGTAAGTGGCTAGTGTCTTAATTATTACGAGAATGTTTCTCGATCCATCTATAAGTAAGTATGATTCATCATTATTAGGTGTGAGGTTTTTACATAAACGTGTTCGTTGCTGAAATTCGCTGTTTTTTATAACAGTCGGTAATGCCTGGTTTTTGTCCTTATACCGTGATTGAGGCGTATCGCATGGATAAAAAGCGGAAATGAGTCGTAACGCGCCGCATAAGGCGTTAAGAATATTCTTCATCATACTGGTGGTTGTGCTGCCGGTGGTGTTGGCGTTGTGGTTTGCGCAAATCAGAGCCCGGGAAGAAATCTCAGATAGACTGCAATCGTTTTCGCAGCTGGCGCTGCAAAAAACGGAAATGGTCATTCATGAATCCGAGCAGGCGCGCGAAAAAGCCATGCACTTTACCGGGGCAATGTGTTCCCCGCAGCATCAGCAGTACATGTTAAATATCGTGCGCGGGCTACTGTATGTTGATGACCTGATTTATGCGAGCGGTAACACTTTCCTCTGTTCCACCGCGGTCCATCCCGAAGAGGGCTGGAGAATAGCTGCCGCGAATTATACTCGAAAGCCCGACGTCTCCATTTACTACTATCGTGATACGCCGTTTTATCCCGGCTATGATATGAATTATATGCAGCGCGGGCATTATGCCGTGGTGGTTAACCCTCTCTCTTATAGTTCGGTTATTTCCAGCGATAAAGATTTAGCTTACGGTGTCTTCGACACCAAAACGAACATGTTTTTCTCCGTGAGTAAAAACGTTGATGCCAGGGAATTACATCGTCTTATTCGCCACGAAGACGCTTTTTTCAATCAGGATGGCCGGGTTTATACCGTCGCCCATTCGTCGATTCGGCCGATTGCGGTCATCATGTCCACCTCGCGCGCCAGCTATTATGCCAGCCTCTACGACCAGATTACCTTGACCCTGCCGTTAGGCATTATTTGCAGCATTTTGATTCTGATGGTCTGGTCGCGAAGCCGTCAGCAGTATCATTCACCGCGCAATAAACTGCAGCGAGCGTTAAGCCACCGGCAACTGTGCCTGCATTACCAACCTATTATCGACATCAAGAATAACCGCTGCGTCGGCGCTGAGGCGCTGTTACGCTGGCCGGGGTTTGACGGTCCGGTGATGAGCCCGGCGGAGTTTATTCCGTTGGCGGAAAACTCAGGCATGATTGCTCAGGTGACGGATTATGTGGTCGACGAGTTGTTCAACGATCTTGGCGAATATCTGGCCAGACATCCACAGCTCTATATCGCGATTAATCTTTCGGCTTCGGACTTCCACTCCGCGCGATTAATTGCGCAGATCACTGAGAAGGCCCGCAGCTATGCGGTTTGCGTGAAGCAAATTAAAATTGAAGTCACCGAAAGAGGATTTATCGATGTGCCGAAAACCACACCGGTGATTCAGGCCTTCCGCGAAGCGGGCTACGAAATAGCCATTGATGATTTCGGTACCGGTTATTCCAACCTGCATAACCTCTATTCGCTCAATGTCGATATTCTGAAGATTGATAAATCCTTTATCGATACGCTGACCACCAACAGTACCAGCCATCTGATTGCCGAGCATATCATCGATATGGCGCGTAGCCTGCGTTTAAAAACCATCGCCGAAGGGGTAGAAACGCTGGATCAGGTGGATTGGTTGCTTAAGCGCGGCGTGCAGTTTTGTCAGGGATGGCATTTTGCCAGGGCTATGCCGCCACAGGAGTTTATGCAGTGGCTCGCCAAGTCCCCGATCTTACTGCGTACGCCGCACGACGGTCGTCAGGCGGAAATCTGATGACGGTAATCGCTGGGAGTGCGATCGAACTCCCGGCGGAATACCCGCGAGAACGTCTGCTGCGAGACGTATCCCAAGTCCATCGCAATATCAAAAATAGGACGTTGCGTGGTTCTCAGCGCTTCAGCGGCGAGCAGTAGCCGGCGCTGGCGAATGTAATCACCCAGCGTCTGGTGGGTAACGGTACGGAACATTCGCTGCAGATACCATTTCGAGTATCCCGATTTTTTAGCGACTACATCAATGTTAAGTGGTTGATCGATATGTTCATCAATCCATTCAATAAGCGTTTGGATAATATCCTGATGGGACATAAAGCGGCCTCTCTCAATTCTCGATTCGTCGTTTTGTCTGTCGGCGAGTATAATTCCTCAAGTTAACTTGAGGTAAAGAGCTTTATGGAAAATAAACCAGCACGCATCAAAATGCTGCTCTCCCCTGGGGAGGTGGCGAAACGAACCGGCGTCGCCGTCTCGGCGCTACACTTTTATGAAAGCAAAGGGCTTATCCGCAGCCAGCGCAACGCGGGCAATCAGCGGCGATATCGCCGTGATGTGCTGCGAGCAGTGGCGATCATCAAGATTGCGCAACGTATTGGTATTCCGCTGGCGACCATCGGCGAGGCATTCGGCGTCTTGCCGGAAGGGCATAATCTGAGCGCCAAAGAGTGGAAACAGCTGTCGTCGCAATGGCGGGAGGAGTTGGACCGGCGTATCCACACTCTGACCGCGCTACGTGACCAGCTCGACGGCTGCATCGGCTGCGGCTGTTTATCGCGCCGCGATTGTCCATTACGCAACCCTGGGGATAAGTTGGGTGAAGAGGGAACCGGCGCACGCCTGCTGGAAGAGGATTAATCGTGATACCTGCAAAAAACTAAAGCGCCACAACAGGGCGCTTTAGTTGTTTTCCGGTCTTTGTCTTTCGCATTATCCCGCTGGCTCACGGGAGGGTTTCCCCCGACGTCGACTCCCCTCAGGTATTGCGCAATGTGTTGAAGGAGGTTCCGGATTGCGTCGACAATGTAATTGTGGCACAGCCTGATGATTTTGCCTGTTGGCGTTGCCGAAATTTTTCCGTCATTGGTCGCCTGTTTCTATAGTTAATTTGAACGAACAACAGGAGAGCGCCATGTTGACGGTCCATCACCTCAACCAATCCCGCTCGCAGCGCGTGCTGTGGGCGTTGGAAGAACTGCAATTGTCTTATCAGGTCGTCTGCTATCAGCGTGAAAAAAACATGCAGGCGCCAGCGGAACTGAAAAAAATTCACCCGTTGGGTAAATCGCCGGTGCTTGAGGATCAGGGGGTGGTGCTGGCAGAGTCCGGCGCGATTCTGGAATATCTGCAGGAAACCTACGATAGCGCCCAGCAGCTGAGGCCGCAGGGGAGGGAAGATAAACTGCAATATCGCTTCTGGCTCCATTATGCCGAGGGATCGTTAATGCCATTGCTGTTGATGAAGCTTATCTTCGCCAGCCTCGGCAAGCCGCCGGTGCCGCTTGGTATGCGCACCCTGGGCGGGGCGTTGGGCAAAGGGGTACAAAAAGCGTGGCTGGATAGACAGTTGGCGACCCATGCGGCATATATTGAACAGCATCTGGCTCGTCAGCCGTGGTTTGCCGGCGGCACGCTGAGCATGGCGGATATTCAGATGAGCTTCCCGGTGATGGCCTTACTGGCGCGCGGCGGCATTCAAGACCTGCCGCACACCCGGCGTTGGCAGCAGCAGGTGGAGTCACGTCCGGGGTGGATTAACGCTATTGAGCGCGGTGGGCCATTTACCCTGCCTGGCGGTTAATACGCCAGAAAGAGGATTAAAACATATAAAAATGTTAATGCATTGCGCACTGACGATAACGTTTGCGCATCGTTTGTCTATTTCCTGAGCTTTGGCGGCGAAATTTGGCAAAATACGACAAACTTCAGTTGAAAAGGGCCAGCTAAAGACAGGATAATCGTTTGCCTTTTTACTTTGCTCGTTTTTTCCCCTGCCGACAGGGGGAGCAAAGACATTCCATATACCGCATTGTATGCGCGGAGTTAAACGTTTGCTTTTTCTCAGCCTCCCTCCTGGCGCCGGGAAACAGCACAAGGAGATGGCGTTTAACTGGCAGTGGACGGTCCATCACGCATGCAAGCGAACGATCAAAATTTTCAGGGGAAGTTTTCTATGTCTACGCCTTCAGCGCGTACCGGTGGTTCTTTAGACGCCTGGTTTAAAATTTCAGCTCGCGGCAGCTCCGTACGTCAGGAAATTGTTGCCGGATTAACGACCTTCCTGGCGATGGTGTACTCCGTCATCGTGGTGCCGGGAATGTTAGGTAAAGCTGGCTTTCCGCCTGCGGCGGTGTTCGTCTCGACCTGCCTGGTGGCGGGCGTCGGTTCATTAGTGATGGGCCTGTGGGCTAACCTGCCGCTGGCTATCGGCTGCGCGATTTCGCTGACCGCGTTTACCGCTTTTAGCCTGGTGCTGGGGCAGCACATTAGTATTCCGGTGGCATTAGGCGCCGTGTTCCTGATGGGGGTATTGTTCACCATTATCTCCGCTACCGGTATTCGTAGCTGGATCCTGCGCAACCTGCCGCAGGGTGTGGCGCACGGCACCGGCATCGGTATCGGCCTGTTCCTGCTGCTGATCGCCGCCAACGGCGTCGGTCTGGTAATTAAAAACCCGCTGGACGGCCTGCCGGTTGCGCTGGGCAATTTCGATAGCTTCCCGGTGATGATGTCGCTGATTGGCCTGGCGGTCATTATCGGTCTGGAAAAACTGAAAGTGCCGGGCGGCATTCTGCTGACCATCATCGGTATTTCCATTATCGGCCTGATTTTCGATCCGAATGTCCATTTCTCCGGGATTTTCGCCATGCCGTCGTTGAGCGACGATAAAGGCAATTCGCTGATTGGCAGCCTTGATATCATCGGCGCGCTGAACCCGGTGGTGCTGCCAAGCGTGCTGGCGCTGGTCATGACTGCGGTATTCGACGCCACCGGTACCATTCGCGCGGTGGCCGGCCAGGCTAACCTGCTGGATAAAGACGGGCAGATCATCAACGGCGGCAAAGCGCTGACTACCGACTCCCTGAGCAGCGTGTTCTCCGGCGTGGTGGGCGCAGCCCCTGCGGCGGTGTATATCGAATCGGCAGCCGGTACGGCGGCGGGCGGTAAAACTGGCCTGACGGCAGTCACCGTTGGCGTGCTGTTCCTGCTGATCCTGTTCCTTTCTCCGCTCTCCTATCTGGTACCGGCCTACGCGACCGCGCCAGCGCTAATGTACGTTGGCCTGCTGATGCTGAGCAACGTGGCGAAAATCGACTTCAATGACTTCGTTGATGCGATGGCGGGGCTGATTACCGCGGTGTTCATCGTGCTGACCTGCAACATCGTGACCGGCATCATGATCGGTTTTGCATCGCTGGTGATTGGCCGCGTGGTATCCGGCGAATGGCGCAAGCTCAATGCGGGCACCGTGATCATCGCGGCGGCGCTGGTCATCTTCTACGCCGGCGGATGGGCGATTTAACTTTTCCTGCTAACGACGGGCGGCTTTGGCCGCCCGTTTAATTTTTAAGCCACATCCTGTTTCCTTTTGCGTTAATCTGAGTAGCGTATCATTTCGAGACATGACGCCTCAGATGTAAAAAAAGAAAACGCAGCAAACAGGGAACACATGGAAATATTCTTCACCATACTCATCATGACCCTCGTGGTCTCTCTCTCAGGGGTGGTTACACGTGTACTGCCCTTTCAGGTCCCACTACCGTTAATGCAAATCGCCATCGGCGCGCTGTTGGCCTGGCCGACCTTTGGTTTGCACGTTGAGTTCGACCCTGAACTCTTCCTCGTTCTGTTTATCCCGCCGCTGCTGTTTGCCGATGGCTGGAAAACGCCGACCCGCGAGTTTATCGAGCACGGCCGGGAAATCTTCGGCCTGGCGCTGGCGCTGGTGGTGGTCACCGTGGTCGGTATCGGCTTCCTGATTTACTGGATTGTGCCGGGGATCCCGCTGGTTCCGGCATTCGCCCTTGCGGCGGTGCTGTCGCCGACCGATGCCGTGGCGCTGTCCGGTATTGTCGGCGAAGGGCGGATACCGAAGAAAATCATGGGCATCCTGCAGGGTGAAGCGCTGATGAACGACGCTTCTGGCCTGGTGTCGTTAAAATTTGCCGTTGCCGTGGCGATGGGCACGATGGTGTTCACCATTGGCGGCGCCACCGTTGAGTTCCTGAAGGTGGCGATTGGCGGCATCCTGGCCGGTTTCGTGGTCAGCTGGCTGTATGGCCGCTCAATGCGTTTCCTCAGCCGCTGGGGCGGCGATGAACCGGCAACGCAAATTGTGCTGCTGTTCCTGCTGCCGTTCGCTTCCTACCTGATTGCCGAACATATCGGTTTCTCGGGGATCCTGGCGGCGGTGGCCGCGGGTATGACCATCACTCGTTCCGGGGTGATGCGTACCGCGCCGCTGGCTATGCGCCTGCGCGCCAACAGTACCTGGGCCATGCTGGAGTTCGTGTTTAACGGCATGGTGTTCCTGCTGTTGGGCCTGCAGCTGCCGGATATCCTGTCGAGCTCGCTGGTGGCGGCGGAAGCCGATCCGAACGTTGAAACCTGGATGCTGTTCACCGATATCGTGCTGATTTACGCTGCGCTGATGCTGGTGCGTTTCGGCTGGCTGTGGACGATGCGTAAGCTTAGCCAGCGCTTCCTGAAGAAGAAACCGATGGAGTTTGGCTCCTGGACCACTCGCGAGCTGCTGATCTCCTCCGTCGCCGGGGTGCGCGGGGCGATTACCCTCGCCGGTGTGCTGTCGATTCCGCTACTCTTACCGGACGGTAACGTCTTCCCGGCGCGTTACGAGCTTATTTTCCTTGCCGCCGGGGTGATTCTTTTCTCCCTGTTCGTCGGGGTGATCGCGTTGCCGATTCTGCTGCGGCGTATTGAGTCCACCGACCACGTACAGCAGCGCAAAGAAGAGCGTCTGGCGCGCGCCGCGACGGCGGATGTGGCGATTGTCGCGATTCAGAAAATGGAAGAACGCCTGGCGGCGGATACCAAAGAGAATATCGACAACCAGCTGCTGACCGAGGTGAGTTCGCGCGTCATCGGTAACCTGCGTCGCCGTGTGGATGGGCGTAACGATGTCGAAACCTCGATGCTGGAAGAGAGCCTTGAGCGCCGTTTCCGTCTGGCGGCGCTACGTTCGGAACGCGGTGAGCTGTACCACCTGCGCGCGACGCGGCAAATTAGCAACGAGACGTTGCAGAAGCTGCTGCACGATCTCGACCTGTTAGAAGCGCTGTTAATCGAAGATCAGTAACCTTAAGTCCCGGTAAGCGCGACGCTTATCGGGGCTACTCGCGGCGCCGTTTTTTGTCGGGTGGCGGCTAACGCCTTACCCGACCTACGGTCCGTGCGACCTGCCTTTAATTTATTCACTATGCTGGCTGACACTACTGGTGCTGGCGATCTCAAAATCCCCCGGTGGCGCTAACGCTTACCGGGGCTACAGCACTGCGCGATTTGGTAGCCCGGAGAAGGCGCAACGCGCCGCGTCCGGGAAAAATCCTTAAAAAGTTGCCAGCCGATAACAGTATCTACGGTCCGTGCGGCCTGCCTTTAATTTATTCACTATGCTGGCTGACACTACTGGTGTTGGCGATCTCAAAATCCCCCGGTGGCGCTGCCGCTTACCGGGGCTACAGCACGATGCGATTTGGTAGCCCGGAGAAGGCGCAACGCGCCGCGTCCGGGAAAAACCCTTAAAAAGTTGCCAACCGATAACAGTATCGACAGCCTATATGTAGCCCCGGTAAGCGTTAGCGCGACCGGGGAGTTACTCCAGCCAGAACGCTTTACTGCATTCCAGCCACGCCTCGGCGCTGCGCGACATATACACCCCTTCCCGCCAGATCATCCCTAATTCCCAACGTAATTCGCTCTCCAGCGGGATCCAATAAAAATCCTCGGCATCAAGACGCTGGCAAATCGGCTCCGGCAAAATCGCCACGCCAATGCCCGCCTGCACCATTGCCGCCAGAAAATCCCACTGACCGCTGCGCACGGCGATACGCGGCTTGACATCACGCTCGGCAAACAGGCGCATCAGCTGTTGGCTGAGGGCGAAATCTTCGTTGTAGATAACCAATGGATGCTGCGCCAGCTTTTGCGGCGAGATCGAGGTGATATCCTGCCACTGCGCTGTCTTCGGCACGAGGACGCAGAGCGGGTGGCTAAAGAGTGACAGCGTGGTCAGGCCGCTGGCCTCATCGACCGGTAGCGCGGTCATTGCCAGATCGAGTTCGCCGTTGCTGACCGCCTGCTGTACCGTTAAGCCGCCGAACTCGGAAATTTTCAGCTCCACGCCGGGATAACGCAGGCGAAAGCGGCTGATGGGCTCAGCCATCAACATGCCGACCATCGGCGGGATCCCCAGGCGCAGTACGCCTTTATTCAGATGGTTAATATCGCTGAGTTCGGCTTTTAACTGGCTGAATTCGCCGAGTATCGCCTGCCCGCGTTCGAAGACTACCCGGCCGGTATCGGTTAATAACAGCTTGCGGCCATCACGGATAAGCAGGGTGCAGTTGAGCTCATCTTCCAGATTTTTGAGCATCTTGCTGATGGTGGGTTGCGTGACGAAGAGCTTCTCCGCCGCGCGGGTAAAGCTTTGCTGGCGGACGACTTCGACAAAATACCGCAACGTACGTATATCCATGATTATTCCCTGAGACTATACCTGTGATGATTTTAATTCATTTCTGTCCGCAAGGGCGGCTCTCTATACTGCACCCCTGACTTATTTTTAGGGAATTCCGCTCATGGCCTTCGCGCCAGCACGTGTTGCGCCTTTCGTGATGCAACGTCTTCAGGTACCGGTTCAGGTACTGCTCTATGCCGGGTTGTTTGTCTGCGCTGAATATCTGGTGAATTGGCTACATCTCCCGCTTCCTGCCAATCTTGTCGGCATGTTGATGCTGCTGATGCTTATCGTCTGCCGGGTGATACCGCTCAACTGGGTGCGCGCAGGCGCGCGCTGGCTACTGGCGGAAATGCTGCTGTTTTTCGTCCCGGCGGTGGTTGCCGTCGTTAACTATGCGCAACTGCTGATGGTGGACGGCTGGCGTATCTTCCTCGTCATCGCGTTAAGCACCACTATGGTACTGGGCGCCACGGCGTGGGTAGTGGATAAGGTGTATCGCTACGAAGTGAGCAGGCTGAAAAATGAGTGATTTTACCCTGAGCATGCTGTGCCTGGCGGTCACCCTCGGGCTCTATTTCGCCAATAAGCGTCTCTATCGCCGCTTCCATAAACTGCCGTTGATGCCGCTGGTGCTGACGCCGGTACTGTTGGTGCTGATCCTCGTCTTTGGTCATATCTCCTATCAGAGCTATATGGGCGAGTCGCACTGGCTATTGTGGTTATTGGGGCCGGCCACCATCGCCTTCGCCGTACCGGTCTATGACAACCTGGCGATTATTAAGCGTCACTGGATGTCGTTGACCGCGGGAGTGGTGACGGCGTCGGTGGTCGCCGTTACCACTTCCGTTTGGCTGGCGCGTCTCTTCACTCTGCCTGACGAAATTCAGCGTAGCCTGGCGGTACGCTCGGTGACCACGCCGTTTGCGCTGGCGGCGGCGAAACCGCTCGGTGGCCAGCCTGACCTGGTAGCGCTTTTTGTGGTGGTCACCGGGGTATTTGGTATGGCGATTGGCGATGTGCTGTTCTTACGCCTGTCAATCCGCGCCGGTATGGCTAAAGGGGCGGGGTTCGGCGCGGCGTCGCACGGCGCCGGAACAGCCCGCTCCTATGAACTGGGCCAGCAGGAGGGCGTGGTCGCCAGCCTGGTGATGATGCTTTCCGGCGTAGTCATGGTGCTGGCGGCGCCGCTAGTTCGTTGGGCGATATTTTAAGATTCCGCAGTCTTACCTCAAAGGACAACGGGTAAGACTGCTGAGTTCACCCCGGTAAAATATTACGTATCCATAGGCTATTTATCTTAATTAGTATGAAATGTGTTTAGGTTATATTCTTAATTTCATTGTGGGATGTTTTTGTTGAATGCTGTTTGGAAAGATCTTATGTTATTTAATTTGTAAAAATATATTTCTAAATGACGGATTATTTAATGAATTTAATAATGATTAAACAATTATTAATTTGTGCTGTGAATTATATGAATGCATAACATGCTGATAATATGTGTATTTGGTTTGTTTTTATAATAGGTGATTAATTCATTCTAATGGATGATGTTAGCAATACTTATTGAAAAATATTTTTCTCAAGATATTATTTTTATGCGGGATGCTATTATTGAATGGATTCAATAAGCGATTACCTGGTCAATTTTAAATTATTTATAAAATATTGCATGTTGTTTTTATAAAAATCTGACGGCGCTAATTTTGAATTCCATTCTTTAATATACCTGCATCAAGCAATTGACGGATTGATTGTCGTTTACAATGGATATGGGAATTCATATGAAAATCAGTAAGAAATATGTGTTCAGCGCGCTGGCAATTTCTGCCTCCTGCATGCTGTCGACCTATGCGCAAGCTGCATCGAATACGATTACTTTCAACGGTACCGTTTCTGATACCACCTGTACCGCAACAATTGATGGTGGGGTGACGTCTATCGAAATGGGAACCACTTCAGTGGCGGATTTGAAAGCGAATACCTATGGTGCTGCGAAGAATTTTTCATTTTCCCTGGCTAACTGTCCTGGCACTGAAGAGGGGGGCAACGCTATCGCCCGCGTTACCTTCGGTGGCGAGGCAGATGCTGCGAACAGTGATTACTTCAAAAACCAGGCCTCAACTTCTGCAGCTTCTGGCGTAGCGGTCGCCATCTTTGATAACGCAGGTAATTTGCTGAAAAATAATGAAGAAGGCGCCGATGTGGATATTTCATCAGGGGCTGCGACTATTCCATTTACCGTGAAAATGGTCAAGTCAGGCGCTTCTGATCCAACGAAAGGGGCAGTAAAAACGACCGTGACTTATAACGTGACTTACTATTAATTAATTTTATATGGAGAAAGGGGAGCGGTATGTAGATTCCCCTTTATTATGGGTATATGAGATATCGTTTATTTTTTATTAGCTTATTGCTAACCCTTTCGAATGTGCAAGCGAGCGTAGTGGTCGGCGCGACTCGGGTGATATTTGATGGTGCCAAAGAGAGTACGGTAGTGGCTGTTGATAATAAAGATAATACCACTAATATTGTCCAGTCCTGGCTTTCTGTCGTTGATACTTCATCACCTGAAAAAGACTCATTTATTATAACACCACCGCTATTTCGTTTAAATTCTGGTGAGAAAGGTTTTGTCCGGATAGTGCGTTCAGGGAAGCCATTACCAACCAGTCGGGAGTCCATGCTTTGGCTAAATGTTAAAGGCATACCCGCAATGGATAATGTGCCAGATAAGAACACGGTGCAGTTCGCTATTAATTCTAAAATTAAACTTATTTATCGTCCCAAAGAGCTGCAGGGACAAATCCCAGAAAATTATGCTGCTAAATTACAATGGAGTCACAATAGCAACTTTTATAGCGTAACAAATAATTCACCGTTATATATGAATTTTTCACAAATAAAGATTAACGGTAAGAATGTATCTGGAATATGGTTCGCGGCACCATTTTCTACGTTAAAGATACCGGCAAAAGATGTTTTATCCTCTGCGAGGAACAAAGAAATCACATGGAGCGTGATTAATGATTATGGTATGGCAGGGAAAAAGTATTCCGCAATCATACAGTAGCGTTACTCTATTTCATACTCCAGGGTATATCGGAGCAGCATTCTTGCTATACGCCACTACCCTAAGTTCTGGCGCGCAGGCCGGAGAATACTTCAACCCGCATTTACTGGAAGTGACTGAAAGTAGCGCTACCGCCGTGGACTTATCCTGGTTATCTCAGGATACGATTCCACCCGGTAGCTATAATCTGGATATTTATATTAATGATAAATATATATCTACCGAGGTGATTGAATTTAAAGAAAACACGGATAAACAAGAGACCAGGGTTCAACCCTGCATTGGCGTTGGACTGCTAAAATCATGGTCAATTAATACCGCGCGCTATCCGCAGCTTGCGGATATGGCAACGCAGTGCGCCTCTCTGTCAGCGATCCCTGGTCTTGAATACTCAGTGTCGTTGTCGCAGCAGCGCCTGGTACTTTCCGTGCCCCAGGCGGCGCTGCTCAATCGCCATGGAGACTATGTTCCGGAGGAGCAGTGGCAACAAGGAATCAACGCGGGGTTGCTTAACTATAGTTTGTCGGGGCAATGGAATACGCCGCGGCATGGCGGTAGCGCTACCGAAAGCCAGTTTGCGAGTTTGCAGCCTGGTATAAATCTGGGACCGTGGCGTCTTCGCAACTATAGTACGTTTGATCACGGCGATGACGGTAGTCACTGGCAATCGGTGTATAGCTATCTGGCGCGCGATATCCATATCCTGAAAAGCCAATTCATTCTGGGTAATACCTATACCTCGTCGGGTATTTATGACAGCATAAATTTTACTGGCCTGCAGTTGAGCTCGGATGAGGAAATGCTGCCGGACAGTCTTCACGGCTTCGCGCCAACGATTAAAGGTATCGCGCGCACCACCGCCGAAGTCACCGTTTATCAGAATGGCTACAGTATCTATAAAACAACGGTTGCTCCTGGGGCTTTCGAGATTAAGGATCTTTATTCAACCGGGAGTGCCGGCGATCTCAACGTTAATATTAAAGAGTCCGACGGTAGCGAGCAAAATTTTGTTGTGCCTTATGCCTCGTTGGCTATTTTGCAACGCGAGGGGCAGTTGGACTATGCCTTTAGTAGCGGAAAAACGCGTGCCTCCAGTTCCGGTGATAAAGAATATAATTTTGTCCAGTCGACGGTGGCATACGGCGTTTCAAGTAATATTACGTTATATTCGGGGCTACAGCAGGCTGAAGATAAATATACTAATATATTAATGGGTTCTGGTTTTAACTTAGGAAGCATTGGTGCGTTGTCGTTTGATGCTTCTCAATCATTGGCCAATATTAAGCAAAACGAATCCCGCTCTACGTTATCGCAAAAAAAGGGACAATCCTTACGCCTGCGTTTTAGTAAAAGCTTTTTGCAGACGGGAACTAATTTTTCGGTGGCTGGTTATCGCTATTCTACTGCGGGATATTATTCCTTTCAGGATTTTATCGATAAGACCTCAAATGACCAGGATTGTTGTACATTAACTGGTCGGAAAAAAGGGCGCTTTGATGCCTCAATATCGCAATCGCTGTTTGGGTATGGTTCTCTGTCGCTTTCCTTAGTGAATGAAACTTACTGGGATAGTTCGCGAATGGATTCATTGGGCATTGGCTATAGCGGTTCGCTGGGAAAAGTTTCTTATTTCATTAACTATTCATATAACCGTAACGTACAAAGTAGTGAAAGTCATGGAGAGACGAAACCTGGCAGCGATACTATTGTGTCGTTAACGCTGTCTATACCGATAGGCGAAAGGCTCTCGTCTAATTACAGCATGAGTTCTGGCCGTGCAAGCGACACCACCCACAGCGTAGGATTGAACGGCATGATGCTGGCGGATCGATCGCTTAACTGGAATGTTCAGCAAGGTTATAACGCCAGTAATAAAAGCACTTCCGGAAATATTGGTGTGGATTATCAGAGTTCCAAAGGGGATATTTCCGCCGGCTACGGCTATGACCATTATAGCAATCACTATAACTATTCATTACGCGGAGGCATGATCGCCCATGCGGGCGGACTCACCTTTTCCCGATTCCTCGGTGAGAGTTCCGCCCTGATTGAAACACCCGGTGTGAGCGATGTGGCGGTCCGCGGACAAACCAATGTCACAACCGATTCCTCAGGTTACGCTATCGTGCCATATATTCGGCCATATCATGTCAATAGCCTGTCATTGGATGAACAACGGATTGCGGGTGCGGAGGTTGATAATGTGGTGAGAAACGTGGTACCGACGCGTAACGCGATAGTCAGGGTGCAATACGATACCTATATTGGAGCAAAGGCCATGGTCACGTTAAAGACGGCGACCGGCGTCGCGCCATTTGGCGCTATTGTGACTTTAGAAAAACAACCACAACGGCGCCAGGATATTCGCAGCAATATCGTTGGCGATGACGGGCAGGTTTATATGACGGGTCTTCAGCAAAAAGGAACTATGCTGGCGAAATGGGGCGAGGGGCGCAATGAACAATGCCGTGCAGATTATGATTTGACCGTGAAGGGAAAAAATCAGGAGATTATTTTCTATCAAGCACTGTGTCATTAACTTAAATGGTTGCTCAAAGGAATGAGGTTTGAATATGGGTGATGTTAAATGTATCGGCGGTATCTTAATCTGTTTATTTGGCTATTTAATCTGTGCGCTTTTTGTTATTTCGACGCCAGCATTGGCCTATGAGGATTCAAGCACGATCAATTTTAACGTTTCTGGCAATATTGAGGAACCATCCTGTGACGTTGCAATAAAACCCTCTGCCACCATTGATTTAGGCACGGTGTCGTATCAAACGTTAACCGGTAAAGCAGGATCCAGTGGGGAAAGCACGCCGGTCAAGCTTGAGTTTAGCAACTGCTCCGCGGGAACCTCTACGGTCACCTTATCCTTCAGTGGCTCCTATTTTGATGATGCCAATGCTTCAATTTATAAAAACTATCAAACCGGTAGTGATGGGGCCAGCGGTGTCGGAATGCAACTGCTTAGCCAGGCGGATAACCAGCCATTAGGGCCGAACGATCGGTATGTTTATACGTTTGATGATAGTGCTGGCTCTCATACATTTAACATGATCGCCAGAATGTATTCACCTTACGGAAAAATTAGCGCTGGCATTGTGGGATTTACCGCAACCTTTGATGTCATCTATAAATAATTCGATGTACAAGGAATGGTATGAGTAAATATATATTAATGTTACTGCTGATTTTCCCTGTGTTGAGTTGGGCTTGTGAGGGGGTGAATTCTGGCGATGTATCGATGACTAATTTGCCTGAGAAGATTTTACTTAGTGCCGGAAATTACTCGGCCGGAACAGTATTATATGACTCAGGTAAGATAACTCGTTCGCAGGCCGCGCTACTCAACTGTCAAGGTGATATATATGCTAACTTTCAGTGGGCATCAAATAACACAGAAAATTTAATCGGCGATAATATCTATACCACCTCGTTACAAGGCGTAGGGTTGAGAGTCAAAGTTTGGTTAAACGTTACCGGCGAATATAATGGCGATAGCGGTGATTTCAATAGCGATTATCAGCAGCATTTTATTGGTGATGTTAATTACTACCTTGGCAAACCTTCCGGCGTACTGGATTATTATGCTTCAACCAATTACTCACCGGCTTACCAGCTACAGCTGGTGGCGACCGGCGGCCCAATAGCGACAAATAGTAAATTGTCGTTGAACGATCCGGTGGCGACGGTCTCTGCGAAAGACAGTTCAGGTACTATCGTAATTTCCCAGCTGCATATTAGCGGCACCACGACTATTCAACTCACCCCGATGGGTTGCATGGTCAGTAGCTCAGGATTGAATTTCGCGATGGGGACGGTAAGCGCTTCGGCATTCAATTCCGCGGGGAAAGCTGGCTCTGCAACTCAATCGGTGACGCTCTCCTGTGAGCCGGGGACTAACGTTGTAATGCGGGTGACGGCCGCGGAAGCGAGCGGCGATAACCCGAACCATACGGTGATGGCCTTAACAGCGGATGGTAATGCTGCCACCGGCGTTGGCGTACAGCTTAATCTGAAGGACAATGCGCTGCCGCTGAATACGGATATCAGCTTATATTATTCAAGCCGCACGACGGTGACCAATAACGGCGCGGATGCCGGCTATACCGTTTTTACCAATCCTGATTTCCCCGGCGGCGCATATGCTATGCAGTCGCTCATGTTTACCACCAATTATTACAAAACAGCGGAGACGGTGACGGCGGGATCGGCAAATGCGAGCGGGGTGATAACCTTTACCTATAACTAAAATATAGCCTCTTCCTCAGCGCGAGGAAGAGGCCGATACCATTAGTGCGCCTGGCCGCGTTCGATACCGATACCGGTTTGTGAACGGATAAACTGGGCGCGGAACTGCTCGCGCTCGCGCATCCCTTCTGCGGAGTTATCGGTAATCGAGAATAGCCAGATGCCGATGAACGCGATGGCGATGGAGAACAGCGCCGGGTATTCGTATGGGAAGATGGCTTTCTCGTGACCGAGGATCTGCACCCAAATGGTCGGGCCAAGGATCATTAAAATCACCGCGGTCAGCAGGCCGAGCCAGCCGCCGATCATCGCGCCGCGGGTGGTCAGCTTCGACCAGTACATCGACAGCAGGATAATCGGGAAGTTACAGCTGGCGGCGATAGAGAACGCCAGGCCGACCATGAAGGCAATATTCTGGTTTTCGAACAAAATCCCCAGCAGAATCGCTACCACGCCGAGGATCAGCACGGTAATTTTCGATACCTTCAGCTCCTGACGTTCGGTCGCGCCTTTGCGGAACACGTTAGCGTAAAGATCGTGAGAGACCGCCGATGCCCCCGCCAGCGTCAGCCCGGCGACCACCGCCAGAATCGTGGCGAAAGCTACGGCTGAGATAAAGCCGAGGAACAGGTTACCGCCGACGGCATCCGCCAGATGCACCGCCGCCATGTTGTTGCCGCCGATGAGCTGTCCGGCCGCATCTTTAAACGCCGGATTCGCCCCCACCAGCATGATCGCCCCGAAGCCGATGATAAAGGTCAAGATATAGAAGTAACCCATAAAACCGGTAGCGTAGAACACGCTCTTACGTGCTTCTTTGGCGTCGCTGACGGTGAAGAAACGCATCAGGATGTGCGGCAGGCCCGCGGTACCGAACATCAAGCCGAGGCCGAGCGATAGCGCCGATATCGGGTCTTTCACCAGCCCGCCGGGGCTCATGATCGCCGCCCCTTTCGGGTGCACCGCCATCGCTTCAGTGAACAGATTATTGAAGCTGAAACCGACGTGCTTCATCACCATAAAGGCCATAAAGCTGGCGCCGAACAACAGCAGAACCGCTTTGATAATCTGCACCCAGGTGGTGGCGAGCATGCCGCCAAACAGCACGTACAACACCATCAGCACGCCGACCAGCACCACCGCAACGTGGTAGTTGAGGCCGAACAGCAACTGGATGAGTTTGCCGGCGCCAACCATCTGCGCAATCAGATACAGCGCCACCACCACCAGCGAACCGCAGGCGGAGAGAGTGCGAATCGGCCCCTGCTTCAGGCGATAAGACGCTACGTCGGCAAAGGTGTAGCGACCGAGGTTACGCAGGCGTTCGGCGATCAGGAACAGGATAATCGGCCAGCCGACGAGGAAGCCGAGCGAGTAGATCAAACCGTCGTAGCCGGAAGTGTATACCAGCGCGGAAATGCCGAGGAACGAGGCCGCGGACATAAAGTCGCCGGCGATCGCCAGACCGTTCTGGAAACCGGTGATATTACCGCCCGCGGTGTAGTAATCGCTGCGCGAACGCACGCGTTTTGACGCCCAGTAAGTGATATACAGCGTCAGGGCGACGAAAATCACGAACATGATAATCGCCTGCCAGTTGGTCGGCTGCCGCTGCACCGCGCCGGTAATGGCATCGGCGGCGTTGGCCGCGAAAGGGAGCGTGGCGGCAAGCGCCGTCAGGACTTTTTTCATGATGCTTGCACCTCGCTAATCACGCTTTTGGTCAACTTGTCGTATTCGCCGTTTGCCCGCCAGACGTAAATGCCGGTCAGAACGAAGGAGATGATAATGACGCCGATACCAATAGGGATGCCGCGGGTAACGCTGGTGCCTTCATGCAGCGGCGTCCCAAGCCAGCCGGGCGCGAAGGCGATAAGCAAAATAAAGCCTACGTAAATGACCAACATAATGACTGACAGAATGGCGGCAAACCGTTGCCGTGATGCAACTAACTCCCTGAAATGCGCACTATTTTCTATCCGCTGACAAATTTGTTCATTCATCTTAGCGTCTCCAGAGGTAACCCTTATGTCATCCATCGGCTATCCGTCGGCAACAGTGACCCGCCCGACGTTATTACGTCGAGTAGCCGCTGGTTTACCGCTTTCCTGCTGAACAGAATCCTTGGGGGGAGTTTATGTTTTTAACCTCTCCCTCCAGAGAGGGAGAGGGGGGTAGGTATCGTGTTAAGAAGGCATCGCAATGGCCTGCTTCTCTTCGAGCAGTTTGTCCACTACGCCCGGATCGGCCAGCGTCGAGGTATCCCCGAGATTACTGGTATCGCCAGCGGCAATCTTACGCAGAATTCGGCGCATGATTTTGCCGGAGCGGGTTTTCGGCAACGAGTCGGTCCAGTGCAGTACATCCGGCGTCGCCAGCGGGCCAATCTCTTTGCGCACCCAGTTACGCACTTCGGCATACAGCTCCGGCGTCGGCTCTTCGCCGTGATTCAGCGTCACGTAAGCGTAGATGGCCTGGCCTTTGATGTTATGCGGAATACCAACCACCGCCGCTTCGGCGATTTTCGGATGCGAGACCAGCGCGGATTCAATTTCCGCGGTGCCCAGACGGTGGCCGGAGACGTTCAGTACGTCATCGACGCGACCGGTGATCCAGTAGTAACCATCTTCGTCGCGACGGGCGCCGTCGCCGCTAAAGTACATATTTTTAAAGGTTGAGAAATAGGTCTGCTCGAAGCGCTCATGATCGCCAAACAGGGTACGCGCCTGGCCAGGCCAGGAGTCGGCGATCGCCAGATTGCCCTCGGTCGCGCCTTCCAGCGGCGTCCCTTCGTTGTCCACCAGTACCGGCTGGACGCCAAAGAATGGACGCGTGGCGGAACCGGCTTTCAGTTCGGTGGCGCCCGGCAGCGGGGTAATCATGAAGCCGCCGGTTTCTGTCTGCCACCAGGTGTCCATCACCGGGCACTTCTCGTTGCCGATCTTCTTCCAGTACCACTCCCAGGCTTCCGGGTTAATCGGCTCGCCGACCGAGCCGAGAATGCGCAGTGAGGAACGATCGGTACCTTCGATAGCTTTGTCGCCTTCCGCCATCAGCGCGCGGATCGCCGTCGGCGCGGTGTAGAGAATATTGACCTGATGTTTGTCCACCACCTGGCACATGCGCGCCGGGGTCGGCCAGTTTGGTACGCCTTCGAACATTAGCGTGGTGGCGCCGCAGGCCAGCGGGCCGTACAGCAGGTAGCTGTGACCGGTGACCCAGCCCACATCGGCGGTGCACCAGTAGATATCGCCCGGATGATAATCAAAGACGTATTTGAAGGTGGTTGCGGCATATACCAGATAGCCGCCGGTGGTGTGCAGTACGCCTTTCGGCTTGCCGGTCGAGCCGGAGGTATAGAGGATAAAGAGCGGGTCTTCAGCGTTCATTTCCACCGCTTCATGCTGGTCATCCGCTTTTTCAATCAGATCGCTCCACCACAGATCGCGACCTTCCTGCCAGTCGATTTTGCCGCCGGTGCGCTTGAGGACCACCACGTGCTCGATGCTGGTGACGTGCGGATTTTTCAGCGCATCGTCGACGTTTTTCTTCAGCGGGATGGCGCGACCGGCGCGTAATCCTTCGTCAGAGGTGATCACCAGGCGAGCGCTGGAGTCGATAATGCGTCCGGCAACCGCTTCCGGCGAAAAGCCGCCGAAGATTACCGAGTGGATGGCGCCGATGCGCGCGCAGGCCAGCATGGCCACGGCGGCTTCCGGCACCATCGGCATATAGATAGCAACGACATCGCCTTTTTTAATGCCCAGATCGAGCAATACGTTGGCAAAACGGCAAACATCGCGATGGAGCTGGCGATAAGTGATGTTTTTACTCTGGCTGGCGTCGTCGCCTTCCCAGATGATCGCGGTCTGGTCGCCGCGCTCGTGCAGGTGGCGGTCGAGACAGTTGGCCGCGAGGTTCAGAGTGCCATCTTCATACCATTTGATGGAGATGTTTCCCGGCGCGAAAGAGGTATTTTTTACCTGCGTATAGGGCTTAATCCAGTCGAGGATTTTGCCCTGCTCGCCCCAGAAGGCATCTGGGTTGGTGATGGATTGTTGGTAGTTCACCTGGTACTGTTGCGGATTCATCAGGCAATGTTCCGCAATCTCTGCGGGAATAGGGTGTTTATGTATTTGGCTCATGGCTTTTTTTCTCCTTTAACTTGTTAAATATATGTCAAATAACCGTTAAGAATAGGGGCTTTATGAGCTTTGTTTACTATTTGGGGGGCAGATCACGCATTGATTAAACTGAATGAAATTCAATCAAATGAAACTTTGAAATGAAATAATTCATTTGCTGTATTTATAGAAACTGAATGTGTTAAATATTTTTTATAACAAATACTTATGCAATGTAATGCGCTGAAATGGGCGGATTTATGCAGAAAACCAGAGGAAAGCGCTGTTCTTAAAGGCTTGCGCAGCATGCCGTGCAAATGATACTGATATTGCGCGTTAAATAACCCCATAAAGCAACGCAACACAATTCATACCCCTTTCAGTGGGTGCCATTACCTCCCGGAATGGTGCCTTTCATTGAGGAAGTCAGTAGTGATGAAAAAAACAAAAGTCAGCCTGGCCTGGCAGATTTTGCTAGCCCTGGTGCTTGGCATACTTCTGGGCAGCTACCTGCATTACCACGCCGAAAGCCGTGATTGGTTAATCTCAAACCTCCTGACCCCGGCGGGCGATATCTTTATCCACCTGATTAAAATGATTGTCGTCCCGATTGTCATCTCGACGCTGGTGGTGGGCATTGCGGGCGTAGGCGACGCTAAGCAACTGGGCCGCATCGGCGCCAAGACCATCATCTATTTTGAAGTGATCACCACGGTGGCGATTGTTCTGGGGATCACCCTGGCGAACGTCTTCCAGCCGGGCAGCGGCATTGATATGTCGCAGCTGGCGGCGGTCGATATCTCGAAATATCAGAACACCACCGCGGAAGTGCAGAGTCACGCGCATGGCCTGATGGGAACCATCCTGTCGCTGGTGCCGACCAACATCGTCGCCTCGATGGCGAAAGGCGATATGTTGCCGATTATCTTCTTCTCGGTGCTGTTCGGCCTGGGGCTTTCTTCCCTGCCGTCTACTCACCGCGAGCCGCTGGTGACCGTGTTCCGCTCTATCTCCGAAACCATGTTTAAAGTGACGCACATGGTAATGCGCTATGCGCCGGTCGGGGTCTTTGCCCTGATCTCGGTGACCGTCGCCACCTTCGGCTTCGCTTCGCTGTGGCCGCTGGCTAAGCTGGTTATCCTGGTTTACTTCGCGATTCTGTTCTTCGCGCTGGTGGTGCTGGGTATCGTGGCGCGGGTATGTGGGCTGAGCATCTGGAGCCTGATTCGTATCCTCAAAGACGAGCTGATTCTGGCTTACTCCACCGCGAGCTCCGAGAGCGTACTGCCGCGTATCATTGAGAAAATGGAAGCCTACGGCGCGCCGGCCTCAATCACTAGTTTTGTGGTGCCGACCGGCTACTCCTTTAACCTCGATGGTTCGACGCTATATCAAAGCATCGCGGCGATCTTCATCGCCCAGCTGTACGGTATCGACCTCTCCCTGTGGCAGGAAATCACTCTCGTGCTGACGCTGATGGTGACCTCAAAAGGCATCGCGGGCGTACCGGGCGTCTCCTTCGTGGTGCTGCTGGCGACCCTGGGTAGCGTGGGGATCCCGCTGGAAGGGCTGGCGTTTATTGCCGGCGTCGACCGTATCCTCGATATGGCGCGTACCGCGCTGAACGTGGTCGGCAACGCGCTGGCGGTGCTGGTTATCGCCAAGTGGGAACACAAGTTTGACCGTAAGAAAGCGCTGGCGTATGAACGCGAAGTGCTGGGCAAGTTTGATAAAACCGCCCAATAAGATGTCAGAGCCCGGCCATTCGCGCCGGGCTTTTTTTAGCCTTTGGTTATCCTGTCGAACTCTTCACATCCGGTATCAAACCCCTCCTGACAGCTGACGTTAAGCCAGTGCAGCGCTTTTTGCGGGTTTGGTTCGATAAAACCTTTCTCTCCCTGCTGGAACATCATCCCTGCCCAGTATTCGGCATAGCCGGTGCGTGAAAGCGCCGAGCTGCCTTTGAAGTACTGCGCGGCCTTGAGGTCATCTTCCGGCGGCAGCACGCCGCTAGCGTAGATAAGCCCCAGCAGCATCTGCGCATCGACGGCGGAGTCGCTCTCTTCATCTTTGGCCGCATCCTGCAGCAGTCTGATGGCGTGCGCATAATCGGTGGGTCCGGCCTGCTGATTGACCAGCACCCGGGCGAGGATAATCTCGCCGGCCTTGCTGCCGGCCTGCACGGATTTTTCCGCTAGCTGTCGCGCCTGTTGATAGTCGGCCTGCTGCGGGTTACGGATTTTAAGCTGAGCCAGCAGCGCCATTGCGTCGCCATCGCCCTGCGCCGCCGCTTTCTGCGCCCAGTATTCGGCCTGTTGGTAGTTGCCGGAGCTAACCCAGGTATCCGCCAGATAAAACTGCGCGCGCGGGTCGCCGGCTTCGGCCTGCTGTTGGTATTGGCTGCCCGGATCCGCAGCGTCTGCGGCGAAGCTTGTCAGCGCCAGCAGTAAATAGAGGTATTTCATTTTTTTATTATCAGTAAGGAAGACCCCCGCAGTATAAAGGGCGACGGAAAAGAAGAAAATGGCGGGAATTAGCGGGGTGAATACCCGGATAGCGGCACATGGCGCCTTATCCGGGCTACGGTTCGGTAGTCGGTTGGTAGCCCCGGTAAGCGTAAGCGCTACCGGGGAGGGTTCCCGGATGGCGGCGCATGGCGCCTTATCCGGGCTACGGTTCGGTAGTCGGTTGGTAGCCCCGGTAAGCGTAAGCGCCACCGGGGAGGGTTCCCGGATAGCGGCGCACAGCGCCTTATCCGGGCTACGGTTCGGTAGTCGGTCGGTAGCCCCGGTAAGCGTAAGCGCTACCGGGGGAGGGTTGGTATGGCCGCCGAACCTTAACCCATCGCGCTTTCGCGCAGGCGGGCTTTCAGCTTGTTGTACTCATCGATCACGTACTGCTCCGCCGCGCGCTGATCGGCAATCC
>NZ_JAQIRJ010000016.1:0-85628 GCF_032601995.1 Klebsiella sp. 141153 | reverse complement strand
GTGTGCATATTACGCTTTCCCGCCTCAGAGTCAAGCATTTATTTTTGCTTTTCTCCGCGAGGTTCTCACCGGAACCCCGCTGACCCGGCGGCTTGTTTGCCGTTGTTCCGTGTCAGTGGTGGCGCATTATAGGGGGTAATTCTGAAGTGACAAGAGGAAATTCAAAAAAACTTTTCGTTCGCTCGATTTTCCACCATAACGCGAGTTTTACGCGCTATTTGCTCGTCATTTGCGCGATTTCTTGAGCGAATCTGGCCACCTGCGGCCAATCCGTATAAACCACTTCTTTACTGGTGTCCGTTTCGCCGCCGGTCATCATCATAATTAAACGAATCATAAAGCGATCGTACCAGCGATAGCGCGGATAACGCAGCGCGCCGGCAAATACCGCGCAGCTCTGCGGCTGCCACGGCGAATTAAGGAGAAACTTGCGCGTATAGCTGTTAGTTTGCGGCGTCCGCTTTTCCGCTTTGCGCGCCACCAGGTTTACCGAGAAGAATGCTCCCGGCAACGCCTGCAGTGATGCCAGGTGCTTTTTCACAAAGCGGTCCAGCGCAGGATGGAAGTGCCCATAGCGTATAGAGGCGCCAATCACGACGCGATCGTAGTGATGCCACTCAACCGTGTCGGTACGGTTCAGGTTCACGGTATCCGCATCAATTCCCAGCTCCTTAAGTTCGGAGGCCAGGTATGAGGCAATTTCACGGGTCTGCCCGTCACGGGTGGAGAAAAGAATTAAAGTTTTCACGAGCACTCCTGTTATTCGCGCCAGAAAGTGGGGGTAAAGAGCACCAATAAGGTGAACACTTCCAGACGACCAAACAGCATATTAGCAATCAGGATCCATTTCGCGACCGGGTTCATTGTCGCAAAGTTATCGGCAACGACCCCAAGCCCTGGCCCCAGGTTGTTCAACGTCGCCACAACTGAAGCAAAAGCAGAGAAGTCATCAACGCCGGTAGCGATAATAGCCAACATACTAATGATAAAGACCAGCGCATAGGCGGAGAAGAACCCCCATACGGCTTCCAGAATACGTTCCGGCAGCGCGCGGTTACCTAACTTAATGCTATAGACGGCGTTTGGATGCACCAGGCGTTTAAGTTCACGATTCCCCTGTTTAAACAGCAACAGAATACGAATGACCTTCAAACCACCACCCGTTGACCCGGCGCAGCCGCCGATAAATGCAGAGCAAAGTAACAGCACAGGCAGGAACAACGGCCAGCGCGCAATACTGTCGGTGGTAAACCCAGCGGTCGTCGCCATCGACACCACCTGGAAGAACGCCTGGTTCAGCGTCGTTAACACCGAGCCGTAGACATTATGTAGCCACAATACCAGTGTACAGACGATAACCAGGGTTAGCTGAACACCGATAAACATTCTGAATTCCGGGTCACGCCAGTAAACCCGCAAACTGCGTCCACTTAATAGCGAAAAGTGCAGGCCATAGTTACAGCCGGAGATCAGCAGGAAGATGGCGATGATGGAGTTAATCATCGGGCTATTAAAGTAGCCGACGCTGGCATCGTGAGTTGAGAAGCCGCCGATAGCGATGGTCGCAAAGCTATGGCCAATCGCGTCGAATGCCGGCATTCCGGCAAACCACAGCGCCAATGCGCAGGCGACGGTTAATAAGACATAAATAAGCCACAGCGTTTTTGCCGTCTCGGCGATACGCGGGCGCATCTTATTATCTTTCAACGGGCCCGGCATTTCCGCCCGGTAGAGCTGCATCCCCCCGACGCCGAGGATAGGCAAAATCGCCACCGCCAGCACGATGATCCCCATACCGCCGAACCACTGCAGCATCTGGCGATAGAACAGGATGGCATGAGGCAGTGAGTCCAGCCCCACCAGCGTCGTCGCACCGGTAGTGGTTAAGCCGGAGAAGGATTCAAAAAAGGCATCCGTCACCGTCAGATTAGGCTGTTCAGCAAAGATAAACGGTAACGCACCGACGCTGCCCAGCACGGTCCAGAACAGCACGACAATGAGAAACCCTTCGCGGGATTTCAGTTCGCCTTTTTGCTTACGGTTCGGCCACCACAGCATGGAGCCGATCGCCAGGGCAACAAAGAAGGTTTGGGTGAAAGCTCGCCCCGCGCCATCGCGATATATCAGGGCCACTAATCCCGGGACAATCATCGTCCCCGAAAATAAGATGACCAACAGTCCAACGATTCGGGTTATCGCGCGAAAATGCATCTCTGGCGCTTCCTTTGGGTTACAAAAAAATCAGGTGGGGATTATTCGTCAATCTTCAGTAATTGCAATGAACCACGACTAAAATCAGCCAGTTTTGTTGAAAAAGGGGCCACTTCAGCTTGCGGAAGCGCGACGCGCAGTTGCACAGACGCCTGATATTCGCTTTCCACAATAATGCCCGAGAACTGCGCCAGCAGCGCTTCTACCCCGGCTAGCTGTCCGTATTCACATTGCAAAGTATATGCGGTTAACGGCGTCTTGCGCTGCGTTTTCAACTGCGCAAGCGCCTGATGGACGCCGCCGCCATAGGCCTTCACCAGGCCGCCGGTACCCAGCAGAATACCACCGTAGTAGCGCACCACCACAGCGGTTATCTCGCCGACGCCGCTGCCCATCAGCTGCGCCAGCATGGGTTTACCTGCCGTTCCCGCCGGTTCGCCATCGTCAGAGAACCCCAGCTGCTGTGAATCATCAGGAGGACCGGCAACCCACGCCACGCAGTGATGACGAGCGTCCGGGTGCTCAGCCCTGACCGATTCGACAAACGCTTTCGCCGCCGCCACGCCGTCGGTATGCGCCAACAGCGTGATGAAACGGCTCTTTTTGATCTCTTCAACAACGCTCACCGGCGCGGCCGGCACCAACCAACTTTCCATTACGCCAGTTTCAGGTCGCGCGTCATATTTTCGATACTGTTTTCGTGAACCACCACGTTATCTTCGATACGGATCCCGCCAAACGGCTTCATGGCTTCAATTTTCTGCCAGTTGAAGTGCTTGCTGAACTGCCCTTCACGCCATGGCGCCAACAGCGACTCAATAAAGTAGATGCCTGGTTCGATGGTCAACACCATACGCGGTTCAAGAATACGGGTGCAGCGCAGGTAAGGATACTTCGACGGCGCCGCCAGATGCGTACCGGTATCGTCCTGCATGAAACCGGCGACATCATGAACCTGCAGGCCCAGCGGATGACCAATCCCGTGCGGCATAAACGGCCCGGTCAGATCGTTTTCCACCATCGCCTCTTCGCTCATGCCGGTCACTAGCTGGTGTTTACGCAGCAGCTTTGCGATGCGCTGATGGAACTGAATATGGTAATCCACGTAGCTGGTGCCAGCCTTCATGGTGCTGATCAACGCCAGCTGTTCGTCGTTAACGTCTTTAATCAGCTGCGCGAAGTCGTTGTCGCTGTGACCTGCCCAGGTACGCGTCAGGTCCGCGGCATAGCCGTTGTACTCTGCGCCTGCATCCAACAGGAAGCTACGCATCTCGGTTGGCGCACGGTGATCCAGCTTGGTGTAATGCAATACGGCCGCATGCTCATTCAGCGCCACGATGTTGCTGTAAGGAACATCGGTATCGCGATGACCGGTCGCCGTCAGGTAAGCCTGATTAATATCGAACTCGCTCATCCCCGACTGGAAAGCTTCGTGAGCCGCGCGATGGCCGTTGACCGCCGATTTCTGCGCTTCACGCATACAAGCCAGCTCATAGTCGGTTTTGTAAGCGCGATAATAATGCAGATAGTCGATAACGCCTTTCGGGTTGATTTTGTCTGCCGCGATCTCCAGACCGATAGCACGCTCCGGCACCGGGCCGATATACGCAATATTGCCACGCGCCGCGGGCAGTTGACCACCAATGCCGTCGGCTTTCGGCAACGCAATCACGTCCACTTCTTCGGTCCAGAAAGAGGTCGGCAGCGGCTCAACGTTGTGCCAGTAATCGACCGGCAGATAGAACCACAGCTTCGGTTTATTCACGCCATCCACCAGCAGCCAGCAGTTTGGCACCTGGGTCACCGGCACCCACGCCTTAAATTGCGGGTTTACTTTAAACGGATACGGATGATCGTCGAGGAAGACATTAATCAGCTCGCCGGAGTGGATCAGCAGAGCATCCAGCTTGAAGCGGTCTAATACTTTGCGGGTACGTTCTTGTAGGGTAACGATATGATTTTTATAAAGCGCGGCCAGTGATTCCATCTTTTATCCTTTGCTTTTATTGGATCGTGATTCTCCGCATCTTAGCACATTGGCTCCAGGCCGGGTGATTTCTACCGGATGTGATCCGACCAGCAATTATTTAAAGAGTAATTTGCATTTTCTTAACATAAATTCCACACTCCGAGTCATCTGGTATGACCAGATCATATTGCTGGATTCAGGAGACTGACATGCTCTACAAAGGCGACACCCTGTACCTCGACTGGCTGGAAGATGGCATTGCCGAACTGGTTTTCGACGCCCCCGGCTCGGTTAACAAGCTTGATACTGCAACCGTTGCCAGCCTCGGTCACGCGCTGGACGTACTCGAAAAACAACAAGATCTCAAAGGGCTGCTGCTGCGCTCTGAAAAAGCGGCCTTTATCGTCGGCGCCGATATCACCGAATTCCTTTCGCTATTCCTGGTGCCGGAAGAACAGTTGAGCCAGTGGCTGCACTTTGCCAATAGCGTATTCAATCGCCTGGAAGATTTACCGGTTCCTACGCTGTCAGCGGTTAACGGCTATGCGCTGGGCGGCGGCTGCGAATGCGTGCTGGCGACCGACTATCGCCTCGCGACGCCGGATCTGCGCATCGGTCTGCCGGAAACCAAGTTGGGCATTATGCCTGGCTTCGGCGGTTCCGTACGTCTGCCGCGCCTGCTCGGCGCCGATAGCGCGCTGGAAATTATTGCCGCCGGTAAAGACGTCGGTGCCGATCAAGCGCTGAAAATTGGCCTCGTTGACGGCATTGTTGCCGCGGAAAAACTGCATCACGGCGCGCTGGCGATTCTGCGTCAGGCGATTAATGGCGATCTGGACTGGAAAGCCAAACGTCAGCCGAAACTGGAACCACTGAAGCTCAGCAAAATTGAAGCCGCCATGAGCTTTACTATTGCCAAAGGCATGGTCGCGCAAACCGCTGGAAAACATTATCCGGCGCCGATCACCGCGGTAAAAACCATCGAAGCCGCCGCGCGTCTTGGTCGTGACGACGCGCTGAAGCTGGAAAACCAAAGTTTTGTTCCGCTGGCGCACACCAACGAAGCGCGCGCGCTGGTCGGCATCTTCCTTAACGACCAGTACGTCAAAGCGAAAGCGAAAAAGCTGACCAAAGATGTCGAAACACCGAAGCACGCCGCCGTATTAGGCGCCGGCATTATGGGTGGTGGCATTGCTTATCAGTCAGCCTGGAAAGGCGTGCCGGTGGTGATGAAAGACATCAGCGACAAATCGCTGACCCTTGGCATGACCGAAGCGGCGAAGCTGCTGAATAAACAGCTGGAACGCGGAAAAATCGACGGCCTGAAGCTGGCCGGAGTGATTAGCACCATTCAGCCAACGCTGGAATATAGCGGTTTTGACCGCGTGGACGTCGTCGTTGAAGCGGTGGTGGAAAACCCGAAAGTGAAGAAAGCGGTACTGGCGGAAACCGAAGAGAAAGTGCGTCCGGACACCGTGCTGGCTTCCAACACCTCAACGATTCCTATCAGCGAGCTGGCCAGCGTTCTGCAGCGCCCGGAGAATTTCTGCGGTATGCATTTCTTTAACCCGGTACATCGCATGCCGCTGGTTGAAGTGATCCGCGGTGAGAAAACTTCGGATAAGACCATTGCCAAAGTCGTGGCCTGGGCCAGCAAAATGGGCAAAACGCCGATCGTGGTGAATGATTGTCCCGGCTTCTTCGTCAACCGCGTCCTGTTCCCCTACTTCGCAGGCTTCAGCCAGCTGCTGCGCGACGGCGCGGACTTCCGCAAAGTCGATAAAGTAATGGAAAAACAGTTTGGCTGGCCGATGGGCCCGGCCTATCTGCTGGATGTTGTCGGCATCGATACCGCGCACCATGCCCAGGCGGTAATGGCGGCGGGGTTCCCACAGCGAATGCAGAAAGATTATCGCGATGCGATCGACGCGCTGTTTGACGCCAACCGTTTCGGCCAGAAGAACGGCCTCGGTTTCTGGCGTTATAAAGAAGACAGTAAAGGCAAACCGAAAAAAGAAGAAGATGCCGCGGTCGATGGTCTGTTGGCCGAAGTCAGCCAGCCGAAGCGCGATTTCAGCGATGAAGAGATTATCGCCCGTATGATGATCCCGATGGTTAACGAAGTTGTTCGTTGCCTGGAAGAAGGCATTATCGCCAGCCCGGCGGAAGCGGACATGGCGCTGGTATACGGCCTGGGCTTCCCTCCGTTCCACGGCGGCGCATTCCGCTGGCTGGACACCATCGGCAGCGCAAAATATCTCGATATGGCGCAGCAATACCAGCACCTCGGCCCGCTTTATGCCGTGCCAGAAGGTCTGCGTAACAAGGCCCGTCATAACGAGGCGTATTATCCTCCAGTAGAACCAGCCCGTCCGGTTGGCGAACTGAAAACGGCTTAAGGAGTCACAATGGAACAGGTTGTCATTGTCGATGCAATTCGCACCCCGATGGGCCGTTCAAAGGGCGGCGCCTTTCGCAACGTGCGTGCGGAAGACCTCTCCGCACACCTGATGCGAAGCCTGCTCTCGCGTAACCCGTCCCTTGAGGCGAGCGCGATTGACGATATTTACTGGGGCTGCGTGCAACAAACGCTGGAGCAGGGTTTCAACATTGCCCGTAACGCCGCGCTGCTGGCGGAAATCCCGCACTCGGTACCGGCGACAACGGTTAACCGCCTGTGCGGTTCCTCCATGCAGGCGCTGCATGATGCCGCCCGTATGATCATAACCGGCGACGCCAGCGTCTGCCTGATTGGCGGCGTTGAGCACATGGGCCATGTACCAATGAGCCACGGTGTCGATTTCCATCCGGGCCTTAGCCGTAATGTGGCGAAAGCCGCCGGTATGATGGGGCTGACCGCGGAAATGCTGGCGCGTCTGCACGGCATTAGCCGTGAAATGCAGGATCAATTCGCCGCACGCTCTCACGCTCGCGCCTGGGCGGCGACGCAATCCGGAGCATTTAAAGCGGAGATCATCCCGACCGGCGGTCACGATGCCGATGGTGTGTTGAAATCCTTCAATTACGACGAAGTGATCCGCCCGGAAACCACCGTCGAAGCGCTGGCGGCGCTGAGACCGGCTTTCGATCCGGTGACCGGCACGGTAACGGCGGGCACCTCTTCCGCGCTTTCCGACGGCGCGGCGGCGATGCTGCTGATGAGCGAAAGCCGCGCCCGCGAGCTGGGGCTGAAGCCGCGCGCTCGCGTCCGTTCAATGGCGGTGGTCGGCTGCGATCCGTCCATTATGGGTTATGGCCCGGTTCCGGCCTCAAAGCTGGCGCTGAAAAAAGCGGGATTATCCACCAGCGATATCGACGTCTTTGAAATGAATGAAGCGTTTGCCGCGCAGATCCTGCCGTGTATTAAAGATCTGGGGTTAATGGAGCAGATTGACGAGAAGATCAACCTTAACGGCGGCGCGATCGCGCTCGGCCACCCGTTGGGCTGTTCCGGGGCGCGTATTAGCACCACCTTGATCAATCAGATGGAACGTAAAGACGCGCAGTTCGGTCTGGCAACCATGTGCATCGGTTTAGGCCAGGGGATCGCCACCGTATTTGAGCGGATGTAGGTAAAAAACTCGATGCCATTATTGCCTGCCAGCCAACAGGCAATAATGGATTAGAGGGGGTTTAGTTGCCGTTCTTCCCGCCTGTCAGGGGCGGGTTTTTTATTTTCAGATAAAGGCAAACGCATCGCCAAACAGGCGGTCTTCGCGCGCGCCGCGTTCATTACAGAACAGGTCGCGGGCAATCTTGGCCATCTCAAAGCGACCGGCAATGTAAATATCATGCTCGGCCAGCGTACCGTAATCCTGCAGCACCGCAGTCAGTACCGTACCGGAACGGCCGCGCCATCCTTCTTCCGGCTGCTCGACCACCGGCTCGATGCGCAGATTCGGATGCTTGATGCTTAACGCTTCTAGCTCGGCCAGATCGTACAGATGTTTAGCCTCGCGGCCGCCCCAATAAATGGCGATATCGCGATCCGGGTTACGCGCCAGCGCGGTTAACAGAATAGAACGCACATAAGAGAATCCGGTACCACCGGCGATCAGAATCAGCGGACGATCTTCGTCATCGCGCAGCCACGCTTCGCCATGCGGAATATCAACCTCAATTTCACGCTCTTTCAGAATGCGATCCATCACCGCCATCGCATACAGATTGAGTTCAGAAGCACCGATATGCAGCTCGATAAACTCATGCTCTGACGGCGTGGAAGCCATAGAAAACGGACGCTTGTCGCGCTCGTCCATCACCACCATCAGATACTGGCCGGCGCGGAAAGAGAATGCCGCTTCCGGTACTAATCGAACGCGATACACGGTATCGGTAATCGCCTCCACCGAGGTCACTTTACAGCTTAAGGTTGTCATGCGTCCCCTCTGTCGGGTCTATAGAGCAAAACAGCGGCGTTAGCCCCGCTTACTGTTATTTAAAGATGGCCAGTTCATCCCAGATGGCGTCGATGCGCGCCGTCACCTCAGGATCTTTTTTGATTGGACGACCCCATTCACGCTGGGTTTCGCCAGGCCATTTATTTGTGGCATCCAGCCCCATTTTTGAACCCAGGCCGGAAACCGGCGAGGCAAAATCCAGATAATCTATTGGCGTATTTTCTACCAGTACCGTATCACGAGCCGGGTCCATACGGGTAGTAATCGCCCAAATCACGTCGTTCCAGTCGCGCGCGTTCACGTCATCGTCGCAAACAATCACGAACTTGGTATACATGAACTGGCGCAGGAACGACCAGACGCCCATCATCACGCGCTTGGCATGACCGGCGTACTGTTTTTTCATGGTGACCACCGCCAGGCGATAGGAACATCCTTCCGGCGGCAGATAGAAGTCGACGATTTCCGGGAACTGCTTTTGCAGAATCGGCACAAAGACTTCGTTCAGCGCCACGCCCAGCACCGCGGGTTCATCCGGCGGGCGACCGGTATAGGTCGAATGATAAATCGCGTCTTCGCGCTGGGTAATATGGGTCACCGTAAATACCGGGAAGCTGTCCACTTCATTGTAGTAGCCGGTATGATCGCCGTACGGCCCTTCCGGCGCCATCTCGCCGGCCTCAATGTAGCCTTCGAGCACAATTTCCGCGCTGGCCGGCACTTCAAGGTCATTGGAAACGCACTTCACCACTTCGGTCTTGGTGCCGCGCAGCAGGCCTGCGAAAGCATATTCCGACAGGGTATCGGGCACCGGCGTCACCGCGCCCAGAATGGTCGCTGGATCGGCGCCAAGCGCCACGGATACCGGGAAACGCTCGCCGGGATGCGCCGCGCACCACTCCTGGAAATCCAGGGCGCCGCCGCGGTGGGACAACCACCGCATGATGAGTTTATTTTTGCCGATCAACTGCTGGCGATAAATACCCAGATTTTGCCGCTCTTTATGCGGGCCGCGGGTCACCGTCAGCCCCCAGGTAATCAGCGGCGCGGCATCTTCCGGCCAGCAGGTCATAATCGGTATTTTGTTGAGATCGACGTCATCGCCCTGGATGATTTTTTGCTGGCAAGGCGCGCCGCGCAGACGTTTGGTCGGCATATTCAGCACTTGCTTGAACTGCGGCAGCTTATCAAACAGATCGCGGAAGCCTTTTGGCGGCTCCGGCTCTTTCAGAAAGGCCAATAGCTTCCCGACTTCCCGTAGCGAACTGACGTCTTCCTGGCCCATCCCCAGCGCCACGCGGCGCGGCGTGCCAAACAGGTTGCACAGCACCGGCATTGAGTAGCCTTTCGGGTTTTCAAACAGCAGCGCCGGGCCGCCGGCACGCAGGGTGCGGTCGGCAATTTCGGTAATTTCCAGGTGCGGGTCGACCGGCAGGGCTATCCGTTTTAGCTCGCCCTGCTGCTCAAGTAATGTCAGAAAGTCGCGTAGATCGTGGTATTTCATGGAGTTATTATTGACCTCTATACTAGCGGCTGATTATACGATTTTCGCCGCAACGATGCTGTACTTTTGTTAAATAAGCGTAAATGAACAGGCTATTTACGCTTTCGCTTATAATGGTTTTCGCGATTGTTCCGGGCTTTTGTTATGCTTGCAGGTAGTAAAGCGGAAAGAGTCATTATGCAAGCCTGGTACTTACTTTATTGCAAACGTGGGCAGCTTCAGCGCGCCCAGGAACACCTTGAACGTCAGGCAGTCAATTGCCTGATGCCGACGATCGCGCTGGAAAAAATCATCCGTGGTAAACGTACTACGGTCAGCGAGCCCCTGTTCCCAAACTATCTGTTCGTCGAATTCGACCCCGAGGTTATCCATACCACCACCATCAGCGCCACCCGCGGAGTGAACAGTTTCGTCCGTTTTGGCGCCCAACCGGCAGTGGTGCCTTCAGAGGTGATTCACCAGCTTTCCATCTATAAACCGGAAGGCATTACCGACCCGGAAACGCCTCATGAAGGCGACAGCGTGTTAATCACCGACGGCGCTTTTGAAGGACTGCAGGCTATCTTCACCGAGCCCGACGGTGAAGCACGCTCCATGCTGCTCCTCAATCTGTTGAATAAACAGGTCCTGCAAAGCGTTAAAAATACCGACTTCTATAAAATCTGACGGCGCGGTTAAAAGCGCACGCCAAACAGCTTCCTGACGTTCGCATCCGTAACCTCCTCCAGCCATTGCGCTTCCTCGCCTCGCCAGCCCGCTACCCTTGCCAGAATATGCGGCAGATAAGCGGGCTCGTTGCGCCGCGAGGAGGGCTTCGGCTTCATGTCGCGCGGCAACAGATATGGCGCGTCGGTCTCCAGCAGCAAACGTTCCGCCGGGATCGCCGGCAACAGTTCGCGAAGCTCCAGTCCCCGCCGCTCATCGCACACCCAACCGGTGATACCGATAAATAAACCTCTATCAAGACACTGAAGCACTTCCGCGCGGCTACCGGTAAAGCAGTGCAACACGGCGCCGGGCAGTTTATTGAGCCACGGATCCAGCAGCGCAAGGAACCGTTCATGGGCGTCACGGCAGTGTAAAAATACCGGCATTGAGAGCTCGGCCGCCAGCGCCAGTTGGGCGCTGAACGCCCTCTCTTGCTCCTGCGGCGTTGAGAAGTTACGGTTGAAATCAAGACCGCATTCGCCAATCGCCGCCACCTGCGGCTGGCGGGCCAGCGCGTGGATTTCTTCGGCCACCGACTCCGTCCAGGTGCTGCTATCGTGCGGATGTACACCCGCGGTAGACCAGCAGTTGGCGTAACGGCCAGCCATCTGCTGCGCCTGCTGGCTTTCATGCAGATTGGTGCCGGTCAGCAACATCCCCTGGACACCCGCCGCCTGCGCGCGCGCAACCACCTCGTCGTGATCGCGGGAAAACTGCGAGCTGGTCAGATTTACGCCAATATCAAACATCATAACTCCCATATGACAACCGCCCTGACGGGCGGTTGGCGTTGTTACTCTTCTTTGCTCTCCGCCTCTTCGGCGGCGGCATCTTCGTCACGCGTCAGGCGTTTACCGGTGTAGAAACGGGCAAAGAACACCCCGACTTCAAACAGGCAATACATGGGGATGGCCAACAGCGTTTGCGAGAACACATCCGGCGGCGTCAGCAGCATACCGACCACGAAGGCGCCCACCAGCACGTAGGGCCGTTTTTTACGTAAATCTTCCGGCGTCGTGACGCCCATCCAGCAGAGCAGGACGATGGCGACCGGCACTTCAAACGACACGCCGAAAGCCATAAACAGCGCCATGACAAAATCGAGGTAGCTACGGATATCGGTCGAAACTAATACCCCTTCCGGCGCGGCGTGGGTCAGGAAGCCAAATGCCAGCGGGAACACGACGAAATAAGCGAAAGCCATACCGATATAGAACAGCAGCGTACTGGAAACCAGCAGCGGCATGACCAGCCGACGTTCATGCTTATACAACGCTGGCGCGACGAACGCCCATACCTGATAAAGAATGACCGGTACCGACAGGATCACCGAGACCATAAAGGTCAGTTTGATCGGCGTGAAGAAAGGAGAAGCGACATCGGTGGCGATCATCGTCGCGCCTACCGGCATTTTGCTGATAAGCGGAGCGGATACCAGTTGATAGATATCATTGGCGAAGTAAACCAACGCCAGGAAGATCACCAGGATGGCAATAATGCTGTTGAGCAGGCGCTTACGCAGCTCAATCAGATGAGAAATTAACGGTTGAGTCTCGTCTACGCCCATTTTTTACGCTTTATCACTCGATGCGGGGGAAGAATCTGGCACTGCCGCGGCGGCTTTTTCCTTAGCTGCCGGGGCTTCAGCCGACGAAGCGGATAGCTCATCGACAACGGGTTCCGGCGCATGTGCCGGAGCGCTGACCTGGTGTTCCGCCGTCGCCGGCGTGACATCCTGGCGCTGCGCTTCGCTACCTTTGACGACCGGATTATGAATGGTGTTCGCTTCGTCGCTGGCCTTTTCAGGATCGTGGGCGGTATAGGAACGCTTCATGGATTCAGCCGCTTCGCGCAGTTCATCCATCGAGGCTTTGAGCTCCGGAGTCAGATTATCCAGGCTGGCCTTTTCCACCTTCTTCAGGCTCTCCTGAAACTCCTGCAGTTTTAGCTCCTGGGCAAGCTCATTTTGTACGGTGGTCGCCAGCGAGCGCAACGTACGGATCCAGCTGGCCACCGTTTTGACGGCGACAGGTAGTCGCTGTGGCCCCAATACGATGAGGCCAATCACGAACACCAGCAATAGTTCACTAAAACCGATATCGAACACGAATTACACCTGCTCTTTGTCGTGGCGTTTTGTCTCGTCTTTTTTCGCATCATCTTGTTTATCAGCGATAGTTTTCGCTGCAAAATCTGCATCGGCTGAGGACTTATCAGATTTTTCGTCATCGCTCATCGCTTTTTTAAAGCCCTTGATCGATGCGCCTAAATCCGAACCCAGCGAGCTCAGCTTCTTCGTCCCGAAAAGCAGAACTACGATGACGACAACAATTAACAACTGCCAAATACTGATACCACCCATACACGTTCCCCTATGACAGATGATGAATGATGAGAGCGCATTATACACGTCATCCGGTGAGACGCCTCTTTGTCAGGCCGCTCACATGACTTCGCGCAAGAATCAATGCGCCAGAATAAACGCGAAACCTGTTAGCGCGTTTTTCGCCAACCAATAAGCCAGGTTACGACGCCGCCGGCCATCAGCCAGCCAGGCATCATGCCCCACTCCGGGCGGTGGATAAATAACAGCGTACCGCTTAAAAGCAAAACGGCGCCTATACCAAACAGATAACGGGACTGCCCCTGGCGCACGTGGCGCACCTGGAAGTCGCGCACGATGGTATCGACGCTGGTCTGCAGCTGTTTGCTCTGCTGCAGGCTTTGGTACACCAGCTCAGGAATTTCCGGCATTCGTTCAATCCAGAACGGCGCTTTTTCTTTAAACGCACGCACCAGCGCGGGAATACCGACCTGATCCTTAATCCACGACTCGAGGAAAGGCTTCGCCGTTTTCCACAAGTCTAACTGAGGATAGAGCTGACGACCTACCCCTTCTACGTAAAGTAATGTCTTCTGAAGCAAAACCAGCTGCGGCTGGACTTCCATGTTGAAACGCCGCGCGGTATTAAACAGATTCAGCAATACGTGGCCGAAGGAGATTTCCGCCAGCGGCTTTTCAAAGATGGGCTCGCACACGGTGCGAATCGCAAACTCAAACTCTTCAACGTTGGTGTCAGGCGGCACCCAGCCGGAATCGACGTGCAGCTCGGCAACCTTACGATAATCGCGGTTGAAGAAAGCGATGAAGTTTTCTGCGAGATAACGCTTATCGTCTTTGTTCAGCGAGCCGACGATACCGCAGTCGATACCGATATATTGCGGGTCATGCGGATGATCGTAGCTAACGAAAATATTACCCGGATGCATATCCGCATGGAAAAAGCTGTCGCGGAACACCTGGGTAAAGAAGACCTGCACCCCACGCTCCGCCAGCAACTGCATGTTGGTGCCCTGGGCTTCCAGCGCGGCGACATCGGAAACCGGAATACCGTAGATCCGCTCCATTACCATCATGCCTTCGCTACAGTAATCGGAATAGACTTCCGGCACGTATAGCATTGGGCTGTCTTCGAAATTGCGCCGTAGCTGAATAGCATTAGCCGACTCGCGTAGAAGGTTCAGCTCGTCCATCAGCGTTTTTTCATATTCGCGGACGACTTCCTGCGGACGCAGACGGCGGCCATCCGGCAGCAGACGAGGCACCCAGCGCGCCAGGCGGTAGATTAATTTCATGTCCGCTTTGATCACCGGCAGGATATCCGGGCGGATGACCTTGATGACAACCTCTTTGCCGTTGTCTTTCAGACGCGCGGTATGGACCTGAGCGATAGAGGCGGAGGCGAGCGGCTCAATGGCGAAATCATCGAACCAGGCTTCAATGGGCAGCCCGCCCATCGCTTGTTCGATCTGTTGTTTTGCCAATTTGCCATCGAAAGGCGCGACGCGATCTTGCAGCAGCGCCAGCTGATCGGCGATTTGCGGCGGGAACAGGTCGCGGCGGGTGGAGAGCATCTGGCCGAACTTAATCCACACCGGACCCAGCTCCTGCAGCGCCAGGCGTAAGCGTTGACCCAGCGGTTTATCTTTGTGGCGATTCGGCATCCAGAACAACATTCGCCGCCAGATGCGCAGCGGCAACGTGATACGCATTTTGGGAATGAGCTCATCAAGCCCGTAACTCAAAAAGGTGCGGATGATAAAATACAGGCGCCGTAATTCTCCTGGCGTCATTTGCCCTCCAGCGTTTCCAGCCGTTTTTCCAGTGCGGCCAGCGCGCGTTCCACGGCGGCGGATTCTTCAGCAAACCAGGCCATCTCTAACGGGCCCGGCGCCAGTCGCCACTCTTCGGTAATCGCTTCAGCGACGTAGCGCTGCTGGCTTTGCGCGCCCTGCAGCAGGAAGCGCGCGCCGCCGCGAAGTACCTTGCCAACCCCTTCAGCGACGATATCACCGGTATACGGCGCCAGTAGCTCTGCCGGATCGAACTCCGCCAGATCGCAAAGCGCGACCATGTTCTGCACAACCTGCAGGTCGCCCTGCACTTCCAGATCGCCGCTGCGAATCAGCGCGGTCAACTGCTGGCGGTTACGCAGCTGCGGCAGCACGCTCAGGCGGGTAATTACGGTACAGTCAGCTTCGCCTTCCCATGCGCCGAGCACGTCGATTTGCTGCTCGCTATAGGCCAGCACGACAGGCGCCGACAGCTCTTTGAGCTCTACGCACAGCACTTTCCCCAGCAGGCGTTGACGCGCCGGTTTAAGCGCGCGGTCGCGCCAGAGAAAAGTATTAAGAACCGTTTCGATGCCAGCGGTAACCAGTGGTGCGAAAGGCATAGCGTCCCTCCTGTCAGAACTTATAGCCGCGGTGTAGCGCGACAATACCTGCCGTCAGGTTGTAGTAGTCGACGCTTTCAAAACCCGCCTCCTGCATCATGCCTTTCAGGGTCTCCTGATCGGGATGCATGCGGATGGATTCCGCCAGATAGCGATAGCTTTCCGCATCGTTTGCCACCAGTTCGCCGACTTTCGGCAGCACGTGGAAGGAATAAGCGTCGTAGGCTTTGCTCAGTGGTTCGAGAATCGGTTTGGAGAACTCCAGAACCAGCAAACGTCCGCCCGGTTTCAGCACGCGGTACATTGAACGCAGCGCTTTGTCTTTATCGGTAACGTTACGCAGGCCAAAGGAGATGGTGATGCAGTCAAAGGTGTTATCCGCAAACGGCAGCGCTTCGGCGTTGGCCTGAACGTACTCAACGTTACCGACAATACCGATGTTGCGCAGTTTTTCGCGGCCCATTTTGAGCATCGAATCGTTGATATCGGCGAGCATCACGCGACCGGTTTCGCCCACCAGACGGGAAAACTTCGCCGTCAGGTCGCCGGTACCGCCCGCTAAGTCCAGCACGGTTTGCCCACGACGCACGCCGCTGCAGTCGATGGTGAAGCGCTTCCACAAGCGATGAATCCCGAACGACATTAAGTCGTTCATCACATCATATTTTGCAGCGACAGAATGGAATACATGCGCCACCATGTCCGCCTTCTGCTCTTTGGCTACCGTTTGAAAGCCAAAATGCGTCGTTTCTTGTGAATCCTCAACCATCTCTATGCCCGCTTACTTATCAAGAAAATGTTCAGCGAGTGTAACAGATTCAGGCCATTTCCCATACGTTTCAGCTTGGCCTGACGTGCTCGTTTGCTCTCGCTGCAGACGTGGAATCGGCGCTAAACACATCTTCCTGCGGTGAATTTTCATCTTCCTCAAGGCGGTATTCGTCATCCTGCGCCGTGGCCTGCTCGACTAAATCAGGATTAATCCCGCGCTTAACCTCGACCCCCAGGCCACGGAATGACTCGGCCTGTACCAGCAGATTGCCGCGCCCCGAGGCGAGCTTTTTCATCGCCTGGCGATAGTTATCCTGCGCTTTATCAAGGCTTTGGCCGATGGCCGACATATCGTCGACAAACAGCCGCATCTTGTCGTACAGGCGCCCGGCGCGCTCGGCGATTTTCTGCGCGTTACGGCTTTGATGCTCATAGCGCCACAAATTAGCGATAGTGCGCAGCGCCACCAGCAGGGTTGTTGGGCTAACAAGCATAATATTGTTCTTCAGCGCCTCGCTGATAAGCTCAGGCTGACGGTCGATAGCCAGCAGGAACGCCGGCTCGACGGGGATAAACATCAATACATAGTCGAGCGAACGTAACCCCGGCAGTTGTTGATAATCTTTGCGGCCCAGCAGGCGAATATGGTTACGTACCGAGGCAATATGCTCCTGTAGCGCCGCTTCGCGGGTGTAATCATCCTCAGCGTTGAAATAACGCTCATAGGCGACCAGAGTCATTTTGGCGTCGATAACCACGTCTTTGCCCTGCGGCAGGCGCACGATAACGTCCGGCTGCATCCGCGAGCGGTTATCGGTTTCGATGCTGACCTGTGTTTGATACTCATAGCCTTCGCGCAGGCCGGAGGCCTCCAGCACGCGGGTTAGCACCACTTCTCCCCAGTTGCCCTGGGTTTTGTTATCGCCCTTCAGCGCTTTCGTCAGGTTTAACGCCTCTTGCGCCATCTGTGCGTTCAGCTGTTGCAGGTTGCGGATTTCGTGCGCCAGCGTGTGGCGCTCACGCGCCTCCTGGCCGAAGCTGTCCTGAACCTGGCGACGAAAGCCGTCGAGCTGTTCCCGGAGCGGCGTCAGCAGGCCATGCAGGCTCTGCCGGTTTTGTTCATCAACCCGGCGGTTGCTGTGTTCGAATATGCGGTTCGCCAGGTTTTCAAACTGCTCGCTCAGGCGCTGCTCGCTGTTGACCATCTGGCGGATTTTATCTTCGGCGTGCAGCTGCGTGGATTCCAGACGAGTGGTCACTTCCCGCAGGTCGGCCTCCAGCGAGGTGTTGATATCACGCAGGCTGCGCAGCTCGTTGTTGAGAAGTTCGCACTCATCGCGCCAGTGCGATTCCTGCACCAGCTGCTGACGTGCGGCGCTAAGTTCGATATCCAGCTCGCGGCGCTCTTCAATGAGATCGGCACGGATTTGATCGGCGCGGGCTTTTGTCGCCAGCCAGCCAACGACTAACCCTGCCGCCAGCGCCACCACGGCGCTTATCACAATAGAGATATCCACAACGCCTCCCCGGCAACCACTTACGACACAAAATAGAATTGTGCTGTACAAACGTCCAGTTGAAAAGGATTTTCCTGCGAGGCGCTACGCAAAAAAGAAAGGCCGGAGGGTCCGGCCTTGCGAGAAAAAGTGAAGAACTACAGCAGGCGGCGCGCCGCTTCCACAACGATTTTCACCGCGTGGCTTTCGGTTTGCTTCATGGTTTCGGCGTTAGGGATCTCTTGCTGGGTACGGTTGACGATAACCCCTGCCACCATCCCGGCGCGCAGGCCCTGGCTGGCGCACATGGTCAGCAGCGTAGCGGATTCCATTTCATAGTTCATGACGCCCATTGCCTGCCACTCTTCCATCGAGCCTTTGAAGCGGCTCACGACACGGCCGGAGAAGGTGTCGTAACGCTCCTGGCCTGGATAGAAGGTATCAGAGGAGGCAGTTACACCGATATGGGTGGTCGCACCAATTGATTTCGCCGCTTCCACCAGCGCGGTGGTACAAGCGAAGTCAGCAACGGCCGGAAACTCCATCGGCGCAAAGTGCAGGCTGGCGCCATCCAGACGGACAGAACCGGTCGTCACCAGCACATCACCAACGTTGATGTGCGGCTGAATCGCCCCGGTGGTGCCGATACGCAGGAAGGTACGAACCCCCAGTTGCGCCAGCTCTTCCACGGCGATAGAGGTCGACGGGCCGCCGATACCGGTGGAGCAAACAATCACCGGTTTGCCATCCAGCTCAGCGCGCCAGGAGGTAAATTCACGATGTGATGCCAGCTTAACCGGCTTATCCATCAGCGCGGCGATCTTTTCCACACGCTCCGGATCGCCAGGGACGATAGCCAGCGTAGCCCCTTGTAAATCGTTCTTAGTGAGGCCGAGATGAAAAACATCAGACTTGGACATAAAAAACTCCTCTGTGGGTCGAAGTATCAGCAGAAGCAAAAGGGTACTTTACAGAAGCCACTCGCTTATTTTTGTGATGATGGTCACCATGCATAACAATGATTGCATTTGTTTTTCAACAAATAGTGATTTACATCACATTAACAAGTTATATTCACGGTCATAGAACAAAAGATAGCCGCTTTCAGGCACTGTGCTTTATTACCGCCCGAACTAAAGGGTCTATAGTTAGTGTTGCGCTAATAAATAAGGGTACGGAGAATACCATGACCACCACCAAGCAACCTGGATTCGCACCTGCAGCCTCGCCGCACGCCTCGACCGCCGTCCATACGTCGGATGAGCAGATTGTCGCCGGAGAAACCTCGATCCCATCGCAGGGCGAGAATATGCCAGCCTATCACGCCCGCCCGAAAAACGCCGACGGCCCGCTGCCGATCGTTATCGTGGTGCAGGAGATTTTCGGCGTACATGAACATATTCGCGATCTGTGCCGCCGCCTGGCGCAGGAAGGCTATCTGGCGATTGCGCCAGAACTCTACTTCCGCCAGGGCGATCCGAATGAGTACAACGATATCCCTACCCTGTTCAAAGAACTGGTCACTAAGGTGCCGGACGCACAGGTGCTGGCGGATCTCGACCACGTCGCCAGCTGGGCGGCGCGCCACGGCGGCGATGCCCATCGTCTGCTGATCACCGGTTTTTGCTGGGGTGGGCGCATTACCTGGCTGTATGCCGCGCATAACCCGCAGTTGAAGGCAGGCGTCGCCTGGTATGGCAAACTGGTGGGAGAAAAATCGCTGAATTCGCCAAAACACCCGGTGGATATCGCGGTCGATCTCAACGCGCCGGTACTTGGCCTGTACGGCGCTAAAGACGCCAGTATTCCGCAGGATACCGTCGAGACCATGCGCCAGGCGCTGCGGGCGGCAAATGCGAACGCCGAGATCGTGGTCTATCCCGAGGCCGATCACGCCTTTAATGCCGACTATCGCGCCAGCTATCACGAAGAGTCAGCCAAAGACGGCTGGCAGCGGATGCTGGCCTGGTTTGCTCAATATGGCGGTAAAAAAGGGTAACTCGCCTGATACATGAAAAGAGGAGGCCGTGGCCTCCTCTGTTGTTTTCCGCGTATCTATCAGGCTGATTCGCGCAGATTTTGCGCCGCTTGCACCATGTTCGCCAGCGCGGCGCGGGTTTCCGGCCAGCCGCGGGTTTTCAGGCCGCAGTCCGGATTAACCCACAAGCGATCCGCCGGGATACGCTGCGCGGCTTTCTCCAGCAACCCTTCAATCCACTCCACGCTCGGTACGTTTGGCGAGTGGATATCATAAACTCCCGGGCCGATTTCGTTTGGATATTCAAACTCTTCAAACGATTCCAGCAGTTCCATGTCGGAACGCGAGGTTTCAATGGTGATCACATCGGCATCCAGCGCGGCGATAGAGTCCATGATGTCATTGAACTCGCAATAACACATGTGGGTATGAATCTGGGTGTCATCCTTAGCAACCGCGGCGTTGATGCGGAAAGCTTCGACGCCCCACTGTAGATAAGCATCCCAATCGCTGCGCTTCAGCGGCAGACCTTCGCGCAGTGCCGGTTCATCAATCTGGATAATACCGATACCGGCCGCCTCCAGATCCGCCACTTCATCGCGAAGCGCCAGCGCAATCTGCTTCGCGATTGTTTCGCGGCTGACATCCTCGCGCGGGAAGGACCAGCACAGAATGGTTACCGGACCGGTCAACATGCCTTTGACCGGCTTGTCGGTAAGAGACTGCGCGTACTTCGCCCATTCGACGGTGATCGCTTGCGGACGGCTGACATCGCCGATAACCACCGGCGGCTTCACGCAGCGAGAGCCATAGCTTTGCACCCAACCGTTTTGCGTGAAGATGAAACCGTCCAGATGCTCACCGAAATACTCCACCATGTCGTTTCGCTCGGCTTCTCCGTGCACCAGCACGTCTAAACCCAGACGTTCTTGTTCGACGATCGCCTGCTTAATATGTTCGGCAATACCCGTCCGATAATGGCTGGCGTCAAGATTGCCCTTTTTGAAGTCCAGACGTAGGGTACGAATTTCGGTTGTCTGCGGGAATGAACCGATCGTCGTCGTCGGCCATGCTGGCAGGTTAAAGCGTTTGCGCTGCGCCTGTGCGCGCTCGGCATAAGGGCTGGTGCGCTGGCTGTCCTGAGCAGTGATTGCCGCCAGCCGTTTTTCCACTGCCGCGTTGTGTACGCGAGTCGAATGGCGACGAGCCTGAATTGGCGCGCTCCACGCCTCGATCGCCGTCGTATCACCGCTGTTCAGCGCGTCGCGTAGCAGCGCCAGTTCGCCACACTTCTGCAGGGCGAAAGCAAACCAACTTTTTACTTCGGCATCAAGACGGGTCTCTACGCTCAGATCGATCGGGCTATGCAGCAAGGAGCAGGAAGAGGCGACCCATAGCTCACGTTGACCGACAAGCGACTTTATTTGCGCATATTTTTCCGTGAGATCGGCGCGCCAGACGTTACGACCATTGATCAGCCCGGCGGATAACAGCCAGTCGGCCGGCAGGCGTTTATGTAGTTCAGCCACCTCATCTTTACCGTGCACAAGATCGACGTGTAGCCCCTGTACCGGCAGCGCGGTGATAACATCAAGGTTGTCGGTGATCCCTTCAAAATAGGTAGTCAGCAGTAGTTTTACCTGCCCCTGCAGGGCTTCATAAGCTGGTTTAAAGGCATCCAGCCATGCTTGCGGCAGCTCCAGAACCAGCGCCGGCTCATCAATCTGCACCCACTCAATGCCGCGCTTCGTCAGCTCGCCCAGTACCTGCTGGTAAACCGGAAGGATATCGTTCAACAGGCTTAGACGATTAAACTGTTCGCCTTTTACTTTGCCCAGCCACAGATAGGTTACCGGCCCCAGCAGTACAGGCTTAATCTTGTGGCCCAGCGCCAGCGCTTCGTCCACTTCATCCAGCAGTTGGGTCCAGCTCAGCTTGAACTGTTGGCCCTGGACAAATTCCGGCACCATGTAGTGATAGTTGGTGTTGAACCACTTGGTCATTTCCGCGGCGGCAGCGGGTTCACCGGTCGGCGCGCGGCCGCGACCAATGCGGAACAGGGTATCGATATCGACGGTGCCGTCTTTGTTCTGATGACGAGCCGGCACGTTGCCCAGCAGCAGGCTGGTGGTCAGAACATGGTCGTACCAGGCAAAATCGCCCACCGGCAGCAGATCAATGCCCGCCTGTTTCTGCTGCTCCCAGTGACGAGCGCGCAGCTCGCGACCTACCGCCAGCAGCTCTTCACGCGTGGCGTTGCCCGCCCAGTAGCTCTCTTGCGCTTTTTTCAGCTCGCGGCGAAGGCCAACGCGAGGAAAACCGAGGGTGTGATTAATAATGGTCATGTGTTCTTCCTCTAATTAATTATTAATCCAAAGGATTTTGTATTCAGGGAAGGCGGCAAGTTTGCTCATCCCCAAGTGACTGGGGTGAGCGAACGCAGCCAACGCACCATAAATTCAAAAGACGAAGGATTTTAGCCATCCAGATGTTTACACATCCATAATGTAAAGGTACTGTATATTCCTCAAGCGCAAATTATTCATGCCGAAGTGAAGGACATTCATGATCGAGATTAAACACCTGAAAACGCTACAGGCGTTGCGGAACAGCGGTTCGCTGGCGGGCGCGGCGGCAGCCCTGCACCAAACCCAGTCGGCCCTGTCCCACCAGTTTAGCGATCTGGAACAGCGCCTTGGCTTCCGTTTATTTGTGCGTAAAAGCCAGCCGCTGCGCTTTACGCCGCAAGGGGAAATTCTGCTACAGTTAGCCAATCAGGTGCTGCCGCAGATCGCCCGCGCGTTGCAGGACTGCAACGAACCTCAGCAGACCCGTCTGCGGCTGGCGATCGAGTGCCATAGCTGCATTCAGTGGCTCACCCCGGCGCTGGAAAGCTTCCGCGCCCGCTGGCCGCTGGTGGAAGTTGATTTTCAGTCCGGCGTCACTTTTGACCCGCAGCCAGCCCTGCAGCAGGGCGAACTCGATCTGGTGATGACCTCAGATATTTTGCCGCGTAGCGGCCTGCACTATTCACCGATGTTTGATTATGAAGTTCGTCTGGTATTAGCTCCGGAGCATCCGCTGGCGGCGAAAACGCGCATCTCGCCGGAAGATCTGGCTGCGGAAACGTTACTGATTTATCCGGTACAGCGCGGGCGACTGGATATCTGGCGCCACTTCCTGCAACCGGCGGGGATCAGCCCGCAGTTGAAAAGCGTCGATAACACGCTGCTGCTGATTCAGATGGTCGCCGCGCGAATGGGTATTGCCGCCCTGCCGCACTGGGTGGTGGAAAGTTTTGAACGCCAGGGTTTGATTGTCACTAAAACCCTGGGAGAAGGACTGTGGAGCCGGCTGTACGCCGCGGTGCGCGATGGCGAGCAACGCCAGCCGGTAACAGAAGCGTTTATTCGCTCAGCGCGGAATCACGCTTGCGATCATCTGCCGTTTGTACGGAGTGCGGAGCGACCCAGCGGCGATGGACCCATAGCGAAGCCAGGATTACCAGCGCGCCAATGATAAAGCTCGGCCAGTGAGGCTGCTCCTGCCAGATAGCGAGATTAACCAACAGCCCGGCGGGGACGTGAACGTTATTCATGATCCCCAACGTACCGGCATCCACCTGCGTCGCGCCGTAGTTCCACATGAAGTAACCCAACCCGGAAGCGACCACGCCCAGCCATACCAGAACCCCCCACTGCAGACCGGTGGACGGCAACCTCTGCGGATTGCCCAGCATAAACCACGCCGCTACCGCCACGATAAAGGCGCCGGCATAGAACCAGGCAAAGGCATTGTGTTGCGGCATTGGACGGACTTCCATCAGACGCTTGTAGCCCACCATACCGATGGCGAAACAGATATTCGACAGCTGTACCAGCAATAGCCCGGTCCAGAAGTGATCGCTGACTTTGTCATAGCGGATGATCGCCGCCCCTAACACCGCCAGCGCCGCGCTAAGCAGATAGCCCCAGCGTAGTTTACGGCCGCTGATCAGATCGTAAATCAGGGTGATATACAGCGGGGTAAAGACCGTAAACAACAGAAATTCGGAGACTGTCAGATAGAGATAGGCGCGGAAAGCCAGCAAATACATAATCCCAAGCTGCATCGCCCCTACCAACATGTAGAGCACGATGGTACGCGGAGACTGGCCGCGCGTACGCAGGAAAGGCAGGAACACCAGCGCTGCCAGGCCCACGCGCATCAGCACGGAAAAATAGCTATCGACGCTACCGGCAAGGTATTCGCCAATCAGGCTAAACGAAAAGGCCCACAGGATAGTGGTGATAATTAATAGCGCCACAATGGTCGTCTCATTGAATAAAGAACAGGCATTGTAGCGGAGAGAGAGGTTGACGACTGACCAGTTATTAGCCAGTCGTCAATCTTTATCAATCGAGGTACAGCTTGCGCAGGTAATGCGGTACAGCATCATCGGCGTTGCTGCCGATCACTTCCAGCTCCGGATGCAAATCCTTTAACCGCTGATGGGCGTTCGCCATGATGCAGCCTTTACCGGCCATCGACAGCATCTCGGCGTCGTTCATGCCGTCGCCAAAGGCGATACACTCTTTGAGGCTGTAGCCAAGCATTTTCGCGACGGCCTCCAGCGCATGCCCTTTCGATACACCGCCGGCCATCACTTCAAGGCAGGTCAACGTGGAGAAACTCACATTCACGCGGTCGCCCCAGCGCGCGTTGATAGCCTGCTCAAGCGGCAGCAAATGTTCATGATCTTCACAGGTGAAGAAAACTTTGCTGATGCCATCCGCATCCAGCTCGCCCGGTTCATAAAGCTTGTAGTTGAACACCGCCTCTTTGAAGAAACGCATCTCTTCCGGGCGATGGCGATTCATAAACCATTCATCTTCACGATAGACGTTGGTCACAATCTTCACATCGTTACGCACCATCTCAAATAGATCGCTGGCGATATCGCGGTCGAGGTTATGGGCGAAGATTTGTTTTCCTTCGCTATCGTGTACGCGGGCGCCGTTAGAGGTGATCATGTACGACTTAATGCCGAGATTATCGCGGATCTGTCCCACATCGATATAGTGGCGACCAGTGGCGAAAACGAAATTTATCCCGCGCGCGGTGAGTAGTTTCAGTGTTTCTTTGGCATAGGGGGTGAGGAAATGGTCGGGGGAAAGCAGCGTGCCATCTAAATCAGACGCAACAACCTGGTACATAAAAAATTTAACCTCTAAGCAGGGCGACGAGATCTATCGTCGGATTAAGTATGTCGATTGAAAAAATCGACGATGGCATTTAGCGCGACTGAGCGCATAGCGTCCTTTTCAAAAAGGATCTCGTGATATGCCCCTTCAATAACGAGCGGCTTATCGCCTTCACAAGGGTGTCCGGCAGCGGAACGGAGTTCGCAATAGCGGTCGTGCATCAGGTTATCGACCACCCTTTCATCCTCGGCCTGAATCAATAACGTCGGAGTCGTATCTTTCTCGACGCCAGCCAATATCTCTTCACCGGCCAGAATACCTTCGCGCACCCAGTGATAGGTCGGCCCGCCGACGCGCAGCCGCGGATCGTCGGCATAAAAACGCAGATTACGACGATAGCGCTGACGGCTATGAGTCAATACATTGAGCGAAAACGGCAGCGCCCGCCAGCGGCCCGTACCGATGGCATACTCTTCACGAATACGCTGATGGCCCTCAGCCCAGTCGAGAATATGGCGCACCATCCAGTCCGGCAGGCGCATGATGATGCCAAACATTGGCGCGCACAAAGCAATGGCGTCACAATGCTGCCGGTGACGCTGCAAGAACAGCGTGGCAATGGCGCCGCCCATCGAGTGGGCGAGAATAAAACGTTTACGCCAGTGGCCGGGAACCACTTCCTGCTGCCAAAGCGCAGCCAGATCGTCAACATAGTCGCTAAAGCGCACAACATGACCGCGGTGGGTATCAGACAGCAACCTACCGGAGCGCCCCTGACCGCGGTGATCGATAATCATTACGTCAAAGCCGCTGTGGAAGAGATCGTAGGCTAGTTCGGCGTACTTCACGTAGCTTTCGATGCGGCCGGGGCAAATAACCACCAGCCGGTCATTATTTGCGGCGCAAAAGCGCACAAAGCGTACCGGAACCTTATCGACGCCCGTAAATTCAGCTTCTTCCCGCTGATGCCAAAAATCCGTCAGCGGCCCCATGGTAAAGGCCGCAAACGCGTTTTCTCGTGTGTCCCAGTCCTTTTGCTGCCCAAACATCGGGTTTACACCCCTGTTAACCGCTGAAAATCGTTTTTTTGTCGCACATCACACAATGCTGATGCAATAGCGTATTGTGGCATAAAAATAGACAATCAGGGAGATTCTCATGACCTTCGAGTGGTGGTTCGCTTATCTGCTGACATCAATCATTCTCAGCCTGTCGCCGGGTTCCGGCGCGATTAATACCATGACCACATCCATCAACCACGGCTATCGCGGCGCGGCAGCATCTATTGCCGGCCTGCAAACCGGATTGGCCATTCATATCGTGCTGGTTGGTGTCGGTCTGGGCACGCTCTTCTCACGCTCGGTACTGGCATTTGAAGTGTTGAAATGGGCGGGCGCGGCTTATCTTATCTGGCTGGGGATCCAGCAATGGCGGGCGGCGGGTTCAATCGACCTGAATACGCTGGCGCGCACTCAAAGCCGCGGTAAGCTCTATAAACGCGCGGTGTTCGTCAATCTGACCAACCCAAAAAGTATCGTCTTCCTCGCCGCGCTGTTTCCCCAGTTCATCGTCCCGCATCAGCCGCAGGTGATGCAGTACCTGGTACTTGGCGTCACCACCATTGTGGTCGATATCATTGTGATGATCGGTTACGCGACGCTGGCGCAGCGCATTGCGGCCTGGATTAAAGGTCCGAAGCAGATGAAGGCGCTGAATAAAGTGTTTGGTTCGCTGTTTATGCTGGTGGGAGCGCTGCTCGCTTCCGCCCGTCATGCCTGAATATAAGCTGGCACAGCGTGTGCCGCAGCATGGAGGAATGCTAATGACTCTGGCAGAAACGTGGCTCGCAGAAGGCAGAGAGAAAGGCATTAAAGAAGGCATTAAAGAAGGCATCAAAGAAGGAAAACTACAGGCCCTTTTACAGGTCGCCGCAGCGATGCTCAATCGCGGCATTGATGACGATGCGATCCTGGAAATGACCGGTTTGACCAGCGATGAGCTACAGCGTCTTCGTCACTAATATCAACCCCACCCGGCAACAAACCGGGCGGGGAATCGCATAACACGTTAACGCGAAATAATCAGATGGATGCCGAAACCGGCAAACAGGGTTCCCGCGATGCCGTCTATCCACTTTGCCATCCGCTGATAGCCGCGGCGCATTTGCGGCAGTGCGAACAGGCTGGCCACGATGGTGAACCACGCCAGCGTTTCAAGAACGATCAGCAGGAAAATCCCCCAGCGCGCGCCGGCGCCAATGTTATCGCCGACGAACAGCGAGAAGACCGAACCAAAGTAGATAATCGCTTTCGGGTTGGCGAGGTTAGTCAGCAGGCCCTTCAGGAAACTGCGCCCGCTACGCGCCAGCTCAACCTGCGGTTCCGCCGCGACAACGTCGGTTTTCTTTAACGCGCCGCGCAGCATTTGATAGCCCATCCAGCACAGATAGAGACCGCCGCCGACCATAATCAACGTATGCAGCCAGGCCATTTTCTCGATAATCAGGTGCAAGCCGAGCAGCGCGACGCCCGCCCAAACCATCACGCCGCCGGTGATCCCCAGCACGCCCATCATCGCCTCTTTGCGCGAACGGCTCACTGCGGTTTGCGAAACGAAGAAAAAATCCGGCCCCGGGCTCATTAGCGCAATGATGTGCACCAGCGCCACGGTGAGGAAAAGCATCAACATGTTTAACTCGCAGGGAAATAGTGAAGAAGGAAACTATTCTGGCACCTTTTCCCGCGGCTGACTACTCATCATCGCCATCGACATGAGCACGTATCAGCGCCATGAATTCTTTACCGAAGCGCTCAAGCTTACGGGTCCCCACGCCGTTGACGCTAAGCATCTCCCCGGCGGTAAGCGGCGACTGTTCGGCCATCTCAATCAGCGTCGCGTCGTTAAACACGACATATGGCGGGATATTCTCCTCGTCGGCGATCGCTTTACGTAATTTACGCAGCTTGGCGAACAGCTTGCGGTCGTAATTGCCGCCGAAGGATTTCTGCATCGCTTTCGGTTTTAGCGCCACGATACGCGGCACGGCGAGCTGCAGCGGGACTTCACCGCGCAGTACGGGACGCGCGGCCTCGGTGAGCTGCAGCGCGGAGTGCTGGGCAATATTCTGCGTCACCAGTCCGAGGTGGATTAACTGGCGAATTACGCTCACCCAGTGCTCGTGGCTCTGCTCGCGACCAATGCCGTACACCGGCAGTTTATCGTGGTTCAGGTCGCGGATACGCTGATTGTTGGCGCCGCGGAGTACTTCAACCACGTAGCCCATCCCGAAGCGTTGATTCACCCGGTAAATAGTTGAAAGCGCCTTACGCGCGTCCATTAAACCATCGTACTGCTTTGGCGGATCAAGACAGATATCACAGTTGCCGCACGGCTCCTGACGCCCTTCGCCAAAATAGTTCAGCAGCACCAGACGGCGACAGGTCTGCGCTTCGGCAAAGGCACCCATCGCATTCAGCTTATGACGTTCAATATCCTGCAGCGGCCCGGCGGGCTTCTCCTCCAGGCAACGGCGCAGCCACGCCATATCCGCCGGATCGTAAAACAGCATCGCTTCCGCCGGCAGCCCGTCACGCCCGGCGCGCCCGGTTTCCTGATAATAGGATTCAATATTGCGCGGGATATCAAAGTGCACCACAAAGCGGACGTTTGGCTTGTTAATGCCCATACCGAAAGCCACCGTCGCCACCACGATCTGCAGATCGTCGCGCTGGAATTTCTCCTGCACATCGGCTCGAATATCATTTTCCAGACCAGCATGGTAGGCCGCAGCGCTGATGCCGCGGCTTTGCAGCCTGGCGGCGGTGTCTTCAACCTTAGAACGGCTGTTGCAGTAGATAATCCCTGATTTACCGCGCTGATCCTGGACGTATCGCATCAACTGATCGAGCGGCTTAAATTTCTCCATCAGCATATAGCGGATATTGGGGCGATCGAAGCTACTAACCTGAATCAGCGGATCGTTAAGTCCCAGCAGGCGAACAATATCGCGACGGGTGGTGTCATCAGCGGTGGCGGTGAGCGCCATAAACGGAATATGCGGCATCCGCTGGCGCAGCTGGCCCAACGCGGCATATTCCGGGCGGAAATCATGGCCCCATTGCGAGATACAGTGCGCCTCATCCACCGCCAGCATCGCTAAGTTCCAGTGGCTCAGATGCTCCAGAAAGTTATCCAGCATCAGGCGTTCCGGCGCGATATACAGCAGACGAATCTGCCCGCTGCGGCAGCCCGCCATCACCTCTTGCTGCTGCTCGCGGCTCTGCGTCGAGTTAAGACAGGCCGCGGCGACGCCGTTTGCCAGCAGCTGATCGACCTGGTCTTTCATCAGCGAAATCAGCGGCGACACGACAACCGTCAGGCCGCCGAGGACCAATGCAGGTACCTGGTAGCACAGCGATTTACCGCCGCCGGTCGGCATCACCACCAGGCAATCGCGGCCTTCCAGCGCCGTGGCGATAATCGATTCCTGGCCCGGGCGGAACTGCTGGTAGCCGAAGGTCTCTTGTAAAACCTGCTTAGCCAGCGATTCCTGATTTAATACTTCCGCCTGTGCCACGTTGACCCCATTCGCCTGAAAAGAAAACAGGCGCTATTTTCAGCGCCTGAGAGCCAGAGTGCAACGATTAAAACAGATCGTTGAGCATCACGCCGACGCCGACGCGCGTCTGATTGAAGTTATAGTCGATGAGCGACTCGCCATAACCGCTGTACACCTGAGTATAGGCGCGCACGTGCTTGGTAATAGGGTAACTGACCCCGATTTCCGCGCCGCCGTAGCCGGTATTCCAGTTATATTGCCCCTGAGCGCTAAAAATAGCCTCCCCCAGTTGGTAGCCAATCTTCAGGCGGTAGTAACCCATGTATTTGGTGATATCGGGGTTATCATCGGTACTGCCGACCACATACCACGGCTTCACTTCAACCAGCCAGTTACCGTTTTGCGCCATCAGGCGAGTATACAGGCGGTTCCAGCTACGTGACGTTGGATCGGAACGGCCATTGGAATCGTGGTTATAGCCGACTTCGATATCGCGCAAAGTCCAGCCGGCAAACTCATAATCCGTCGCGAAGCCAAGGAAGAGCTGAGGCTCGTAGTTGGTTTCGCGAAACGGCGCCGAGCCTTTACTGTTAGAGAGCTGCCACCAGGATTTTTGCGTATAGGAGGCGCCAAGCAGCGAATTATCGCCAAGGATGCCGCGCCATAACGGGAATGCCAGGCTGAGCTGGAACTTCACCTCATCCTTACGCGCGTCATCGGCCCAGTCGTAACTGCGGATGGCCTCTTTATTGAGATCGCTGGTCCACGTATAGAGCAGATAGTTGCTCTCATAAGGATAAAGCAGGAACGGATTATCATGGTCCTGCAGCAGGTTGGCGATAATGCTGCCCCGCACCGCGGGTTTGTCATGAACGGCTTGATTAAGCGGCGCGTCCTGCGCCAGAACGCTGGCCGGCAGCGCGCTAAGCGCCAGCAGCCAGGTCAAAGAGATACGCATTACTGTTCTCCTGAAGAAGGGTTCTTATTAATGTTTTGTCCTGCCGCCATTCTACCTGTTTATCCGCCTCCCGCTGCGTTATCGCCTCCGAAAGTGGAAATCAATATTTTTGAAGCATAAAATCAACATTTCATTAACGAAATGGACCTCTGCTATGTCTGAACTGACCGCCGCCGCCGCGCTAAAGCTGGTGGGAGAGATTTTTGTTTATCACATGCCTTTTAACCGTGCGCTGGGGCTTGAGCTGGAACGTTATGAAAAAGAGTTTGCCCAGCTCAGCTTTAATAATCAGCCGATGATGGTAGGCAATTGGGCGCAGAGTATTCTGCACGGCGGCGTTATCGCCTCTGCGCTGGATGTCGCCGCTGGACTGGTCTGCGTCGGCAGCACCCTGACTCGCCATGACACTATCAATGAAGAAGAGCTGCGCCAGCGCCTCTCGCGGATGGGAACTATCGATTTGCGCGTCGATTACTTACGCCCTGGCCGCGGCGAGCGTTTTACCGCCACCAGCAGCCTGCTGCGCGCCGGAAACAAAGTCGCCGTAGCCCGCGTCGAGTTGCATAACGAAGAGCAGGTTTATATCGCCAGCGCCACGGCTACCTATATGGTGGGTTGATTGCCGCAGATCGAGTAACATCACTCTTTTTGGCAATGGATTATACCAATGGACGCAAAACAAACGCGGCTGGGCGTTATGCTGGCGCTGGCCGCCTACTTTATCTGGGGTATCGCGCCGGCGTACTTCAAACTTATTTACTACGTTCCCGCCGATGAAATCCTGACGCATCGCGTGATCTGGTCTTTCTTTTTCATGGTGGCGCTCATCAGCGTCAGCCGCCAGTGGCCGCAGGTAAAAAAACTGCTAAAAACCCCGCGCAAGATCTTCCTGCTGGCGCTCTCTGCGGTGCTGGTCGGCGGCAACTGGTTGCTCTTTATCTGGGCAGTCAATAACCACCATATGCTGGAAGCTAGCCTCGGCTACTTCATTAACCCGCTGGTGAATATTCTGTTGGGAATGATTTTCCTCGGCGAACGCTTTCGCCGTCTACAGTGGTTGGCGGTGATCCTCGCTTTTTGCGGCGTGCTGGTGCAACTTTGGACCTTCGGTTCACTGCCGGTAATCGGCCTTGGGCTAGCCTTCAGCTTTGCCTTCTACGGACTGGTACGTAAGAAAATCGCCGTCGATGCGCAGACCGGTATGCTGGTGGAAACGCTATGGCTGCTGCCAGTGGCGGCGATCTGGCTTTTCGGCATTACCGATAGCCCAACCAGCCATATGGGAGACAACCCCTGGTCGCTCAATTTACTGCTAATGGCAGCGGGTGTGGTAACCACCATCCCCCTGCTTTGCTTCACCGGCGCGGCGACCCGCCTGCGCTTGTCGACGTTGGGCTTTTTCCAGTACATCGGCCCGACGCTGATGTTCCTGCTGGCGGTAACGTTCTACGGTGAAGTGCCGGGCACGGATAAAATGGTCACCTTCGCCTTTATCTGGGTGGCGCTGGCGATATTCGTGATGGATGCGGTATATACGCAAAGAAGGGGGCGTCGGGGATAGGATATTACCCGATGTCGGCTACGCCTTATCCGGCCTACAAAAGCACAACACGTAGGCCCGGATAAGCGAAGCGCATCCGGCACAACAACTACAGCCAGTTTTTACGCTTGAAGTAGAGATACGGCGCCAGGCCGGCCAACATCATAAACACGATGGCTCCCGGATAACCAAAGCTCCAGTGGAGTTCCGGCATAAACTCAAAGTTCATCCCATAGCTGGACGCCACCAGCGTCGGCGGCAGGAACACGACCGAAACCACCGAGAAGATCTTGATAATGCGGTTCTGCTCGATGTTGATAAAGCCCATCGCCGCCTGCATCAGGAAGTTCACCTTCTGGAACAGCGATTCGTTGTGCGGCAGCAGGGATTCGATATCTCGCAGGATCTCTCGCGCCTGTTCCAGCTGGCCTGCCGGCAGGCGCGCCTTGCGCACGAGGAAGTTTAGCGCGCGCTGGGTATCCATCAGACAGAGACGTACTTTCCAGCCGATATCTTCCAGTTCCGCCAGCGTCGACAGCGCTTCGTCGTACTCGTCGCCCTGGTGGCCTTCCATAATCACGCGGCTCAGCTTTTCCAGGTCGCTGTAGATGTTTTCTATCTCATCCGCCAGCTGTTCGATTTTGGTCTCGAACAGATCTAACAGCAGCTCGTAGGCGTTGCCATCAATCAGCGTCTGGTTACGCACGCGCATGCGGTACAGGCGAAAAGCGGGTAGTTCACGCTCGCGCAGGGTAAACAGGCGGCCTTCGCGGATGGTAAACGCCACGGTTGAGTTACCGGCGTGATCGTCAGCATCTTCGAAAAAGAAAAAGGAGTGGATGTGTAAACCATCTTCGTCTTCAAAGAAACGCGCTGACGCTTCGATGTCTTCCAGTTCCGGGCGCGTCGCCAGGTTCTGGCCTAACTCCGTTTGCACACGGCTACGTTCATCATCGTCAGGCTCGACCAGGTCGACCCACACCGAGCTGGCAAGATGCTTGATCTCATCGGCCTCAAGGCGCGTTAAACGATTATTTTCCAGTTGAAATGCGCTCAGCATGACCGGGACTCCCAATACAAAAAATTTATCGGACAGTTCGATGGGCACACAGAAACTATTTGGGTTTCAGACCATTAAGCCTGACTCAGAGCGACGGGAATAGGACGGGTCGCCGACAACCGCTAAGGCTATCGGCATAAGGGGATAGCCTTAGGAGTTGTTCCTGAATGACAGGAAGTTGAGCCAGCATCTACTGGGTGTGTCCAAGGCGAATGTCCTCTTAGCGTAATCGTGCGCGCATGTTACGCCAGCGCCAAAACGGCGTCAACACGCAAGGGAACGCTAAAGAGCAAATCCTGCCCTTTAGCATATAAGGCTAGCAGATTATTACAAAAAAATTATATTTTTCTTAAAGTTACACCGTTTCCAGGCGTGCGTAGGCGGCGACCAGCCATTTAATTCCCTGCCCCTGAAAAGCCACCTGCAGCCGGCTATGCTCACCGCTGCCCTCAAGGTTGACGATGGTGCCTTCACCGAACTTCGGATGCCGCACTCGTTGGCCCAGCTTATAGCCGGTATCGTTCTCCGCCACCGGGGTACCGAGACGCTGATGGTTAACCGGGCGGCTCACCGTCGCTCGCAGCCGCACCTCTTCCACGCACTCTTCCGGCAGCTCGCCGATAAAGCGCGATGGGCGATGGTAAACCTCTTTACCGTACAAACGGCGGGTTTCGGCGTAGGTCAGCGTCAGTTTTTGCATCGCGCGCGTCACGCCGACGTAGGCCAGACGACGCTCTTCCTCCAGACGACCGCCCTCATCAAGCGCCATCTGGCTCGGGAACATCCCTTCTTCAACGCCGACAATAAACACCTGCGGGAACTCCAGCCCTTTCGCCGAGTGCAGAGTCATCAGCTGTACCGCATCCTGCCAGGTATCCGCCTGCCCTTCGCCCGCTTCCAGCGCGGCGTGGGAGAGGAACGCCTGCAGCGGCATCAGATCTTCATCTTCTTCGTTGTAGCTGAACTGGCGCGTCGCCGTCACCAGTTCCTCTAAGTTTTCGATACGGGTCTGGCCCTTCTCGCCTTTTTCCTGCTCGTACATCATACGCAGGCCGGAATCTTTAATGACCCGGTCAGTCTGGACATGTAGCGGCATATCGGCGGTTTCCTGCGCCAGCGCGTCGATAAGCTCCATAAAGCGCTGCAGAGCGCTGGCAGCACGGCCTGCCAGCACTTTCTCTTTCAGCAGCTCGCGGCAGGCCTGCCACAGCGTCAGCTGACGATCGCGCGAGGTCTGGCGCACCACATCCAGGGTCCGATCGCCGATGCCGCGGGTAGGCGTATTGACCACACGCTCAAACGCCGCGTCGTCGTTGCGGTTGGCAATCAGGCGCAGATAAGAGAGCGCATCTTTGATTTCCTGACGTTCGAAGAAGCGCATGCCGCCGTAGATACGGTAAGGCATGCTGGCCTGCAGCAGCGCCTCTTCCAGCACGCGCGACTGGGCGTTGCTACGGTAGAGAATGGCGCACTGCTCCAGCGCCCCGCCGTTCTCCTGCCAGGTTTTAATTCGGTTAACCACGAAACGCGCTTCATCAAGATCGTTGAAGGCGCAGTACAGCGAAATGGGCTCGCCGTCGGCGCCGTCGGTCCACAGTTTTTTGCCCAGCCGCCCGTTGTTGTTTTCAATCAGGGCGTTGGCGGCGCTAAGAATATTGCTGGTTGAACGATAGTTCTGCTCCAGGCGGATGGTTTCCGCGCCCGGGAAGTCATTCAGGAAGCGCTGAATGTTTTCGACCTGCGCGCCGCGCCAGCCGTAAATCGACTGGTCATCATCGCCGACGATCATAACTTTGCCGGTATCGCCCGCCAGCAGGCGGATCCAGGCATACTGAATGTTGTTGGTATCCTGGAATTCGTCGACGAGAATATTGGTGAAGCGCTCGCGGTAGTGCTGCAGGATATGCGGTTTGTTCAGCCACAGTTCGTGCGCGCGCAGCAACAGCTCGGCGAAGTCCACCAGCCCGGCGCGATCGCAGGCTTCCTGATAGGCCTGATACACCTTCTGCCAGGTCTGTTCGACCGGGTTGCCGTAGCTCTGAATATGGTGCGGGCGCAGCCCTTCATCTTTTTGGCTGTTGATGTACCACATCGCCTGACGCGGCGGCCATTGCTTCTCATCCAGGTTCATCGCCTTAATCAGGCGCTTCAGCAGGCGCAGCTGATCTTCGCTATCGAGGATTTGGAAATCCTGCGGCAGGTTGGCATCCAGATGATGGGCGCGTAGCAGGCGATGGGCCAGGCCGTGGAAGGTGCCGACCCACATACCGCCCTGGGTGGTGCCCATCAGTTGGCCGATGCGGTGGCGCATCTCCGCCGCCGCTTTGTTGGTAAAGGTCACCGCCATAATGGAATACGGCGAGCAGTTTTCCACGCTCAGCAGCCAGGCGATACGGTGCACCAGTACGCGCGTCTTACCACTGCCCGCCCCTGCCAGAACCAGCATATTGGTGCGCGAGGCCGCTACGGCTTCACGCTGTTTGTCATTAAGGCTGTCGAGCAGGTAAGAAACGTCCATTGGCACCGCCGGAAGAGAAGGGGTTCCACGAACCCCTGTTAATATATACAGAGTTACTGGTGATTATATCAGCGAGGTCAGAGATGCCAACCGTGAAATTTCAATATGCGGCAGCAGGCGGCTATCGGCGGTTTTCATCAATGAGGCGTCCTGCGGCTTGATCCAGCAGGCCTGCATTCCACAGCGAATAGCGCCAGCCACGTCGGTGGTCAGATCATCGCCGACGTGCAGAATCTGCCCGAGGGGTAAATCCAGACGCTCCGCCGCCAGATGGTACATATCGGCAAACGGCTTGGAGCGGCCATCCGGACCGGCGCGCAGCACGAAACGGAAATAGTCATTCAGCCCGAACAGTTCTGGCTGAGCGTTACCGTTGGTGATAGCCACCAGAGGCCATTTCTGCGCCAGCTTGGCCAGCGTATCGTGCGTCTCCTGCGGCACATCAACGCGGCTGCGCCAGTGGGCGAAATTTTCCATCGCCGCATCGGCGCCGGCTTTCGCCTCGGCGGCGGAGAGCCCGGCATTACGCATCCCTAACTCCAGCGCGCGGTGGCGCCAGACGGTGACATCGTGATAAATCTCGGGTTCTGAGGTCAATAACGTTTGGCGCAGGCGGTTGAGATCGCTTGCATCAAACTGGCTCAGCGCCGGATGGTAATTACGCACAAACGTCAGCGATTCCTGCATCGTCCGGTCAATCACCGGGCGGTTATCGTAAAGGGTGTCATCCAGGTCGAACGTCAGCGCGGAGATCGGGCCCAGAGGTCGGTAAAAACGCATTATTTCCCCCGTTTAGCGCGCGGATGCGCGGCATCGTACACCGAGGCAAGGTGTTGAAAATCGAGATGGGTATAGATTTGGGTGGTGGAGAGATTGGCATGCCCCAGCAGCTCCTGCACGCCGCGTAGATCGCCGCTCGACTCCAGCATATGCGTCGCGAAGGAGTGCCGCAGCTTATGCGGATGCACGTGGCTATTGAGCCCCTGCTTTATGCCCCACTCGGCAAACCGCTTCTGCACGTTGCGCGCTGAAATGCGCTTACCCAGCTTCGACAAAAACAGCGCATCGTCATCGCCGCCGAACAGGCCGCGCAAATCCAGCCAGTGTTCGATCCATGCCACCGCATTGCGCCCAATTGGCAGGCGGCGCTCTTTGCTGCCTTTCCCCATCACCCACACTTCCCCTGACTCAAGGTCAAGGTGCTTAATATCAAGGTTAACTAACTCAGAAAGACGCAGCCCCGCGCCGTACATCACTTCCAGCATCGCCCGGTCGCGCACCGCGAGCGGGTCGTTGAGGTCGATATCCAGTAGCCGATTCACATCATCAACGTCGATATTTTTCGGCAAATGGCGGGGGATCTTCGGCGCCGCAATCCCTTTCGCCGGGTTAGCGGCCAGCTCGCCCTGGCTGACCATCCAGTCGAAAAAGCTGCGCAGGGCGGAAAGCCGCAGCGCCAGGCTCGCCGGGCCTAAGCCCGCGCGGCGGCTACGCACCGCAAAGCTACGTACCTGAGCGGCATCGCACTGCTGCCAGCTTTTTAACCCGGCATCATCCGCCAGCGCGATCAGCGCTTCCAGCTGACGCTGGTAGTTAGTGAGCGTAATCGGGCTAAGCTGGCGCTCTACGCCGAGATAGCGCAGGAAGCGGTCGACGCAGGCGAATAGCGGGGAGTCGGTCATGCGCGTTCAATCCAGCGCTCCAGCAGGCCGGGCAGCATGCGCGCAATCTCCTGCAGTAGCTGTGTTCCCTGGCCTTGCTGATAATGTTGTGGATCGCGGCTGCTGAAGAACATCACCCCCGGCGCGTCATCATCGCCCAGTAGCGACATCGCCACCGAGCCGATAGCTTTCGCATCCGGCAGCACCACCAGCAGCTCTGGCCCGTTCAGCGGACCAAGATAGTGACGTGCCTGGCCCAGCCGCTGAATACGAATGGGTTCGAACGCCTGCCGGCTCAGCGCCAGATGGGTGAATTTAGACGGCGCGCCGAGATGCCAGCTGTCCGGAAACAGGCGCACCGTTGCGCCCGCCAGGCCAAGCTCGCGCGCCCAACGATGAAAGCGGTTGAGCATTTCATCCAGGCTATCGGCGGACGCCAGCCGCGTCTGCAGATGGAACAGGCGCTGAAACAGGCTTTGATTGGCCGTCGCCTGTTCCATCAGCAGCGTCATGTTCTCTTCCAGCACGTTGATATGGTTACGCGCCCGCAGCATATGCCACTCTACCAGCGAGATGGTGCCGCGCACCGGATGCGGGACGCGGATATGCTCAACCTGCGCCGCATTACGAATAAAGAACTCAGGATTTTGCAGCAGATAATCTACTACCGCGCTGTCGTCGAGCGCTGTGGCGAGTTCCTGCTGTTCTTCCCCGATCTGTTTCATAGATGAATAAATCCGTCGTAGACGTGTGCCGCCGGGCCAGTCATATACAACGGTTGACCCGGACCTTTCCAGGCGATGTCGAGACGCCCGCCTGGCAATTCCACGCGTACCTCTTCGGCGAGTAACCCCTGTTGGATACCGACTGCCACCGCCGCACAGGCGCCGCTGCCGCAGGCCTGCGTTTCGCCTGCGCCGCGTTCATAGACGCGCAGACGAATATGGGAGCGTTCCACTACCTGCATAAAGCCGATATTGGCGCGTTCCGGAAAACGTTCGTGGCTTTCCATTACCGGACCGAGGGTTTCAACCGCGGCGGTGTCCACGTTATCGACCTGAATCACGCAGTGCGGGTTGCCCATTGAGACGACGCCGCACAATATTGTCTGTTCAGCCGCGCGCATAATATAGGTCTTTTCCGCTTTGTTAGCGCGGAACGGGACCTGAGACGGCTCGAAATTCGGCTCGCCCATGTTAACGCGCACCAGATCATCTTCCGTTACGCTTAATACCATACGCCCGTTGGCGGTGCTCACGCGGATATCACGTTTATTGGTCAGGCCTTTTAAACGGACAAAGCGGGCGAAGCAGCGCGCGCCGTTGCCGCACTGCGAGACTTCGCTACCGTCAGCATTGAAGATACGGTAGTGGAAGTCCAGATCGGGATCGTACGGCGGCTCGACAACCAACAGCTGGTCGAAGCCGACGCCAAGATGCCGATCCGCAAGGCGACGAATCAGCTCCGGTGAGAAGAAAACATTCTGCGTTACCGCATCAACAACCATGAAGTCGTTGCCGAGGCCATGCATTTTAGAGAACTGCATTATCTACTCCAATTGCGCGGAACAGAACGTTATCGTTAATAGTTAACCTGGGTCGGACCGCCATTATCGCCGCGATCGTTACGATCCGGCGTCGCGCTCTGAATGCCTGGGTTAACCGGCTTGGTCGGCGGCGGCGCGGTTTTGTCTGCCGGCGGGAAATACAGCGGCCCTTTCAAACCGCAGCCGGTCAGGCTGAAGATTGCAAACAGAACGGCAAGCGTGGGTAAAACGTTTTTCATTGATAATTGCCCATGATTCATTCGTTACTGCTTTCTATCATCGCAGGAGAAGACGTAAAAGCAAGCGTTTAGCATCTGACTGCGCGCGCTTTTGTTTCGCGCTATACTGCGGCCATCTTCAAAAAAGCAGGATAGAACCATGAACGACAGTGAATTCCATCGCCTGGCCGATAGCCTGTGGATGACCATCGAAGAACGTCTGGACGACTGGGACGGCGACAGCGATATCGACTGCGAAATCAACGGCGGCGTGCTGACCATCAGCTTCGAAAATGGCAGTAAGATCATTATTAACCGTCAGGAGCCACTGCATCAGGTCTGGCTGGCGACCAAGCAAGGCGGCTATCACTTCGATCTGCAAGGCGACGAGTGGATCTGCGATCGCAGCGGCGAACGCTTCTGGGATCTGCTGGAGCAGGCGGCGAGCAATCAGGCCGGCGAGACGGTGAGCTTCCGTTAATGACGTCTTTCCCGGATGGCGGCGCATCGCGCCTTATCCGGGCTACCCGACGACATAGAACCGTAGCCCTGCTAAGCGCAGCGCCAGCAGGGAATATCTCCGGATAGCGGCTAGCACCTTATCCAGGCCAAATCTACGAGTAGCGCTGCTGCAGCACCGGTGAGGCGACCGCTTCCTGGCCCGGCGGCACCGCGGCGGCAATCGCCTGACTGCGGAACGGAATCACCTGCGTGCGTCCGTCAACTTCGACAATCTGATAGAACTGCGGCAGGTTGAAGTTAATGAAGCTTGAGCCGTAGGTGAAGCGATCGTGCGATGACGAGTAGAAGCGGCTAACGTCGCGCACCAGCTCTTCTTTGCTGCCCTCGCAGTGGTGATAGACCTCGGCGCGGTTGCTTTCGTCGAGAATGTAGATGTTAAAGCCGCTGTCATTGTTATCCGCATCTTCAAAGAAGAATTGAATTATCCCTTCGCTGGCGAAGCCATCCACCACCGCCGGCAGCTTAACGTGATTGGTTTCTACCTGTACCGACAGGCCGTGGAGCTTGTTGTGTGAGATAGCGCCGTAGAACTCAATGGCGTTTTCCAGCTTCTGCACCGAAACGTTCAGGCGCTCGAAGAACAGGCCCCAGGTCTGGCCGGAGACGCGCAGCGCTTTGAAGCGCCCGGTGTCCTGACGGGTACTGGAGAGGCGCAGTTCGATGCACTCGGAGACCATCTGCTGCACGCGGGTGCGGATAAGGCCGCGCAGGTGCTGGCTATAGCAGAACACCTCCACGCTATCCGGCGGCGCGGCGTCCTGATGCATTTTGCCGAGAATAGTTTTCAGCGCTTCGATCATCGCCTGCTCGCCGTTAAAGTGCAGCGTGCGCACTTCGTTCCACGAGTTGCGATACAGCAGGTCGACGCTGCCAATCAGGCATTTTTGCTCTTCGCCGAAGCTGAAAACATCGAGCTTACGGAAGTCGAAATGCACCACCTGATTACGGAATGCCGCCGTCGGGTCATATTCGAGGTTGACGATAATCGCCAGGTGGCGAATTTCGCACGGGCTGTACAGCGCTTTTGGCGTCGGCGCCGGCAGGCGCAGCGGGAAGTGGTGCGACACGTCGGCCACCATCTCCTGCAGCTTCGGCAAATCGACGATACCGTTGCCCTTAATAAACAGACGGGTGCGTGAGGTCAGCAGGCCGTTAAACCAGGCCCAGGCCACCAGCTTATTAAGGTAACGGTTATATTCCAGCGGCTGATGGCTGATGATCGATTCCATATCCGGCGCGCGGTTATACAGATACCAACCGGTACGGTTAGCGCGGCCCGGCGGCACGTGGATAAAGGTCAGATTCGGTTCCGACAGGTCCGGTGAAATTTGCGGGTTCACCAGGGTGACCTTGCCCGGCAGGGCTTCAAAGGCCGCATACAGCTTACGCGTCAGTACGCCGATATCCTGCGGGCTGGCGGAGACGCTGAGATTATTGCGCCGGGCGAAACGGATCAGATTACGATAACTCTGCATCATCGCATCGAGCAGTTCGTTGTGCGCTTTGCGCACTTCATCAATTTTCCAGTTAGCGCGGTTATCAAGCATCATCAGACGCTTTTCATCCCAGCCCCACTCTTTCACCAGCTGGCTGACGACTTCACGACGCCAGCCCACGCAGGCGCGCTCGCGGCTGAGTTTTTCACAGACTTTCAGGTAGAAGCAGCGGCGTACCAGATCGAGACGGGTGTCGTCTTCGATAGCCTGCAGATAGGCGGTAACGCGCTCCAGCATCATGCAGTAGGGGTCGAGACCGAACGAGACAATCTCGCCATCGTGCAGGCGCTGTTTAATATCTTTCGCCAACAGGCGGTTGTTGGGGTATTCCCAGGAGTAGGCTTCCAGCAGCAGCGTTTTCAGCACCGCTTTATACGGGGAGTCGATACTCTTATACAGCTGCCACAGGCTGGCGCCGAAGTACTCTTCCGCCGACAGCGAACTGAGGCCGCCGAGATCGAGCCATTCGTTTGGCGTCAGCACGCCCTGGGCATACAGCCCCATCACGTAGTCATCGTAATGGTCTTCTTCATCGCCCGGCACCATATTCCACAGAATACGCTTCCCGGCGAGACGCACGGCGGTGCGGTAAAATTCATCGAGCAACAAAATATGCTGGGTCGAACCGCAGTCTTCGCCGCCGAGGCTGCCGCTTTCGTTATGGCGGAAGCGGTTTTCGTCGATCAGGAAGAAACTGACCTCGACGCCGAGCGACGCCGCCCAGCTTTCAAGCAGGCTGCATTTACGCTGCAGCAGCTGGCGTTCTTCGTTATCCAGCCAGGCCTGATGGCATACCCAGATATCCAGATCGGAAGAGCAGCTTTGCCCAACGGAGGAGGTACTGCCCATCGAATAAACGCCGGTAATCGGCAGTTCGCCTTTCGGCGGCTCCTGCGTCAGCAGGCCGCGGTGCAGTTCGAGTTCGTCAAGATAGTGGCGTTGGGTTTCATCAGGCGTGTAGAGGCAAATGCCGCGGGGAACGTTACCGTCAAGGTAACCCGGCATCAGCGGGTGATGATAATGTAGTAATGTCGGCAGAAGACTGTAAACCTGCTGGAAAGCGGGTCCCATGGCAGCAAGCGCGCGATCCACGCGCAGTTGGTTGATGGCATCCAGTCTCTGTTTCAGTGTCTCAATATAGAGGTACAAGACATATCGCCTGATGTTCAAAAATCCGACGTACAATAGTACGGAGGATTTCAGTATTTCAACAAGAACCGTCACCATTCGTCATCGGTGTGGTTGTGATGAACTGCTGGCTGACAAATGGTTTAAAACGTGATCAATTTAACACCTTGCTGTTTGACCGTAAAGAAAGATGCGCTACATACAAGTGTAGCACCGTTTGCCGGGTGTAAATTCCCCACTACGCTTGCGGCAACCGCAGCCGCATGAAACGCTAAAGGACATCGTGCCAGCATCCCACATTAACCGTGAAACTAACATCCCTAAAGCAACAATGTTAGGATGGCTCGTGGTCGACAATGACGGTAACAAGCATGTTAGACAAAGTTTTGAGAATTGCCACACGGCAAAGCCCGCTTGCGCTATGGCAGGCACATTATGTGAAAGAGCGCCTGGAGTCGTGTCATCCGGGGCTTTCCGTTGAGCTGGTGCCCATGGTCACCCGCGGCGACGTGCTCCTTGATACCCCGCTGGCAAAGGTGGGCGGCAAGGGCTTATTTGTGAAAGAGTTAGAGCTCGCCATGATTGAAGGGCGCGCCGATATCGCCGTCCATTCGATGAAAGATGTCCCGGTCGAATTCCCGGAAGGCCTGGGGTTGGTCACCATCTGCGAGCGTGAAGATCCGCGCGACGCATTTGTTTCCAATCACTATGCCTCAATTGACGATCTGCCGGCCGGCAGCATCGTTGGCACGTCAAGTTTACGTCGCCAATGCCAGTTGGCGGCAGAGCGCCCCGATCTGGTGATCCGTTCGCTACGCGGCAACGTTGGCACGCGATTAGGCAAACTCGATAACGGCGAGTATGACGCTATTATCCTCGCCGCCGCCGGGTTGAAGCGCCTGAAACTGGAAGCGCGTATTCGCCAGCCGCTCTCGCCTGAGCAATCTCTGCCGGCCGTCGGCCAGGGCGCGGTGGGTATCGAATGCCGCCTTGACGATGAATGGACCAAAGCGCTATTAGCGCCGCTTAACCATACGGAAACCGCCGTGCGCGTACGTGCCGAGCGGGCGATGAACACCCGTCTCGAAGGCGGTTGTCAGGTGCCGATTGGCAGCTATGCCGAACTGCGCGATGGTGAGCTGTGGCTACGGGCGCTGGTGGGCGCGCCGGATGGGTCGCTGGTCGTGCGCGGCGAACGCCGCGGCCGGCCGGAAGAGGCAGAGGCGCTCGGCGTCTCGCTGGCGGAAGAACTACTGGATAACGGCGCCCGCGACATCCTCGCGGCGGTCTATGATGGAGAAGCCCCACGATGAGCATCCTGGTCACCCGTCCGCTACCGCAAGGTGAAGAGTTAGTCAGCCGCCTGCGCGCGCTGGGACGCGTGGCCTGGAGCTTTCCGCTGATTGAATTCACGCCGGGGCGGGAGCTGGCAGCGCTCCCGCGCCAGCTGGCGGCATTAGGCGCGGACGATTTGTTGTTTGCGCTATCGCAGCATGCGGTGGAATTCGCCCATGCCCGTCTGCTGCAGGAGAGCCAACGCTGGCCCTCCGATCCGGCCTATTTCTCGATAGGCCGCACCACCGCGCTGGCTCTGCATACGGTCAGTGGTAAAAATATCCGTTACCCGTTAGATCGGGAAATCAGCGAAGTCTTGCTACAATTACCTGAATTACAAAACATTGCGGGCAAGAAAGCCCTGATTCTGCGCGGCAACGGCGGGCGGGAATTATTAGGCGACACGCTGCGTGAACGCGGCGCCGAAGTAACATTTTGTGAATGTTATCAACGTTGTGCGAAGTACTATGATGGTGCGGAAGAGGCTATGCGCTGGCAATCTCGTGGAGTCACTACGCTGGTGGTCACCAGCGGCGAGATGCTGCAGCAGCTGTGGTCGTTAATACCCCAGTGGTATCGCGAACGGTGGCTGCTGCACTGTAGCCTTGTCGTTGTCAGCGAACGTCTGGCCCTTCAGGCCCGGGAATTGGGCTGGCAGGATATTCAGGTTGCCGATAACGCCGACAACGATGCGCTGCTACGCGCATTACAATAACTCTCAACATTGGAAGCCATAATGACGGAACAACAAAATCAATCCGCCGTGGTTGAAGAGACCAGGGAGGCCGTGGAAACCACGCCACAGCCAGAAAACAACGAGAAGAAAAAGGCCGGCAACAAAACCAGCCTGGCGCTCAGCGCGATCGCTATCGCTATCGCCCTCGCCGCCGGTATTGGCCTGTATGGTTTGAATAAACAGCAATCCACGCGCCAAAATGAAACCAGCTCGGAATTATCAAGCCAGATCGCAGCGCTGCAAAAAGCGCAGGACAGCCAGAAGAGCGAGCTGGAAGGCATTATCAAACAGCAGGCCGATCGGTTGAGCGAAGCCAAACGCGAACAGGAAACCCTGACGAAACAGCTTGATGAGCTACAGCAAAAAGTCGCCGTGATTTCCGGCAGCGACGCCAAAACCTGGCTGCTGGCGCAGGCTGATTTCCTGGTTAAGCTGGCGGGACGTAAGCTGTGGAGCGATCAGGATGTGACGACCGCCGCCGCGCTGCTGAAAAGCGCCGATGCCAGCCTCGCCGACATGAACGACCCAAGCCTTATCGGCGCGCGCCGCGCCATCACCGATGACATCGCTTCGCTGTCGGCGGTAAGTCAGGTCGATTACGACGGCATTATCCTCAAGGTTAACCAGCTGGCGAACCAAATCGACAATCTGCGTCTGGCTGATAATAACGACGATGATTCTCCGATGGATGCCGACAGCGACGAGCTCTCCAGCTCCATCGGCGAATGGCGCGTTAACCTGCAGAAAAGCTGGCAGAACTTTATGGATAGCTTCATTACCATACGTCGCCGCGACGAAACGGCGGTGCCGCTGTTAGCGCCGAATCAGGATGTCTATCTGCGTGAAAATATCCGTTCTCGTCTGCTGGTTGCCGCGCAGGCGGTGCCGCGTCATCAGGAAGAAACCTATAAGCAGGCGCTGGAAAACGTCTCCACCTGGGTACGCGCCTATTACGATACTGAAGACGCCACTACCAAGGCTTTCCTTGAAGAGGTGGATAAGCTCAGTCAGCAAAGTATCACCATGAGCGTACCGGAAACGTTGCAGAGCCAGAGCCTGCTGGAAAAGCTGATGCAAACTCGGGTGCGTAATTTAATGGCCCAGCCTGCGGCAGCCGCTCCGACGCCGACGCCAGCACCGACCGCGCCAGCCCCTGCGCCACAAGGAGAATAACCGATGCTGAAAATTCTCCTGCTTTTCGCACTGCTGATCGCCGGGATCGTCGTCGGCCCGATGATCGCTGGCCACCAGGGCTACGTTCTGATCCAGACCGATAACTACAATATCGAAACCAGCGTGACGGGCCTTGTGATCATCCTGATCCTCGCAATGGTGGTGCTGTTCGCCATTGAATGGCTGTTGCGCCGCATTTTCCGTACCGGCGCGCACACGCGCGGCTGGTTCGTCGGCCGTAAGCGCCGCCGCGCGCGTAAGCAAACCGAGCAAGCGCTGCTGAAACTGGCGGAAGGCGATTACCAACAGGTTGAAAAGCTGATGGCGAAAAATGCCGATCACGCCGAACAACCGGTAGTGAACTATCTGTTAGCGGCGGAAGCGGCCCAACAGCGCGGTGATGAAGCTCGCGCCAATCAGCATCTTGAGCGCGCCGCCGAACTGGCTGGCGATGACCTGATCCCGGTTGAAATCACCCGCGTGCGCCTACAGCTGGCGCGTAATGAAAACCACGCCGCCCGTCACGGCATCGATAAGCTACTGGAAGTGACCCCGCGTCATCCGGAGGTGCTGCGTCTTGCCGAGCAGGCCTATACCCGTACCGGCGCGTGGAATTCGCTGCTGGACATCATTCCATCCATGGCGAAAGCCAACGTGGGGGATGAAGAGCACCGCGCCGCGCTGGAACAGCTGGCGTGGATTGGCCTGATGGACAAAGCGCTGGCCGACGGCGGTAGCGAAGGGCTACGCGAGTGGTGGCGCAACCAGAGCCGTAAAACGCGCGCCCTGATACCGCTGCAGGTGGCGATGGCCGAACGCCTGATCGAGAGCGACGATCACGACACCGCACAGCAGATTATTATCGATGGTCTGAAGAAACAGTACGACGACCGCCTGGTTATGCCAATCCCGCGGCTGAAGACCAATAATCCTGAACAACTGGAGAAAGTGCTGCGCCAGCAGATCAAAGCCGTCGGCGACCGTCCGCTGCTGTGGAGCACCCTGGGCCAGTCGCTGATGCGTCACGGTGAATGGCAGGAGGCCAGTATCGCTTTCCGCGCCGCGCTTAAGCAGCGCCCGGATGCCTTTGATTACGCGTGGCTTGCCGATGCGCTCGACCGCCTGCACCAGCCGGAAGAAGCGGCGACCATGCGCCGTGACGGCCTGCTGTTGACGCTACACAATAACCCTCAGCAGTAATTCACGATAACGCTATCGCCTCGTTCGGGGCGATAGCGCCCTTCTCTCGCGAAAAAATAGCCTACCCCTGAAAGAAAAAAACGCCTGCGCTGAAATCAGGGCAGGCGTTAAAACAGGTCTGTTTGACAACAAATTGGGTGCTTCACTCAACGTTATGTCCATGGTGTTTGATGAGACATATGAAATGCGACATCTATCAGTGGACGATAAGCACCGTAAGTACGGCTCTGCATCATTCCTGAGTTTATGAGGCACAAAGGCGAACATAAGAGATGGAATGAGCATCTACCCGGTTATTATCGCACAGGATCCAGCGAGATTGCATCTATCGCAGCAATCATTTGGGACAATTCCGGACAATAATTCGCAGACGTGGAACCTATTTTTTACGAGGAAGATCAGCGGGATAAAAGACGACTGGAGAAAACCGGAAAACAAAAAACCCCGCCGAAGCGGGGTTCAAAATTGGTCGGCGAGAGAGGATTCGAACCTCCGACCCACTGGTCCCAAACCAGTTGCGCTACCAAGCTGCGCTACTCGCCGAAATACTGCTTTTTGAATTTTTAGTTCAATTCTTTAAAGTCGTGGTGCGAGGGGGGGGACTTGAACCCCCACGTCCGTAAGAACACTAACACCTGAAGCTAGCGCGTCTACCAATTCCGCCACCTTCGCAATTCACAACTCTATCAAATAATGGGGTGGCTAATGGGATTCGAACCCACGACAACTGGAATCACAATCCAGGGCTCTACCAACTGAGCTATAGCCACCACAACAATTCTTTTACGCGGTATTAAAACCACCGCAGCTCCAGCACCGGGTAAATGGTGCGCCCGACAGGATTCGAACCTGAGACCTCTGCCTCCGGAGGGCAGCGCTCTATCCAGCTGAGCTACGGGCGCTTAGCGCCGTTGCGGGGGTGGATAATACGGACTTCCCCCACCCCTGTCTAGTGCCTTTTTAAATAAAATTTCTATTTGCTCACAGTTTGTGCGCTTTGGCGCTTATTCCGCCGTTTTATCGAGATTTCCCCGCTTGCCGAGGCCGAAAACCTTATAAATAAGGGTCACCGCGGCAAGGAAAATAATCCCGACAAAGAGCGACATCCGGGTTTCATCGTTGATTCCCATGCCGATCAGCACACAAACGAGGAATGCCATCGTCAAATAGTTCGCCCACGGGAACAACAGCGAACGGAACGGATGGCTGGCCATCGCCTGCTGATGCTCGCGGCGGAAACGCAGCTGGCTTATCAGGATCACAAACCACGGCACCATCCCCGGCAACACGCTGGCGCTATAGACATAGACAAACACGCGCTGCGGGTTAGGAATAATGTAGTTCAGGCACGAACCGATTAGCAGAATCACGATCGACAGCGCAACGCCCGCTACCGGTACGCCCTGACGCGACACTTTGGCCATTGCCGCCGGTAGCTGACGATTACGCGCCAGCGCATATAACATGCGTCCACAGCTATACATCCCGCTGTTACAGCCCGACAGCGCGGCGGTCAGCACCACGAAGTTGATAATCCCCGCCGCCGCGGTAATGCCGATTTTGGCGAAGGTGAGAACGAATGGGCTACCGGTCGAGCCAATCTGGTTCCACGGGAAGATAGTCACGATAACGAAAATCGCCCCCACGTAGAAAATCAGGATACGCCACAGCACCTTGCCTACCGCGCTACGCAACGTGACCTGTGGGTTTTTCGCTTCCCCGGCGGTGATACCGATAAGTTCAACGCCCTGATAAGAGGCGACGACAATACACAGCGCCGTCAGGAAGCCTTTCCAGCCGCCGGCGAAGAAGCCGCCGTGCTCGGTAAGGTTGCCAAAACCGATCGACTGTCCGCCGTTGCCGAAACCAAAGAAGATGACCCCCAGGCCGATGACAATCATCACGATAATGGTGGTGACTTTAATCATCGCAAACCAGAACTCGATCTCGCCGTACAGACGCACTGCCGCCAGGTTAGCCAACGCCACCAGTCCGACGGCAATTAGCGCCGGGATCCACTGCGCCATCTCCGGGAACCAGAACTGCACGTATACCCCGATGGCGGTGATCTCAGATATCCCCACCGCCATCCACATAAACCAGTATGACCAGGCCGTGAGATAGCCGAAGAACGGGCTCATGTAGCGATGTGCGTAAACGGCGAATGAGCCGGTTACTGGTTCGAGGAACAACATCTCGCCCATCGAACGCATGATAAAGAAGACAAATAAACCGGCGATAATATACGCCAGCAGGACGGATGGACCGGCCCACTTCAGCGTACTTGCCGCACCCATGAATAACCCTACGCCAATCGTCCCGCCTAGCGCGATTAGCTCAATATGCCGGGCCTCCAGTCCACGCTGGAGTTCCGCTTTTTTCTCAGTCATAAAGCCTCTTGTGTTTGCTGTACTCCGGGTACTCCCGGTTATTGTTATTCATTGAAACCATAGCCTTGCCGACGCGCAGGTCTCCCCCACGCGTTTGAAGCATGCGAATGGTTAATTAATTTTACGGAAATGGCAAATAAAGTATCAGGCGAGTGAAGAGATTACACAGAATATGTATGCAATCTCGTCTGGTTGCAGTGGAATATCAGAGCTTGCCGGAATAATGCCAACGTAAATAGCGCAGTAGACGGAACTGTCTTTTGATGCGGCTCGGCTGCAGGAGCAGGCGATAGAACCACTCCAGCCCCAGGTTCTGCCAGAATTTTGGCGCCCGGTGAACGTGGCCGGTAAAGACGTCATAAGTGCCGCCAACGCCCATATACAACGCGGCGGGATACACCAGTCGACAGTCGCGCATCAGAATTTCCTGGCGCGGCGATCCCATCGCGACGGTGACAATTTTCGCCCCGCTGTCGCGTACCCGTTCAAACAACTGCTGGCGCTGATCGGCGGAAAAATAGCCGTCCTGGCTGCCGACGATATTCACCTTCCAGCGCTCACGTAGCTTCGCTTGCGTCTCCGCCAGCACCTCGGGCTTGCCGCCAATCAGAAACACCGGCGTTCCCTGCGCCCCGGCGCGCTCCATTAAGGCTTCCCACAGATCGGCGCCGGCAACGCGCGACACCTCAGCCTGCGGATATTTTTTGCGTAATGATCGCACGACGCTGATGCCGTCGGCATATTTAAACTCGGCGGCCTCAATCAGCGCACGCACTTCCGGGATATCTTCTACCGCCAGCATTTTTTCGGCGTTGATCGCGACCAGCGTTCCCTGACGCAGTTCGCCGTCGGCGAAGAGATAGTTGAGCGCATGCTGCATGTCGCGCCAGCCAATAAGCTGCAGCCCTCGCAGCGCATACTGCGGCGCGGAAGTGTTATCAGTCATGTTCATCCTTATCATACCTGCGGTTGCGAAAGCGGCTTCACCCGCTTATGAATCAATCCTGCGCTGTCCAGGAGCCAGTACAGCAATTTCGCCGCTAACAAGCAGATACCAAAGATCACGAGGAAAAACACCACGCGGGAGCCGAACGAATCCAACCCTTCGCGTGCCAGCACTATCATGTTGAAGATAGCGCCGAAACAGAAACTGTGCAGGATAGCCGCTTTGTAGCGATTGCTCTCCCGATTGCCAAGTTCGTACAACCAGTCAAACCATTTAATGATAAGCCCTACCGCGACGGCGCCCAGCGGTACGAACCATACGCCGCCCATCACCACCAGCGAACCAATCAGCGTCGGCGATATCGCCAGCCCCGAATGGTTGTTTAATACTTCCCACGTGAAGTAATTGGCGGTATTCAGCACCATTGTCGGGCGACCGTGCCACATCCAGCTGGGGATAAAGACGTAGAAGTCGCGGATCATCGGCGCCAGCCCCTGGAACTCAATCTTGTCGTAGTTCTGCAGCAGCAGCGCCAGGTTCTCCCACGGCGAGAAGGTATCACGCGTGAGATAGAGGAAAGTATAAAACGCTTCATCGCCGCTAACGTTCATCCCGTAGCGCTTCAACGCCAACCAGAACATGCCGACAATACCCAGCACGCCCGCCGCCGCCAGCATCCACAGGCTGATCCAGCCGCGAATAATGCCGATAAACAGGAAGATAGCGAAAGCGATAATGATATTGGCGCGGGTGCCGCCGACGATCGCGTAGGTCAGCAGGCCAAAGGCGACGGTGCTCACCAGGAAGAAAATCCACGCCTTGTAATCCTGACGCAGGAAATAGATCACCAGCATCGCCGGAATAAAGAAGTAGAAGAAGCGCTTCAACGCCACGCCGGACACTTCCGCAGAGAATATCTGGCTGTATGAATTGAGCTTAAATAGCAGAAAACCGTTGTGGGCGAAGAAGATACCGACGCACAGCAGCGCCAGCCCCATCAAAATCCCCCAGGCCAGATGGGTTTCAACCCGGTTCATGGTGAACAGCGGGCGACGTGGAACATCACGCGATGCCGGACGCAGTCGCGTTTTGTAGGTCACGTAGTAGATGGCGTAGAAGCACACCGCAACCAGCAGCGTCTGCAGCAAAATCTCCGGCGGCGCCACGCTGACGTCAAAGCGGAACACCAGGATACTGGTTAACGGGAAGCCGAAGAAAAAGGTGAGCAGGAACAACAACGAGAAAAAGACGTTGAAGTTAAAGCGCACGCGGCGGAACTCAAACCAGGTGGCGGTGGCGATAAACAGCGTCGACAGCAGCCAGACCACCAATAGCCCGCTAAATTGCATTAACGTCATACCCGATCCTCCGCTGCCAGCTGTAACGCCCGCTGCCAGCCCGCCAGATAGTTCGGGCGGAAGAAAGCGATTTGCGTTTTATCAACGCTCGCTAACTGGCGCTGTGCTTCACGCACCACGTCGACATTCAGAGTATCGCTGGTAAACAGCACCGGGATCTGTTGTTCGGTCATATCCTGCCAGAACGGATTTTCGCGATTGAGCACGCAGGGAATACCCGCCTGAACCAGCAGGCACAGCGTGCCGATACCCTGCTGGCGCGCAAACAGGAAATAACCCAGATCGCAGCGGCGCAGCAGCGCCAGATAATCATCAAACTCAAGCTTCTCGCTGAGGATCTGCAGATGCTCGCGACTAAACAGCGCCGCTCCCGCCTGACGAACTTCATCAATGTAGGCTTCATTGTTGGCCGGATAGCCCATCGGTACGATGACATTCACCGTATCGCCAAATTGCTGATAAATCGCCTTTAACGCTGCAATATGCTCATTACTACGATCGCCGGAATTTCCGACCAGAATGGTCAGGGTGTCACCGCGCGGGGCGGTATCGGCAAGAGAATTTAGCGATGGATCCATGCGGGTCGGGAAATACAGCAGTTCGCCCGGCACTCGCGGATGGCGGTTCGCAAACCAGCTGAGATCGCCGCGGGTGGCGAAAACGCGTCCTACCCGCCCTTGCGCCATGCGGCGCAGAGGATAAAACAGACGGAATTTCAGGCTGGCTGAGTTTTCATACAGATCCGCGCCCCAGATATGCCAGTTAAACTGCGACGGGCGGATCCCGCCGCTCAACAGCGCCAGCCACAGACCGGTATTAAACTGACCGTGGAAAAAAAAGCGCTGCTGGCGATCGGCTTTCGCTTTGGCGATCGCCGCCTGCGCCAGCGATTTTTTTCCCGGGTAGCAGGTAATTTCCAGCGCCGGATACGCCTCGCGCATACCTGTCGCATCACCCACGACCATAAACGTCCTGGCCCGCGCGTCGGCGGCCAGTTCGTCGTTAAAGAACCGCAATACGGTCTGGTTGTGGTGCGGGATATCCGATCCCAGTACGTGTATCAGTGCTGTCATGCCCGTTTACGCCAGAGTAAAAACACGCCACTACAAAGGGCGAAATAAACAATATAAGTGGCCATATACGCCTGCGCCGCGCCAAGTGCGCCGTGCGCCGGAATAAGCCAGTGTGAAAATGCGGTCAGCAGCGTGAACTGGCTGATTTCCGTCAGAATATAAAAACGCAATGACGCTTTGGCGATCACCAGATAGCCGTAAACGTAAGCGCCAACTTTTAAAACATCGCCCACTAACTGCCAGGCGAACAGGTCGCGCATCGCGGTGAAGCGCGCGGAAAACAGTAACCAGATGGCAAAATCGCGCAGCAGCCAGACCGTCAGGCTCGCCGCCGCCACCGCCGGCAGGACGAATTTCAACGACTTCACTATTTCACGCGTGATGTCCGTTTTGGCGCTCAGCCGCGACAACGTCGGCAGCAGATATACGCTAAAGGAAGCGGTAATAAACTGCAGGTAGGCATCCGAGATACTGCTCACCCCCTGCCAGATGCCGACCGCCTCCCAGCCGTAATGCGCCGCCAGCAGATTACGCATCATCACATAGGCCACCGGCAGCGTCACCGAGGTAATCAGCGCCATCAGGGTAAATTTCGATAGCTGCCCTGCAAGGCCGTTATCCCAACGCGGACGTAGCGCGCTCAGCGGGATCGCGCCACGTCGCCATAGCATAATGGCGGCCGGAACCACCACCAGCGCGGGGACTAACGCCAGCCCTAACAGCGCCCCCTGATAACCACCGAAGTAGTAACAGGCGTAATAGGCCGCCACGCCAATCAGGCTACCGGCAATCAGCGAAAAAGCGTTACCCGCCGCATCGCGAAACCCTTTCATCAGCGCCAGCAGATAGTTGGCCCACGCGATCCCCATCTGCACCAGCGCCACCAGACGTACCAGATTCTGATAGTGCGAATGGCCGAACAGCGCCTGGCTTATCGGCGCCGCCGCCAGCAAAAAGACCAGCGCCAGCAGGGTGGAAAAACCGAGCACCATTGATGACGACGTCCCGACCACCTGCTTCAGGCGTAGCGGATCGTCGTGATGTTGGGCAACCAGCTTAGTGACGCCATTAAAAATCCCGGCGCCAGCCAGTACGCCAAGGACGGTGACCAGTTGCCGGAAGTTACCGGCCTGGCCTACGCCCGCCGGGCCGAATGAGACCGCCAGCAGCTTTACCACCAGCAGACCGGCGCCTATTTTGACTAACGTGGACGCCGCGGTCCACAGTGACGCTTTTGCCAACGACATATCAGGAGAAGTAGCTCAGCAGCGAGTTAATCACCGTCCGTTGGTTTACCGCAGACAGGTTGTAGAACAGCGGTAAACGCAACAGGCGTTCGCTCTCCTGGGTGGTATAACGATCTTCGCCGCAGAACTCGCCGAACAGTTCGCCAGCCGGGCAGCTATGGAGCGGAATATAGTGGAACACCGCCAGAATTTCTGCCTCTTTCAGCCAGTTAATCAGCGCCGCGCGGTCATCGTTATCCCGCAGCTTAATGTAAAACATATGCGCGTTTTGCCCGCAATCCGCCGGCACCGCCGGCAGATCGATACGGCCCGCGCGCGCCAGCGGCAGCAGCGCGTCATAATAATTTTGCCACAGCATCAGGCGCTGCTGGTTAATCCGCTCAGCGGCTTCAAGCTGCGCCCAGAGATAGGCGGCCTGCAGATCGGACATCAAATAGCTGGAACCGATATCGCGCCAGGTGTACTTATCCACCAGACCGCGGAAGAACTGGCTACGGTTAGTGCCTTTTTCGCGAATGATCTCCGCGCGTTCCACCAATTTAGGATCGTTGATAAGCGTTGCGCCGCCTTCACCACCAGCGGTGTAGTTTTTCGTCTCATGGAAGCTAAAGCAACCGATATGGCCGATGGTGCCCAGCGCGCGGCCCTTATAGGTGGACATCACGCCCTGCGCGGCGTCTTCCACCACGTACAGGTTATATTTGACGGCGAGCGCCATGATGGTGTCCATCTCACAGGCCACGCCCGCATAATGCACCGGCACGATCGCCCGGGTTTTATCGGTGATCGCCGCTTCTATCAACGACTCATCAATATTCATCGTATCGCGACGGATATCGACGAAGACGATTTTCGCCCCGCGCAGCACAAAGGCATTGGCGGTGGAAACAAAGGTATAGCTGGGCATGATGACTTCATCGCCCGGCTGAATATCCAGCAGCAGCGCCGCCATTTCCAGAGACGCGGTGCAGGATGGCGTCAGCAGCGCCTTCGCGGTGCCGAAGCGCTGTTCAAACCACTGCTGGCAGCGACGGGTAAAACCGCCGTCGCCGCAAAGCTTGCCGCTGTTCATCGCCGATTGCATGTAATCGAGCTCGGTTCCCACCACCGGCGGTGCGTTAAATGGAATCATCGTGTCACCTGTATAACCAGTACGCGGTGCTTTCCACATTCGCACCGCTGAGAATATAACGTTTAAGCGCGGCGGTGTTGCCCATTTGGGTCGCCACCCGCAGTGTAGAAAGCCCGCGTTGCGCCGCCCAGTGGCGCGCCGCCTGCATAAGCTCGGCGCCAGCGCCGCGCCCGGCCAACAGGCCGATACGCGCGTCGGTGTCATTGAGCTGACGCAAAGAAACAAATGCGCGGATGTCGCCATCGGAGGCGCGAAATAACAGACACTGGTGATCAAAGGTTCCCAGTACCGCGTTTTCAATCCATTGCGCGTAGAAACGGCCGCTGGCGTCAGCGGCGTACCAGGGAGCGCGAAAACGGCTCATGGCAAAGGCCTGCGCCGCCAGTTCGCGTAGTCGCGCAATATCGCCTTCAACGGCCCATTCGGCGCCAGCATCAGCCGGCTCGCCTACCGGCAACGCCAGATCGACCTCGCCTTCCACCAGTTGAAAACCGATCTCCTGTAGCGCATCCAGCCGGACGGTGTCGCTGGCGGCGACTTTCGCCTGCACTCGCGACCATCCCGCCAGGGCTTCAGCGGTGAGCAGCGGCGCGCGTTCGTCAAAGCGAACGATGCCGCTATTAACGGCGAAGAAGCGGTTTTCCCACTCCAGCGCTTCAATACTGGCGCGGGCGGGCACGGAGGAGATCCAGCAAGTATTGGCCATAGCCGGTTTTTTCCAGCCGCTTCGCGGCGCGTTTGACGCCGTCATCATCAAGCCAGCCGTTACGCCAGGCTATTTCTTCCAGACAGGCGATTTTAAAGCCCTGCCGCTTCTCTACCGTCTGCACAAACATGCTGGCTTCAATCAGGCTATCGTGCGTGCCGGTATCCAGCCACGCAAAGCCGCGCCCAAGCAGCTCGACGGTTAACGCGCCATCCTCAAGATACATCTGGTTGATGGAGGTAATTTCCAGCTCGCCGCGCTCGGACGGTTTGACCCGTTTGGCGTATTCGGCCACTTTTCCATCGTAGAAATAAAGCCCGGTGACCGCCCAGTTCGACTTGGGTTGTTTCGGCTTTTCCTCCAGCGACAAGGCGCGGAAGTTGTCATCAAACTCCACTACGCCGAAGCGCTCAGGATCCATCACCTGATAGCCAAATACCGTCGCCCCTTCGGTGCGGGTTGCGACGCTACGCAGCTTAGGGCTAAAGCTCTGGCCAAAGAAGATATTATCGCCCAACACCAGGCACGCCGGTTCGCCGTTGAGAAACGCTTCCCCGATAATAAATGCCTGGGCTAAACCATCAGGAGTCGGCTGAACGGCATAATGCAATTGGATACCGAACTCGGAGCCATCGCCGAGCAGGCGTTGGAAATCGCGCTGATCTTCCGGCGTGGTGATGATAAGGATTTCACGGATCCCGGCCAGCATTAACACCGACAGCGGGTAGTAAATCATCGGCTTGTCGTAAATCGGCAGCAGCTGTTTCGACACGCCGCGCGTGATGGGATGCAGGCGCGTACCGGAACCGCCTGCCAGAATAATACCTTTCATCATGCCCTCCTGGGCCAGTTAGCCGTGCAGCCCAAGACGCTCGCCCTGATAGCTACCGTCCTGAACCTGCCGCCACCATGCCTCATTTGCCAGATACCACTGGACGGTCTTGCGCATGCCGGAAGTAAAGGTCTCATCCGGCGTCCAGCCCAGCTCGCGTGCAATCTTCGCCGCATCAATCGCATAACGCAGATCGTGGCCCGGCCGGTCAGCAACGAAGGTTATCAAATCGTGATAGTGCGCCACGCCCTGCGGCTTTTGCGGCGCCAGCTCTTCGAGCAATTCGCAAATGGTTTCCACCACCTCGATGTTTTTGCGTTCGTTATGGCCGCCGATATTGTAAGTTTCGCCCGGTTCGCCGCGGGTCGCCACCAGATACAGCGCTCTGGCGTGGTCTTCGACATACAGCCAGTCGCGAATTTGTTGGCCGTTACCGTAAACCGGTAGCGGTTTTCCCGCCAACGCGTTGAGAATAATCAACGGGATCAGCTTCTCCGGGAAGTGATACGGGCCGTAGTTATTCGAGCAATTAGTGATAAGCGTCGGCAGGCCATAGGTACGCTGCCAGGCGCGTACCAGATGGTCGCTACTGGCTTTCGAGGCCGAATAGGGGCTGCTTGGCGCATAAGGCGTGGTCTCGGTAAAGAAATCATCGCTGCCGTGCAGATCGCCATACACTTCGTCCGTCGAGATATGATGGAAGCGAAACGCCGATTTTTGCTCCGCCGTCAGCGTATTCCACCAGCTGCGCGCGGCTTCCAGCAGCGTATAGGTACCGACGATATTGGTTTCGATGAACGCCGCCGGGCCATCGATGGAACGATCGACATGGCTTTCCGCCGCCAGATGCATCACCGTATCGGGTTGATGCTGGCGAAAGACGCGATCCAGCTCAGCCCGGTTACAGATATCCACCTGTTCAAAGGCAAAACGCGCATCCTGCGCCACCGGCGCCAGCGACATCAAATTGCCGGCGTAGGTCAGCTTATCCACGACCACGACGCGATCGGCGGTGTGCTGGATGATTTCACGCACTACCGCGGAGCCAATAAAGCCCGCGCCGCCGGTGACCAGAATCGTTCTCACCGCCACACTCCTTTGGTGTCGATGATATAGGCCTGAGCAACGCTATCGCCGCTAACGGCTTTAAACTCGTTGTGATCGACCAGCATCACCAGCACATCGGCGCTCGCCAGCGCGTCATCAAGTGTCGCCAGCGTACACAGGCCATCAAGTTTCTTCGGCAGCGCGTGAATGTTGGGCTCAACCACCTGCGTCGCGCCGCTGTGCCAGCGGGCGATCTGCGCGGCAATTTCCATCGCCGGGCTTTCACGTAGATCATCAATGTTAGGCTTAAAGGCCAGGCCGAAGCAGGCAATAGTCAGTTCGCTGGCGCGTTTATTGCTGGCATTCAGGCACTCGGCAACCTGTGCTTTCACCCGTTCGATAACCCATTCCGGCTTGTGGTCGTTTACCTCGCGCGCGGTGCGAATCAGACGCGCCTGCTGCGGGTTTTGCGCCACGATAAACCACGGATCGACGGCGATACAGTGGCCGCCGACGCCCGGACCCGGCTGCAGAATATTGACGCGCGGATGGCGGTTCGCCAGGCGGATCAGTTCCCAGACGTTGATCCCCTGATCGGCGCAAATCAGCGATAGTTCGTTAGCAAAGGCGATGTTGACGTCGCGGAAGCTGTTTTCCGTCAGCTTGCACATTTCCGCAGTGCGCGAGTTAGTCACTACGCATTCGCCTTCAAGGAAAATTTTATATAGCTCACTGGCGCGCGCCGAACAGACCGGCGACATACCGCCAATTACGCGGTCGTTTTTGATGAGTTCAACCATCACCTGCCCCGGCAGCACGCGCTCTGGACAGTAGGCGATATTAACGTCAGCCGCCTCGCCCACCTGCTGTGGGAAGCTGAGATCGGGGCGCATCGCCGCCAGCCACTCGGCCATCTGTTCGGTCGAACCGACCGGCGAAGTGGATTCCAGGATCACCAATGCCCCTTTCTTCAGGGTCGGCGCAATAGATTTAGCGGCGGATTCGACAAAGGCCATATCTGGCTCATGTCCGCCTTTAAACGGCGTCGGGACGGCAATCAGGTAGGCGTCAGACTCCACCGGCACGGTGGTGGCGCTTAAATATCCCTGTTCAACCGCCGTTTTTACGACGCTCGCTAAATCCGGCTCGACGATATGAATCTCACCACGGTTAATGGTCTCTACGGCGTGTTGATTGATGTCCACGCCAACCACCCGCCGTTGCCGGGACGCAAATGCGGCAGCGGTTGGCAGACCAATGTATCCAAGGCCAATCACTGAAATGGTAGAAAAACTCATAGCGTTACCTGATTATTTTTAAGGGCGGATAAAATACGATCGCATGCCTGTCCATCGCCGTAAGGATTATGGGCCCGGCTCATCGCCTGCCAGGCGGCATCATCCTGCAGCAGCCGGGTGACTTCATCAACGATACGCTGTCTGTCAGTGCCGACCAGCCGCACGGTGCCGGCGGCGACCGCCTCCGGACGTTCCGTCATTTCGCGCATCACCAGTACCGGTTTACCCAGCGACGGCGCCTCTTCCTGAATCCCGCCGGAATCGGTCAGAATCAGCCACGCGCGATTCATCAGCCAGACGAACGGCAGGTAATCCTGCGGTTCAATTAATTTCACGTTGGCGACATGGCCGAGAATACGATTAACCGGTTCACTGACATTCGGGTTCAGGTGAACCGGGTAAACAATCTGCACATCAGGATGATGGCTGGCGATATCCGCCAGCGCATGGCAAATGTGCTCGAAGCCGAGACCAAAGCTCTCGCGACGGTGGCCGGTCACCAGAATTAATTTCTTATCCGCTTCGAGGAACGGGTAGCGCTGCATCAGTTCATTGCGCAGCGCCTCATCGCCAAGGACACGATCGCGAACCCAAAACAGCGCATCGATCACCGTATTACCGGTGACGGTAATACGTTCTGCGTCAATATTTTCCCGCAGCAGGTTATCGCGCGAGGTGGCGGTCGGGGCAAAATGGTACATCGCCAGGCGCCCGGTCAGCGTGCGGTTGCCCTCTTCCGGCCACGGCGAGTTCAGATCGCCGGTACGCAGGCCCGCTTCTACGTGGCCCACCGGGATACGCTGATAAAACGCCGCCAGACTGGCCGCCATCGTCGTCGTGGTATCGCCATGTACCAGCACCACGTCCGGCTTAAACGACTCCAGTACCGGCTTTAAACCTTGCAGAATACGGCAGGTAATCTCGGTTAATCCCTGCCCCGGCTGCATAATGTTCAGATCGTAGTCCGGCGTAATCGAAAACAGTTTCAACACCTGATCGAGCATCTCCCGATGCTGCGCGGTTACGCAAACCTTTGCCTCAAAATGAGGATCCTTTGCCAGCGCATGGACCAGCGGCGCCATCTTGATGGCTTCTGGTCTCGTGCCAAATACAGTTAGTACTTTCACATCGATTCTCTTCGATTAGGTGATGATGGCGCGGAGCCTTCATCACAGGCCCCATTCACTGGACACGACGACGTGCTAACGCCACGCCTGCGCCGATGAGCGCGCCCACAATCCCCCACATGATCATCAGAAATACGCGCCGCGGGCTATCGCGTTTTACAGGTTCTTCCGGCGTACGCAAATATCTGTAAGTCTGAAAACGTGGATCCAGCGTCGGGCCAACGTTTAGCGTGTTCAGCATGGCGCGGTTCTGGTCATAGTCGAGATCGTATTCCGGCCCTACGGCCTGCAGATTTTCGAGGCGCGCCTGCAGCATCGGCCGGCCCAGTAAGAAGAGTTCGGAGGCCGGCAGCTGCTCCGCCGGAACATCGGTCTCGCTGCGTGAAATGTTATGCTGCTGGGCGATTTTCAACGCCTGCTCGACGCTCTGCACGCGGCGGTTGTAGATCTCGCTCGCCACCTCTTCCTGACGCTTCACCTGCGCTTTCATCTGTACGGTACGCGCCGCCCAGGCGCCCTTCAGCTCATCATTAAGATGACCGGCGGCACGCTGACTGGCGAAAGCGACGTACTGACGCAGCAGATTATTGGCATCTGGCGCGGTCTCCGCCGTCAGCTTGATGCTGTCATTGACGCTTTTCAGCGGGTCGCCCGGGATAAACTGAATATCGTTGATCAGATCGTCAAGCATCGCGGCATCCGCGCGCGCGTTGCCTGACTGACGCTGCTTGTAGTAGTCGGTCTGCAGCCAGAAGTCACGGCGGGTATCCCATGACGCCTGTTGCATAATAAACTCTTTGTATGCCTCATCCATGGCGGAAGGTTGGTCTACCGAAGCCAAATCGGCTTTGATATCCAGGTTACGTAAGAACTGCTGTTGCGAATAGTATCCACCCAGCATATTGACGGTCGGCCGGTCGGTAATTGCCGTCGCGCTCCACTCCTGGCGAGCAAAAAAGGAATAAATAAGAACGATCAGCGCGAATAGCACGGCGATGCCGACTATCCAGCCTTTTCCTGCCCATAAGGCGCGAAACAGCCCGCGAATATCCAGTTCGTTCTCAACGTTCACTGCTTGTGCTCCCGGTAATGGTTGAGTCATCACGTCCCCAGTTTTACTTGGTTAAATTTGGATTATTGCCGCTGTGTCGCCGAATTCTGCGTCTAATGCGCTTAACCAGACGCGCCACTTTCCATGCGCGCTTAATGCAGTAGCCATAAAGTAAAAAAGCAAACAAAAAGAGTATTAACATCACCCATTCAGGAACAATACGGGTGTATTCCGCCACTACGCCGACCAGCGCCAATAAAGCGGCAGCCAGCGTAATCAGGACAAAGGCCTGCCGGGAAGTAAACCCGGCACGCATGATCAAATGATGAATATGCTGACGGTCTGGCGAGAATGGGCTCATCCCCTTTCTCAGGCGGCGATACATAATCGCCACCATATCCATCAATGGAATCGCAATAATCCACAGCGCCGTCACCGGGCTGATGGGATGCGTTTTGCCCTGCGTCGTTTCCAGCAGGATCCAGATAATGGTGAAGCCAATCATGGTGCTGCCGGCATCACCCATAAACACTTTATAGCGACGTCCAAGCGCGCCGAGATTAAGTAAAATATAGGGCAGAATGGCGGCAATCATCGCAAAACACCACATTGCCAGGCTGTACTGGCCGTCAAACCACAGGATGATGCCGGTTGCGGCAAAGGAGACGGACGATAACCCGCCGAGCAGTCCGTCAATGCCATCTACCATATTGAAGGCGTTGATTGCCGCCCAAACGGCGAAAAGGGTGAGGAAAAAACCAAATGGGCCGAGGACTAACTCCCACGAACCGAAAATATAGCCGAGACTGCTGAGATGCAGATTACCCGCCGTCATCATGATAACGGCTATCGCGGCCTGAATAACCGCACGAATTTTTACGCTGATATCAAATCGGTCATCTAATGCGCCGACCAACACCAGCACGCCCGCGCAGGCCAGATACAGCGTGGCATGAGGGATATAATAATCGGCAATCGCAAAGGTAAAACAAATACCGGCATAAACTGAGATACCACCAACTAACGGAATCAAACCTTGATGCCGTTTCCGATAGTTTGGCTTATCCACTAACCCAATTTTTTTCGCTGCTTTACGGGCAACAAATATAAAGAGGGTCGTGAATAAGAAAACACTGATTAATTCAGTAATAGCAGTGAGTAAATTCACAACACATGTGCTCTCAGCATAGTTAATCCGGGGAGTATAACGATGATGTCTCCACTCCTGAAGGGGAAAAGCAGAACATTACAAATTTATTGTATATATTTTAGACTGTTAAAGTCCTTTCTGCCTTACCCGCCGCGCATATCATACGGCAACGCTAGCGGCGCTTTTCCCGCCTGGATCATACAAAGCTACAAAACAAAACGCCACGCAATCGCGTGGCGTTTTTTCGGCGTATTCCGTCTTACGAACGCTTCATCATATCGAAGAAGTCGTCGTTAGTTTTGGTCATCGCCAGCTTATTAATGAGGAACTCCATTGCGTCGATTTCACCCATTGGATGGATGATTTTGCGCAGGATCCACATTTTCTGCAGCTCTTCCTGGGTGGTCAGCAGCTCTTCTTTACGGGTACCGGAACGGTTGTAGTCGATAGCCGGGAAGACGCGTTTTTCCGCAATCTTACGGGAGAGGTGCAGTTCCATGTTACCGGTGCCTTTGAACTCTTCGTAGATAACTTCATCCATTTTAGAGCCGGTATCGATAAGCGCGGTAGCGATGATGGTCAGGCTGCCGCCCTCTTCCACGTTACGCGCCGCACCGAAGAAGCGCTTCGGACGATGCAGGGCGTTGGCGTCCACACCACCGGTCAGTACTTTACCGGAAGCCGGAACCACGGTGTTGTAGGCACGGGCCAGACGGGTGATGGAGTCGAGCAGGATGATAACGTCTTTTTTGTGCTCAACCAGACGTTTCGCTTTCTCGATAACCATTTCGGCAACCTGCACGTGGCGAGATGCGGGTTCGTCAAAGGTAGAAGCAACAACTTCGCCTTTAACCAGACGCTGCATCTCGGTTACTTCTTCCGGACGTTCGTCGATAAGCAACACCATCAGCACGCAGTCAGGATGGTTGTACGCGATGCTCTGCGCGATGTTCTGCAGCAGCATGGTTTTACCGGCTTTCGGCGGCGCGACGATCAGGCCACGCTGGCCGCGACCAATCGGCGATGCCAGATCCAGTACGCGAGCGGTTAAGTCTTCGGTAGAACCATTACCACGCTCCATACGCAGGCGCGAATTCGCGTGCAGCGGCGTTAAGTTCTCGAACAGAATCTTATTACGCGCGTTTTCCGGCTTGTCGTAGTTAACTTCGTTAACTTTCAGCAGCGCGAAGTAACGTTCACCCTCTTTAGGAGGACGAATCTTACCGGAAATGGTGTCACCAGTGCGGAGGTTGAAGCGGCGGATTTGGCTGGGGGATACGTAGATGTCGTCTGGACCGGCGAGGTAGGAGCTGTCTGCTGAGCGGAGGAATCCAAATCCATCCTGCAGTATCTCCAGTACGCCATCGCCAAAGATATCTTCGCCACTCTTTGAATGCTGCTTAAGGATGGCAAAAATAATATCCTGCTTACGCATACGAGCCAGGTTTTCCAGCCCCATATTTTCGCCGAGAGTAATCAGCTCAGAAACCGGCGTATTCTTTAATTCGGTAAGATTCATAGTGGTGTGGGTTCTTAAACTCGGGGTAAATCTCGAACTTAATGTTGTGAATGGTATGGCAGGAACATCCATGCCTGTTAGCGGCTTCATCTCGTGTCTGTACGTTGCCTGGTCACAGGAAAGAACGCAGAACTGAAACGACAAGACGGAATGAGTGATAAGCCCAGAATTATTAGCCTCACGCGCATAGTCTGCGGGACGCTTTGGGTAAAACAAGATTCAAACAATAGGTATGTTTAAAACGAAGTCTGGAATTAACTTAGCACGACTCAGGCCGGGCGTCCAGAGTTCCACAAAAAATAGGAATCCGGACGCCGGAATGGCAAACCGATTACGCCAGGTTGGCGTCGAGGAACTCTTTCAGTTGGCCTTTGGACAGCGCGCCGACTTTGGTCGCCGCGACTTCGCCGTTCTTGAACAGCAGCAGCGTCGGAATGCCGCGGATGCCGTACTTCGGCGCCGTGCCCGGGTTCTGATCGATGTTCAGTTTAGCCACGGTCAGTTTGCCTTGATACTCTTCAGCGATCTCATCCAGAATCGGGGCGATCATTTTGCACGGACCACACCACTCTGCCCAGAAATCGACGAGGGTCAGCCCGTCAGCCTTGAGTACGTCCGTGTCAAAACTGTCGTCAGTCAGGTGAATAATTTTATCGCTCATATATAACTCCACAGGAATAAGCCTGGTGTGTTGGTGTCGCAGTCATCAACGACGTGTTGATGCTACGTTATGCACGCTATTCTTCAGGATGCCTCTTTTATAAGCTACCTGCGGAAATGGATCCACCATGGACCACCACCGCCGATGCTTAAGCGCACTGTCTGCAAATCTACCTGCGGCAGATTTACCGCCCCCGTTGCGCTTAGTAGTCTAAGCTTTCCGGGATCCGTTCAGTAGCCGGAGACGCACCTTGAATAATTTCGTATATCGCCAACGAAAGGTTGACGTTATTTCACCGGATACGCTTTCTTAATGCAATAGTTAGCTGATATTCTACCACACTATGAGCAAAACACATTTGACAGAACAGAAGTTTTCCGACTTCGCCCTGCACCCGGCAGTTGTCGAAGCCCTTGAAAAAAAAGGGTTTCATAATTGCACACCCATTCAGGCTCTCGCCCTTCCGCTAACGCTGGAAGGTCGCGATGTCGCCGGGCAGGCGCAAACCGGTACCGGTAAAACGATGGCGTTTCTGACGTCAACGTTTCATTATCTTCTCTCTCACCCGGCCATCGCAGACCGCCAGGTTAACCAACCGCGCGCGCTGATCATGGCGCCGACGCGCGAGCTGGCGGTGCAGATTCACGCAGACGCCGAACCGCTGGCGCAGGCAACGGGCCTGAAACTGGGCCTGGCTTATGGCGGCGACGGCTACGATAAACAGCTGAAAGTGCTGGAAAGCGGCGTCGATATTCTGATCGGCACCACCGGTCGCCTGATCGATTACGCCAAACAAAACCATATTAACCTCGGCGCCATTCAGGTTGTCGTGCTGGACGAAGCCGATCGCATGTACGATCTCGGCTTTATTAAAGATATCCGCTGGCTATTCCGCCGCATGCCGCCAGCCACTCAGCGCCTGAACATGCTGTTCTCCGCTACGCTGTCTTATCGCGTACGCGAACTGGCGTTCGAACAGATGAACAACGCTGAGTACGTTGAAGTCGAACCGGAACAGAAAACCGGCCACCGTATTAAAGAAGAGCTGTTCTACCCTTCCAACGACGAAAAAATGCGCCTGCTGCAGACGCTGCTGGAAGAAGAGTGGCCCGACCGCGCTATCGTTTTCGCCAACACCAAGCATCGCTGCGAAGATATCTGGGGCCATCTGGCCGCAGACGGACATCGCGTCGGCCTGCTGACCGGCGACGTAGCGCAGAAAAAACGCCTGCGTATTCTCGAAGAGTTCACCCGCGGCGATCTCGATATTCTGGTTGCGACCGACGTAGCCGCTCGCGGCCTGCATATCCCAGCCGTCACCCATGTCTTTAACTATGACCTGCCGGATGACTGCGAAGACTATGTCCACCGTATCGGCCGTACCGGCCGCGCGGGCGCAAGCGGGCATTCTATTAGCCTGGCCTGCGAAGAGTACGCGCTGAACCTGCCGGCAATCGAAACCTATATCGGCCATTCGATCCCAGTCAGCAAGTACAATCCGGACGCGCTCATGACCGACTTACCTAAGCCGTTGCGTTTGACGCGCACCCGCCCAGGTAATGGCCCGCGCCGTAACGGCCCGCCACGTAATCGTCGTCGTTCAGGTTAACATCTATGCCATACGCGAAATCTTTCAGGATGCGCCATGGAGATAATCCCAGGCAATGCGTTCAGGTAAGTGGAATGGGCAACGACGCCCAGTCGACACAGGAGCGGCCTGAAAGATGAAGAGTATGAGTTCCACCTCGCTGTATGCCGCCATCGACCTTGGCTCCAATAGTTTTCATATGTTGGTGGTGCGCGAGGTGGCCGGCAGTATTCAAACGCTGAGCCGCATTAAGCGCAAGGTGCGTCTGGCCGCTGGCCTGAATAGCGATAATGCGCTCTCCGCGGAAGCGATGGAGCGCGGCTGGCAGTGCTTACGCCTGTTTGCCGAGCGTTTGCAGGATATTCCTTCAGCGCAAATTCGCGTCGTCGCTACCGCCACCCTGCGGCTGGCGGTCAACGCCGGCGAGTTTCTGGCGAAAGCGCAGGAAATCCTCGGTTGCCCCGTCCAGGTGATTAGCGGTGAAGAAGAAGCCCGCCTGATCTACCAGGGTGTAGCCCATACCACCGGCGGCGCCGATCAGCGCCTGGTGGTGGATATCGGCGGCGCCAGCACCGAACTGGTGACCGGCACCGGCGCGCAAACCACTTCTCTGTTCAGCCTGTCGATGGGCTGCGTCACCTGGCTTGAACGCTACTTCGCCGACCGTAGCCTGACGAAAGAAAACTTCGATCTCGCTGAAGCGGCGGCGCGCGATGTGCTGCGTCCGATCGCTGATGTCCTGCGCTACCACGGCTGGAAAGTGTGCGTTGGCGCCTCAGGCACCGTGCAGGCGCTGCAGGAAATCATGATGGCGCAGGGAATGGATGAACGCATCACCCTCAGCAAACTGCAGCAGCTTAGGCAGCGCGCTATCCAGTGCGGTCGGCTTGAAGAGCTGGAAATCGAAGGGCTGACGCTCGAACGCGCACTGGTTTTTCCGAGCGGCCTGGCCATTCTGATTGCTATCTTTAGCGAACTGAATATTCAGTGCATGACGCTGGCAGGCGGCGCATTACGCGAAGGGCTGGTCTACGGCATGCTGCACCTTTCCGTCGATCAGGATATTCGTAGCCGCACGCTGCGTAATATTCAGCGACGTTTTATGATCGATACCGAGCAGGCGCAACGGGTAGCGAATCTGGCCACCCATCTGGTGGATCAACTGGACAGCGGCTGGGAGCTGGATCCGCTAAGCCGCGATTTACTCGTCAGCGCCTGCGCGCTACATGAAATTGGCCTGAGCGTCGATTTCAAACGCGCGCCGCAGCACGCCGCCTATCTGGTCAATAACCTCGACCTGCCCGGTTTTACCCCGGCGCAAAAGAAGCTCATCGCCACGCTGCTGCTCAACCAGACTAACGCCATCGATCTTTCTTCGCTCCATCAGCAAAACGCGGTACCGCCGCGCGTTGCCGAACATCTGTGTCGCCTGCTGCGACTGGCGATTCTGTTTGCCAGCCGCCGGCGCGACGATCTCCTGCCAACCATCCAGCTTACCGCCGACGACGAAAAACTGACGCTGACGCTGCCGGATGACTGGCTGGAAGAACACCCGCTGGGCCGGGAAATGGTCGAGCAAGAGTGCCAGTGGCAAAGTTATGTCCACTGGGCGCTGCTGATCGACGACGACGCGGCGAGGTAATTTCCGGCCAGGAGGGCGCATGCGGGAAGAACTGGATTTCAAATCACTACGCTTTTTCTCCGCGCTCTACCGATTGGGGAATGTCTCTCCGGCGGCGGAAGCGCTCGATATCAGCCAGCCAACCGGTAGCCTGCTGCTAAAAAAGCTACGCGAGCACTTTGATGACCCGCTGTTTGTGCGCGTTGGTCAACGAATGGCGCCAACGCCGCGCGCGGACGCTATCGCCCCCACCATTTTTACTCTGCTGCAAATGGTCGATACCGATTTGGCGGCTAAGCCGGAATTTATTCCGCAGGAGAGCAACCGTAACTTCACCATCGGCATGACCGATATCAGCCAGATGACGCTTCTTCCTTTGCTGCAAAGCCAGCTCCAGCGGCTGGAAGCCAGCGACATCACTTTTACGGTGCTGAATATTGACGATCAAACGCTTAGCGCGCTGGAATCCGGGAAATGTGATTTGGCGATCGGGTATCTTACCCAGTTGCCGGATAGCGTCTATCAGCAGCATCTGTTCGATCAATCGTATGTGTGTCTGGCAGCGGAAAATCACCCGCGCATTCGTCATCGGTTCAGCGCCGAAGACTGGCGTCAGGAAAAGCATCTTGCGGTTCGCGTCAACGGCACCGCCCACGGTGATATTGATAAACTGCTCGCGGAACACAGTATGCCGCGGCGCATCGCATTGACGCTGCCCAGCTTTTTAGGCGCGGGCGAGCTGGTCGCCGGCAGCGAGATGCTGGCGGTGGTGCCAGAACAGCTGGCGCGCCATATCACCAGACGTTACCCCTGCCGCAGCTGGCCACTGCCTTTCTCACTGGCTAACATCGCGATTCGCCAGGTCTGGCACCAGCGCCTGCACCGCGATCCCGGGCATATCTGGCTGCGCACGCAGATTGTAGCCCTTGCCGCCTCAGGTGGTTCTATTAACATTTAAATCATCAAAGAATCGGCTGTATTAGTATTCCTGATACGCCGTATTCTATTTGGTTTATTGCTGTCAATACGTCAAACATTTTAATCTCCTCGCATCAGTTCATATCGACAGAATAAATAGAGGAACCTATCATGCGCGGAAAAATCGCTTTAGAAGAACATGTATCCACTCCTGAAAATAATCGTTTGTGGGATTCGACCGGCGAAGCTAATCGTAACGGTAGCGAATATATGCAAGACGTTGAACGCCGTCTGCTTGACCGCAGCATTCAGCTCGAAGAGATGGCGCAACGTAATATTGACCACGTCATTCTTTCTCTGACTTCGCCCGGCGCGCAATCTATTTTAGATAAAGCTAAAGCGGTCTCTTTCGCTCGCGACACTAATGATTTTATTGTTGATAATTATGTAAAACCGAATCCAGATAAATTTAGCGCGTTCGCCACGCTGGCGTTACAAAACCCGGAAGCAGCGGCGGAAGAGCTGGAGCGCGCGGTGAAAAAACTGGGCATGAAAGGCGCGCTGATTAACGGCTATACCAACGTCAAAGACAGCGAACATGGCCTGTATCTTGATGATGAATCCATGTTGGTATTCTGGGATAAAGTCAACGAGCTAAACGTGCCGGTGTACCTGCATCCGCGTGAACCGCTGGAAGGCCCGGCGCGCGGGATTTATACCGGTTACGAAAGCCTGATCGGTTCCGCCTGGGGCTTTGCGCAGGAAACCGCCGTTCACGCTATTCGCCTGATGATGAGCGGCCTGTTCGACCGTTATCCGAATCTTAACCTGGTGCTGGGACACCTCGGTGAAGGGCTGGTACACATGCTGCCGCGCACTCAGCATCGCCTCTATCGTCAGCGTTTCGGCTGCGGTTTGGGTAAGGCGGAAAAACCGTTAATGCACTATCTGCAAAATAACTTTATTGTCACCACCAGCGGTCATTTTAATACTCACTCGCTAAATAATGCGATTGAAGTAATGGGTGCCGATCGCGTGATGTTCTCCGTAGATTACCCTTATGAAGATATTCATCAGGCCTGCGACTGGTTTGATCCGTTAGAAATGGATGCGGGGCTGAAAGATAAAATAGCCTGGGGCAATGCCAGCCGCGTATTTAATATCAAATAATAAATCGACAGGGCCTGTTCTCAGGCCCTGATTTTATTACAGGGAGAATATACTATGCCGGTAGGTATTTTTGTTTGCAGCGGTTCATTACTCGTCGGCGCGATTGCAGGCGCCTCACTCAACCGATTTATCCCGGATCACTTTAAGAAAACGCTACCGCTTATTTCCGGTTTAATCTCTATCAGTATGGGCGTGTTCTTCCTTAACAAACTCATCAATCTGCCACCCATTGCGCTGGCCGTTATTATCGGCACTATTATTGGCGGCCTGTTGAATATTGAGAAGTGGATTGAGCGGGCGGGCACCAAACTACGCACGCCCATCGAGCGTATTTTTCCAGCTCAAAACAACGCAGGCGTAGAAGCCGGGGATTTTATGAACCAGTTTATCGCGGTGCTGATCCTCTTCTGCGCCAGCGGTACCGGTATTTTTGGCGCCCTAACCGAAGGGATGACCGGCGACCCGACCATTCTGCTGACCAAGTCGATACTCGACTTTTTCACCGCCGCTATTTTCGCGTCCACGCTGGGCTACATTATCACCGCGATTTTTATTCCCCAGTTGATCATCTTCGTGATTCTGTTCTTCGCCGCCACGTTTATTATGACGTTGATAAGCCCATCGATGATCGCTGATTTTACTGCTTGCGGCGGAATTATTATGCTGGCGACCGGTTTTCGGCTTTGCGGTATGCGCCATTTCCCTACCGCCAACATGCTACCGTCACTGCTGCTGGTGATGCCATTTTCCACCGCCTGGCAGCAGTTTGTCGCCTGAAGCGTTAGCCCTTTTTCGCCTTCGCCAGCATCGCCTTGATATTCGCGACGTTGGCCTGGCCTTTATGCATGCGTTCTTCCGCAGAGATGACTTTTCGCTCCTGCTCCCAAATCAGATCGTCTTGCGGGAGCTCGAGCAGGAAACGGCTCGGTTCCGGGCGCACCAGCTCGCCATACTGTCGGCGCTCTTTGCACAACGTGAAAGTCAGCTCTTTCTGGGCGCGAGTGATACCGACGTAGGCCAGCCGCCGTTCTTCATCGACGTTATCTTCATCAATACTGCTCTGATGCGGCAGCAATCCCTCTTCCATTCCTACCAGGTAAACATACGGGAACTCCAGCCCTTTTGAGGCATGCAGGGTCATCAACTGCACCTGATCCAGCTCTTCATCCGATTCGCCGCGTTCCATCATATCGCGCAGGGTAAAGCGGGTAACCACCTGCGTCAGCGTCATCGGCTCGTCTATCTCACTGCCTTCCAGCATCTCGGTCATCCAGGTGAACAGCTGGTTGACGTTTTTCATCCGCATTTCCGCGGCTTTCGGGCTCGGCGAGGTTTCATATAGCCAGGACTCATAATCAATCCCGCGAATTAAATCCCGCACGGCATTGACCGGTTCACGCTCGGCCAGTTGCTGAATTTCCCGCAGCCAATGGGTGAAACGAGTGAGAGATTCATACCCGCGCCCGGTCAGCGTCTGGCTTAACCCCATATCAAAGCTGGCGGTGAATAAGCCTTTGTTACGGCTCATCGCCCATTCGCCCAGCTTTTGCAAGGTCGCCGGGCCAATCTCGCGTTTCGGCGTATTGACGATGCGCAGGAAGGCGCTGTCGTCATCCGGGTTGGTAAGTACGCGCAGATAGGCCAGCAAATCTTTAATTTCCGGGCGCGAAAAGAACGATGTGCCGCCCGAGATTTTGTACGGGATGCGGTTTTGCATCAGCATCTTTTCAAAAACCCGCGACTGGTGATTACCGCGATAAAGGATGGCGTAATCTTTGTAGTTGGTTTTATTAATAAAGTGATGGGCTATCAGTTCGCCAGCGACGCGCTCCGCTTCATGATCTTCGTTATTGGCGGAGAGCACTTTCAGCTCCGTGCCGTAGCCAAGTTCAGAGAACAGCCGCTTTTCAAAGACGTGTGGGTTATTGGCGATCAAAATGTTGGCGGCCTTCAGAATACGCCCTGATGAACGGTAGTTCTGTTCAAGCTTGATCACCTGCAGCGCCGGAAAATCCTGGCTTAGCAGCACCAGGTTCTGCGGCCGCGCGCCGCGCCATGAGTAGATCGACTGGTCATCATCACCCACCACGGTAAAGCGCGCGCGCTGCCCCACCAGCAGCTTCACCAGCTCATACTGGCTGGTGTTGGTATCCTGATACTCATCCACCAGCAGGTAACGGATCTTATTCTGCCAGCGCTCGCGCACCTCTTCATTACGCTGCAGCAGCAGCGTCGGCAGCAGGATCAGGTCGTCAAAATCGAGGACGTTGCAGGCCTTCATATGCGCATCATAGAGCCCATAGCAGTGGGCGAAGATGCGGTCCCGTTCGCCTTTCGCGCCAGCCGCCGCCTGCGCCGGCGTTTTCAGATCGTTTTTCCAGTTGGAGATCGTCGAGATCAGCTGCTGCAACACCACTTTGTCATCTTCGATCAACCCTTCGGTGAGTTCTTTCAGCAGCGCGACCTGGTCGGTATCATCGAACAAAGAAAAGTTGGATTTCATTCCCAGCGCGGCGTATTCGCGTTTGATGATATCCAACCCCAGGGTGTGGAAGGTGGAAATCATCAGCCCGCGCGCCTCTTTGCGCCCCAGCGTTTGCCCGACGCGCTCTTTCATTTCGCGCGCGGCCTTGTTAGTAAAGGTGACGGCCGCGATATGGCGCGCCTGATAGCCGCAGCCGCGGATCAGGTGGGCGATTTTATTCGTAATAACGCGGGTCTTACCGGAACCGGCGCCCGCCAGCACCAGGCACGGTCCGGTAACGAATTCGACGGCTTGTTGTTGGCCAGGGTTTAAACGCATGGGAATATTGCTCAATCTTCGAACGGGGTGTGGATTGTAGCAGAAAGCGAGGCCGAGATTTACCGGCTGATGGTAAAGTGTCAGCCACGCAATTCATCCTGAGGCTTCGGTAATGGCAAAAAGCGCAGCGGCCCTGCATATTCTGGTCAAAGAAGAAAAACTGGCACACGAGATCCTCGCCAAGCTGGAACGGGGCGTCAGCTTCGATCATCTGGCGAAGCGCTACTCAAAATGTCCGTCCGGACGCCATGGCGGCGATTTGGGGGAGTTCCAGCAGGGCGCGATGGTCGCTCCGTTTGATAAAGCCGTGTTCAGCTGTCCGCTGCTCAAACCCTATGGCCCGGTACAAACCAAATTTGGCTACCATATCATCAAGGTGCTGTATCGCCGCTAGCGCGTGTTACTATGGCGCCCTGATTTATCCCAACTCAATCAAGGCGCAATCATGGCTAAAACAGCGGCAGCACTGCATATCCTGGTAAAAGAAGAGAAACTGGCTCTCGATCTGCTTGAGCAGCTCAAAAACGGCGCCGACTTCGGCAAGCTGGCAAAAAAACACTCTATCTGCCCGTCAGGAAAACGCGGCGGCGATCTGGGCGAATTCCGCCAGGGCCAGATGGTTCCGGCATTCGATAAAGTGGTTTTCTCCTGCCCGGAACTGGAGCCAACCGGCCCGCTGCATACCCAGTTCGGTTACCACATCATCAAAGTGCTGTACCGGAAATAAACAACAAGGCCTTCTCAAAGAGAAGGCCTTTAATGTTTGCCCCCTCTCCCTGTGGGAGAGGGTTGGGGTGAGGGCATCCGCCCGCACCTTTTGTTTTATTAGCCGGCGACCGCGATACGCTTCATATCGGTCATATACCCGCGCAGTTTTTTACCCACCGCTTCGATAGCGTGGCTGCGAATCGCTTCGTTCACGTCGCGCAGCTGAGCGTTATCTACCGCGCCTTCGGCAATCGCTTTGCCCAGGTCGCCGGTCTGCAGAGTGGTCATGAACTCTTTCAGCAGCGGTACGCATGCATAAGAGAACAGGTAGTTACCGTATTCTGCGGTATCGGAGATAACCACGTTCATTTCATACAGACGCTTACGGGCGATTGTGTTGGCGATAAGCGGCAGCTCGTGCAGCGATTCATAGTAAGCGGACTCTTCGATGATTCCGGAATCAACCATGGTTTCGAAGGCCAGTTCAACGCCCGCTTTCACCATTGCAATCATCAGTACGCCTTTATCGAAGTACTCCTGCTCGCCGATTTTACCTTCATACTGCGGCGCGGTTTCGAACGCGGTTTTACCGGTCTCTTCACGCCAGGTCAGCAGTTTTTTGTCGTCGTTCGCCCAGTCAGCCATCATGCCGGAAGAGAATTCGCCGGAGATGATGTCATCCATATGTTTCTGGAACAGCGGCGCCATGATCTCTTTCAGCTGTTCGGACAGTGCGTAAGCGCGCAGTTTCGCCGGATTAGACAGGCGATCCATCATCAGGGTGATACCGCCTTGCTTCAGCGCTTCGGTGATGGTTTCCCAACCGAACTGAATCAGTTTTTCCGCATACGCCGGATCGGTACCTTCAGCCACCAGCTTATCGAAGCACAGCAGAGAACCCGCCTGCAGCATGCCGCAGAGGATGGTCTGCTCGCCCATCAGGTCAGATTTCACTTCCGCCACGAAGGAGGATTCCAGAACGCCCGCACGATGGCCGCCGGTCGCCGCTGCCCAGGCTTTGGCAATCGCCATGCCTTCGCCTTTCGGATCGTTTTCCGGGTGGACGGCGATAAGCGTCGGTACGCCGAAACCGCGTTTGTACTCTTCACGAACTTCGGTACCCGGGCACTTAGGCGCCACCATCACCACGGTGATGTCTTTGCGGATCTGCTCGCCCACTTCAACGATGTTGAAGCCGTGGGAGTAACCCAGCGCCGCGCCGTCTTTCATCAGCGGCTGTACGGAACGCACAACGTCAGAGTGCTGTTTGTCCGGAGTCAGGTTGACGACCAGGTCAGCCTGCGGGATCAGCTCTTCATAGGTACCCACTTTGAAGCCGTTTTCCGTCGCTTTACGCCAGGATGCGCGCTTCTCGGCGATCGCTTCTTTACGCAGCGCATAGGAGATATCCAGGCCGGAGTCACGCATGTTCAGACCCTGGTTCAAGCCCTGCGCGCCACAGCCGACGATGACTACTTTTTTACCCTGAAGATAGCTTGCGCCATCGGCAAATTCATCGCGCCCCATAAAGCGGCATTTGCCCAGCTGAGCCAGCTGCTGGCGCAGATTCAGTGTGTTGAAGTAGTTAGCCATGGTGATACCTCGTGATGTTGTGTTGTCGTGCTTATTGTTCGGTTCGCGTTTTGCGAGAATGAACCCACTATATGACAGGAATTTCGTTGCGAAAATTGATATATTCACAACATCACATTGCAATAACTGCAACGTTATTCTCAGGGGATTGAGCCATGGATTTACGCGATCTGAAAACCTTTCTGCATCTGGCGGAAAACCGCCATTTTGGCCGCAGCGCGCGGGCTATGCATGTCAGTCCCTCCACGCTTTCGCGGCAGATTCAACGCCTGGAAGAGGACCTCGGCCAGCCGCTGTTCGTTCGCGATAATCGCACCGTGACCCTAACCGAGGCCGGCGAAGAACTCCGCACCTTTGCCCAGCAGACTTTATTGCAGTATCAGCAACTGCGCCACGCCATCGACCAGCAGGGGCCGTCACTCTCCGGCGAGCTACATATTTTCTGCTCCGTGACCGCCGCTTACAGCCATCTGCCACCGATTCTCGACCGCTTTCGCGCCGCGCATCCTTCGGTAGAGATAAAGTTATCGACCGGCGACGCCGCTGATGCGATGGAAAAAGTGGTCACTGGAGAAGCCGATCTGGCCATTGCTGGTAAGCCGGAGACGCTGCCGGGCTCGGTGGCGTTTTCGATGCTGGAAAATCTTGCGGTGGTGCTGATTGCCCCGGCGTTACCCTGCCCGGTGCGCAATCAGGTCACGGTCGAGCATCCCGACTGGGCAACGGTGCCGTTTATCATGGCCGATCAGGGGCCGGTGCGCCGCCGCATCGAGCTGTGGTTCCGCCGCCATAAAATCAGCAATCCATCCATTTACGCCACCGTCGGCGGCCATGAAGCCATGGTATCTATGGTCGCCCTCGGCTGCGGCGTGGCGCTACTGCCGGAAGTGGTGCTGGAAAACAGCCCCGAGCCGGTACGTAATCGCGTGATGATCCTCGATCGCAGCGATGAGAAAACGCCATTTGAGCTGGGCGTCTGCGCACAAAAAAAGCGGCTGTACGAGCCGCTTATTGATGCGTTCTGGAAAATACTGCCTAACCACTAGCCCGCGAGGAAAAAGCGGAACGCCGGGTTATGGGTTTCGTCATGACACTCGTAGCCCAGTTCATTAAGACGGGTTTCGAAGTCCGGCTCATGCTCGCCAAGCTCAAACGCCGCCAGAACGCGGCCAAAATCGGTGCCGTGGCTGCGATAGTGGAACAACGAAATATTCCAGTGGGTGCCCAGGGTGTGCAGAAACTTGAGCAGCGCGCCAGGCGATTCCGGGAACTCGAAGCTAAACAGGCGCTCCTGCAGCGGTTTAGACGGTCGTCCGCCGACCATATAGCGCACGTGCAGTTTCGCCATTTCGTCATCGGAAAGATCGACCACGCTGTAGCCGCCTTCGCTTAGCAGATCGAGGATCTCTTTGCGCTCATCCAACCCGCGGCTCAGCCGCACGCCAACGAAAATACAGGCATCTTTGGCATCGGCAAAACGGTAGTTGAACTCGGTAACCGAACGGCCGCCTAGTAGCTGACAGAACTTAAGGAAGCTGCCTTTCTCTTCCGGTATCGTCACCGCCAGCAGCGCTTCGCGCTGCTCCCCGAGCTCGCAACGCTCCGAAACGTAGCGCAGTCCGTGGAAGTTGACGTTGGCGCCGGACAGGATGTGAGCCAGACGCTCACCGCGGATATTATGCTGGGCGATATACTTTTTCATCCCTGCCAGCGCCAGCGCGCCGGAGGGCTCCGCTACCGCCCGCACATCTTCGAACAGATCTTTCATCGCCGCGCAGATAGCATCGCTATCGACGGTGATGATGTCGTCCAGATACTCCTGGCATACACGGAACGTTTCATCGCCGATGCGCTTCACCGCCACGCCTTCAGCGAACAAACCGACGCGCGGCAGATCCACCGGGTGGCCGGCATCCAGCGCCGCCTTCAGACACGCCGAGTCTTCCGCTTCCACCGCTATCACTTTAATCTGCGGCATCAGCTGCTTGATCAGCACCGCCACGCCTGCCGCCAGACCGCCGCCGCCAACCGGGACGAATACGCGGTCAATGTGGGCATCCTGCTGCAGCAGCTCCAGCGCCAGCGTTCCCTGACCGGCGATAACCATCGGGTGATCGAACGGCGGCACCCAGGTAAAACCCTGCTGCTGCGCCAGCTCGATCGCGCGGGCTTTCGCTTCGTCAAAGTTGGCGCCGTGCAGTAGCACTTCGCCGCCAAAGCCGCGAACGGCATCGACTTTGATATCGGCGGTCGCTACCGGCATCACGATCAGCGCCTTAACACCCAGCCGGGAAGCGGAAAACGCCACACCCTGCGCATGATTACCCGCCGAAGCGGTGATCACACCATTTGATTTTTGTTCCGCCGTCAGGCCGGACATCATCGCGTAGGCGCCGCGCAGCTTAAAGCTATGCACCGGCTGGCGGTCTTCGCGTTTCACCAGGATAACGTTATCGAGACGCGAAGAGAGCTTGTCCATTTTTTGCAGCGGGGTTTTCTGCACCGCTTCATAAACCGGCGCGCGCAGTACCGCCCGGAGATACTCCGCCCCCTCAGGGGCGGCGGATAGGGGTTGCGACTCGGCCATGATTAACCCCCAAGTTTTGATTTATCGCGCACGGCGCCCTTGTCGGCACTGGTCGCGAGGCTGGCGTAAGCGCGCAGCGCGAAGGAGACCTGGCGCTCGCGGTCTTTCGGCGTCCACGCCTTATCGCCACGCGCTTCTTGCGCTTCGCGACGGGCGGCGATTTCGGCATCGCTGAGCTGCAGTTGGATACCGCGGTTCGGAATATCGATAGCAATCATGTCGCCATCTTCGATGATAGCGATGTTGCCGCCGCTCGCGGCTTCCGGCGATACGTGGCCGATGGAAAGCCCGGAGGTGCCACCGGAGAAACGGCCATCGGTGATCAACGCGCACGCTTTGCCAAGACCCATGGACTTGAGGAAGGTGGTCGGATAGAGCATCTCCTGCATTCCCGGCCCGCCTTTAGGCCCTTCATAGCGAATAACCACGACGTCGCCTTCCACGACTTTGCCGCCGAGGATCGCCTCAACCGCTTCGTCCTGGCTTTCATAAACTTTCGCCGGGCCGGTAAATTTCAGGATGCTATCGTCGACGCCAGCGGTTTTGACGATACAGCCGTTTTCGGCAAAGTTACCGTACAGTACTGCCAGGCCACCGTCTTTACTGTAGGCATGTTCCAGAGAACGGATACATCCCTCAGCGCGATCGTCATCCAGCGTATCCCAGCGGCAATCCTGCGAGAACGCCTGGGTAGTACGGATCCCCGCCGGACCGGCGCGGAACATTTTTTTCACCGCGTCGTCCTGGGTCACCATCACATCGTACTGTTCCAGGGTCTGCGGCAGCGTCAGGCCAAGGACGTTTTTAACCTCGCGGTTGAGTAACCCCGCGCGATCCAGCTCGCCGAGGATACCCAGCACGCCACCGGCGCGGTGCACGTCTTCCATATGGTATTTTTGCGTACTCGGCGCCACCTTACACAGCTGCGGCACTTTGCGGGACAGCTTGTCGATATCACTCATGGTGAAGTCGATTTCGGCTTCCTGCGCCGCCGCCAGCAGGTGCAGTACGGTATTGGTTGAGCCGCCCATTGCGATATCGAGAGTCATGGCGTTTTCAAATGCCGCCTTGCTGGCGATATTGCGCGGTAGCGCGGAAGCGTCGTCCTGCTCGTAGTAGCGTTTGGTCAGTTCAACGATACGTTTACCGGCGTTGAGAAACAGCGCTTTACGGTCGGCATGGGTCGCCAGCAGAGAACCATTACCCGGCTGCGACAGGCCTAATGCTTCGGTCAGGCAGTTCATTGAGTTCGCGGTGAACATACCCGAGCACGAACCGCAGGTCGGACAGGCGGAACGCTCTACCTGTTCGCTCTGATCGTCAGAGACTTTCGGGTCTGCCCCTTGAATCATGGCATCAACCAGATCCAACTTGATGATTTTGTCAGACAGCTTAGTTTTCCCGGCCTCCATCGGGCCGCCGGAAACAAAGATCACCGGAATATTCAACCGCAGGGAGGCCATCAGCATCCCCGGGGTGATTTTGTCACAGTTGGAGATACAGACCATGGCATCGGCGCAGTGGGCGTTAACCATGTACTCGACTGAATCGGCGATGAGCTCGCGGGATGGCAGTGAATAGAGCATACCCCCGTGACCCATGGCGATCCCATCATCCACCGCGATGGTGTTGAATTCTTTAGCGACGCCGCCCGCAGCTTCAATCTGCTCGGCAACCAGTTTGCCGAGATCGCGCAGATGCACGTGCCCTGGAACAAACTGGGTAAAGGAGTTAACAACGGCGATGATTGGTTTGCCGAAATCGGCATCGGTCATCCCGGTTGCGCGCCACAGCGCGCGGGCGCCCGCCATATTGCGGCCATGTGTGGTGGTGGCGGAACGGTACTTAGGCATGCTCTTTTTACTCCCATCTCTGTTTATGCAATGGGACGGTGCGTGCCGTCCCATTTTTAATCACTTACTTACCGGATCCAGCCAGCCCCATTTATCTTCCGTTTCACCGGTGAAGAGGCCAAAGAAGGCTTCCTGAATGCGTTTGGTCACCGGACCGCGGCGGCCTGCGCCGACCTGGATACCGTCAACGCTGCGTACCGGCGTGATTTCCGCAGCGGTACCGGACATGAACACTTCATCCGCCAGGTACAGAGATTCGCGGGACAGCACCTGCTCGCGGACTTCGATACCGAGATCTTTCGCCAGCTTGATGATGGCGTCGCGGGTGATACCCGGCAGCGCGGAAGAGGTAAACGGCGGAGTAAACAGCACGCCATCTTTCACCTCAAACAGGTTTTCGCCTGCGCCTTCGGAGATATAGCCGTTAACGTCCAGCGCGATACCTTCCTGATAACCGTGACGACGCGCTTCGCTGCCGACCAGCAGAGAGGAGAGATAGTTGCCGCCCGCTTTCGCTGCGGTTGGGATGGTGTTAGGCGCCGCGCGGTTCCAGGAAGAAACCATCGCATCGATCCCCTGCTCCAGCGCTTCTGCGCCAAGGTATGCACCCCACGGGAACGCCGCGATGATAACGTCGGTTTTGTAACCGTCCGGCGGGTTAACGCCCATGCCAACATCGCCAACAAACACCAGCGGACGGATATAAGCGCTGGTCAGTTTATTGGTACGGATAACTTCGCGGCAGGCTTCCATCAGCTCGTCAACGCTCTGAGAAACCGGGAAACGGTAGATTTTGGCTGAATCATGCAGACGCTGCATGTGTTCACGATGGCGGAACACCACTGGCCCTTTGTGAGAATCGTAGCAGCGGATACCTTCGAATACCGAAGTCCCGTAGTGCAGCGCGTGGGACATGACGTGTACTTTCGCCTCGCCCCATGGAGTCATCTCGCCATTGAACCAAATGTAATCAGCTTTCTTCGTCGTCATTTTTTTTATTCCTCTGCGCTCAGGCGCGGATTTGTTGTGATGTGGGTTGCTGGATCTCGACGCAGGCGACGTCGACCAGTTTGCGTAACTGACTAAACAGTAATTCGACGGGCCGCTGGCTGGCAACGGTCAGTTCGATATTTATGTTTTGCGCATCCGACGCGGTTTCCATATTCATTGAGCAGATTTGAAAACCGCGATGGCGCACCACGCGCAGCACGCGTTCTAAGGTTTCGGGGTTGAAGCGAGCCTGTAAAGCGACCTGATGTTGCATCATGATAATTTCTCCAGCATTTCTGCATTACTGGCGCCGGGCGGCACCAACGGCCAGACATTCTCAAGTTCATCGATTGAGACATGAAGCAGGTATGGCCCCTGGCTCGAAAGCATGGTGTCGAGTGCCGCTTCAACCTGGTCTTTACGGGTGATGTGCTGGCCTGGAATGCCGAAAGCGCTGGCCAGCGTAAGAAAATCAGGATTATCGGTAAGCGTGGTTTCGCTGTAACGCTCCTGGAAGAACAGCTGCTGCCACTGGCGAACCATACCTAAACGTTGGTTATCCAGCAGCACGATTTTCAACGGTAACTGCTTGCGCTTAACGGTGCCCAGCTCCTGCACGTTCATCATGAAAGAGCCATCGCCGGAGATACAGATAACCGTATCGTCCGGGCGGGCCACCTGCGCGCCGACGGCTGCCGGCAGGCCGAAGCCCATGGTGCCCAGGCCGCTGGAAGTGATGAAATTTTCCGGACGGGTATAGGTCATGTGCTGGGCCGACCACATTTGGTGCTGGCCGACATCGGTCGTCACGACGCAATCCGCCGGTTTGCGATCGGAAAGCTGCTTGAGCAACAGCGGCGCGTAGATTGCTTCGCCGGGATGATCGTAGCGCCAGGCGTGCTCCGCGCGCAGCTGCGCGTTGTGCTCGCGCCACGCATCGATGGCCAACGGCTGCTGCAACGCTGGCAGCATGGCGTTTAAATCTCCAGTTAAGGCGACGTGCGCCTGGCGCAGTTTGTTCAGCTCGGCCGGGTCAATATCCATATGGATTACTTTGGCGTGCGGGGCAAAGGTATTCAGCTTGCCGGTCACCCGGTCATCAAAACGGGCGCCGACGGCAATCAGTAAATCGCACTCCTGCACCGCCAGATTTGCCGCCTTGGTGCCATGCATACCGAGCATGCCAAGGTAATACGGATAATCCGCGGCAACGGCGCCCAACCCTTTCAGGGTGCAGGTGACAGGCATCTGCGTCACCGCCAGAAATTCGCGCACGGCCGGTACCGCTTGCGCCATTCCGACGCCGCCGCCCACGTACAGCATCGGCTTATGGGACTTCGCAAGCATCGCTAACGCCTGCTCGACTTCTGCGTGAGGAAACTCAACATCGTCAGGAACGGTAGAGAAATGCGGATCTAATTCGCCTTTAGCCAGCTGGATATCCTTAGGGATATCAACCAGTACCGGGCCAGGACGGCCTGAGTTTGCCACCTGGAAAGCCTCCGCGATCACGCGCGGCAGCTCTTCCAACGACTGCACCAGGAAACTGTGTTTGGTGCAGGCCAGCGACAAACCGAGAACGTCCACTTCCTGAAAAGCATCGGTGCCGATAAACGGCGCCGCCACCTGGCCGGTGATCGCAACAACAGGCACGGAATCAAGTAACGCATCCGCCAAACCGGTGATCAGGTTGGTGGCGCCAGGGCCGGAAGTGGCGATGCAGACTCCGGTTTTGCCGGTCGCGCGGGCATAACCGATAGCGGCCATTGCGGCGCCCTGCTCGTGTCGACACAGCAGGTGTTCCACGCCGCCGTCATACAATGCATCGTAAACCGGCATAATCGCGCCACCCGGATAGCCAAATACCGTATCGACACCCTGTGTTCGCAAAGCATGTACCACCCACTGCGCCCCGTTCATAGTTACTTCCCCGTCATAGATCGGGAGAAACAGAATTTTATGCTAAAACCCATCTTCTGCTCCTCGCTTATGTTTTTTAAGTTATAAAAAAACCCCCGGACCTTTCGGTGCGGGGGTCTTAGTTCGTTAAGGCTTGATTTCTAAGCCTTTCCTCGTCCAAGTGCAGCCCCGCACGGTGGGATAATAATCACCACCACGCTAATCACGACCAGGCTAATCACTCGTAGAAGGGCTGTCATTTTCTGTTCTTTCTGGCTTCTTGTTCGAAGGAATACCTAAAGAGTTACCACAGACATCACATTAAGCACAAGATTTTTTTATGTTCCATTTTCTGATCTTGCTAACGATTTTTATTAAACCAGTTGTTTTTAAAAAGAAAAAAATAAAATGAAAAAAATTCAGCTTATTCTCGCGTTTGCTGCAGTGTTTCACGGCATTAAAACGGCTTCATGACGGATTTGCGCGCGTACTCCCAAGACAATGAAAATGCAAAACTTTGCAGGTAATTGTCTGGAACAGGCAACGTAAAGTTAAATATTCACAGGTTTATGAAACCGTTTGAATAGACATAATCATTCCGCTCAGGAGGCGTTATGTCACTCGCAATTGTCTATACCCGCGCGGCGCTCGGGGTCAGCGCGCCGCTAATTACTGTCGAAGTCCATATCAGCAACGGACTCCCCGGCTTGACGATGGTCGGTCTACCGGAAACCACGGTAAAGGAAGCCCGCGATCGGGTGCGTAGCGCCATTATTAACAGCGGCTACAGCTTTCCAGCGAAGAAGATAACCATCAATCTCGCACCCGCCGATCTGCCCAAAGAAGGAGGGAGATATGATTTACCTATTGCTCTCGCGCTCCTGGTCGCTTCGCAGCAGCTTGCCGCACCGAAACTTAATCAGTATGAGTTTATTGGCGAATTAGCCCTTACAGGCGCGTTACGCGGCGTTCCAGGGGCTATATCCAGCGCTATGGAGGCAATAAAAGCCGGGAGGAAGATCATCGTTGCCGGAGATAATGCCGAAGAGGTCGGTTTGATTGGCGGCAATGAGTGCCTTATAGCCGGACACCTGCAGGAAGTTTGCGCGTTTCTGGAGGGGAAACATACTCTGCAGCCGCCAGCTGGCGAAATCGCGACAGACGACAATGATTATGACGATCTCGGCGATGTCATTGGCCAACAGCAGGGAAAACGCGCGCTGGAGATAGTCGCAGCTGGCGGTCACAATTTGCTCTTGATGGGTCCGCCGGGGACAGGAAAGACGATGCTCGCCAGCCGTTTACCGGGGCTTTTACCGCCGCTAACCAACCAGGAAGCGCTGGAAAGCGCGGCTATTCTCAGCCTCGTCAATGCTCATTACGTCACGCGCCAGTGGCGTCGGCGGCCTTTTCGCGCCCCTCACCATAGCGCTTCGCTAGCGGCGATGGTCGGCGGCGGCTCAATCCCGGCCCCTGGAGAGATCTCCCTTGCACATAACGGTATTCTGTTTCTTGATGAACTACCCGAATTCGAACGTCGGGTTCTGGATGCACTACGAGAGCCCATCGAATCAGGAAAAATTCATCTTTCCCGCACTCGGGCTAAGATTGATTATCCCGCAAGATTTCAGCTGATTGCCGCCATGAACCCCAGCCCAACAGGACATTATCAGGGTCAGCATAATCGGGCCACGCCGGAACAGACCCTACGCTACCTGGGCCGATTATCAGGGCCATTTCTCGACCGCTTCGATCTTTCGCTTGAAATTCCGCTCCCTCCGCCGGGCGTATTAAGCCGGGGTGGCGGCGGCGAAGAGCGAAGCGCCACCATCCGATTACGGGTATTAGCGGCGCGCGACAGACAGCTCGCACGGCAGAATAAACTGAACGCGCAACTGGATAGCGGGGAGATAAAAGTCTGGTGCAAGCTGAAAGAAGACGACGCGATATGGCTGGAACAGACGCTGTCACTATTAGGGCTTTCAATCCGCGCATGGCAACGTTTACTGAAATTTGCGCGTACTATCGCCGATCTTAATGAGGATAGGGATATTGAACGTCATCATTTGCAGGAGGCGCTAAGCTACCGGGCTATCGACCGCATGTTAAATCACCTACAGACGCTGATGGCATAAAAAAAGGGCTTTCGCCCTTTTTTTTAATCGTCGCTTTCAGTGTAGTCTTCTGCGCCTTCAACCTGCGGCTTGCCGCCAGATAAGGTATGAAAACGCTTCGGACGTTTGATTCGCGCCATATACTTAATCCAAACGCGTTCCGCGTCGGTTACTGGCTCACGTTCGCCGTGACATACCGCAACGAACTGTTTTTCATCTTCGGTAACAGGCTCGCGTTTGCCCAATTCCAGCTCATTAAAGGCGTAACCATGACGTTCAAGCAGCTGCGCCTCTTTGATGGTGAAATCACCGTGACGGGAGAACCCGCGTGGATAATTTTTATTGTCGAAAAAACGATTAGTCGTCGTAAAGCTTTCCGCCATCCTACACGCTCCTGATTCTTTGGCCGAGCTATTTATGGCGCGGAGTATTAGTTACGCTTGACAGAGCGTCAAACAAAACATTTAAATCATCACGACAAATAATTTTGCGGAGAAGAGTGTGGACACGGAATTGCTCAAAACTTTCCTTGAAGTGAGCAGAACTCGCCACTTTGGACGGGCAGCGGAAGCGCTTTATTTAACACAATCAGCGGTTAGCTTCCGCATTCGTCAGCTGGAGAACCAGTTGGGCGTGAATCTATTTACCCGCCATCGTAACAATATTCGCCTGACGTCAGCCGGCGAGAAACTGTTGCCCTATGCCGAAACGTTGATGAATACCTGGCAGGCCGCGCGTAAGGAGGTCGCCCACTCTTCTCGCCATAATGAATTTTCGATCGGCGCCAGCGCATCGCTGTGGGAATGCCTGTTGAACGGTTGGCTGGGGACACTCTACAACGATCCCTATAACCTGCAATTTGAGGCGCGGATAGCCCAGCGCCAGTCATTAGTAAAGCAGTTGCATGAACGCCAGCTCGATCTCCTGATCACCACTGAATCACCGAAGATGGATGAATTAAGCAGCCAGTTATTGGGTCATTTCACCCTGGCGCTCTATTGTGCCGCGCCGGGAAAAAATAAGAATGATTTGAACTACCTGCGCCTGGAATGGGGACCAGACTTCCAGCAAAACGAAGCGGGTTTGATCGGTAGCGATGATGTGCCGCTGTTGACAACGAGCTCCGCCGAACTGGCTTATCAGCAACTCAGTACGCTGAACGGTTGTACCTGGTTACCCGTTAGTTGGGCACAGCAGAAAACCGGCCTGCACACGGTGACCGATAGCGCGACGCTTTCACGTCCTCTGTATGCCATCTGGCTACAAAATAGCGATAAGCAGGCACATATTCGCGAGATCCTGAAAAGCAGCATCCTGGAATAGCGATCTGACTCCATGGATGGAGTGACCAAAAGGCAAGAAAGGCAGTGTGAGGGAAGAAATTAAAGACAAAAAAAATCCTTTGCCGAAGCAAAGGATTATATATGGCAGGGGCGGAGAGACTCGAACTCGCGACACCCGGTTTTGGAGACCGGTGCTCTACCAACTGAGCTACGCCCCTAAATCTTTCTCGCTATTAAGCCCGCTAATATAGCAGGCTTAATATAAATAAGTGGCGGAACGGACGGGACTCGAACCCGCGACCCCCTGCGTGACAGGCAGGTATTCTAACCGACTGAACTACCGCTCCACCGAATTTTTT
>NZ_JAQIRJ010000015.1:0-98976 GCF_032601995.1 Klebsiella sp. 141153 | reverse complement strand
GGCTTGCTTGCCGTTGTTCCGTGTCAGTGGAGGCGCATTATAGGGAGTTCTGAGACGTTGACAAGCCCTGTTTTCAAAAAACTTTTCAACCGTCTTTTTTTTGCGCAAAACGCCATTAAAGCGGTAGTTTTTCCAGCGTTTCAAAGCCGTAACGCTGTAAAACGGGTAAAAGCTGTTCAGTATCCGGGGTAATCGCCATGCAAAAAGCCTTATTGGCATCATTCGATTTGGCATCCGGCGCTTCATGCTCCAGCAGCCAGGCGGTGCGTCGAGCAATCGCCGCGCCGGAATCGATAAACCGCGTTCCTTCCGGCATAACCTGTTGCAGTTCTTCCGCCAGTAGTGGGAAGTGCGTACAACCTAATACGACCGTATCGGGCGGTTCCTGCATCCGTAACCACGGGCGCAGAATTCGACGCAGCTCTTCCAACGGTACCGCTTCGCCGTGCAGCTTCGCCTCTGCCAGTTCCACCAGTTCAGCGGAACCCAGCATTTCGATGCGGCATTCATTGGCAAAGCGGTCAATGAGTTCACGGGTATAAGGACGCTTGACGGTACCGCGCGTCGCCAGCAGGCCAACAATGCCGTTTGCCGTTAAGCGCGCGGCAGGCTTAATTGCCGGCACCACGCCGACCACCGGGAAAGCGAACTTTTCACGTAGGGCTGGCAGGGAAACGGTACTGGCGGTATTACAGGCGATGACCGCCAGCGCCAGAGGATAGCGTTGCTGAACGGCAGTCACGATCTCAACAACACGCTCAACGATAAACTCTTCGCTCTTCTCGCCATACGGGAAAGCAACGTTATCGAAAGCATAAATGTAATGTAGATCCGGCAGCAGCTGCCGAATCTCGTTATATACCGACAACCCACCGACGCCGGAATCAAACACCAGCACGGTGGGACGTGGATCAGAAGGTGTAGCTGCCAGACAAGGTGTATTCCCGTCCTGCAGTTTGGTAGCCATATACTGTCTCGTAATCTTTATCGAACAGGTTGGCTATTTTACCACGAACTGTGAGATGTGAGGTGACTGGATACGAAACTGCGAGATCCCACAAGCTTACGCCGCCCAACTTAACGCTCTCAGGCGCATAGGTTACCGGGTCGTAAGTGTTGTCATAACGGGTGCCAAGATAGTGATAGGTCACACCCCAGTCGAAATCATAAATCTGCCAGTCCAGCTGGTATTTCACCTGCTGTTTTGCCCGGCGCACCAGCAGCTCGTTGGTTTTCGCATCACGCGCATCGACATAGTCATAGCTGATGCTGTGCGCCAGCGGCCCGGTATCAAACGACGCCGTCGCTTCAATACCTTTAATACGCGCCTTGCCGACGTTGTAATATTTCATCAGCTGCGAGTCGTAGTCGATCAGATTGTCGATGTCGTTACGATATCCGGACAGGCGCCATGTCACCCCAGACGTCAGGCCTTCAAAGGCCCCTTCCCACTGCTTGCTCTCTTCCGGGTCGAGATTCTGATTACCATAGAAGCCGTAAAGCTGGCCGAGATTCGGCGCTTTGTAGGCGGTGCCATAAGAGGCGATAAAGCGGTAGCCGTCGATAAACTCCCACGCGGCGCTGCTCTGCCAGGTACCGTGCTGGCCAAACTGCGAGTTATCATCGCTACGCGCCGCCCCTTCCAGAGTGAAATCGCCCAACTTTTGCAAGCCGGTGATAAACAGGCCGGTATTACGGATTTCATAGCCATCGGTCACATAGTTCGTGCCAGGCTCGGTGGTTTGTTTCTGCCAGTCGATTCCGGCGCCCACGTTGCCGTGGCCAATATCGACCGTATTCGCCCACTGCACGTTGTACTGTTTCACTTCATCCAGCGTCGCCGAGGTGTCATAGCGCCCCAGTCGCGGATCGTAATTGTAGTCCTTGCTGTGGCTATAGCTGGAAGTTAGCTGCGAGTGGAAGATATCCTGATTAAAACGCAGGCCGGCATCCCAGGTCTGGCTATACAGCTGGCGAGTGTCGACTAATACGCCGCCATAAGGAGAGCCATCATAGGCCGTCCGGTTGTCATAGCCATATCCGCGCACAAAGCCGCTCCACTCATTGGAGAAGCTATGCTCCAGCGCGCCGTAGATCGTTTTGCTCATAAAGCCATCGCGATCCGGCTGGCGAACGCCGCCGGTATTGCCTTCAGCGACAACATCAAAGCCTTTGGTATAGGTATAGTCGCCCGCCAGGGTGACGCGGGTATGACCGCCGAAAGTCTGCTGCGTGCTGCCGCCGTAGTTCTGGTAGCCATTTGAACCCACGCCGGCATTGAGCGTGGTGCCGTCCTGGTCGCGAGTGGTAATAATGTTCACCACCCCGCCAATCGCGTCTGAGCCGTAGACCGCCGAGCGCGGGCCGCGAACGTATTCAATGCGCTGTACCAGAGCGATAGGGAACTGGCTTAAGTCGGAAGAGCCGCTGACGCCCGCCTGATTCAGACGTACGCCATCCACCAGGATTAAGACATGGCTGGAGTTGGTACCGCGTACGAAGAGAGAGCTCTGCTGCCCCATGCCGCCGTTTTGCGCGATGTCCACGCCCGGCAGGCGGCGCATCACATCGGTGAGAGAGGTTGACTGCCAGCGATCGATATCCTGCCGCGTCACCACGCTCACCGGCGCCAGCACGGTCTCGATAGGTTGCGCCACACGGTTTGCCGTCACCACTAACGTATTTGAATTGCTGTCCTGCGCCCAGCCGGAAAATGCCGTGACGGATAAAGCCGTCATCAGCGAAGCTTTTTTAATCATTGTAAAAGCATCCATAATATAGAGAGGATGCCGCCGGCTCTATCAGTAGCTCGCGATGATAGAAACCAAATGCGACGTATCCGGCAGGTCTTCGGGCTTGGAGGCGGTTTCAAGAAATAATGACTTCCCACGGCTAACCGCAGTGTCTGCACCGAGTGCGCTTATTTCTCACCTTTCCTTACCGCTGCGCGTCAGCTCCAGATTCGCACTGGATTCCCTATTAACTCAGAGGACCGGTTGCAAGATGCTACAATTAGAAACATATAGATGTCCAGACTGCTATAACGATATTTCATCCGCAACCAGGGCTGGACATCCCCAATGCTTTCCCTACAATCCCCGCGTACTTATTTTATTCAGGATGCATCATGACCCCCGAACACCTCCCTACCGAGCAATACGAAGCGCAACTGGCAGAAAAAGTCGTCCGTTTGCAGAAAATGATGGCCCCTTTTGCCGCGCCGGTTCCGGAGGTATTTCGTTCGCCGGTCAGCCACTACCGGATGCGCGCTGAATTTCGCCTGTGGCACGACGGCGACGACCTCTATCACATCATCTTCGATCAGCAGACCAAGTCGCGTATTCGCGTCGATACCTTCCCGGCCGCCAGCGAGCTCATCAACCAGCTGATGCCGGCGATGCTCGACGGCGTGCGCCATAACCCGGTCCTGCGCCATAAGCTTTTCCAGATTGATTATCTGACGACCATGAGCAACCAGGCCATCGTCTCGCTGCTCTATCACAAGAAGCTCGACGACGAATGGCGCCAGCACGCGGAAGCGCTGCGCGATGCCCTGCGCGCGCAAAATCTCAACGTGCAGCTGATTGGCCGCGCCACTAAAACCAAAATCGAGCTCGATAGGGATTATGTCGATGAACGTCTACCGGTTGGCGGGCGCGAAATGATTTATCGTCAGGTAGAAAACAGCTTTACCCAGCCAAACGCGGCGATGAATATTCAGATGCTGGAGTGGGCGCTGGACGTCACCAAAGGCTCCACCGGCGATCTGCTGGAGCTCTACTGCGGCAACGGCAACTTCTCGCTGGCGCTGGCGCGTAACTTCGATCGCGTGCTGGCGACGGAAATCGCTAAACCGTCAGTCGCCTCCGCGCAATACAATATTGCCGCCAACCATATCGATAACGTGCAGATTATCCGCATGGCGGCAGAAGAGTTTACTCAGGCGATGAACGGCGTGCGAGAGTTTAACCGTCTACAGGGTATCGATCTGCAAAGCTATCAGTGCGAAACCATTTTTGTCGATCCGCCGCGCAGCGGGCTGGATAGCGAGACCGAAAAAATGGTTCAGGCCTATCCGCGAATTCTCTATATCTCCTGCAACCCGGAAACACTGTGCCAGAACCTGGAAACCCTCAGCCAGACGCACAATGTCACCCGCCTGGCGCTATTCGATCAGTTCCCGTATACCCACCATATGGAATGCGGCGTGCTGTTAACGAAGAAATAAACGCATAAAAAAACCCGGCGAACGCAACGTTGCCGGGTTATTGCCTGGCGGATTACTCCGCCGCGGTATCTTTGCGGTTGCGCATCTTGTAACCGATCCAGAACACCATCACGACGGACAGTACGGCCGGGAAGAAGTTAGAGCCGATATCCGGATATTCTGCGCGCACCACGGTGCTATACAGCAATACGCCGAGAATAAAACAGGCGGCGGAAAGCCCCGGCAGCCCGACCGGCATACTGCGGTTCTGATAGCGCTGGTGCAGGCAGTACACCGTCAGCAGCAGCGACAGAACCGGGAAGATGGAAAAGGGAACGATTGAGCTGAACAGCGCGGCGAAGGTGCCATTAATGGACAGACCCGCGATCAGCGCCAGCAGTAGCGAACCTTTATCTTGAACTGAGTGTTTCATTGCTCGTCCTTCACGTTATTCGGAATGATGTGACATTTTTTCTTGTTCACGGCGATACCAGTAATACGCGCCTTTTGAAATCATTCTGAGCTGCAGTACCAGCCGCTCTTCCAGCTGTCGGCGCTGTTCCGGACTGACGTCCAGCGCTTCCGCACCGGCGTTGAATACGATGGTGACCATAGCTTCAGCCTGCGCTTCGGTAAAGGCGCGCGGCATATGATTTTCGAGTTCTAAATAGTCGGCAAGTTCCGCGATGAAATGCTGGATCTCGCGCGCTACAGCGGCTCGAAACGCCGCGGATGTGCCAGAACGCTCACGCAACAGCAGGCGAAAGGCGTTCGGGTTGTTACCAATAAACTCCATAAAGGTAGAGACGGAGGTGCGGATCACGCTGCCGCCTTTGGCAATGCGCTGGCGCGCCTGGCGCATCAGCTGGCGCAGCATTAGCCCGCTTTCGTCTACCATCGTCAGGCCTAACTCATCGACATCGCGAAAATGACGATAAAAGGACGTCGGCGCGATCCCTGCTTCCCGCGCAACCTCGCGCAAGCTCAGGCTGGCAAAGCTTCGCTCAGCGCTAAGTTGGCTAAATGCCGCTTCCACCAGCGAGCGGCGGGTTTTTTCTTTTTGTTGTGCTCTTACGCCCATCACGATGTATGAATCCTTCCAATAGCCCTGTCGGCACTATACCAGAGATTAAAACTAATCGGTTTGTACTGGATTGTGAATGATTGTTTATGAGCCGTTTCTGCTTTTATGCCGCAAAAAAGCACAACGATAATTGGGTTAAAGCTCGCCAAATGTTATCATCGTGTTTATTTTGTGTATAAAACAGGTGAGTAATGCCATGTCACACTCTTGGGATTATGATGCAATAGTGATTGGTTCCGGTCCTGGCGGCGAAGGCGCCGCTATGGGACTGGTGAAACAGGGAGCTCGTGTTGCCGTTATCGAGCGCTACCATAACGTCGGCGGTGGTTGTACCCACTGGGGAACCATCCCGTCAAAAGCGCTTCGCCATGCCGTCAGCCGTATTATCGAGTTTAACCAAAACCCCCTCTACAGCGACCATTCCCGTCTTCTCCGTTCTTCCTTCGCCGACATCCTCAACCATGCCGACAGCGTCATTAACCAGCAAACCCATATGCGTCAGGGTTTCTATGAGCGCAACCACTGCGAAATTCTGCAGGGCAACGCCCACTTTGTTGATGAGCACACGCTGGCGCTGGAGTGTCACGATGGCACCGTAGAAACGGTCACCGCCGAGAAATTCGTTATCGCCTGCGGCTCGCGCCCGTATCATCCGGCCGACGTCGATTTTCACCACCCGCGTATTTACGACAGCGATTCCATTCTTAGCCTGCACCACGAACCGCGCCACGTGATCATTTACGGCGCCGGGGTGATCGGCTGCGAGTACGCATCGATCTTCCGCGGTATGGAAGTTAAGGTCGATCTGATCAACACCCGCGATCGTCTACTGGCGTTCCTCGATCAGGAGATGTCCGATTCGCTCTCCTATCACTTCTGGAACAGCGGCGTGGTTATCCGCCATAACGAAGAGTACGAGAAAATCGAAGGCGTCGATGATGGCGTGATCATGCATCTGAAATCCGGTAAGAAGCTGAAAGCTGACTGCCTGCTGTACGCCAACGGCCGTACCGGTAACACCGACACCCTGGCGCTGCAAAATATCGGTCTGCAAACCGACAGCCGCGGCCAGCTGAAAGTGAACAGCATGTATCAGACCGCTCTGCCGCACATCTATGCCGTCGGCGACGTTATCGGTTATCCGAGCCTGGCGTCAGCGGCTTACGATCAGGGGCGCATCGCCGCGCAGGCGCTGATCAAAGGCGAAGCCTCCGCGCATCTGATTGAAGATATCCCGACCGGGATCTACACCATTCCGGAAATCAGCTCAGTGGGTAAAACCGAGCAGCAGCTTACCGCCATGAAGGTGCCTTATGAGGTAGGTCGCGCGCAGTTTAAACATCTGGCGCGGGCGCAAATCGTCGGTATGAGCGTAGGTACGCTGAAGATTCTGTTCCATCGTGAGACGAAAGAGATCCTCGGTATCCACTGCTTTGGCGAGCGCGCAGCCGAAATTATTCATATCGGCCAGGCGATTATGGAGCAGAAAGGTGGCGGTAACACCATTGAGTACTTCGTTAACACCACCTTTAACTACCCGACCATGGCCGAAGCCTATCGGGTAGCGGCGTTAAACGGCTTAAACCGCCTCTTTTAACGCCTTATCGAAGTGGCCATCCATAGTACTACGGATGGCCTCCGCCAGATGCTCATAGCGGCTACGCAGCGGCGAACCAGGACGATAAACCAGCCCGATGGTGCGTCTTGGTTCCGGCTTAATGCACGGAATATAGACCACGCCATCGCGTTTTCTATCCTGCGGTACCGCCAGCGCCGGCAGCAGCGTAATACCACTTCCGGCGGCAACCATGTTGCGCAGCGTTTCAAGGCTGGTCGCCCGGAAGTGGGTATCTTCATCCGCACCCGCTTCAAAGCAGAAGCCCATCGCCTGGTCGCGCAGACAGTGTCCGTCTTCCAACATCAGCAGCTTTTCACCGGCTAAATCCGACATCGGCACGCGATCGCGCTCCGCCCACGGATGGTCTTCGTAGATAGCCAGCATCATCGGCTCATCGAACAGCGGCACTTCGATAAAGGCTTCACTCTCTTTAACCAGCGCGAGAATCGCGCAGTCGAGCTTACCGCTATCGAGCTGCGCCAGCAGCTGATGGGTTTGCGCCTCATGCAGATACATTTCCAGCTTCGGGAAAGTCTGATGCAGCATCGGGATTATGTGCGGCAGCAAATATGGCCCCACCGTCGGGATCAGGCCGATATGCAGCGGCCCGGACATGGTTTCCCCTTGCTGGCTTGCCATCTCCTTGAGCACTTTTACTTCGCGTAGCACGGTACGCGCCTGATCCACCAGCAGCAAACCCGCCTGAGTGAACAGAACCTTACGGCTGGTGCGCTCCAGTAACATCACCCCAAGTTCATCTTCCAGCTTGCGAATTTGTCCGCTGAGCGTGGGCTGACTGACGTGGCAGGAATCTGCCGCACGTCGAAAGTGGCGATGTTCAGCCAGCGCTACCAGGTATTCAAGATCGCGAATATTCATTATTCATCCTCCATCGCCACGATAGTCCATGGCGATAGATAGAATAGCAACGAACGATTATCCCTATCAAGTTTTCTGTTCAATAATAACCACAGAAACGAGGAGAACATCTGAAAATCATTGAGTCGCCTCACAGTTTCCCTACCCGAACAACTAAAGCCAACGTGAACTTTTGCGGACCTTGTGTCCGCTTTTTTTTTGCGTAAAAAAGCCCGGGAGTTACCCAGGCTCATTCACTCGCGCGCAATCTCTTACACCAGGCGCTGTCTGGCGTCGGCAATCGCCAGCGCCACCTGCTGCGGCGAGACGCCGCCTTTGGCCGCACGTTTATCAAGGCAGGACTGCAAGGACAGGATCGGGTAGACGTCATCGCCGATAACGCTGCTGAACTTTTGCAGGTCGCTTAACGGCAAATCTTCCAACGCTTTGCCCTGAGCAATCGCTTCAACCACCGCTTCACCGACGATATGGTGCGCTTCGCGGAACGGAACGCCTTTTGCCACCAGGTAATCCGCCAGCTCGGTAGCGTTGGCGTAGCCCTGCTGCGCCGCTTCCGCACAGCGCGGACGTTTCACCTGAATACCGTCCAGTACCAGCGCCGCCATGTGCAGGCAGTCGAGCCAGGTGTCCAGCGCATCGAACAGCCCTTCTTTGTCTTCCTGCATATCTTTGTTGTAGGCCAGCGGTAGCCCTTTCAGGGTCATCATCATGCCGGTCAGCGCGCCCTGCACGCGGCCGCATTTACCGCGGATCAGTTCCAGCGCATCCGGGTTTTTCTTCTGCGGCATCAGCGACGAACCGGAAGTAACGCGGTCAGACAGTTCAACAAAACCCGCTTCGCCGGTATTGAAGAAAATCAGATCTTCGGCAAAACGCGACAGGTGCACCATGCCGATTGAGGCATCGGAAAGCAGCTCCAGCACGTGATCGCGATCGGAGACGCTATCGAGGCTGTTACGGGTCGCTGATGCGAAACCCAACCAACCGGCCAGCTGCTCACGGTCGATTTCATAAGCGGTTCCCGCCAGCGCGCCGCAGCCCAGCGGGCTGACATCAAGGCGCTTGAGCGCATCCTGCAGGCGGCTTTCATCACGGGCCAGCATTTCAACGTAGGCCAGACACCAGTGCGCAAAAGTCACTGGTTGCGCGCGTTGCAAATGGGTATAACCCGGCATCACCGCATCCTGATTGTTGCCTGCAGTTTCCACCAGCGCGCTTTGCAGTTGGCGGGTCGCGGACAGCAGTTCGGTGACGGTCTCTTTGCACCACAGCTTGAGATCGGTGGCGACCTGGTCATTACGACTACGTCCGGTATGCAGTTTTTTGCCCAACTGGCCGACTTTATCGATCAGTTTTCCTTCGACCCAGCTATGGATATCTTCGGCATCGCTTTCAAGGATTTGCTGCGGGTTGGCGCGTACCTCTTCCAGCAGAACGTTCAGCGCCTCTTCCAGCTGCAGCTGCTCATCGGCGGTCAGTACGCCTACGGTTACCAGCGCTTTGGACCAGGCGACGGATCCCACGATATCCTGTTCCGCCAGACGATAGTCAAAGCGTAAAGAGTCGTTGAATTGTTTGAACCGCTGGTCTGCTGCCTGTGTAAAACGCCCGCCCCAAAGTGCCATAACATGCTTCCTTTATTCGTGAGTTCTGCCGGGCCGCGCTGCGCTTACCCGGCCTACGGTCTTGTTGCCCCGGCAAGCAACGCGCCGCCGGGCATTCAATCTTAAGCCAAAATACGCGTACCGATCGGCGTACCGTTAAATAATGCCGGCAGCTGCTCGGCATGACGCCAGGAGGCGATATCCACCGGGCGACCCAGCTCGCGCGCCGCGTCCAGCGCCGCGTTTACTTTCACAATCATACCGTCGGTAATGATGCCCTGTTCAATCAGTTGCTCGGCCCTGGAGGCGGTCATTTCCGCAATCCGCTGACCTTTGCCGTCGAGAATGCCGCTCACATCGGACAGCAGGATAAGATCCGCGCCCAGCGTCGCCGCCAGCGCCGTCGCCGCCTGATCGGCGTTGACGTTCATCAGCTGTCCTTCGTCGGTGACGCCAATCGAGCTCACCACAGGCAGGTAGCCGCCCGCCAGCAGCGTATTGATAAGCGTCGGCGAGCCTGCCTGCGCTTTACCAACGTGGCCCAGTTCTTCATCCAACTGAGTCACCTTCACGCTATCGCCATCGCCAAGGAACAGCCCTACCGAGGAAAGACCATGCTTTTTCGCCCATGCCAGCAGCGTTTTATTGGCAGTTCCCGCCAGCGCGCCGGTAATGATGTCAATCTGATCGGCAGGCGTTACGCGCAGGCCATTTTTCTTTTTCACCGGCAGATTAAGCTGTTTCATCAGCTCATCCACCACGCAGCCGCCGCCGTGGACGATAACCAGCGGACGCTGGTGTGTTTCGCGGTAATGCACCAGCGCGGTAAACAGGCGCTCCAGCGCTTCTTCGCTATCCAACAACACGCCGCCAAGTTTGATAATCAATGGATTGTTCATCATCACACCTTAAATTAAAGACTGCGTCTCAGCGAAGCCGAAACGAATGTTAGCGCACTGCACGGCCTGCGCTGCCGCGCCTTTCAGCAGGTTATCTTCTGCAGCCACGACGATAATATGTTCATCCTGGACGGCAAAACCGATATCACAGAATGGCAGCCCAACCACATTTTTCAGCGCCGGTACGCCTTTATCGTATAAACGGACCAACGGCTTATTGGCATAGGCCTGCTGGAAGACCTCAGCAACCTGCTCTTTACCGACGCCCGGCTTCAGACGGCAGGTAATGGTTTCCAGAATACCGCGTTTAAAATTGCCCAAGTGGGGAGTGAAGATCACCTCTGCGCCCAGATGGGTAGAAATTTCCGGATGATGGCGATGATTGAAAACGCCGTACGGCTGCAGGCTGACTTCGCAGAAGCTATTGCTCATCGCCGCCTTACGCCCGGCGCCGCTAACGCCGCTGGTGGCGTTGATCACCGGCCATTGCTTCAGCTCCAACAGACCGGCATCGATCAGCGGTTTTAACGCCAGCTGCGCCGCCGTCGGGTAGCAGCCAGGCACCGCGATCAAATTCGCCTCTTTCAATGCTTCGACGTTCCACTCGGCCAGACCGTAGACCGCCTGTTTGAGCAGGTCCGGATGCTGATGCGTGAAACCGTAGTATTTTTCGTAGAACGCCCCATCGTTGACGCGAAACGCACCGGATAAATCGAACACCACGCAGCCCGCGGCCAAAAACTGCGGCGCCAGATCGTGGCTGACTTCATGCGCGGTGGCGAGGAACACCACATCCGCGCCGGCGCTAAATTCGCTGATATCGGACATCGCCTGCAGCGGCAGGTCGACAATACCTTTCAGTTGCGGATGTATATCGGAAATTAACTTTCCAGCATCATTGCTTTGCGCGGAGACGGTCAAAGCGGTTATGTTCATATGAGGGTGGCGATTTACATAGGCCACCAGCTCTGCGCCGGCATAGCCGCTAGCTCCCACGATCAGCGTATTTAGCATTGGAAGAGCATCTCCTTACATTCGATGGGTTTTATTGCGCTCAACGATATTGTATTTTTATTCACAAATACTGCATGAATATTGATACTATCATGACCAGAGGTGTGTCAACAATGAAAAACAATTTACCGCCCTTTATCGAGATTTACCGCGCATTGATCGCCACACCCTCCATCAGCGCGACCGAAGAAGCGCTGGATCAAAGCAATGAGTCTTTAATCAATTTACTCGGCGGCTGGTTCCGCGATCTGGGCTTTAACGTCGAGATCCAGCCAGTACCGGAGACGCGTAATAAATTCAATATGTTGGCCAGTACCGGCCACGGCGCTGGCGGCCTGCTGCTCGCCGGGCATACCGATACCGTGCCTTTCGACGATGGTCGCTGGACTCGCGACCCGTTTACGCTTACCGAGCACGACAACAAACTCTACGGCCTCGGCACGGCCGATATGAAAGGCTTCTTCGCGTTTATCCTCGATGCCCTGCGCGACGTTGACGTCAGTAAATTGAAAAAACCGCTGTATATACTGGCTACCGCTGACGAAGAAACCAGCATGGCGGGCGCGCGCTATTTCGCTGAAACCACACAGCTGCGCCCGGACTGCGCGATCATCGGCGAGCCGACCTCGCTGCAGCCGGTACGGGCGCATAAAGGCCACATTTCAACAGCGGTACGCGTACTGGGCCAGTCCGGCCACTCCAGCGACCCGGCGCGCGGCGTGAACGCTATCGAACTGATGCACGATGCGATTGGCCGCATCATGCAACTGCGCGATGACTTAAAAGAGCGTTACCACTACGCTGCCTTCACCGTGCCTTATCCGACGCTCAACCTGGGCGCCATTCACGGCGGCGATGCATCCAACCGCATCTGCGCCTGCTGCGAGCTGCACATGGATATTCGTCCATTGCCGGGTATGACGCTTAACGACCTGAACGGTCTGCTGGATGAAGCGCTGGCGCCGGTTAGCGAGCGCTGGCCAGGGCGTCTGACGGTCTCTGAGCTGCATCCGCCGATCCCAGGCTATGAATGCCCGCCGGACCACAAGCTGGTCGAAGTGGTTGAAAAACTGCTCGGCGCGCAGACCGAAGTGGTGAACTACTGCACCGAAGCGCCGTTTATCCAGACGCTGTGCCCTACGCTGGTGTTAGGACCGGGCTCCATCAACCAGGCCCACCAGCCGGATGAATATCTGGAGACGCGGTTTATTAAGCCAACGCGCGAGCTCATCACCCAGGTTGTCCATCACTTCTGCTGGCATTAATTGCCGCCGTTTTCCCGCCTTCACGCCCGGAGGCGGGAGAGTGACGATCGTCACACTTCCATAAGTAATGCTTATCCGCCGACCGCTGAGTTAACTTTCGCAAATTATCGCTATTTATTCGTTTGCTGAAGCGATTTCGCAGCAATTGACGCGGGGGTATTTACGTGGCTTTATAAAAGACGGGTTGCTTATCCACTGCTCAATTCACGGAGCGCCGGATATAACAAAATAAAATGAGATGGGGTGTCTGGGGTAACATGAACGAACAATATTCCGCTTTGCGTAGTAATGTCAGTATGCTCGGTAAGGTGCTGGGCGACACCATCAAGGATGCGTTAGGAGAAAACATTCTTGATCGAGTCGAAACTATCCGTAAGTTGTCCAAATCTTCTCGCGCGGGCAATGAAGCCAATCGCCAGGAGCTGCTCACCACACTGCAAAACTTGTCCAACGACGAGCTGCTGCCGGTGGCGCGCGCCTTTAGCCAGTTTTTGAATCTGGCCAATACCGCTGAGCAATATCACAGCATTTCGCCCAACGGCGAAGCCGCCAGCAATCCGGAAGTTATTGCGCGTACCCTGAGAAAACTCAAAGACCAACCCAATCTCAACGAAGACACCATAAAAAAAGCGGTGGAATCCCTGTCGCTGGAGCTGGTATTAACCGCTCACCCGACCGAAATCACCCGCCGGACGCTGATCCACAAAATGGTGGAGGTCAACAACTGCCTTAAGCAGTTGGATAACAAAGATATCGCCGACTATGAGCACAACCAGCTGATGCGCCGCCTGCGCCAGCTGATTGCCCAGTCCTGGCATACCGATGAAATTCGTAAGCACCGCCCTTCTCCGGTCGATGAAGCCAAATGGGGTTTCGCGGTAGTTGAAAACAGCCTGTGGGAAGGCGTGCCGAACTATCTGCGCGAGCTGAACGAACAGCTGGAAGCCAACCTCGGCTACCAGCTACCGGTTGATTTTGTGCCGGTACGATTCACTTCCTGGATGGGCGGCGACCGCGACGGCAACCCGAACGTCACCGCCGATATCACCCGCCACGTGCTGTTGCTCAGCCGCTGGAAAGCGACCGATCTGTTCCTGAAAGATATCCAGGTGCTTATCTCCGAGCTGTCGATGGTCGAATGCACCGACGAGCTCCGCGATTTGGCCGGCGCGGAAGGCGCGCAAGAGCCGTATCGTTATCTGATGAAAAAACTGCGTAGCCAGTTGATGGAGACCCAGGCCTGGCTGGAAGCGCGTCTGAAAGGGCAAAAACTGCCGAAACCAGCGGGTCTTATCACGCAAAACGAACAGCTGTGGGAACCGCTGTACGCCTGCTATAAATCGCTGCAGGCCTGCGGCATGGGCATCATCGCCAACGGCGAACTGCTCGATACCCTGCGCCGGGTGAAATCTTTCGGCGTACCGCTGGTGCGTATCGATATCCGTCAGGAAAGCACCCGCCACACCGAAGCGCTGGGCGAAATGACCCGCTACCTCGGGATCGGCGATTATGAAAGCTGGTCGGAAGCCGACAAGCAGGCCTTCCTGATCCGTGAACTGAACTCCAAACGCCCGCTGCTGCCACGCCAGTGGGAACCAAGCGAAGAGACTCGCGAAGTCCTCGACACCTGCAAGGTGATCGCTGAAGCGCCGCGCGGCTCGATCGCCGCCTATGTTATCTCAATGGCCAAAACGCCGTCCGACGTGCTGGCGGTTCATCTGCTGCTGAAGGAAGCCGGTATCGGCTTTGCCCTGCCGGTCGCGCCGCTGTTTGAAACGCTCGACGACCTGAACAACGCCAACGACGTCATGACTCAGTTGCTGAATATTGACTGGTATCGCGGCTTTATTCAGGGCAAACAGATGGTCATGATCGGTTACTCCGACTCGGCCAAAGATGCCGGCGTGATGGCCGCCTCCTGGGCTCAGTATCAGGCCCAGGACGCGCTGATCAAAACCTGCGAAAAAGCCGGTATTGAACTGACGCTGTTCCACGGTCGCGGCGGCTCCATCGGTCGCGGCGGCGCTCCGGCCCATGCCGCGCTGCTCTCGCAGCCGCCGGGTAGTCTGAAAGGCGGCCTGCGCGTCACCGAACAGGGCGAGATGATCCGCTTTAAGTACGGCCTGCCGGAAGTGACCATCAGCAGCCTGTCGTTGTATACCAGCGCCATTCTGGAAGCCAACCTGCTGCCGCCGCCGGAACCAAAACCGCAGTGGCGCGAGATCATGGCCGAGCTTTCCGACGTCTCCTGTAAGATGTATCGCGGCTATGTGCGTGAGAACAAAGACTTCGTCCCTTATTTCCGCTCCGCGACCCCGGAACAGGAACTGGGCAAACTGCCGCTTGGCTCGCGCCCGGCAAAACGTCGCCCGACCGGCGGCGTCGAGTCACTGCGCGCTATCCCGTGGATCTTCGCCTGGACCCAGAACCGCCTGATGCTGCCGGCCTGGCTGGGCGCCGGCGCCGCGCTGCAGAAAGTAGTCGAGGGAGGCAAGCAGAGCGAGCTGGAAAGCATGTGCCGCGACTGGCCGTTCTTCTCAACCCGCCTGGGCATGCTGGAGATGGTCTATTCAAAAGCCGACCTGTGGCTGGCGGAGTACTACGATCAGCGGCTGGTGAAACCGGAACTGTGGAAACTCGGCGAAGAGCTGCGTCAGCTGTTAACCGCCGATATCAAAGTGGTGCTGGCCATCGCTAACGACTCCCACCTGATGGCCGACCTGCCGTGGATTGCCGAATCCATCCAGTTGCGTAACATCTATACCGACCCGCTGAACGTCCTGCAGGCCGAACTGCTGCACCGTTCGCGTCAGGCCGAAGAGGCTGGCGAGGAACCGGATGCGCGCGTTGAGCAAGCGCTAATGGTCACCATTGCCGGCGTCGCGGCTGGGATGCGTAATACCGGCTAATCATCGTTTCCCCCGGCCGCCCGGTCGGGGGAATTTCCCATTCATTTTAGTGATGCAACATCTCATCGACGATCTGCTCTTTATGCAGCGCATACGGATAATAGGTCGGCCAGTTATCCATCTCTTTCAGCAAGGCTTCCTGAGATTCATTCCCCATGAAAATATGGAAATGCTGCGATTTGCGCGGGCCAATAATATGGTCGCTGAACTGGACGAATTTCGGCGCTTTGCCGTCAGCCTGCTGGCACTCAAACAGGTAGCGAACGCCCTTCTTGCCGGAGGCATATTGCAGGATTTTGTAGCCTGAGTAGCGGTATTTGCAGCTATTAACGGTCTTGCCGACGTGGAACTCTATCACGTTATCTTCAATGCCAATCTGCTCTACGTCGGTGGCATAGCCCTTCTTATAATAGGCGCGATACTCTTCCACGCTCTTGCCGCCGGGCTTTTTCGCTTTTTGCTCCAGAACCGGGTCAAGGTCGCCATTCAGCAGGTACGGATTGACTGACTGCCAGACGCCATCCCAATCGCTCAACGCGCGATCCTTCACATCTTTATCGGCAAAAATGCCTTCGCTGGCCCGGCGTTCCGTTTCAGTTAACGCCGGGCCATGATGATGGCTACCGTGGGCGAATGCCTGAACGCTGGCAAGCGCCATGCCGAAGCCAAACGCGAGCATGGGGATCTTTCGGGTCATTACTCTCTCCTGAGTTGAATATTGATTGCGACAAAATGTTACGATATAACATTTCACAACCGAGAAGCAATAACGACGAGTTCGCGCTTTTACCGCTGGAAAAATGTCCGGTATGATGAACCGCGTGACGTATTTGACGGGGCAATGATGGACAATAGCATCAATCAACTCATTGATTCATTGATAAAAAAAACGAATAACATTGCGGATGTGCATTTTGCCGGCGCAATGCGACCGCCTGCTGAAGCCGTGATACAGCTCGATTTCCCCCGTCTGAATATCGTCATTGAGGGGCAGTTGCGCGATCTCGCCTTAGGCGAAAACGCCGCGCCGCTGCAGGCGCGTGATGTACTGTATATTGCCGGCGATGGCTGGAACTGGCCGCATTGGCAGACGCCCTGTCTGCTCTTAAGCATCCTGTTTGGCAAACAGCAGTTGGAATTTACGCTGCAGCGCTGGAACGGAGAAGCGCTAACTCTTGTCCAGAAGATCCAGGTACCACGCCGCGGGCCGCGCGTGGGTTCATTCCTGCTACAGGCGCTAAATGAGATACGCATGCAACCGCAGGAGCAGCAAACCGCCCGCTGCATCGTGAGTAGTCTGCTCAGCCACTGTACCGATCTGCTGGGTAGCCAGGCGCAAACCTCATCGCGCAGCCAGGCGCTGTTCGAGGCGATCCGCCAGTATATCGATGTCCATTTCGCTGAGCCGCTGAGCCGGGAATCCGTAGCCCAGGAGTTTTATCTCTCTCCCAACTATCTCTCACATCTGTTTCAGAAGTGCGGACCCATGGGCTTTAACGAATACCTCAATCATATCCGCCTCGAACAGGCGCGCATGCTGCTGAAGGGTCATGATATGAAAGTAAAAGATATCGCCCACGCCTGCGGCTTCGCCGACAGCAATTACTTCTGCCGCCTGTTCCGCAAGAATACTGAACGTTCTCCTTCCGAGTATCGCCGCCAGTACCATAGCCAACTGACGGAAAACCCCTCTGCGCCGTAAAACTAGATTTTTGTAAGTTACTGATTTCCACCTGCAGGCTATTTCAGCCTGGATGCACTATTACGTGGACAAATGTGATCTAAATCACTCTTAATCGTAATGCGTACATTTATCCAGTTTTTGGCAAAATTGTCATCTGGCGGGCAGGCAAACGGAAGCCGTATCCTTACCTCAACATCATTGAATTACACATCGAGGAATGGTTATGGAACTCTATCTGGACACCGCGAATGTCGCTGAAGTTGAACGTCTGGCCCGCATTTATCCGCTGGCTGGCGTCACCACCAACCCGAGCATCATCGCCGCCGGCAAAACCCCGGTCTGGGGTGTGCTGCCTCGCCTGCAAAAAGCCGTCGGCCCGGAAGGTATTCTGTTCGCGCAGACCATGAGTCGCGATGCGCAAGGTATGGTGGCAGAAGCCAAACGCCTGAGTAACGCCGTACCAGGAATCGTGGTTAAGATCCCGGTTACCGCCGAAGGACTTGCCGCCATCAAACTGCTGAAAAAAGAAGGCATCCCTACGCTTGGCACCGCCGTCTATAGCGCTTCCCAGGGGCTGCTCGCGGCGCTGGCCGGCGCGAAATACGTCGCGCCGTACGTCAACCGCGTCGACGCCCAGGGCGGTGACGGCATTCGCATGGTGCAAGAACTGCAATCCCTGCTGGAAATGCACGCCCCGGAAAGCAAAGTCCTGGCCGCGAGCTTCAAAACCCCGCGCCAGGCGCTGGATTGCCTGTTAGCCGGCTGTGAAGCTATCACCCTCCCCTTAGACGTAGCGCAACAAATGCTCGGCACCCCTGCGGTAGAGTCAGCCATAGAGAAGTTTGAGCAGGACTGGAATAACGCATTTGGCACGTTGAACCTGTAATCCGATCGTCGGCCGCCAACAGGCGGCTTGCACGGTCATCGCGGAGGAATCGAAATGGATCGCATTATTCAATCACCCGGTAAATACATCCAGGGCGCTGGCGCCATCAAGCGCCTCGGCGAATATCTCAAACCGCTGGCTGAACGCTGGCTAATCATCGGCGACAAGTTCGTTCTCGGCTTTGCCGAAGAGCAGCTGCGTACCAGCCTGAGCGGCGCTGGTCTGGTGGCCGAAATCGCCCCGTTCGGCGGTGAATGTTCGCAAAATGAAATCAACCGTCTGCGCGATATCGCCAGCAGCGCCCAATGCCATGCAGTGCTCGGCATCGGCGGCGGCAAGACGCTGGATACCGCGAAAGCGCTGGCCCACTATATGCACCTGCCGGTGGTCGTGGCACCGACCATCGCCTCCACCGATGCGCCGTGCAGCGCGTTGTCTGTTATCTATACCGACGATGGCGAATTCGAAAGCTATCTGATGCTGCCGCACAACCCGAACATGGTGGTTGTCGATACGCAGATCGTCGCAGGCGCGCCAGCTCGCCTGCTGGCCGCCGGGATTGGCGATGCGCTGGCGACCTGGTTTGAAGCCCGCGCCTGCTCGCGCAGCGGCGCGACTACAATGGCGGGTGGTAAATGCACCCAGGCGGCGCTGGCGCTGGCGGAGCTATGCTACAACACGCTGGTTGAAGAAGGCGAAAAGGCGATGCTTGCCGCCGAGCAGCATGTGGTTACCCCAGCGCTTGAGCGGGTGATCGAAGCCAACACCTACCTGAGCGGCGTCGGCTTTGAGAGCGGCGGGCTGGCGGCGGCGCACGCGATTCACAATGGCCTGACCGCCATCCCGGACGCCCATCACTTCTACCACGGAGAAAAGGTCGCATTTGGTACCCTGACGCAGCTGGTGCTGGAAAACGCGCCGGTGGAAGAAATTGAGACCGCTGCGGCGCTTTGTCACAGCGTCGGTCTGCCCATCACGCTGGCGCAGCTCGATATTAAAGGCGATATCCCGGCCAAAATGCGCACGGTCGCGGAAGCCGCCTGCGCCGAAGGCGAAACTATCCACAATATGCCGGGCGGCGCCAGCGCCGACCAGGTGTACGCCGCGCTGTTGGTGGCCGACCAATATGGACAGCGTTTCCTGCAAGAGTGGGAATAACCTTTCCCGTTACGCCCGGCGTCAGCCGGGCGTGTTCTTTTATGTTCCTTTGATCGCCGATTGCCAGCACACGGGATGTGTTTTATAGTGCGTTTTTCCTTTGGGCAAATCGTTGTTATGCAATCATCAGACAGAAGAATGAGCATTTACGCCATTCTGCAACAGGACAAAAAAGTCGTTGTAAACGAACTGGCCGAGAAGTTCGGCGTCACCAAAATGACTATCCGCCGGGATCTGTCATTCTTCGAAAAACAGGGAATCGTCAAAACGACCTATGGCGGCGCCTACCTGACCAGCGGCGCCAGCGTCGAGCCAAGTTTTCAGCTTAAATCCGTGCAGATGGTTGACGATAAACACCTGATTGGCCGTAAAGCGGCAGAGCTGGTTGAGGACGGCGACACTATCATCATTGACTGCGGGACCACGCTGCTGGCGCTAGCGCAATCAATTTTCGATAAAAAAATCATGGTGATCACTAACTCAGTACCGGTAGTGAACCTGCTAAAAGGAAGAAAAAACATCAAGTTAATCGTCGCTCCGGGAGAATATGAAGATGATACCCAGGGGATGATCTCTTTCAGTACCGCAGAGTTTTTTAGCACCATTCATGCCGATAAGGTCTTTATCAGCACCCAGGGTATTAACCACCACGGCGAGCTAACGGTCCCTAAAATGACCGATGCCCACGTCAAGCGAGCGCTGCTGCGCGCCGGACGGCAAAAAATCCTCCTCGCCGATAAAAGTAAATTCGAGCAAACTTTCCTTGCCGGCCATGCCCGACTGGACGATTTTGACATCGTTATCAGTCAGGATGGCCTCCCAGCCGATATCCTCTCCCTGCTTACTGCGCAAAAAACCGAACTGTTGCTGGCCGACAGCGCAGCATAACTTCACGCCCGGCAACGGGCGTCTGTGCTTTTCCGTTTTTTCTAAATGTTCTTTTTAGATTTATTAATGATAAATAGAACACAAAAGATCATAAATAAATTGACAAAAGAACACCTCAAGCGTGGAATAGGGATACCCCCTCCAGAATTGAGGTCTTTATGAACGGATTACTGAGCTTCAAACCTACCAACGACGATTGCGACTTCGCGCGTATCGCTAAAAAACAGGATCAGATGTTCCATCGCGTGGCGACGCTATGCCCGGAACGAGCAGAGATCATCACCGAGTCGTTTAAACGCTCCGAAGGCCAGTCCATTGTGATTCGCCGGGCTTTGGCGTTAGCCGATATTCTGGAGAAAATGACCATCTATATCGAACCGGATATGCTGATTGTCGGCAACCAGGCGAGCGCCAATTTTGCCGCGCCGGTGTTCCCGGAATACTCCTTTAACTGGGTTATCGATGAACTGGACGAATTTGATAAGCGTTCCGGTGATAGCTTCCGCGTGTCCGAATCCACCAAAGCCCGCTTGCGTACCCTGCAGGATTACTGGCAAGGAAAAACCCATCAGGATGAAGTGCTTGCCAACCTACCGCAAATTAACCGTCTGGCGGAAAAACAGGGCGTGCTGCACCGCGGCGGCATTAGCATGTCCGGCGACGGCCATATCATTCCGAACCATGATTTCGTACTGGAAGTTGGCTATGGCGGTATGCGCGATATCGCCAAACAGCACCTGGAAAATGACGACAACCTGACCGACGAGCAAAAAGATTTCTATCAGGCGGTCATTATTACCATGGAGGCCGCGCTTAAATACTGCAAACGCTTCTCCGCGCTTGCTAAAACCGAAGCGGCAAGAGTGTCCGATGCTAAACGCCGCGACGAACTGCTGGCCATGAGCGACATGTTCGCCCATCTGATGGAAGGCAAAGCCCGTAGCTTCTATGAAGCCGTGGAAACCGTCTACCTTACCCATTTGCTGATGATGATTGAAAGCAACGGCCACTCTTTCTCCTTCGGCCGCTTCGACCAGTACGTCTGGCCGTATTACGAAGCCGATATCAAAGCCGGGAAAATCAGCAAAGAAAAGGCGCTGGAGATCCTGACCCACTTCTTCATCATGACCAACAGCCTGAACAAAGTACGCCCGTGGGGCCATACTCAGTACAGCGGGGGCTATCCGCTCTATTCCAACCTGATGGTTGGCGGCATGAAGCCTGACGGCAGCGACGGTACCAACGATCTTTCCTATCTGTCGCTGGAAGCCATGGCGCTAACCGGCCTGCCGGAACCAAACCTCAGCGTTCGTTTCTCAAAAGATACCCCGCATTCGCTGATGCAGGATGCCGCAAAGCTCATTCGTAAAGGCTTCGGTATGCCGTCGATCTTCTGCGACGAAGTGGTTATCCCTGCCATGATGACGCTGGGCCTGACGGAAGAAGTCGCCCGCGAATATGCTTCAATGGGTTGCGTAGAAACCGCGATCCCAGGCCGCTGGGGGCACCGCGCCACCGGCATGACCTATGTGAATTTCGGCAAGATCCTTGAGCTGGTGATGAACAACGGCTGCGATCCGGCGACCGGCGTGCAGTTAGTGAAAATCAACGGTAAAGAAGGCCGCGAAATAAACTACCAGTCTTACGATGAAGTATGGGCGGCGTGGAACCAGCTGCTGGAGTTCTACTCCGATCTGGCGGTAGATTGCGATCTGGTCTGCGACCGGGCGCTGAAATACCACGATGCCGATGCCTTTGCCTCCGCCACGATTAACTGCTCGCTGGAACGCGGTAAAACGTTGAAAAACGGCGGCGCGGAATATGACTTCGTGAGTTCCTCCAACATTGGCCCTTCCGTGGTCGGCGATAGCCTGGCGGCAGTGAAAAAACTGGTCTTCGACGATAAAGTCCTGACGCTTCAACAGCTACGTGACGCCATGGATAGCAACTTTGAAGGTCTGGAAGGCGCGCGCGTACGCAAACTGTGCCGCAATGCGCCGAAGTTTGGTAACGATATCGACTATGTCGACCATATCGTCGCCGATGTCTTCGAGTCTTATCTCAAACTGTTGCCGAAATACAAAACCGATCGCTATGGTAAGGGGCCAAAAGGCTGCGGTTATACCATGTCGACCTCTAATATTACTTCATACGTGCCGAATGGTTTTGACGTCGGCGCCACGCCGGATGGTCGCCTGGCGACGCTGCCGCTGAACGAGGGCGCCTCTCCGTGCCTCGGCGCGGATAAAGAAGGCCCGACGGCGGTCATTAACTCGGTTGCGAAACTGCCGAACCAGAAAATCGCCGGCGGCCAGCTGCTGAATATGAAGTTCACGCCAAGCGCGCTGGAAGGCGACGACAATCTGGAGAAATTTACCGCCTTTATGGAAGCCAGCCGTGAGAAAAACATCTTCCATAATCAGTTCAACATCATTGATTCCAATATTCTGCGCGCCGCAAAGGCGAATCCGCAGGATTACCCGAATCTGATGGTGCGCGTTGCCGGGTATTGCGCGCTGTTCTCAACGCTGATGCCGGAAGCGCAGGATGCGATTATCGCGCGCACCGAACTGAGCTGGTAAGAGAGAAACGCGATGAGAACTGGCCTGATTTCCCGAATTCAACGTTATTCCACCAAAGATGGTCCAGGAATACGCAGCACCGTCTTTATGCAGCAGTGCAACCTGCGCTGCCAGTGGTGCGCGAATCCGGAAACCATCGGGCCAGGCCATAACGTTTTCTGGTTTAAAGAACGCTGCCGCCAGTGCGGTACCTGCGTACAGGCAGCGAACAACCACGCCATTACCCTTGCTGAACCGGGCAATGGCGTCAATATAGACCGTAGAAATTGCAGCAATCTCCTGGATATGGTCGATCTCTGCCCCTACGACGGTTATGAAAAAGTCGCTAAAGAGATGACCTCGCACCAGTTGGCGGAATTACTACTGCGCGACAAGACATTTTACGACTCAAGCACTGGCGGCGTGACCTTTTCCGGCGGCGAGCCGGCGCTGCAGGCGGAGTTCGTCAAAGAAACAGCGCAAATATTGAAAGCGCAGGGCGTACACGTATGTCTCGATACTGCAGGCAATATCCGCTGGGAAAAGCTGCGCCCGCTGATTGAAACGGTCGATCTGGTCTCTTACGACTTTAAAGCTTTCAACCCCGAGACTCATCTTGCCTGTACCGGCGTAGACAATCGGCGGATCCTCGATAATGCCAAAGCGATCGCCGCTATGGGCAAGCCGATCCTCGCGCGAATGGTGATCGTGCCGACGCGTAACGACGATCCGGAGGATATTCGCCAGCGTCTCGACTTTATTCGTAAACTCGGTCCGGCGGTTTTACAGGTTGATATTCTCGAATACCATATTTATGGCATCGGGAAATATCAAAAGCTTGGTATGCCCTATTTTCTACACAACATTCCGACATGCCAACGCGACGTAACAGAACAAATTAAACAATACGCTGAAGATATTGGATTAAAAGCCACCATTGGCGGTTAAGGATTAACATGTTGAACTTTATTATTACCGACACCTACGAAAAAATGAGCGCCCTGGCAGCACAACATATTGCCCAGGAGCTGAATAAAAAACCGGATTTAGTAATGGCCTTACCGACTGGCGGAACCCCCGTCGGCCTCCTGGCCGAAATGAGCCGAATGGCGAAAGATGGCGAAGCCGATTTCTCCTGCGCCCTCTCGTTTAATATCGACGAATATATCCCGCTGGCCAAAAACGATCCGCAAAGTTATTATTACTTCCTGCAACAGCACTTTTATCAGCATGCCAACATGGCTGAAGAAAATACCTTCGTACCGGATATTCTGGCGCCAGACCTGCAGGCCGAATGCGCTCGCTACGAACGCCTGATTCAAAGCCATGGCGATTTCGATATTACCGTTCTTGGCATTGGTCACGATGGTCATATTGGTTTCAATGAACCCCATGCTACCCATAGCCCGGTATGCCATATCATCGACCTTAACGAAGAGACCATTGCGGCGAACGCCCGCTTCTTCGCCAGCCAGGACGAAGTCCCCCGACAGGCTATCACTTTGGGCATGGGCACCATCTTGCGCAGCAAAAAGATCGTGCTGATTGCCAACGGTAAATCAAAAGCGGAAATTATCAAGCAGTTGCACCAATGCACACGCATCGATCCGCAATTCCCCGCCTCCTTCTTACTGATGCATGCGGACGTCACCATCATATGCGACCGTGACGCGGCATCGCTTATCAGCGCTTAAAGGTGAGCATATGATAATCCAGAGCGAACGAGTGTGGCTTGCCGGGGGTTTTTACCCGGCGCAAATAACCATTGAAAATGGGCTTATCGGCGCGATCACGCCCGGTCTTAGCTCCCGCGTGGATAAGGATTTCGGGGCGCGGCGCATTATACCAGGCCTTATCGATAGCCATGCGCACGGCGCCTGGGATTACGATACCAACGAAAACGACCCACAGGGGCTACGCCGCTGGGCCTCCCGCCTACCGGAAGAAGGCGTCACCGCCTTTTGCCCGACTACCGTTACCGATGAAAACGCGACGCTACTGGCGGCGCTGGACAATATTTCCCACGTTATGGACGAAGGATATAGCGGCGCGGAAATTCTGGGCATCCATCTCGAAGGCCCGTTCCTGAGCCAACTTTACCGCGGCGCGCAGCCGGAAAAACAGATTCGCCCTGCCGACGTCACCCAGTTTCAGGCTTTCGAAAAGGCGGCGCGCGACCACATTATCGCCATTACCCTTGCCCCGGAAGAAGACCATCAGTTTGCGCTGACCCGCTACTGCGCGAAGAAAGGGATTGTGGTCAATATGGGCCATTCGGATGCTTCTTTCGAGCAGGCGCTGGCGGCGGTCGCCAACGGCGCTAAAAATGTCACCCATGTCTATAACGGCATGGCGAAATACGTCAATCGCGAGCCCGGCCTGCTTGGCGCCGCCCTGAATCTTGATGGCCTGTACGGCGAGGTGATTGCCGACGGTATCTTTGTCAGCCTGGTTTCCGCCGCCCACCTTTATCGCAGCAAAAATGATAATGACATCATCATGATAAGCGACTCGATGAAGGCGAAAGGTTGTCCTCCGGGGCGCTATATGTTCGGCGGAGAGCCAATGGTACTTGGCGATGATGGCGCAACCAGACGGGATAACGGCGTCCTGGTCGGCAGCACGCTACAGCTCAATCGCGGCTTATATAATATGGTCGAAAGAGCAATGGTGCCGTTTAGCGCGGCATTAAAATCCTGCACCATTAATCCGGCACGGTTATTAGGTTTTGATAGTCGAAAAGGGAAATTACAGCGCGGATACGATGCCGATATTGTTGTCCTTGAAGATAATTATCAGGTGAATACAACCTATTGTCGCGGTACGGTAGCCTGGTCAATAAGTTAATTAATTCACCTCCGTATCATTTAACAATGGCGGTTATTGAAAAATAACCGCTGCTTTGTTATTCATTCTATTTATTAATAACCCAAGTCCTTTTTAATATTTATTAAAATGCGACCTGGCTAACATTAAACACCTCCTGAAATCCCTTAAAAATAACCCACAATAAAAATAAGACTGTTTAATTTTAACTGCCCATCGTTATACAGGTCAGTCGCTTTATTACATGCGGCTTCAGGATTTATTATTTTAAGGGAATTCATATGAATATTTTGGGTTATCTACAAAAAGTCGGCCGGGCATTGATGGTGCCCGTCGCTACTTTACCTGCCGCCGCCATTTTAATGGGCATCGGTTACTGGATCGATCCCAACGGCTGGGGTAGTTCTAACGCGCTGGCCGCACTATGTATTCAGTCCGGTGCGGCCATTATAGATAATATGGGCGTCCTGTTTGCCGTCGGGGTAGCCTACGGCATGTCGAAAGATAAAGATGGCGCCGCCGCGCTGGCCGGGTTTGTCGGCTTTCTGGTATTAACCACGCTCTGTTCGCCGGCAGCTGTCGCCATGATCCAGCAGATCCCAATCGAGCAGGTGCCTGCGGCCTTTGCGAAGATTAAAAATCAGTTTATCGGCATCATGGTCGGCATTATTTCAGCGGAACTCTATAACCGCTTTAGCAGCACGGAGTTACCGAAAGCGCTCTCGTTCTTCAGCGGACGCCGACTGGTGCCGATCCTCACTTCATTCACTATGATTGTGGTGGCGTTTGTCCTGATGTTCATCTGGCCGGTGGTCTTTAGCGGGCTGGTCAGCTTCGGTGAACATATCCAAAAACTGGGCTCACTGGGTGCGGGTATCTATGCTTTTTTCAACCGTATGCTCATTCCGGTCGGCCTGCATCACGCCCTGAACTCGGTATTCTGGTTCGACGTCGCCGGGATTAACGACATCCCGAATTTCCTTGGCGGCGCGCAGTCCATCGCCTCCGGTAAAGCGGTGGTTGGCATCACCGGTCGTTACCAGGCGGGCTTTTTCCCGGTCATGATGTTCGGCTTGCCGGGCGCGGCATTAGCCATGTACCAATGCGCCCGTGCGGAAAATAAAGCGAAGGTGATGGGTATTATGATGGCTGGCGCGTTCGCGGCCTTTTTTACTGGTATCACCGAACCGCTGGAGTTTTCCTTCATGTTCGTCGCGCCGGCGCTATACGTCATCCACGCCTTTTTAACCGGCGTGTCCGTCTTCATCGCCGCCAGCATGCACTGGATCGCCGGATTCGGCTTCAGCGCCGGTCTGGTCGATATGGTACTGGCATCGCGCAACCCGCTGGCCACCCACTGGTATCTGCTCATTCCCATGGGGCTGGTGTACTTCGCGATTTATTATCTGGTCTTCCGCTTCACCATCACCCGCTTCAACCTGCTGACGCCGGGCCGCGAGCTGTCCGTTGCCGGCAGCGCCGCCGATGGCGAAGATGTGAACCTGAGCGCCGCGAAACAGCAGGATATCAGCGCGCTGGCGCGCCAGTACATTGCCGCTATCGGTGGTTCCGATAATCTCACCAATATCGACGCCTGCATCACCCGCCTGCGCCTTGGCGTTAAGGATGCAACGCTGGTCGATGAAGCGCTGGCCCGCCGCCTGGGAGCCAGCGGGGTCATTCGCCTCAACGCCAGCAACGTGCAGATAATCGTTGGCTTCGTGGCGGAAAAAATCGCCACCGCCATGAAAACCGCGGGTCACGTCGATGCCGCGCAGACGCTCCCCAGCGTCACCGCGCAGGCCCACAATAATCCACGCAAGGCAGCGAATGCATTGCGGATTATCGAGCTCGTCGCCCCGGTGAGCGGCGAACTGGTCGCGCTGGAGCAAGTCCCTGACGAAGCTTTCGCCAGCGGCGCCGTTGGCGGTGGTGTCGCCATCCTGCCGGCCAGCAACATTGTGGTTTCACCCGCGGCGGGTACTCTCATCAAGATTTTCAACACCGATCATGCCTTCTGTCTTGAGACCGAAGACGGCGCTGAGATCGTGGTGCATATGGGGATTGATACCGTTGCGCTGGCGGGTCAGGGCTTTACCCGTCTGGCGGAAGAAGGCGCTACCGTTGTCGCAGGTCAGCCGATTCTCGAAATGGATCTCGTGTACCTCGAAGCTAACGTGCGTTCGATGGTTAGCCCGGTGCTCTGTAGCAATATAGAGGAGTTCGCGCAGCTGGAAATCAAAGCGCACGGTCAGGTGAAAGCGGGTGAACCGCTGTACCACATTAAGGGATAAGATTGATAAACGGTGTGGCCGCGCCATGCGGCCACATGTGACGATTATTTTGCCGCCGTCGCCGGCCGATCAACGTGTTGCCCATGAACGTGGCGCTTTTTAAGGCTGATAATCGCCAGCGCCGCGACAATCAGCACAATGCCGCCGCCTTCCACCAGCCCCGGATTTTCACCCAGCAGCCACCAGGAAAACAGCACGCCGCAGACCGGCACCGCCAGCGTACTCAGGCCGGCGACGCTGGCAGGCAGATTACGCAGGACATACAGCCACAGACTCCAGGCCACCGCCGTGGCCAGAATCGCGCTATAGCCCAATGCCCAGAAAACCCCAGGCTGCCAGTCAATACTGCGCTGCGGCACCAGCCACGCCACCACGCTCATCACCAGCGCGGCATACAGCATCTGCCAGGCGGTTAACGACAGTAAATCGAGGCGCGGATAGCGGCGATACATGCGTTTGGCGACAATCGCGCTCGCCCCCCAACTGATGCCGGAGAGGATCGCCAGCAGCGCGCTTTTCATCGAGGAGAAATCCAACTGCCACGGCTGCAGCACCAACAGTAGACCACACGCCGCCAGGACGATAGCGGCATACTGCAGCCGCCGCATGCGCTCGCCTAAAAACAGCGCCGCCATGATCACTACCCAGAACGGCATGGTGTAGCTGAGAATAGCGACTTTACCGGCGCCGCCGCTCATCAGCGCCCACTGCGCCAGGCCGACCATGCCGCAGGTTTGCAGCAGCGCAATCGCCAGGGTATAGCCAAACGGCGTCGGCCGCATGCCGCGCCCGCGCAGCGCCAGCACCGCCATCAGTACAATCGCGCCGAAGATACAGCGCAGCGCGGTAAAATCGAAGGCGCCGATATAGAGCGTTACCTGTTTCATCGCAATCCAGCTGTAGCTCCAGATAAGCGTCAGCAGGACGAGGCCGCAACCGGCCAGGAGATTGCTGTTCCTTGCAACCGTCATAACTTCTCCACCGTCATGATTTTTGCGGGCACTATACTCGCTTTGGCGGAAGGTTGCTTAAAGGCAGAGCGCACTTTTCGTGCTAAAAAAGGGGGCGGTGAATTGCAGTTCACCGCCCAGATAAGGATGAAACAAGAGGTAAAGCAGGTGATTACGCCGGACGCACGCCCAGGGTATGACAGATGGCGTAGCTCATTTCGGCGCGATTCAGGGTATAGAAGTGGAAATCTTTTACCCCTTCCCGGCTTAAAATTTTCACCATGTCCATGGCGATATTCGCCCCTACTAGCTGGCGCGTTTCGGCATCGTTATCCAGCCCTTCGAACATTTTCGACATCCAGGTTGGGATACGCACGTTCGTCATATCGGCAAATTTCTTCGCCTGTTTAAAGTTGGAGACCGGCAGAATGCCCGGAATAATTTCCACGTCGATACCGGCGGAGACGCAGCGGTCGCGAAAACGCAGGTAGCTTTCGACATCAAAAAAGAACTGAGTGATCGCGCGATTAGCGCCCGCTTCTACTTTACGTTTCAGGTTCAATAAGTCGGCCTGCGCGCTTTTGGCTTCCGGATGCACTTCCGGATAGGCGGCGACGGAGATGTCAAAATCACCGACGTCTTTTAGCAGCGTCACCAGGTCGGCGGCGTACATCTCCGGCTTGCCGCTACCCGGCGGCAGGTCACCGCGCAGCGCGACGATATGGCGGATACCGTTGTTCCAGTAATCCTGGGCAATCGCGCGCAGTTCATCGCGGCTGGCGTCGATACAGGTCAGGTGCGGCGCCGCTTCCAGACCGGTGCGGTCTTTAATGCCCTTGATAATGCTATGAGTGCGGTCGCGCTCGCCGGAGTTCGCCCCGTAGGTGACGGAAACAAACTTCGGTTTCAGGCTGCTTAAGCGATCGATGGATTTCCACAGGGTTTGCTCCATTTCACTGGTACGCGGCGGAAAGAATTCAAAGGACACATTAATCTGGCCCTGGACTTCCGCCAGGCTCTGATTCAGGGCTTCCCGCTGATTGGCGTGAAAAAAGCTCATACCTTACCTCATCAATCGCATTATATTTATCAGTCGTGTTGCGAACTTCTATACGTTTAGACGTCCAGATGTAAAAATGACGGAAAAGCGTGCGGGCGTCAATAGAAAAATCTGCGTAAACAGTGAGGAATTTTCAGTCAAAGTGAAAAAAGTTCATCTCGCGTCAGGCCAGGCGCGCCCTGGCGTTGTTTTCAGATTTTGTCCGCAGCGTAATTTGAAGTAGTTCAAAAAATCGCACATCTCCCCCCCTGGCACGCCGATTACTATTGCAGCAACGTCAACCTTGATCCACAGTGAGTAGAACGTTCTACTATAACGTTCTACTTAACACGTTTTCGCCAATAATATCTATTCGGGGTAATCAGCATGAGTCTGTGGTCAGGGTTCATAAAATCATTATCAAAACTGTCGATGATCGGCCGCGCCTTGATGCTGCCGATTTCGCTCCTCCCGGCCGCCGGCCTGTTGTTGGCCTTCGGGGATAAATTCCATTTACCGCTGATGATGAATGCCGGCGGTATTATTTTCGATAACCTACCGATGCTCTTCGCTATCGGCTCCGCGGTCGGCCTGGCGTCGGAATCCGGCATCGCCGCGCTATCGGCAGCGGTCTCGGTCTTCGTCACCAACATTACCATCGGTACCGTACTCGGCATTACGCCGGAAATGGCCGCTCAGGGCGGCAAATACGCGATGGTGGTCGGCATCCCGACGTTGCAGATGGGGGTTTTCGGCGGGCTTATCTGCGGGATACTCGCCGCCTGGTGCTACAACCGCTTTCACACGCTGCAATTGCCGGAATTCCTCGGTTTCTTTTCCGGTAAGCGTTTTGTGGCGATCGCCACCGCCTTCCTGTCGTTCATCCTCGGCCTGCTGCTACCTTACGTCTGGCAGCATATCCAGGCCGGGATTGATTCCTTGTCGATGGTGATTAACGGCGATAACCAGGCCGCCTCCACCTTTATTTTCGGCCTCGTTGAACGCGCGCTGATCCCGCTTGGCCTGCACCACATCTGGTACCCTTCCTTCTGGTACTCCTTCGGCGATTACACTACCCAGGCAGGCCAGATGATCCACGGCGACCAGACCATCTGGTTTAAAATGCTGGAAGAAGGGGTGAAATCCTTTAGCACCGACAGCTATCAAAACGCGGGCAAATTTATGCAGGGTGAATTCCCGCTGATGTTGTTCGCTCTGCCGGCCGCCTGTCTGGCGATGTATCACGAAGCGCACACTAAAAATAAAAAAATCGCGGCCGGTATTCTGTTCTCCGCCGCGCTGACCTGCTTCCTGACCGGCATCACCGAACCCGTCGAATTCACCTTTATCTTCGTGGCGCCGATTCTGTACGTCTTTAACGCCATTATGGCGGGGCTCTCGTACATGACCATGTACCTGCTGCACGCGCATATTGCCAAGTCGTTCTCCGCCGGACTTATCGACTATATCTCCTTCGGTATTCTGCCTTCCATGAACGGCTATCAGACAAACTTCCTCAGCGCGGTGATTGTTGGCGTGCCGATGGCGCTGATTTATTATTTCACCTTCCGTTTCGTGATCCGCCGCTTCGATGTGAAAACTCCGGGACGTACCGATATCACCGTAACGGCCAATGATAAAACCGACGCCGAACTGGCAACTGAAATTGTCAGCTTACTCGGCGGTTCACAGAATATTGACTCGGTGGGCGCCTGCATCACCCGTCTGCGTCTGGAGGTTGCCGAACGCGATGCGGTAGATAAAGACGGCCTCAACAGTATCGGCGCGCGCGGCGTAGTCTTCGTCGGTGATAACGGTATCCAGATAATTTTTGGCGCCAGGGCGCAATTTATCGCTCAAACCATGTCGGGGATGATTGGCAAATAACCAGAAGATGTTATGGTGTGGAAGATCGCTTGTCTCAGAGAAGCGATCTTCTGCTATCTGACTGTCATACAACAGTTTTCATGGAGCGATTTTGAAGAAAGTCAGCATTATAGATGTGGCGAAACTGGCCGGCGTTTCCGTTTCTACGGTCTCGCTGGTATTACGTCAGAAGGGAAAAATTTCCGACGCCACCATCGAAAAAGTCAATGCTGCCATCCAGGAGCTCGGCTATGTGCATAACGTCGCCGCCGCCAACCTTCGCGCCAACACCACCAATCTAATCGGCCTGATTCTTCGCGACTTCAACGACAGTTTTTCCATCAAAGTGATGGCCAACATCGTGCAGGAACTGGAGAAACAGGGCTATATGGTATTTCTCGGCCAGCCGCTTAACGATAGCGACTATCTGGATCGCTGCCTGCTGTCGTTTAAACAACAGGGCGTCGCCGGCGTGATTTATCTTGATGCCGATACCACCCGCGATACGCTGCCTGCAGCGCTGCTGCAATGTCCCCTGCCTCTGGTGACGGTCTCGCAAACGCCGTTAACCGGCAACCGCGATCAGGTGGTCCGCGATAATCGTCAGGCCGCCAGCATCGCCGCGCGTTATCTGATAGAGCGTGGTCATCGCTATATTGCCTACATCGGCGGTCAGGAAGACGATCTTATTCGTCAGCAGCGGTTGCTCGGCTTTTACAGCACGCTGGAGAAAAACGGCATGACGGTACGCGAAGAGTTTGCGCCCGCCTGTCACGACAATACCCAAGCCGCCAGTATCGCCACTCGTCAGTTACTGGAAAAGAATAATGCCATTACCGCGCTGCTCTGCCATTCACCGGATGCGATGATTGGCTGCCTCAATGGTATTCATCAGGTAGGACGAACGGTGGGAAAAGACGTCTTTCTTACCCAACAAGTGGCGCTGGTGGGCTTCGAAGATATGATGCATGTGAATTTGACTTCGCCGTCTTTTACCTATGTCTCTTCCGCCAGCGAAGAGACCGGCCGTCAGGCCGCCGCGTTAATTATCCGCAAGATCAAAGAACCGGCTCTCCCTACCCAGCGTATTACCCTTTCCGGACAACTGGTGACGCGGGAGTCAGCATAATGAAGGCCGGCCCAGCGGGCCGGCCTGACAGATTACAGCAGCTGCGCCAGACGATTGATATCTGACTGAATGGCCCCGGCGGTAACATCGCGGCCTGCGCCTGGCCCACGAATCACCATTGGGTTATCGCGGTACCAGCGACTCTCGATGGCAAAGACGTTATCGCACGGCAAAAGCGCCGCCAGCGGATGTTCCTGACGCACTGCTTCTACTCCGACGCGCGCTTTACCGTTGGCATCAAAACGCGCCACGTAACGCAACACCAGCCCCATTTCACGGGCGGCTTCAAGGCGCTGCAGCATCTGTTCATTCAGCTCTTCGCCGTTCTCAAAGAAGTGGTCGACCGAGCCCTCTTCGCAATGCGCCGGAACCAGCGATTCCACGCGCACCTGATCCGGCTCGATATTGTAACCAGCTTCGCGCGCCAGGATCACCAGCTTGCGCATCACGTCTTTACCCGACAGGTCAACGCGCGGGTCCGGTTCGGTCAGCCCTTGCTGCCAGGCCTGATCCACCAGTTCGGTAAATGGCACCGTGCCGTCAAACTGCAAGAACAGCCAGGAGAGCGTACCAGAGAAGATACCGCTCAGCCCCAGGATGGTATCGCCGCTGTCGATCAGATCGCGCACCGTATGGTTAACCGGCAAGCCTGCGCCGACGGTGGCGTTATACAGCCAGTGACGGCCGGTCTTTTCGAAGGCGTCGTGGATCTGGCGATATTTATCGCTGCTGCTGGCGCCCGCCAGCTTATTGGCGCTGATCACATGGAAACCGTGGCTGGCGAAATCCAGATACTGATCGGCCAGCTGTTCGCTGGCGGTCACGTCCAGCACCACTAAATCATCATAAGGGTGCGCGCGCATCCACAGGAATAGCGACTCTTCATCCTGCTCGACCGCTTCATCTTCAAAGAATGCCAATGCGCGGCTGGCATCCAGACCTTCGTAATTCAGCAGGCTACGGCGGCTATCCACCACCCCGGCCAGCAGGAACTCAAAGCCGGTGCGGGCGGAAAGCGTGCTCTGCTCGCGCGCGAACAACTCCAGCCAGCGGGAGCCGATATTGCCTTTGCCGAACAGCACCAGGCCGATGCGTTTTTCAGCGCGGAACACGGAGTGATGTAGTCCCTGAATCAGGCTCTCGGTTGGGCCGGCGCGCAGCACCGCCACCAGGCTGATGCCCTCTTCCGATTGCCAGGTAAACTCTACCGGCTGCCCTTTCAACTGCTGCCAGAAACGGTGGCAATGCAGCGGATTGCGGGTCACGCCCGCGCCGACCATCGCCACCAGCGCCAGCTTCTGACGCAGACGCAGCTCGCCAGGCAGGCCCGCTTCATCCAGCAGTTTCAGCGCGCTGTCGGCCACTTCAGAGGTGTAGCAGAACTGCAGCAGCTTACGGTCGGCATGCACGCCCACCGCCAGCGGGCGCAGCTGCGCGCGTTTAAAAATCTGATCCAGCTCTTTATGCGCCAGTTTGAAATCCTGACCGGCCGGTACCTGGAATTCAATCAGGCAGACGTCGTCGTGACTGGTGACGATACGCGCGCCGGTGCCGGATGCCAGCACGCGCTCAATGCGCGTCGAACCCTGGTCCGGGGTGTAACTACAACGCAGCTGTAAATCGATATCGCTACCAGAAACCGGCTGTAGCGTACGCGCGTGCAGCACCGGCGCCGCCAGGCGAGCCAGCTCGCTGGCTTCATCAAGACGCAGCAGCGGCAGCAGGCACGCATCTTTCACTTTACGCGGGTCGGCGCTATAAACCCCGGCCACGTCGCTCCAGATGGTGACGCGGGAAACACCGGCCAACGCGCCGATTTGGGTGGCGGAGTAGTCGGAACCGTTACGGCCCAGCAGTACGGTTTCCCCGGCATTGTTACGGGCGATAAAGCCGGTCACCACCAGCCGTTTGTTGGGGTGCTGCGCCATCAACTGTTGTAACAGCGGGTAGGATAAGCCTTCATCAACCTGCGGCTGCGCGGCGCGTTCCGCGCGCAGGAAAGCGCGCGCGTCCAGCCAGGCGGCTTCAACGCCAAGGTGGTTTAGTACCGCCGCCATCAGGCGCGCGGACCACACTTCGCCGTGGCCGACGACTTCGGCATATACCGCATCGGTGACGCCGCTATCCAGCAGGCCCGCCAGACGCTCAAGATCGTGAATAAACGTCGCGATCAGCGCGTCGGCGGCGTCCGCCGGCAGCAGGCCGGCGATCAGGTCCATTTGATAGCGACGCAGCGCTTGTTGCACCTGATGCGCAGAAAGACGATCGGTCTGGCTTAGCTGCAGCCAGCTAATCAGCTGGTTGGTGGTGCTACCGGCGGCAGAGACGACCATCATATCGCCTGCCTGCGCGTAGTCGGTCATGATCCCGGCGACGCGCAGGTAACATTTCGCATCCGCTAAACTACTCCCACCAAATTTGTGCAGCTGACGACCCTTCGCCCCTGCCTGCGCAATCACACTCATCTTTATTCCTCGTTTGCTGCCCGGAAGCCATTTTCCAGGTCGGCAATTAAATCTTCACCATCTTCAATACCGGTCGAAATACGCAGGAGCGTTTCCGAGATCCCTGCCGCCGCACGCGCTTCCGGCGCCATGCCCGCATGCGTCATCGTCGCCGCATGGGAAATCAGGCTCTCAACGCCCCCCAACGATTCCGCCAGCGTAAATAGCGATAAACCGCTCAAGAAGCGACGCAGCGTCTGCTCATCGCCATCGAGCTCGAAGCTTAGCATCGCCCCAAAACCTTTTTGCTGACGCGCCGCAATCTCATGCCCCTGGTTTTCCGGCAGGGACGGATGATACAGCTTTTTCACCAGCGGCTGGGTTTTCAGATAGTCGACTATCGCCTGCGCGTTGCGCTGCGCCACTTCCATTCGTGGAGAAAGGGTACGCAAACCACGCAATAACAGATAGCTATCAAACGCCCCGCCGGTGACGCCGATATTATTCGCCCACCATGCCAGTTCGGTGACAGTCTCAGGATCTTTGGCAATCACCACCCCGGCGACCACGTCAGAGTGGCCGTTGAGATATTTGGTGCACGAATGCAACACCAGATCGGCGCCCAGCGCCAGCGGATTTTGCAACGCCGGGCTGAGGAAGGTGTTATCCACCACGCTCACCGCGCCGGCTTCACGCGCCAGCCCGCAGATTTTCGCAATATCGACCACCCGCAGCAATGGGTTGCTCGGGCTTTCGACCAGCACCAGCTTCGGTTGTTCCGCTAACGCTTCGCGTAATGCCTGTTCATCGCTTTGATCGACAAAGCGCACGCGATAGCAGCCGCGTTTCGCCAGGCTGTCAAACAGACGATAGCTGCCGCCATAACAGTCGTGCGGCGCCACCAGCAGATCGCCCGGCTTCAGGAACACCGTGGTCACCAGCAGAATAGCCGACATTCCGGTATTGGTCAGTACCGCGCCGGCGCCGCCTTCCAGTTCCGCCAGCGCGCGCTGTACGACATCGCGAGTCGGGTTGCCGCGTCGGGAATAATCGTGGGCGCGGGGTTCATTGAAACCGGTGAAATTATAGGTGCTGGAGAGATGGATCGGCGGGACAACGCAACCGTACTGTTCGTCGTCATTTAAACCGCTACGCACTGCAATGGTGGCCTGTTTACGCGTCATGTTGGACAGTTCCTGGGCTGTTCGGTGAGAAGTCAGGCCTCAGAGTAATCATTGTCACAATAGACGTCAATACATCTGGACATCTAAACTTCTTTGCGTATAGATTGAGCAAAAGACAAATAGCCGTTAAAATTATATGCATTAGCGCACGTCGGCGGCGGCTTATCTCATGTCAGAAAGCACGCTCATACGGTAAACTACGCGCAATTATGGCCGGGCGTAATGTTCTGGCCCTTAACTAATAAACAGAGGATTAAGGTATCTCATGGCTGAATGGAGCGGCGAATATATCAGCCCATACGCTGAGCACGGTAAGAAGAGTGAGCAAGTAAAAAAAATTACGGTTTCCATTCCTCTGAAGGTGTTAAAGATCCTCACCGATGAACGCACGCGTCGTCAGGTGAACAACCTGCGTCACGCCACGAATAGCGAACTGCTGTGCGAGGCGTTCCTGCATGCCTTTACCGGTCAACCGTTACCTAACGATGAAGACCTGCGTAAAGAGCGCAGCGATGAAATCCCGGAAGCGGCGAAAGAGATTATGCGTGAACTGGGCATCGACCCGGATACGTGGGAATACTAAGACATAAAAAAAGCGGAAGATATCTTCCGCTTTTTTATTCCTCGCGTTGCCAGACGAAGGATACAAAAAAGCCGCCCTGAGGCGGCTCTTTCTGGCAACTTACTTGCTGCCCGGGATGCTGAAGCGCTTGTTGAAGCGGTCAACACGGCCACCGGTAGCAACATCACGCTGTTTGCCGGTGTAGAACGGGTGGCATTTACCGCACACGTCGAGGTTCAGGTCGTGACCAACGGTGGAACGGATTTTCATGACATTACCGCAAGAACAGGTAGCAGTAATTTCGTCGTAATTTGGGTGAATACCTTTTTTCATGGGAGAACCTCAGTTAAGGCCGCGTCGCTCTTCCAGCCCTAACGCCAGACACCACGCGATATTAATAATTTCCCGACGACCTTCGCACAGCTGGCGCATACCGGCTTAACGAATTTCCCGGGTTTTGGGAGTTTGATGCGGCATAAAGCGCACCAAAGGCGGCGAATCATACAGAATTTGACCAGCAGATGCAAACTTATCCGCGCCGCCTTCGGTAATGTGTATACTAACCCGCCAGATTTCAAGTCAGGAAGATTCCATGTCCGTCGCTCATGTCGCCCTGCCCGTTCCGCTGCCCCGCACCTTTGACTATTTGTTGCCTGAAGGCATCCCGGTCAAGGCGGGCTGTCGCGTACGCGTGCCGTTCGGCAAACAGGAGCGGATCGGTATCGTGGTGTCGGTCAGCGAGCGTAGCGAACTCCCGCTCGCGGAACTCAAACCGGTCGCCGAAGCGCTGGATAGCGAACCGGTATTCTCCTCTACCGTCTGGCGCATGCTGCTATGGGCCGCGGATTACTATCATCATCACATCGGCGATGTGCTGTTCCACGCGCTGCCGATTATGCTGCGCCAGGGCAAACCGGCCAGCGCCGCGCCAATGTGGTACTGGTTTGCGACGGAACAGGGACAAGCGCTGGATATCAATAGCCTTAAACGCTCGCCGAAGCAGCAGCAGGCGCTGGCGGCGCTGCGCCAGGGCAAAATCTGGCGCTATCAGGTCGCAGAGCTTGAATTCAATGACGCGGCGCTACAGGCGCTGCGCGGCAAAGGGCTGGCGGAATTGGCCAGCGAATCCCCAGCCATTAGCGATTGGCGGACCAGCTTCGCTGTGCCCGGCGAACGGCTGCGTCTGAATACCGAGCAGGCGACCGCCGTCGGGGCAATTCATAGCGCCTCGGACCGTTTTTCCGCCTGGCTGCTGGCGGGTATTACCGGCTCAGGGAAAACGGAAGTCTATCTTAGCGTACTGGAGAACGTGCTGGCGCAGGGTCGACAGGCGCTGGTGATGGTACCGGAAATCGGCCTGACGCCGCAGACCATCGCCCGCTTCCGCCAGCGTTTTAACGCCCCGGTGGAGGTGCTGCATTCAGGTCTGAACGACAGCGAGCGCCTCGCATCATGGCTAAAGGCGAAAAATGGCGAAGCGGCGATCGTTATCGGTACCCGCTCGTCGCTGTTTACGCCGTTTAAAGACCTCGGCGTTATTGTCATCGACGAAGAACACGATAGCTCCTATAAACAGCAGGAAGGCTGGCGTTATCACGCTCGCGACCTGGCGGTATGGCGCGCCCACAGCGAACAGATCCCGATTATCCTCGGCTCGGCGACCCCGGCGCTGGAGACGCTCTACAACGTGCGCCAGCGTAAGTACCGTGAGTTAAAGCTGACCAAACGCGCGGGCAACGCCCGCCCGGCGCAGCAGCACGTGCTCGATTTAAAGGGCCAACAGCTACAGGCGGGGCTTTCGCCTGCGCTGATTAATCGCATGCGCCAGCATCTGCAGGCCGACAATCAGGTGATCCTGTTTTTGAACCGCCGCGGTTTCGCCCCGGCGCTGCTGTGCCACGACTGCGGCTGGATAGCGGAGTGCCCGCGCTGCGATAGTTACTACACCCTGCATCAGGCGCAACACCATCTGCGCTGCCACCACTGCGACAGCCAGCGCCCCATTCCGCGCCAATGTCCTTCCTGCGGGTCGACGCACCTGGTGCCAGTCGGTCTGGGGACCGAACAGCTGGAGCAAGCGCTGGCGCCGATGTTTCCTGATGTACCAATCTCACGCATCGACCGCGATACCACCAGCCGTAAAGGGGCGCTGGAGCAATATCTTGCCGACGTCCATCGCGGCGGCGCGCGCATTCTGATTGGTACCCAAATGCTGGCTAAGGGACATCATTTCCCGGACGTCACCCTGGTGTCGCTGCTGGATGTCGATGGCGCGCTGTTTTCCGCCGACTTCCGCTCGGCGGAGCGTTTTGCCCAGCTCTATACCCAGGTCTCCGGCCGCGCCGGACGCGCGGGCAAACAAGGTGAAGTGATCCTGCAAACCCACCATCCGGAACACCCGCTGCTGCAGACCCTGCTCTATAAAGGCTACGATGCGTTTGCCGAGCAGGCGCTGGCGGAGCGGCAAACCATGCAGCTACCGCCGTGGACCAGCCACGTTCTGATCCGCGCCGAAGACCATAATAACCAGCAGGCGCCGCTGTTTTTACAGCAGCTACGTAACCTGCTGCAGGCCAGCCCGCTGGCTGATGATAAACTGTGGGTACTCGGCCCGGTTCCCGCGCTGGCGCCGAAGCGCGGCGGGCGCTGGCGCTGGCAAATTCTACTCCAGCACCCTTCCCGCATACGTCTACAGCATATCGTCAGCGGTACGCTGGCGTTGATAAACACCCTGCCGGAAGCGCGTAAAGTGAAGTGGGTACTGGATGTCGATCCTATTGAAGGCTAAGTCTTCTCTTGCGAGGCGGATCGAAAAATTCAACAACCGTCACGTTTTTCATGAAAATTCTGTAACTCTCAGGCTGTACTATCTGTTAAAAATGTTGCTGATGTCAGCACGCAAGGGATGTGTCTGCGCAGTCAGCGAGGAGAAACCAGGTGAAGCCCAAAAAACAAATGGTTGCCGCCACCATGAAAGACGTCGCCCTGAAGGCAAACGTTTCAACGGCAACCGTATCCCGTGCGCTAATGAATCCCGACAAAGTGTCGCAGGCAACCCGTAGTCGGGTGGAGCAGGCGGCGCAGGAAGTCGGCTATTTACCGCAGTCGCTCGGGCGTAACATGAAACGCAATGAGTCGCGGACGATCCTTGTGATCGTGCCGGATATTTGCGATCCCTTCTTCAGTGAGGTGATTCGCGGTATTGAAGTGACTGCCGCCGACGAAGGCTATCTGGTGCTGATCGGCGATTGCGCCCATCAGAATCAGAAAGAAAAAACCTTTATTGATCTCATTATCACCAAACAAATTGACGGTATGGTGCTGCTGAGCTCGCGCCTGCCGTTCGACGCCAGCGTCGAAGAGCAGCGTAATTTGCCGCCGATGGTCATGTCGAACGAGTTCGCGCCGGAGCTGGAGCTCCCTACCGTGCATATCGATAACCTGACCGCCGCGTTTAATGCCGTCAATTATCTCCACGAACTGGGGCATCAACGTATCGGCTGTATCGCCGGGCCGGAGGATATGCCGCTGTGCCATTACCGGCTGCAGGGATACGTTCAGGCGCTGCGCCGCAGCGGTATCACCGTCGATCCGCACTACATCGCCCGCGGCAACTTTACCTTTGAAGCCGGTGCCAACGCGCTGGAGCAACTGCTGGCGCAGCCGGTGCCGCCGACCGCGGTCTTTTGCCATAGCGACGTCATGGCGCTGGGCGCGTTGTCGCTGGCCAAACGCCGCGGCCTGAGGGTGCCGGAGGATTTATCGATTGTTGGGTTTGATAACATCGCGTTGTCTGAATTTTGCGATCCGCCGTTAACCACCGTTTCACAGCCGCGTTTTGATATCGGCCGTGAAGGAATGCTGCTTTTACTCGAGCAAATGCAGGGCCGTAACGTCAACAGCGGCTCGCGTCTGCTCGATTGCGAACTGATCGTTCGCGGCAGTACGCAAAAAATCAGACGATAACCATCAGGCTTTCGGGCCTGCTCTTCTGGTCAAAGGCCCGCCGCTTAAGTAACATGGCGGGCTGACGAACGAATATAAGACAGCGAAACGATAGTGGCACAACGAGATTATGTACGCCGCAGCCAACCGGCTCCTTCGCGGCGCAAAAAGAGCAGCCCCCGAAGCTCAAGGAACAAGCAAAGTAGCCTTCCGGCGATTTCACCGACTATGGTTGCGATCGCGGCGGCCGTGCTGGTGGCCTTTATCGGTGGTCTGTATTTCATTACCCATCACAAGAAAGAAGAAGCGGAAGCGCTGCAAAACCGCCAGGCGGCAGGCAACGGTCTTCCGCCGAAGCCGGAAGAGCGCTGGCGCTATATTAAAGAGCTGGAAAGCCGCCAGCCGGGCGTTCGCGCGCCTACCGAGCCGACCGCCGGCGGCGAAGTGATGAAACCCGAGCAGCTAACCGACGAGCAGCGCCAACTGTTGGCGCAGATGCAGGCGGATATGCGTCAGCAGCCCACGCAGCTGACCGAAGTGCCGTGGAACGAACAAACGCCGGCGCAGCGTCAGCAGACGCTGCAGCGTCAACGTCTGGCACAACAACAGCAGCAGGCGCAGCAGCAACAGTGGGCGCAGACTCAGCAGCAGACCACGCAGCAACAGCCGCGCGTCCAGCAGCCGAAGCCGGTGCAGCAACAGCAACCGAAGCAAACCGCGTCTAACCAGCAGCCGTATCAGGATCTGCTGCAGACGCCGGCGCATAACACCACCACGCAGCCGAAAACCCAGGCCGCCGCGCCGGTCGCCCGCGTGGAAGAAGCGCCGAAAGCCGCAGCCGCCGAGAAGAAAGACGATCGCAGCTGGATGGTTCAGTGTGGTTCCTTTAAAGGCGCCGAGCAGGCCGAAACCGTGCGCGCTCAGTTAGCCTTTGAGGGCTTTGCTTCGCACATCACCACCAATAACGGCTGGAATCGGGTGGTGATTGGGCCGCTGAAAGGCAAAGAGAACGCCAACGATATGATCAACCGTCTCAAGATGGCCGGACACGCAAACTGCATCCGTCTCGCCGCCAGGGGTTGAAACCCCAAAAATCCCCCCCATCTATAATTGCATTCTGCCCCGCGTAACGCGCGGGGCCCCTATTCCGCTTTTGCAACCAAGGGGTCTGCTCGTGACAACAATAGTTAGTGTTCGCCGTAACGGCCATGTCGTTATCGCCGGTGATGGCCAGGCCACGCTGGGCAACACCGTGATGAAAGGCAACGTGAAGAAAGTGCGTCGTCTGTACAACGACAAAGTGATCGCTGGTTTCGCTGGCGGCACCGCTGACGCCTTCACCCTGTTCGAACTTTTCGAACGTAAGCTGGAGATGCATCAGGGCCATCTGGTGAAAGCCGCCGTTGAGCTGGCGAAAGACTGGCGTACCGACCGCATGCTGCGCAAGCTGGAAGCGCTGCTCGCCGTCGCTGACGAAAACGCGTCGCTTATCATCACCGGTAACGGTGACGTGGTTCAGCCAGAAAACGATTTGATTGCGATTGGCTCCGGCGGGCCATATGCCCAGGCCGCCGCTCGCGCGCTGCTGGAAAACACCGAAATGGGCGCTCGCGACATCGCCGAGAAAGCGTTGGATATTGCAGGGGATATCTGCATCTATACCAACCACTTCCACACCATCGAAGAATTACCTTCTAAAGCGTAAGGATCTCCCATGTCTGAAATGACCCCACGCGAAATTGTCAGCGAACTGGACAAACATATTATCGGCCAGGACGCAGCCAAGCGTTCTGTTGCTATCGCCCTGCGTAACCGCTGGCGCCGTATGCAGCTTAATGAAGAGCTGCGTCATGAAGTCACACCGAAAAACATTCTGATGATTGGCCCGACCGGCGTCGGTAAAACCGAAATCGCCCGTCGTCTGGCGAAACTGGCCAACGCGCCGTTCATCAAAGTTGAAGCGACCAAGTTCACCGAAGTGGGCTATGTTGGTAAAGAAGTGGACTCTATCATCCGCGATCTGACCGACGCCGCGATCAAAATGGTCCGCATGCAGTCCATCGATAAAAACCGCTATCGCGCCGAAGAAATGGCCGAAGAGCGTATCCTCGACGTGCTGATCCCCCCGGCGAAAAACAACTGGGGCCAGGCTGAACAGCCGCAGGAGCCTTCAGCTGCGCGTCAGGCATTCCGCAAGAAATTGCGCGAAGGCCAGCTTGACGACAAAGAGATCGAAATCGACCTCGCCGCGGCGCCAATGGGCGTTGAAATCATGTCCCCTCCGGGCATGGAAGAGATGACCAGCCAGCTGCAGTCCATGTTCCAGAACCTGGGCGGCCAGAAACAGAAACCGCGTAAGCTGAAAATCAAAGACGCGATGAAGCTGCTTATCGAAGAAGAAGCAGCGAAGCTGGTTAACCCGGAAGAGCTGAAGCAAGAAGCTATCGACGCCGTTGAACAGCACGGTATCGTGTTTATCGACGAAATCGACAAAATCTGTAAGCGCGGCGGCAACTCCTCCGGCCCGGATGTGTCTCGTGAAGGCGTTCAGCGCGACCTGCTGCCGCTGGTGGAAGGCTGCACCGTCTCCACTAAACACGGGATGGTGAAAACCGATCACATTCTGTTTATCGCCTCCGGCGCGTTCCAGGTCGCCAGCCCATCCGATCTGATCCCGGAACTGCAGGGCCGTCTGCCGATCCGCGTTGAGCTGAAAGCGCTGACCACCCATGATTTCGAACGTATTCTGACCGAGCCGAATGCCTCCATCACCGTGCAGTACAAAGCGCTGATGGCCACCGAAGGCGTGAATATCGAATTCACCGAAGATGGTATCAAGCGTATCGCTCAGGCCGCATGGCAGGTTAACGAAACCACCGAAAACATCGGCGCGCGTCGCCTGCACACGGTGCTGGAACGTCTGATCGAAGATATCTCTTATGATGCCAGCGAAATGAACGGCCAGACGGTGACCATCGACGGTGATTATGTCGGTAAACACCTGGATGTTCTGGTGGCAGATGAAGATCTGAGCCGTTTTATCCTATAATCCGGTTCAATGCATTTTCATCACACACGATGGGGCTATGATAGCCCCATTTTTTTGGCTGAAAGAAATGACTGAACAACCGATAACACGCACCAAGGCCTGGCTTGAAAGCCTGCGTCCCAAAACATTACCTCTGGCGTTCGCCGCTATCGTCGTCGGCACCGCGTTGGCGTGGCAGCAAGGCCACTTCGATCCGCTGGTCGCGCTGCTGGCGCTCATCACCGCCGGTTTGCTGCAAATTTTATCTAATCTCGCCAATGATTATGGCGACGCCGTTAAAGGCAGCGATAAACCTGACCGTATTGGGCCGCTGCGCGGAATGCAAAAAGGCGCCATCACCCAAGCGCAGATGAAACGCGCGCTGATCGTAACGGTAGCGCTGATTTGCCTTTCCGGCCTGGCGTTGCTGTTCTCCGCCTGGCAGACAATGGCGGACTTCATCGGCTTTATGGTGCTCGGCGGGTTGTCGATTATTGCGGCTATCACTTATACCGTTGGCACGCGTCCTTACGGCTATATTGGCCTTGGCGATATCTCGGTGCTGGTTTTCTTCGGCTGGCTGAGCGTCGTCGGCAGTTGGTATCTGCAGGCGCACAGCATCGACGCGGTTATTTTCCTGCCCGCTACCGCCTGTGGCCTGCTGGCCGCAGCGGTGCTGAATATCAATAACCTGCGCGATATCGATAGCGACCGTTCGAACGGTAAAAATACGTTGGCGGTCCGTCTGGGGCCAATTAACGCTCGCCGTTATCACAGCGTCCTGCTGTTCGGCGCTCCACTGTGCCTGGCGCTGTTTAACCTGCTGGCGCTGCGCAGCCTGTGGGGCTGGCTGTTTATTCTCGCCATTCCGCTACTGGTGAAACAGGCGCGTTTCGTCATGCGTGAGCGCGAACCGGTGGCGATGCGTCCGATGCTCGAACGCACGGTCAAAGCGGCATTATTAACCAACCTGCTGTTTGTCATCGGGATTATCGGCAGTAAGCTGGCGGCATAACTGACAAATATCAATTAACAATTGATGATTTTGCAAACAATGCAGTTCACGGGATATACTAAAAATTCTCGCAGCAACTGAACGTTAAGCCTATGAAATACGATACTTCCGAGCTTTGCGACATCTACCAGGAAGATGTCAATGTCGTGGAACCGCTGTTTTCCAACTTTGGAGGGCGGTCGTCGTTTGGTGGACAGATCATTACGGTAAAATGTTTCGAGGATAACGGGTTGCTCTACGATCTGCTCGAGCAGAATGGCCGTGGTCATATTCTCCTCATCGACGGCGGCGGTTCCGTGCGACGCGCGTTAATTGACGCAGACCTGGCGCGTCTGGCGGTACAAAACGAATGGGAAGGGCTGGTGGTCTATGGCGCGGTGCGCCAGGTTGACGACCTGGAAGATTTAGATATCGGTATCCAGGCATTAGCCGCCATTCCAGTGGCCGCTGCAGGGGAAGGTATCGGCGAAAGCGACGTGCGCGTCAATTTCGGCGGCGTCACCTTCTTCTCCGGCGATCATCTGTATGCCGACAATACCGGTATCATCCTTTCCGAGGATGCGCTGGATATCGAATAGCACTAGCATTGAAAGGCAGGCGCAGCCTGCCTTTTCTTTATAACCAGGATGGTTAATCGCTCACACAAGCGCAAAGGAGTGCATGACTTGCGTGAAATACTCTATTTCCTCAGCTTTATTTCGATACCATGGCTACTATATCGAGGATTTCGCATCCTGATTTTAGCCCAACCGCCCTATGTCCTTGCTGCGTCATTACGCTTAGGAGCAGCTTTCATTATATTTATCGGTGCGGTATCTCTTCCACGTAACGCAGCGACCTTTGAAAAGGAATACAAAGAAATCGTTGGCTATCCATCGACCCAAGTAACACTGCAATTTGCAATGCTGGACAACTCGCAAAAACAACAAATTTTGCAAGAAATGGCTGATTATTTTTCTGATACAGAAAAAATGCTGAAAGTGACGCAAAAGAAGGCGACAGGAAAAGGCCCAAATTTATGGTATAGAACTCCCGAGAAAAACTACAGAACCTGGCACGATACGATCCCTACGCGCTACCGCTGGCAAGAAAATCGGCTGGAGATAGCCACCGGCAGACCACTTGAAGATGAAGAAATAGATACTTTAGAAGCGGTGTTAAGATTAACAATCGCGCAAGAAAATCATTCTGTTTTTTCTGAGCTGTTAAGCCAATCGCTAGAAAATTATCATTTGCAACGCAAGGTTCAATTTCGCCCTTGAAATCGAAACCCACGCTTGTCGATAACCAGCATACCGAGCATGGCTCGCTCGGTTTTATACGCTACGAAAAAAAAGGCCTTCTCCGTGAGAAGGCCTTTTTGCTATGCCGAGAAACTTAGTACAGTTTCTTCGCGCAATCCATCCAGTCAGACTTGAACGGACGCTTCATATTTTCGATAGCATCGATGATGTCGTGGTGAACCAGCTTCTCGTTCTGGATACCGACACAGCGGCCGCCAAAGCCCTGCAGCAGCAGTTCAATAGCATATGCGCCCATGCGGGAAGCCAGAATACGGTCGTAAGGAACCGGAGAGCCGCCGCGCTGAATGTGACCCAGCACGGTCGCACGGGTTTCACGGCCCGTTTCTTTCTCAATGAAGCTAGCCAGTTCGTCAACGTCGCACATGTGCTCGGTGATGGCCACGATCGCATGTTTCTTACCTTTTGCGATGCCGGCTTTGATTTCAGCCACCAGATCGTCGCGGGTATATTCTACTTCCGGCACCATGATGAACTCACAGCCGCCGGCAATCGCCGCCGCCAGCGTCAGATCGCCACAGTAGCGGCCCATCACTTCCACCACAGAGATACGCTGGTGCGAAGAGGAGGTGTCACGCAGGCGGTCAATAGCTTCAACAACGGTGCTCAGCGCGGTAAAGAAACCGATAGTGTAGTCAGTACCTTTGATGTCGTTGTCGATGGTGCCCGGCAGGCCGATGCAAGGGAAACCCATCTCGGTCAGACGCATCGCACCCATATAGGAACCGTCGCCGCCGATAACAACCAGCGCGTCCAGGCCGCGCTTTTTCATATTTTCAATGGCGACTGCGCGAATATGCTCTTCACGGAATTCCGGGAAGCGAGCGGAACCGAGGAAGGTACCGCCGCGGTTGATCATGTCGGACACGCTGTAACGGTCAAGCTGAACCATACGATCTTCATACAGGCCGAGGTAACCATCATAGATTCCAAAAACTTCCAGACCTTCCGTTAATGCCGCGCGCACAACGCCGCGAATTGCTGCGTTCATGCCCGGCGCATCACCGCCACTTGTCAACACACCGATTTTCTTAATCATGACTACCTCTGAACTTAGGAAGCAAAAAATAATCCTGTTGCCTGAAGCGCTCCCATACCAGGAGTGCACGACGATAATTGCAATAGTATATCAAACGCTTCTGGCTGAATTGATTCAGGTCAGACCAAATGGCGGTAATTTATACAAAAAATGCCTACCCGCCCCACATTTTTACATCGAGTTTACAGACTATAACCGAAAGCTCAAAAAACGCCCTGCTGCGCCGGCGGCACCACAGAACAGGGATCCTGATGGATAATCACATCCGATCCCGGGAAACGGCGCAAAATAGCCTGCTCCACCTGGTCGGCGATCACGTGCGCCTGCACCAGCGGGAGGTTATCTTCCATTTCCAAATGTATTTGAATAAAGCGAGTCGGCCCTGACTGCCGCGTTCGTAGATCGTGCGCGCCGCTGACGCCGGGCCAGCTGTTCACGATACTGATGATTTCCTGACGTTCCTCATCCGGAAGCGCGCGGTCTAATAACGATTGCACCGCGTCGTAACCCATACGCAGCGCGCTATATAAAATATAGATGCCAATCCCTAATGCAAACAGCGCATCGGCACGGTGCCAGCCGTACCAGGAGAGGCCGAGGGCGATAAGAATAGCGCCGTTCATCATAACATCAGACTGATAATGAAGCATATCCGCGCGCACGGCCTGACTCTGGGTTTTTCTGACCACCCAGCGCTGAAAGGTCACCAGCATCAGGGTGCTTATCAAGGCAATTAGCGTTACCACCATCCCGACGCCTGCCGCCTGCATCGGTTCAGGACGAATCAGATGCTGGATCCCGGTCAGGAACAGAAACAATGCCGAACCGGAGATAAACATGCTCTGCGCCAGCGCCGCCAGCGATTCCGCTTTCCCATGGCCAAAAGTATGTTCTTCATCAGCGGGTTGTAGCGAGTAACGCACCACCAGCAGGTTGGTCAGCGAGGCGGCAATATCCACCAGCGAATCCACCAGCGCCGCCAGAATACTCACCGAACCGGTATACCACCACGCAAAAATTTTGATCAAAAGTAACACGGAGGCCATCGCCGTCGCGGCAATAGCCGCGCGACTTACCAGCCGCCCATAAGATTGATTCATAAACGCTCCTTTTCCGGCGATGCGCTTAGTATAACCTGAACTTTTACCCTGAAGATGAACGGGCATGCGGCGGCTGAGGCGAAAAAAAGACAAAAAAAACCCCCACATCATGTGGGGGAAGACAGGGATGGTGTCTATGGCAAGGAAAACAGGGTTTGTTACTTGGGTTGCACGGTACTGCTACTACTGGAAAGCATCATGGCTGAGCCTTTCTGCATCCTTGCAACCTCACGCAACTGATCCATACGCTGCTGGTGCTTAGCATTTAAAACCGCTTGCTGCTCAGGGGTTAGCAGGTGATACATCTGGTTGCGAACTTTCGCCATTTCTACCTGGCGGGCAACCTGTTCCTGCGCCATCTTTTCTGCCTGAGCGCGCACAGCGCTTTCATCAAATTTATCTGCGGTGACAAGGCTATGCATTGTCTCCAGTTCGCTAACATTAACAGGGAGCCGGTCATGGCGCGCCCGTTGCATAAGATCCCGTAACTGCTGTCGTTGCTGTTCGGTTAGACTTATGCCGTCAAACATATGGCTCTGGCCGCTGCGCTGGGCTCCTTCTTCACCGTGGAGCCAGTTAACGCCGGTAACGACTTCAGCGGCTTGGCTAGTAGCACTTAGCGCCAGCGTTGAGGCCATGACGGCAGCGATAACATTGCGCATCACATACTCCCAAAACGTTTGTGTCGCGATTCAACGAGAGACAGTTTACGATTCAGGCTGCAAACATGCGTCAGGGGGTGTAAAACAACGTAAAGTCATGGATTAGCGAGCCTTGATGACGTAATTTCTGCCTCGGAGGTATTTAAACAATGAATAAAATCCTGTTAGTTGATGATGACCGGGAGCTCACCTCCCTGTTAAAAGAGCTGCTCGATATGGAAGGTTTTAATGTGCTCGTTGCCCATGACGGTGAACAGGCGCTGGCGCTTCTTGACGACAGCATTGATCTCCTTTTGCTTGATGTGATGATGCCGAAGAAAAACGGTATCGACACGCTTAAAGAATTACGTCAGACACACCAGACCCCGGTTATCATGCTAACGGCGCGCGGAAGCGAGCTGGATCGCGTTCTCGGCCTCGAACTCGGGGCGGATGACTATTTGCCTAAGCCGTTTAACGATCGCGAGCTGGTGGCGCGTATACGCGCGATTCTGCGTCGTTCTCACTGGAGCGAGCAGCAGCAGACCACCGAATCCGGTTCTCCGACCCTGGAAGTGGATGCGTTAAGCCTCAATCCGGGCCGTCAGGAGGCCAATTTTGATGGGCAAACGCTGGAGCTGACCGGCACCGAGTTCACCCTGCTGTATCTGCTGGCGCAGCATCTTGGTCAGGTGGTGTCACGTGAACACTTAAGCCAGGAAGTGCTGGGCAAGCGGCTGACGCCGTTCGACCGCGCTATCGATATGCATATTTCCAACCTGCGGCGTAAGCTGCCGGAGCGTAAAGACGGCCATCCGTGGTTTAAAACGTTGCGCGGACGCGGCTATCTGATGGTTTCTGCTTCATGATTGGAAGTTTAACCGCACGCATCTTCGCCATCTTCTGGCTCACGCTGGCGCTGGTGTTGATGCTGGTACTGATGTTGCCCAAGCTGGACTCGCGCCAGATGACCGAGCTGCTGGAAAGCGAGCAACGTCAGGGCATCATGATTGAGCAACACGTCGAGGCCGAACTGGCGAACGACCCACCTAACGACCTGATGTGGTGGCGACGCCTATTTCGCGCCATCGATAAGTGGGCGCCGCCGGGGCAGCGGCTGTTGTTGGTCACCAGCGAAGGCCGCGTGATCGGCGCAGAACGCAACGAAATGCAGATCATTCGTAACTTTATCGGCCAGGCCGATAACGCCGATCATCCGCAGAAAAAGCGTTACGGACGCCTGGAGATGGTCGGCCCGTTTTCCGTCAGGGATGGTGAAGATAATTATCAACTTTATCTCATCCGCCCTGCCAGCACTTCACAATCCGACTTCATCAACCTGCTATTTGACCGTCCGCTATTACTGCTTATCGTGACGATGCTGGTCAGCGCCCCGCTGCTGCTATGGCTGGCGTGGAGCCTGGCGAAACCGGCGCGCAAGCTGAAAAACGCCGCCGACGAAGTGGCCCAGGGTAACCTGCGGCAGCATCCGGAGCTGGAAGCCGGTCCGCAGGAGTTTCTGGCCGCCGGGGCCAGCTTTAACCAGATGGTGACCGCGCTTGAGCGAATGATGACCAGCCAGCAGCGGCTGCTGTCGGATATCTCGCACGAGCTACGCACGCCGTTAACCCGTCTGCAGTTAGGCACCGCGCTGCTGCGCCGCCGCAGCGGTGAAAGCAAAGAGCTGGAGCGGATCGAAACCGAAGCGCATCGGCTGGACAGCATGATTAACGACCTGCTGGTGATGTCGCGTAATCAGGCGAAAAACGCGCTGGTCAGCGAGACGGTGAAAGCGAATCAGCTGTGGGGCGAAGTGCTGGACAATGCGGCATTTGAAGCCGAGCAGATGGGGAAATCCTTTACCGTTGAGTATCCGCCGGGCCCCTGGCCGCTGTACGGTAACCCCAATGCGCTGGAAAGCGCGCTGGAAAATATCGTGCGCAACGCGCTGCGCTACTCGCACACGAAAATTTCGGTCAGCTTCTCGGTGGATAAAGACGGAATCACGGTCAACGTCGATGATGACGGCCCGGGCGTCAGCCCGGAAGATCGCGAACAGATTTTCCGTCCGTTCTATCGTACCGACGAAGCTCGCGATCGCGAGTCCGGCGGCACCGGTCTGGGGCTGGCGATTGTCGAAACGGCGATCCAGCAACATCGCGGCTGGGTTAAAGCCGACGATAGCCCGCTGGGTGGTCTGCGTTTAACAATCTGGCTGCCGCTGTATAAACGCACCTGAGCCTGTCCCGGCTTGCGCTACGCTGAGCCGGGCTACGGGTTGCAACGTTCAATATGGGGGAATTATTTCCCCCATAATCTCCGCGAATTATCCTCGATTTGCCCGCTTAAACGCCGCTTCTGCATCGTTCTGCTCCAGCTTACCGACAGGCCCGCCGCCGATAACAGACGGTGATACTGGTCGTCGTCAAACGGCATATGCCAGGCAATCGCTCCGGCCTCATGTACGCTCACATCGCTTAGTCGCGATACCAGCTCCAGCGGCGCATCGCTGGAGACCTGGCCGCCGGCGATAATGCGGTAGAGCCAGCCAACCTTGCCGCTGTTTTGCATCAGTTGCGCCATGTCGCTAATACCGAAATGGTAATTCAGTTTGAAGCAGGGAGAGCGCGGTTGAGTGACCTGAATCAGCGCCTCGCCCCAACGAAAGATATCGCCGATATAGACGTTTTTTTCCGTTAGCCCTTCGGTAGAAAGGTTTTCGCCGAATGCGGGTGCGCAGAACAGATCGGCCTGCTGCGGGAATTCGCGGATCCAGTCGAGATAATGCTCGCGGGGATAGTGGCACAACGCGCGATCCGGCCCGCCGTGAATTTTCTTTTCCGCCTGCTCGTCCCCTTCCAGTCCGAGCTCGCCGAGCTGTAATTCGCCATCGACCTGGATTTTACCAATTGCGCTGGGGCGGCTACCGTCGTAGTCCCTGATTTTGCCGACAAAGACATTCACCGGATAATGCATTGCTGCTCTCCTTGCTACGGATATAAAAAAAGCGAGTCATCAGACTCGCTTCTCTCTTAGCACAATGCAACCTTATTTTTTGGCGGCAAAACGCGCTGCTGCTTCGTCCCAGTTCACCACGTCCCAGAAGGCTTTGATATAGTCCGGGCGGCGGTTCTGGAATTTCAGGTAGTAAGCGTGTTCCCACACATCCAGGCCGATAATCGGGAAGCCGGAAGCGCCGGAAATGGCTTCGCCCATCAGCGGGGAGTCCTGGTTAGCGGTAGAAACGACGGCCAGTTTGTCGCCTTTCAGCACCAGCCACGCCCAGCCGGAACCAAAGCGGGTTGCTGCCGCTTTTTCGAATTCAGCTTTGAAATTGTCCACGGAACCGAAATCACGCTCGATAGCGGCTTTCAGGTCGCCCTGCAGGGTGGTGCCGGTTTTCAGGCCTTTCCAGAACAGGCTGTGGTTAGCGTGGCCGCCCGCGTTGTTACGCAGTACGGTTTTTTTGTCAGCCGGCAGTTGATCCAGTTTGGTGATCAGCTCTTCCGCAGACAGGTTAGCGAATTCCGGCAGGCTTTCCAGCGCTGCGTTAGCGTTGTTAACGTAGGTCTGGTGATGCTTAGTATGATGGATCTCCATCGTCTGCTTGTCGAAATGCGGTTCCAGAGCATCGTAAGCGTACGGCAGGGATGGCAGTGTATAACTCATAATCATCTCCATTATTATCGGGCGGCAGAGGGTGTTAACGCCGCGTAAGCAGTCGGTTCATTATAGTTAATTAAATGATATTGAAAATGATTATCAATGCCGTAGTTTTACTAAGGTTATACCCAAAATAGATACACCCCAGTTTGTGAGCCAAAACAACTCATTAAGCCCCTGATTGCCAGAGTTTCGCCTGGCGTGGCAACAGCTCAAAGGCGTAAAAACTGCGCAATTTTTACACTCATCGCATCGGAGAGAGTCTATCCAACCCAAAAACAGATGAGGGTAAAGGCAATGAATCATGCGATTACGATGGGAATTTTTTGGCATTTAATCGGCGCCGCCAGTGCCGCCTGTTTTTATGCCCCTTTCAAGAAGGTGAAACACTGGTCGTGGGAAACCATGTGGTCGATCGGCGGGATTGTCTCCTGGCTGATTCTGCCGTGGGCGATAAGCGCCATGCTGCTGCCCGATTTCTGGGCCTACTACCGCTCGTTTAGCGCTTCCACGCTGCTGCCGGTGTTTTTGTTCGGCGCGATGTGGGGCATCGGTAACATCAACTATGGCCTGACCATGCGCTATCTGGGGATGTCGATGGGTATCGGTATCGCTATCGGCATTACGCTTATCGTCGGTACCTTAATGACGCCGATCCTCAACGGCCACTTTGATGTGTTGATTCACACCAAAGGCGGACAAATGACCCTGCTCGGCGTGCTGGTGGCGGTGATTGGCGTGGGTATCGTTACCCGCGCCGGCCAGCTTAAAGAGCGCAAAATGGGCATCAAAGCGGAAGAGTTCAACCTGAAAAAAGGGCTGATGCTGGCGGTAATGTGCGGTATTTTCTCCGCCGGCATGTCATTCGCGATGAATGCCGCTAAACCAATGCATGAAGCCGCCGCGGCGCTGGGCGTCGACCCGCTGTATACCGCGCTGCCAAGCTACGTGGTGATCATGGGCGGCGGCGCGCTGGTCAACCTCGGCTTCTGCTTTATTCGCCTCGCCAAAGTGAAGGATCTGTCGCTAAAAGCCGACTTCTCGCTGGCAAAACCGCTTATCATCAGCAACATTCTGCTTTCCGCATTGGGCGGACTCATGTGGTACCTGCAGTTCTTCTTCTATGCCTGGGGTCACGCCAGTATCCCGGCACAGTATGACTACATGAGCTGGATGCTGCATATGAGCTTCTACGTACTGTGCGGCGGGCTGGTCGGGCTGGTGCTGAAAGAGTGGAACAACGCCGGACGCCGCCCGGTCAGCGTGCTCAGCCTCGGCTGTGTGGTAATCATCATTGCCGCGAATATCGTCGGCCTGGGAATGGCTAACTGATTTCCCCTTCACGCGGCGGCGCGACTGCGCTGCCGCCACTGTCCCGGCGTCATACCGGTTTCCCGGTTAAACACCACCGAAAAGTAGTTACTGTCCTCAAACCCGCACTGCATAGCGATCTCACCAATTAGCCGCTCGGTATGCTGCAGCAAATACTGCGCATGGCAGATCCGCAGCTGGCGCAAATAGTGGGTTATCGTCATCCCCGTTTGCTGGCGAAACTGCTGGCGTAACGCGCGTTCGCTGCAGGCTTCACGCAGACAAAAATGCTCCAGATTAAAGGGGCGATTCAGACTTCCGGCCAGCTCAGTTAGCAGTTTATCGAGCTGAGTTTCGCTTTGCGTCGCCGCCAGATTATCAGTGGCGTAGCGATAGCGCTGGAGCGTTAGCGCCAGTTGGGCAAACAGCAGTTCCGCCATGCTATCCGCCTGCGCATCCTGCCGCGCGCTTTCGTGCTCCAGCTGGTTAATCACCTGCCTGACCTGCGCCATGCCGCTGCTGCCGATCCGCCAGTGCGGCTGCCACGGCGTGCCGAATAATCCCGGAATATGCGCCGCCCAGTCAAAATTGAGCCGCAGCCGATCCGGGCAATAAATAATATTCTGCAGCACCAGGTCGTTGACCGACGCATAAGAGTGTTTATCTTCCGCGCGGATATAAAAGAGATCGCCGCGGGTAATCCGCCACGGGCGATCGTTGAGGATATGCAGACCGTTGCCGCGCCACACCAGCACCAGCTCGCAAAATTCATGGGTATGCTCGGCGAAGACGTTTTGCGGGTAACGGTCAGCCACCGCCACCGCCTGCGTGGGGGAGGCAAAAAACTCATCTTTGCGAAGCACCAGCTGACCTGCCACAACTCTCACTCCCGACGCGGAAACCAACCATTATTCGCATTTTGCTGAGGCAATACGTTGACTCTTCTCGCGTTACTGAAGAATAGCGTCGCGCCCCTGGCGAATATCGCGCGGCGACCAGTCGAATTCACGGCGAAATAGCGTCGAAAAATGGTTACTGTCGCCGAAACCACAGCGATAAGCGATTTCTGTCACGCTATCATCGCTGTGGCGCAGCAGGTGCCGCGCCTTCATCAGGCGCACCCGGTTGAGATAGCGCTGGGGCGTCAGCCCGGTTTGCAGCTTTAACTGACGATGCAGGGTGCGTAAAGAGAGCGAAAACTGCGCCGCCACCTCCTCCCAGCATATCTCTTCGGCAAAATGGTCTTCCAGCCAGGCCATTAGTTGATTCAGCCGCGCCTCGTGGTTGCCGGCGCCTTCCGCCAGGCTGTTGCTGTGCAGCAGCACCAGTAGCTGCATAAAAAGGATCTCACGGCTGGCGATGGTATGCGGCTCGACGCCCGGGCCGACCTTTTCCATCTGACCGACGATTTGCCGCACCTGCTGTAGCACCGTTTGGTTGACCCGCCAGTGTGAAAGATAGTTGCCGTCCTGCTCTTGCGGCAGCAGCTGGTTCACGCCGGTCAGAAAACGAAAAGCATCCGGCGCGCGGTAAAGCACATTGGTCAGACACAGGTTATTGGTGTGTTCGTAAAGATGGCGATCGTGATCGCGAATAAAGCAGACCGAACCGCCGCTGATGGTATAGGGCTGGCCGTTGAAAACGTGGATGCCCGTCCCCTGCTCAACGATAACAATTTCATGAAAATCATGATGATGCTCTGGAAAGGCCGCTTGTGGAAGGCGCGGTTCAATCGCCACCGCCGAGACGCCGGCCTTAAAAAAATCCGTACAGTGCAACACGGTCATAGCAGCCTCCACGAATGAGAAAAATTATCAACCGTCGTCGCAAATAGTAATTAAGGGCTGGCAATCCGGCCTTCAATTTTTGACCGCAAACCGCGTAAAGCCTGCCGTTTTTTCAAGAACCAGCCGGAAATATCCGGAACTGCGGCCAGCATCACACCCCGCCTCACGCCGCCTATAAAACGAAACTGTGACGCTTCTCACGGTCACCTTTGCTTTGTTGCCAGCCACCCGCTTTCGCTGTCAGTAGCGAGAAGGTGACGCAGAGACGCCTTTTTTAGACTGCCTGTAATGATTTTAAGAAGGGTCGTGCCATGAGTATTCGTCATTGTGTCGCCGTTGATTTAGGCGCTTCCAGCGGTCGGGTCATGCTCGCGAATTATGCAACCGCGACGCGATCGCTGACGCTGCGCGAGGTTCATCGTTTCACTAACCGCCTGCAGAAAGTGGATGGCTACGATTGCTGGGATATCGATAGCCTGGAAGCGGAAATCCGCCGCGGGCTGGTGAAGGTGTGCGAACAGGGGATCCTGATCGACAGCATCGGTATCGACACCTGGGGCGTCGATTTCGTCTTGCTGGATAAGCACGGCCAGCGCGTCGGCCTGCCGGTTTCCTATCGCGATAGCCGCACTCACGGCCTGATGGCGCAGGCAATCGAACACCTCGGCCGCGCCAGTATCTATTGCCGCAGCGGCATCCAGTTTCTGCCGTTTAACACCCTTTATCAGCTGCGGGCGCTGGTCAACCAGCAGCCGGCGCTGGCGGAACAGGTCGCCCACGCGCTGCTGATCCCGGACTACTTCAGCTACCGCCTGACCGGCGCAATGAACTGGGAATACACCAACGCCACCACCACGCAACTGGTCAATATTAATAGCGATAGCTGGGATGACGAGCTGCTCCGCTGGAGCGGCGCGCAGCCGGACTGGTTCGGTACGCCGACGCATCCGGGCAATGTTATCGGTCACTGGATCTGCCCGCAGGGTAACCGCATCCCGGTCGTTGCCGTCGCCAGCCACGATACGGCCAGCGCCGTCATCGCCTCGCCGCTGGCGGATAAAAATGCCGCCTATCTCTCATCGGGCACCTGGTCGCTGATGGGCTTTGAAAGTAAAACGCCTTACACCAGCCAGCAGGCGCTGAAGGCGAATATCACTAATGAAGGCGGCGCCGAGGGGCGCTATCGGGTGCTGAAAAATATCATGGGCCTATGGCTGCTGCAGCGGGTACTGCAGGAGCACAACATTAGCGATCTGCAGGCGCTGATTGTCGACACGGAGCAGCTGCCGGCCTGTCGTTATCTGATTGATTGCAATAACGATCGCTTTATCAATCCGGCCAATATGAGCGCCGAAATTCAAGCCGCCTGCGCGGAGTCCGCTCTGCCGATCCCGGTCACTCCCGCCGAACTGGCGCGCTGCATTTTCGACAGCCTGGCGCTGCTGTATGCCCGGGTATTGGACGAACTGGCCGCACTCCGCGGCCACCCTTTCAGCCAGCTGCATATCGTCGGCGGTGGCTGCCAGAACGCGCTGCTTAACCAGCTGTGCGCCGATGCCTGCGGCCTGCCGGTGGTGGCGGGCCCCATTGAAGCCTCCACGCTTGGCAATATCGGCATCCAGTTGATGGCGCTGGATGAACTCCAAAATGTCGATGAATTCCGTCAGGTGGTACGCGACAACGCGTCGCTCATCACTTTCGCCCCGCATTCAGATAGCGAAATTGCCCGCTTCGTCGCGCAATTTCAGCCACAACCTACAAAGGAGCTTTGCGCATGACCACTCAACTTGAACAAGCCTGGGAAATTGCTAAGCAGCGCTATGCCGCCGTCGGCGTAGATGCCGAGGAAGCTCTGCGTCAGCTGGACCGCCTGCCGGTATCAATGCACTGCTGGCAGGGCGATGACGTGGCGGGCTTTGAAAACCCGGAAGGCAACTTAACTGGCGGCATTCAGGCCACCGGCAACTATCCCGGCAAAGCGCGCAATGCCCAGGAACTACGCGCCGATCTCGAACAAGCGCTCAGCCTGATACCGGGGCCGAAGCGCCTTAATCTGCACGCGATTTATCTCGAATCCGCCACGCCGGTAGCGCGTAATGAAATCAGGCCGGAACACTTTAAGCACTGGGTGGAATGGGCCAAACGCCACCAGTTGGGGCTCGATTTTAACCCTTCCTGCTTCTCGCATCCGCTCAGCGCCGACGGCTTTACGCTGTCGCACGCCAACCCGGAGATTCGTCAGTTCTGGATCGATCACTGTAAAGCCAGCCGCCGCATCTCCGCTTATTTCGGCGAGCAGCTTGGGACGCCATCGGTAATGAATATCTGGGTGCCGGACGGCATGAAAGATATTACCGTCGACCGCTTCGCCCCGCGCCAGCGTCTGCTGAACGCGCTGGATGAGGTCATCAGTGAAAAGCTCGATCCGGCGCACCATATCGACGCCGTTGAGAGCAAGCTGTTCGGTATCGGCGCCGAAAGCTATACCGTTGGCTCCAATGAATTCTATATGGGCTACGCCGCCAGCCGTCAGACCGCGTTGTGCCTGGATGCCGGCCACTTCCATCCGACGGAAGTCATCTCCGACAAAATCTCCGCCGCCATGCTCTATATCCCGCGCCTGCTGCTGCACGTCAGCCGCCCGGTACGCTGGGACAGCGATCACGTGGTGCTGCTGGATGACGAAACCCAGGCCATCGCCAGCGAAATTATCCGCCACAACCTGTTCGACCGCGTGCATATCGGCCTCGACTTCTTTGATGCCTCCATCAACCGCATCGCGGCGTGGGTTATCGGCACCCGCAACATGAAAAAAGCCCTGCTGCGCGCGCTGCTGGAGCCGACGGCACTGCTGCGCCAGCTGGAAAACGACGGGGATTACACCGCCCGCCTGGCGCTGCTCGAAGAGCAGAAATCGCTGCCGTGGCAGGCTATCTGGGAAATGTACTGCCAGCGTCACGATACGCCGGCAGGCAGCCAGTGGCTGGAAAACGTGCGGGCCTATGAAAAAGACGTGCTGAGCCAGCGCGGCTAATGCCTGACTTTCCCCGGATTGCGCCGTATGGGGTTTATTCGGGGAGTCACACCTATTACGAATCAACAGGAAAGACAAAACTATGCACAACATCATCAATTCATGGTTCGTTCAGGGCATGATCAAAGCCACCTCCGACGCCTGGCTTAAAGGCTGGGACGAACGTAACGGCGGCAATCTGACGCTGCGCCTGGATGAAGCGGATATCGCGCCCTTCAAAGCCGATTTTCACCCCCAGCCGCGTTATATCGCCTTAAGCCAGCCGATGCCGGAACTGGCTAATCAGCCGTTTATCGTCACCGGTTCCGGTAAATTCTTCCGTAACGTGCAGCTCGATCCCGCCGCCAACCTTGGGGTGGTGAAAGTGGACAGCGACGGCGCGGGCTACTTCATTCTGTGGGGGCTGACGGAAGAAGCAGTGCCGACCTCGGAACTGCCGGCGCATTTCCTGTCGCACTGCGAGCGCATCAAAGCCACCGGCGGCAAAGACCGCGTGATCATGCACTGCCATGCCACCAACCTGATCGCCCTGACCTACGTGCTGGAGAACAACAGCGATCTGTTCACCCGCAAGCTATGGGAAGGCAGCACCGAATGCCTGGTGGTGTTCCCGGACGGCGTCGGCATTCTGCCGTGGATGGTGCCGGGTACCGACGAGATTGGCCAGGCGACCGCCGGCGAAATGCAGAAACACTCTCTGGTGCTGTGGCCATTCCACGGCGTCTTCGGCAGCGGCCCGACGCTGGATGAAACTTTCGGCCTGATCGATACCGCCGAAAAATCCGCCGAGGTATTGGTGAAAGTCTATTCGATGGGCGGCATGAAACAGACGATAAGCCGCGAAGAATTGATTGCGTTAGGCCAACGCTTTGGCGTCACGCCGCTGGCCAGCGCGCTGGCGCTCTAAGAAAGCGAGCCGCCTTGTAAGGAGAATCATCATGAGCTTTATGTTGGCACTACCGAAAATCAGCCTGCATGGCGCGGGCGCGATCGGCGATATGGTAAACCTGGTCGCAGACAAGCAGTGGGGAAAAGCGCTGATTGTCACCGACGGGCATCTGGTGGAAATGGGCCTGCTCGATAGCCTGTTTCAGGCGCTGGAAGCGCATCAACTGTCTTATCATCTGTTCGATAAGGTCTTTCCGAACCCAACCGAGGCGCTGGTTCAGCAAGGTATCGCCGCATTCCGTGCGGCGCAGTGTGACTATATCATCGCCTTTGGCGGCGGCAGCCCGATCGATACCGCTAAGGCGGTGAAAATCCTCAGCGCCAACCCGGCGCCATCGACGGCCTATTCCGGCGTGGGCAAAGTGAAAAATGCCGGCGTGCCGCTGGTGGCAATTAACACCACCGCCGGAACCGCCGCCGAAATGACCAGCAACGCGGTGATTATCGATAGCGAACGTCAGGTGAAAGAGGTCATCATCGACCCTAACATCATCCCGGATATTGCCGTCGACGACGCTAGCGTCATGCTGGATATTCCGCCGTCGGTTACCGCCGCGACCGGTATGGATGCGTTAACTCATGCCATTGAGGCGTTTGTCTCCGTCGGCGCCCATCCGCTGACCGACGCCAACGCGCTGGAAGCGATTCGCTTAATTCACCAGTGGCTGCCGCTGGCCGTTGATAACGGGCACAATCTGCAGGCACGCGAGCAGATGGCATACGGTCAGTATCTGGCAGGCATGGCGTTCAACAGCGCAGGTCTTGGTCTGGTGCACGCGCTGGCGCACCAGCCGGGCGCGACCCACAATCTGCCGCACGGCGTTTGTAATGCCATCCTGCTGCCGATCATCGAAAACTTTAACCGCCCGAACGCGGTAGCGCGTTTTGCCCGCATCGCCCAGGCGATGGGCGTCGATACGGGTGGTATGAGCGACGAAACCGCCAGCATGGCGGCGATTAATGCGATTCGCGCGTTGAGCAAACGAGTCGGTATTCCTGAAGGCTTTAGCCAGCTTGGCGTCAGTAAGGCCGATATTGAAGGCTGGCTGGATAAAGCGCTGGCCGACCCCTGCGCGCCCTGTAACCCGCGTAGCGCCAGCCGCGACGAGGTGCGCGAGTTATACCTGGAGGCGTTATGATCCGCAAAGCCTTCGTGATGCAGGTTAATCCCGACGCCCACGAGGAGTATGAGCGCCGTCATAATCCCATCTGGCCGGAACTGGAAGCGACGCTGAAAGCGCATGGCGCCCACCACTATGCGATCTATCTCGATAAACAGCGCCATCTGCTATTCGCCACAGTGGAAATTGAATCGGAAGCCCGCTGGAATGCGGTGGCGGAAACCGAGGTCTGCCAACGCTGGTGGCGCTATATGCGCGAGGTGATGCCGACGAATCCGGATAACAGCCCGCTAAGCGCTGAACTGAGTGAAGTGTTTTACCTTGCGTAATAAAGAAAACGCCTGAGCAATCAGGCGTTTTTGGTATCAGAGGGATTAGGCATTTTTGCGCACAAAGAAACCGTAGCAGCAGGCCCCCATAAACAGCAGTATCCCGCCGAGAATAAATACGTTGGTAAAGTGCCCGGTAGCATCAAGAATAATGCCGGTGATAATCGGCGCCAGCGCCGCGCCGAGAAAGCCGCCAAAGTTCTGGATAGCACCCAATGAGGCGACCTGTTCTTTCGGCGCCATATCGGTCGCTAACGTCCAGATCACGCCGGAAGGCATTTGTGAACAGAAGTAGCCCAGCGTCAGTAGCGCGATCGCAACGCCGCTATTATCAACAAACGGAATCGGCATCACGAAGCAGGCCGCCAGCGCGGCGCCCGCCACAATCGGCACTTTACGCGCGGTAACAGCGTTCATTCCTCTACGCACCAGTCTGTCAGAAAGCATCCCGCCGCACAGCACGCCGATAATACCGGCAAAGAAAGGTATCGAGGCGATAAAACCGGTCTGCTTGAGGCTAAAGCCCAGCGAGGTTTCCAGATATCCCGGCAGCCATGTCAGATAAACCCAAATGGTAAACATGATGCAGAAGTTACCGGCAATCATGAACCAGGTGGTTTTCCGGCGAAACAGTTCTCCCCAGCTGACCTTCGGCTGCTCACCTTCGGGACGTATGACTTTCCCGGTATGTATCAGCATCGCCTCGCGCGCGTCCGGGTCGCGATAAAACTTAAGCCACGCCAGCAACAATGGCAGTCCGAGCAGGCCGACAACCATGAACATGCCGCGCCAGCCGATCCATAACAGCAAAATAGTCAGCACCGGAGGCGCTATCGCATTGGCGATTTGCGAACCGGTATTGATAATTGACGTTGGCAAACCGCGTTCTTTCTCCGCAAACCAGCTCTGGGTGATCTTGATACCGGAAGTGAAGAACGGTGACTCCGCCACGCCCAGCAGCATGCGCAAACCATAGAAGAAGCTATAGGTGTTCACGAAGCCCATTAAGAACGTCACCGCTGACCATAACCCCAGCGCGCCGCTGAACATTTTCTTCGCGCCAAAGCGGTCTACCAGCCAGCCGGCGGGTAAATTCGCCAGCGCATAGGGCCAGAGAAACGCTGACAATAACAGCCCCATTTCAGTACCAGAGAAGCCAAACTCCCTGGCGATGGTGGTGTTCGCGATACTCAGGTTGGCGCGATCGAGGTAATTGACCACCGCGGCCAGCAGCAGGATTAAAATAATGCCCCAACGTCGACGCGAGAGTTTCGGCGCCGCAATCGCTTCAGCCGCCGTTTGATTAAGCGAACTCATAAACCCTCCTCCAGCAAGGCGCGATCGATTTTCATCACTGCTTTACGGATATGTTGCCGCTCGCCATCGCGCGGATGGCAGCACGGACGATGGATGTCCTGGGGAAAGAAAATGGCGAACATGCCAGGCTTCAGGGTTATCTGCGTCTCCTCTTCTTCAACCTGCCAGAACAGGATGTCCTGCTGCGGCGTCCGATCCTCGGTAACGCAATGACTGCCGCTTTCAGCGCGGCTGACACCCATCCGCTCCTCGCCGGAAATCAGATACTGAATATCAATGAACTGCTTGTGCGACTCCGGCCGCGCCTGCGCGAAAGGCACGCTCTCCATCTCCTGTAGCAGGCAGAAAAGTTTCCCCGGGATCAGGTCGATTTTCCCCGGCGCGAAGCGCTGGAAATCCTGGCTGGCGATAAACGCCAGCGCCTGGCGGATCGCCGGATGAAACGCGGCCTGTTGCGCAGACCACGCCTGCAGACTCGATACGATCATAACGATCCCTCCCTTAGCCGGCGATCCGCTGCTGCCACAGTTCAGTCCCGGCGCGGATCTGGTCGAGGATCACCGTCAGCCCCCAGAATTTGCTCAGCACATCGTCTTTATTAACCCGGCAGGCATCGCTGTCGAAGGTCCCCAGCCGTTGATGGTAAATTTTGGCGTTTTTCGGGTAGCCCAGCGTTTCGGTTACCGCACCCAGCGACAGAAATATCGCCAGTTCATCGGCCAGCGCCCGCTGATTTTTGCCTTCCCGCCACAGCCAGCCGTACAGTTCGGGATGGAAGTTGGTGAACACGCCGCTGAAACCTTCGGCGCCCGCCAGCATCGCCGGCCAGGCAATCGCGGCATTGGCGTTAATGACCTTCAGCGGGGTTCCCTGCGCCAGACGCACGCGGCGCTCAACGGTTGGCAGATCGCAGCTCACATCTTTCAGCACCACGAAACGACCGCTGTTGGCGCACCAGGCGAACTCGTCGTCGCTAAGCAGGCGGCGATACGGCGCCGGGCACTCGTACAGCCCCAGCGGCATGGAAGAAGGCAAAGCCGCTAACAGCGATTGCAGGGTAGCGAAAAAGACTTCACTGCCCTCATTACGCGGATCGAGATGATTAGTGACCAGCACCAGCGCATCAATGCCGGTCTGCGCCATTGCCAGCAACTCCTCTTTTTGCGCCGCCAGATCATCGCTGATATGGCCCGAGGCAATGACTGGAATGCGTCCCGCCACGCGTTGCACCACGAAACGCGCCAGCTCGACACGCTCCTGTAGGCTGAGATATTGCATTTCGCTGGACTGGCAGACGGCAAAAAGCGCATCCACGCCCTTTGCCAGATACCAATCAATCAGCTTCGCCAGCGCTGGATAATCAATCTGGTCGTCAGCGGTAAAAGGGGTCAGCATGACGGGTACAACACCGTTAATCGTTTTCATCTTATTTTTCCTGGATTAGAGGGTACGGAGTCGGGCACTTGCCTGCGCAAAGTCAGGCATGTTGGAAGCCCCCTCCAGCTCGACGGCCAGAGAGGCGAAAGCAGAGGCCCAGGTCGCGGCCTGAACCAGGGTGTTGCCGGCAGCCAGCGAGGCGGCGAGCGCGCCATTAAACGCATCGCCAGCGCCGGTGGTATCGACGGTGACCGCCGGAAAGGCGCGAATTTGGCTAAACTGGCGATTATCCAGCAGCAGCGCTCCGCGCGACCCCATGGTAATCAGAACTTTCTTTACACCTAATTCAGCGATGCGCAGCGCGGCTTCTTTGGCAGTATCAACATCGTGAATGTCGATACCGGATAATAATGAAGCCTCGGTTTCATTCGGTGTAATCACATCGATATAAGGGATGCTTTTGATTATTTCCGCCGAGTATGGCGCCGGATTGAGAATGACTGTCTTACCGAGTTCCCTGGCGATTTTTATTAGCGAATGGGTGGCGTCAAAATTATTCTCAAGCTGAACAAGTAAAACGTCGGAGGCGGACAACTCTGGAATAATCGCCTCAATCTCATTATGCGTTATTGTAGTATTGGCGCCAGAGTAAATAGCAATCATATTTTCGCCATTTTCCTGCGAAACATAAATAATGGCATTGCCGGTAGGTTCGCTCTCAGATTGATAAAGCGTATAGGAGTGTATTTCTGAACGAGTGAGATGATCGGCCGCCAGGTGGCTAAACTGATCCTTGCCCACCTTAGCGACAAAATGGACCTGCGCGCCGGCTTTACTGGCCGCCGTCGCCTGATTCGCCCCCTTGCCACCGGGCCCAAGGCTGCTGGCGAGCGCCAGTAGCGATTCTCCGCCGCGCGGAAAACGCTCCACTCGAGCCACGATATCCACATTAAATGAGCCGAATACACACACTTTGCCGTTCATCGATTTTCCTTTCTGCTGACCGCTCGCCGTAGGTTTCCGATGGTTAATCGGCTGCAGCAGCACGCCGAAACTATCACCGGTTTCAGAAATAAGTTCAGCCTTTAAATTGTGCCGGGAAATAATCGCCCCGCCATAACAACGTTGCACCAACCCCATTTCTGCAAGAATATTTAAATCACTGCGAATGGTTTCTTTTGAAACACTAAAATAAGCAGCAAAATAATTAACAAAACCACGCTCATGATCGTTTAAATATTTCAGGATATGCTTTCTACGTTCTTCTAAAAACATAATAGGCCCCAATGTCACGAATTAAGTATACGAACCCCTTCCGGAAGGAAGAGTGACATCAATCCCATGTTTTCAGGCAAAACGGAAGGAAACAAAAATGGAAAAACAATGAAGAAATTGAGTGAATAAATAATTCACTCAATCATTAATGGGAAATGAAATAATCTTCTGCGCATCAGAATAAAATGCGCAGATTCTGACTAATTTTGCTCTGCCACCAGCAGCGCCTGGGTATCCGGCTCCAGCGCCTGAAAGAGGTGTTCCCGATCGGCCGGGTAGCAGATGTAATCCCCTTCTCCCAGCTCTTCCGGCGCTTCGGTAAGACCAACGCGCGCGCGCCCCTGAGTGATAATAATATGTTCGACCGACCCGGGCGGGTGCGGGTGCGAGATCCGATCGGCGCCGGGCTGCGTCAACAGCAGATAGATGTCGCGACGCGCGCCGGGGGGACAAGCCGCCAGCAAAATGGCCTGATAGTTGGCCTGCTCAGCAACCACTTTGGTGCCTTCGCCGCGGCGAATCACCTGGGTCTGGTTGGCCTGCGGCTCCAGTAAGCGGGCGAAGGGAATGTCCAGCGCCACGCACAGCGCCCACAATGTTTCCAGGCTAGGGTTGCCATTGCCGGATTCCAGCTGTGACAGGGTCGATTTGGCTATCCCGGCGCGGCGCGCCACCTCCGCCAGTGAGAGCCCGGTGCGCGAGCGCTCGCGCGTCAGGCTTTTAGCAATTACGCTGATGGGCTGTGTCATACACCGCTCCTCGTATTTTATATCGAACGAATCGTTCGTCTTGAAAAACCATTCTGTTGCGTTCATTATAATGGAAATTCGTTCGATATGGCTAAAGCGTATGCGTTACAAATTTTCCTGTCTCAGTGGAGACACCATTAAAGCAATCATTCTGGTATGCCTGGCGGTCGGCGTGGTTGGCATGTCTTACGGTTCATTAGCGATGGCTTACGGTTTTCCACTGTGGGTGCCGTTTGTCCTTTCCATTACGGTGCTGGCCGGCGCCTCTGAGTTTATGTTTATCGGTATTGTCGCCAGCGGCGGTAACCCGCTCGCCGCGGCGGCGGCAGGTTTACTGGTGAACGCCCGCCACGTTCCTTTTGGCGTCACCGTGCGCGATCTGGTCGGCGCCCGCGCCGCCAGCCTGCTCGGCTGCCATATTATGAATGATGAGAGCGTGGTGTTCGGCCTGTCGCAGAAAACCCCGGAGCAGCGTAAAGCCGCCTACTGGCTCTGCGGGCTGGGCGTGGCGCTCATCTGGCCGCTCGGTACCCTGCTGGGCGCCGGCGTCGGTAAATTATTACCCGCACCGGAAACCATCGGCCTGGATGCGGTATTCCCGGCTATCCTGCTGGCGCTGGTGGTACCGGCTTTTAAAAAACGTACCACACTGATTCGTGCCTGTAGCGGCGCGGTTATTTCGCTTGCCGCCGTGCCCTTCGCGCCGGTTGGATTACCGGTTCTGCTCTCATTGTTTGGTTTACTGGCGAGGAAAAAATAATGGCTAATATGACGCTGTTTATCGCCGGGATCGCGATTCTGTCGATCGGCACATATCTGATGCGTTTGGGCGGGGCAAAGCTTGGCAGCCGTTTAGCGTTTTCCGAGCGCTCGCAGGCGCTGCTTTCTGATGCCGCGACGGTATTGCTTTTTTCCGTGGCGCTGGCGACCACCTTTTATGAAAGCGAGCATTTTTCCGGCATGGCGCGGGTACTGGGTGTCGGTTTTGCCGTGTTCCTTGCCTGGCGCAAGATGCCGCTTATCGTGGTGATTATCGCCGCGGCGGTGGTGACGGCGCTGCTGCGCCTGGCGGGTATAAACTAAAAAAGCGCCCTGAGGCGCTCTTTCGACGGTAGTGGGTTGCCAGCTTATTTGTTCAGCTCAGCGGTCATATGCACGCGGTTACCGTTAAATGCTTCGGTAATGGTGTAAGAAGACGCGCCAGCAGCCTGCGCCTGAGCGGCGATTTTCGCTTCCGCGGCGTCCATAGTGGAAGCGGTGGCGGTCACGGATTGCGCGGCGAAAGAACCGAAAGAAGCGGCCAGAGCGATAACAGCGACAAAAGTTTTGATGCTTTTCATGATATAAACCCTTTCATTTAGTTGTTTGGATAAGGCGCCGTGCCTTGATGTGATAAATAATAGTCTTCACATCCCGTAACTAAAAGCGGAAGGATTTGCTGTCATCTTTCAAAAAAACTGACCAACAATTAACCTGCAATCAGGCGCTGCGGATGAGTATAAATCGTCGCTCTGCCTGGCCTGCAGAAGCCCACCAGCGTCAGATTACAACGCTCGGCGACTTCAACCGCCAGGGTCGTCGCCGCGGAAACGGCAAACAGAATTTCCACCCCACACATTGCGGCCTTCTGTACCATCTCATAACTGGCGCGGCTGGAGACTAAGGCCGCGCCCTGCTGCCAGCCCTCTCCTTCTTCACTACGGCGCCCCAGCAGTTTATCCAGCGCAACGTGACGGCCTACATCTTCATGCCCGCCCGCCAGTTCGCCATCAGGGCGCACCCACGCGGCGGCGTGTGTACAGCCGGTCAGGCGGCCGATTGGCTGAACCTCATTTAACTGTTTGAGCGCGCGATCGAGATGAGAGAGCGCAAAGGTCTGGCTGAAGGGCAGCGGCTCGACGGGCTTACCGATATCATTTAGCTGCTCGACGCCACATACTCCACAGCCGGTACGCCCGGCGAGCGCCCGGCGGCGCTCTTTCAGCCCCATAAACCGACGGCTGGAGAGTTCGATTTGCACTTCTACCCCGTTACAGGCCTGCACCACGTCCATCCCGTAGATCTCTTGTCGACTTTGAATAATCCCTTCCGACAGGGAAAAACCGACGGCGAAATGTTCCAGGTCACGTGGCGTCGCCATCATGACAACGTGCGAGATGCCGTTATAGACCAGAGCGACGGGTACCTCTTCAGCTACCTCGTCTGGCTGAGAATGTTGTAAATCCTCGCGTTTCCAGAGGGTAATCTGGCGATAACCTGTGACATCTGTCACATTTTTGATTTGTTCAGGAAGGTTCTTATTCACTTTCATTTAACCGTATTGGAACAGGCATACACACAATGTGGTATTCTGTTTTATATCCCTCCAGGACCGAGGGAAATTAACTCAATTCTGAACCTTTGCGGCCTTCACCGCAAAGTAAATAACTACATGTGACAATGTCGAAACAAGGAGCGAACCATGCAGGTCAGCAGAAGGCAGTTCTTTAAGATCTGCGCTGGCGGTATGGCAGGCACGACGGCAGCAGCGCTGGGCTTTGCCCCGGCTACTGCGCTCGCGGAAACCCGGCAGTATAAACTGCTGCGTACTCGCGAAACCCGCAACACCTGTACGTACTGTTCCGTTGGCTGCGGGCTATTGATGTATAGCCTCGGCGACGGTGCGAAAAACGCCAAAGCATCCATTTTTCATATCGAAGGCGATCCGGACCATCCGGTAAACCGTGGTGCGCTCTGCCCGAAAGGGGCCGGTCTGGTGGACTTTATCCATTCTGAAAGCCGCCTGAAATTCCCGGAATATCGTGCGCCAGGTTCTGATAAATGGCAACAAATCAGCTGGGACGAAGCGTTCGATCGCATCGCGAAGCTGATGAAAGAAGACCGTGACGCCAACTTTATCGCCCAAAACAGCGCCGGCACCACCGTTAACCGTTGGCTGACCACCGGTATGCTGTGCGCCTCCGCTTCCAGTAACGAAACCGGCTATTTAACGCAGAAATTCACCCGCGCCCTCGGGATGCTGGCGGTGGATAACCAGGCGCGTGTCTGACACGGACCAACGGTAGCAAGTCTTGCTCCAACATTTGGTCGCGGTGCGATGACCAACCACTGGGTTGATATTAAAAACGCCAACCTGATCGTGGTGATGGGCGGTAACGCCGCAGAAGCGCATCCGGTGGGGTTCCGCTGGGCGATGGAAGCCAAAATTCATAACGGCGCCAAGCTCATCGTTATCGATCCGCGCTTTACGCGTACGGCGTCGGTGGCTGATTTCTATACCCCGATTCGTTCCGGTACCGACATAACCTTCCTGTCGGGCGTCATCCTGTATCTGCTGAATAACGAAAAATTCAACCGTGAATACACCGAAGCCTATACCAACGCCAGCCTGATCGTGCGTGAGGACTACAGCTTTGATGATGGTCTGTTCAGCGGCTACGATGCCGAAAAACGCCAGTATGACAAAACCAGCTGGAACTACGAGCTGGATGAAAACGGCTTCGCCAAACGCGATACCACGCTACAGCATCCACGCTGCGTCTGGAATCTGCTAAAACAGCACGTTTCCCGCTATACGCCGGATGTGGTTGAAAACATCTGTGGTACGCCGAAGGCCGATTTCCTTAAAGTTTGCGAATATATTGCAGAAACCAGCGCGCACGATAAAACCGCGTCGTTCCTGTATGCCCTCGGCTGGACCCAGCACTCCATCGGCGCGCAGAACATTCGCACCATGGCGATGATCCAGCTGCTGCTTGGCAACATGGGGATGGCAGGCGGCGGCGTCAATGCCCTGCGCGGTCACTCCAACATCCAGGGTCTGACCGACCTCGGCCTGCTCTCAACCAGCCTGCCGGGATACATGTCGCTGCCTAATGAAAAACAGGCCGACCTGCAGACCTACCTGAGCGCCAACACGCCGAAACCGCTGTTGAAAGACCAGGTGAACTACTGGGGCAACTATCCGAAGTTCTTCGTCTCCATGATGAAAGCCTTCTTCGGCGATAAAGCTACGGCCGAGAATAGCTGGGGCTTTGACTGGTTGCCGAAGTGGGATAAGAGCTACGACGTCCTGCAGTATTTCGAGATGATGAATCAGGGCAAAGTGAATGGCTATATTTGCCAGGGCTTTAACCCGGTCGCCTCGTTCCCGAACAAAAACAAGGTAGTGGCTTCCCTGTCGAAGCTGAAGTTCCTTGTAACCATCGACCCGCTCAACACCGAAACGTCCACCTTCTGGCAAAACCACGGTGAGTCCAACGATGTTGACCCGTCGAAAATCCAGACCGAAGTATTCCGTCTGCCGTCCACCTGCTTCGCCGAAGAAAACGGTTCTATCGTCAACTCCGGCCGCTGGCTGCAGTGGCACTGGAAAGGCGCGGACGCCCCGGGGATCGCCGTGACCGATGGCGAAATCCTCGCCGGTATCTTCTCGCGTCTGCGTAAGATGTATGCCGAAGAAGGCGGCCCGACGCCGGAGCCGGTGCTCAACATGACGTGGAACTACTCCACGCCGCACGAGCCAGCATCTGAAGAAGTGGCGATGGAAAGTAACGGTAAAGCGCTGGCGGATATTACCGATCCGGCAACCGGCGCGGTAATCGTTAAGAAAGGGCAGCAACTGAGCTCCTTTGCACAGCTACGCGATGACGGCACGACTTCCAGCGGCTGCTGGATCTTCGCCGGAAGCTGGACGCCGGAAGGCAACCAGATGGCGCGCCGCGATAACGCCGACCCGTCAGGCCTCGGCAATACGCTGGGCTGGGCCTGGGCATGGCCGCTAAACCGCCGCATTCTGTATAACCGCGCCTCCGCGGATCCGCAGGGTAAACCGTGGGATCCGAAGCGTCAGTTGCTGAAATGGGACGGCGCGAAATGGGGCGGTGTGGATATTCCGGATTACAGCGCCGCCGCCCCTGGTAGCGACGTCGGTCCGTTTATCATGCAGCCTGAAGGGATGGGGCGTCTGTTCGCTATCGATAAGATGGCTGAAGGGCCGTTCCCGGAACACTACGAACCGTTTGAAACGCCGCTGGGGACTAACCCGCTGCATCCAAACGTGGTCTCGAACCCGGCCGCTCGCGTCTTTAAAGGCGATCTCGAGCAGATGGGCAAGGCCGAAAAGTTCCCGTACGTCGGCACCACTTACCGCCTGACCGAGCACTTCCACTACTGGACCAAACACGCGCTGCTTAACGCCATCGCGCAGCCGGAACAGTTTGTGGAGATCGGTGAAAAACTGGCGAATAAGCTCGGCATCGGCCACGGCGATACCGTGAAGGTCTCCTCTAACCGCGGCTATATCAAAGCCAAGGCGGTGGTGACCAAGCGTATTCGTACGCTGCAGGTTCACGGTAAAGAGGTGGATACCATCGGTATTCCTATTCACTGGGGCTACGAAGGCGTGGCGAAAAAAGGCTTTATCGCCAATACGCTGACGCCGTTCGTCGGCGACGCCAACACGCAGACGCCGGAGTTTAAGGCCTTCCTCGTGAACGTGGAAAAGGTGTAACGGAGACGACTTATGGCTTATCAATCGCAAGATATTATTCGTCGTTCCGCGACTAACGGTTTCACTCCCGCGCCTCAGGCGCGGGACCACCAGCAGGAAGTGGCGAAGCTTATCGACGTTACCACCTGTATCGGCTGTAAAGCCTGCCAGGTGGCCTGTTCCGAATGGAACGACCTTCGTGACGAAGTGGGTAACAACGTCGGGGTGTATGACAACCCGGCGGACCTGACCGCCAAGTCATGGACGGTCATGCGCTTCTCGGAAGTGGAACAAAACGACAAGCTGGAATGGCTTATTCGTAAAGATGGCTGCATGCACTGCGCTGACCCGGGCTGCCTGAAGGCCTGTCCGTCAGAAGGCGCGATCATTCAGTACGCTAACGGCATCGTCGACTTCCAGTCTGAGCAGTGTATCGGCTGCGGCTACTGCATCGCAGGTTGCCCGTTCGATGTACCGCGCCTGAACCCGGAAGACAACCGCGTCTACAAATGTACGCTGTGCGTAGACCGCGTGACCGTCGGCCAGGAACCGGCCTGCGTGAAAACCTGTCCGACCGGCGCTATCCACTTTGGTTCGAAAGAGGATATGAAAACGCTGGCCGGCGAGCGCGTCGCAGAGCTGAAAACCCGCGGTTACGACAAGGCGGGCCTGTACGATCCGGCTGGCGTCGGCGGCACCCACGTGATGTACGTGTTGCACCATGCCGATAAATCGAATCTGTACCACGGTCTGCCGGAGAATCCGGAAATCAGCCAAACGGTGAAATTCTGGAAAGGTATCTGGAAACCGCTGGCGGCGGTCGGCTTTGCTGCGACCTTCGCAGCCAGCATCTTCCACTACGTCGGCGTCGGTCCAAACCGCGCAGATGAGGAAGAAGACAACCTGCATGAAGAGAAAGACGAGGTGCGCAAATGAGAAAACGTGACACCATCGTGCGCTACACGGCGCCGGAACGCATCAACCACTGGATAACCGCCTTCTGCTTTATTCTGGCGGCGATAAGCGGGTTAGGCTTTTTCTTCCCGTCGTTTAACTGGCTGATGCATATTCTCGGTACGCCGCAGCTGGCGCGTATTCTCCACCCGTTCGTCGGGGTGGTGATGTTCGCGTCGTTTATCATCATGTTTTTCCGTTACTGGCACCATAACCTAATCAATCGGGATGATATCTTTTGGGCGAAGAATATTCGTAAGATCGTCGTCAACGAGGAGGTAGGCGATACCGGGCGTTATAACTTCGGCCAGAAATGCGTATTCTGGGCGGCAATTATTTTCCTGGTGCTGCTGCTGGTAAGCGGCGTGATCATCTGGCGTCCGTACTTTGCGCCTGCATTCTCAATCCCGGTGATCCGATTCGCGCTGATGCTGCATTCTTTTGCCGCAGTCGCGTTAATTGTGGTTATCATGGTGCATATCTACGCCGCCCTCTGGGTGAAAGGCACCATTACCGCGATGGTGGAAGGCTGGGTTACCAAAACGTGGGCGAAGAAACATCACCCGCGCTGGTACCGTGAAGTCCGCCAGAAACAGGAAAAATAGACTGCATGAGTATTCGCATAATCCCGCAAGACGAGCTGGGTTCGAGCGAGAAACGCACGGCGGAAGCAATTCCGCCGCTACTGTTCCCCAGACTGAAGAATCTGTATAACCGCCGCGCGGAGCGCCTGCGCGAGCTGGCCGCCAATAACCCACTGGGCGATTACCTGCGCTTTGCCGCGCTGATCGCTCATGCGCAGGAAGTGGTGCTGTACGACCATCCGTTGCAGATGGATCTGACTGCCCGCATTAAAGAGGCCAACGATCAGGGCAAGCCGCCGCTGGATATTCACGTATTGCCGCGTGATAAACACTGGCACAAACTGCTGCATTCGCTGATCGCCGAGCTGAAACCGGAGATGAGCGGCCCGGCGCTGTCGGTTATCGAGAATCTGGAAAAAGCTTCCGGGCCGGAACTGGAAGAGATGGCCAGCGCGCTGTTTGCTTCCGATTTCGCCTCGGTCAGCAGCGACAAAGCGCCGTTTATCTGGGCCGCGCTGTCGCTGTACTGGGCGCAAATGGCCAGCCTGATCCCGGGGAAAGCGCGCGCCGAATACGGCGAGCATCGCCAGTTCTGCCCGGTTTGCGGCTCGATGCCGGTCTCCAGCATCGTGCAAATCGGCACCACTCAGGGGCTGCGCTATCTGCACTGCAACTTGTGTGAAACCGAATGGCATGTGGTGCGCGTAAAATGCAGCAACTGCGAACAGAGCCGCGACCTGCACTACTGGTCGCTGGATAACGAGCAGGCGGCGGTGAAAGCCGAAAGCTGCGGCGACTGCGGGAGCTACCTGAAGATTATGTATCAGGAGAAAGACCCGAAAGTCGAAGCCGTTGCCGACGATTTAGCCTCGCTGGTACTCGATGCTCGCATGGAACAGGAAGGCTTCGCCAGAAGCTCAATTAACCCGTTCATGTTCCCCGGCGAAGGGGAGTAAGTTCTGCGCTCCGTAACGGGCGACTCAGGTCGCTCGTTATCATTCATACGGCGTGACCACGCCGGAAATGCTCTCCTTATCCCGATCCTGCTTCTCCAGATATTGTTCAACAGAAGAAGCAGATCTTTGCTGAGAAATACGCTTTTGCGAGCCGCTTTCCACAATGCGATCGCGGCTTTATTCGGTATATCTTTTTCGCAAAAACCAGGCTATAACACTGGATATTAATCCAGTAAAAGGGACTTGCCATGACGTTGGAAAAAGGTATTGCTTCGCTGGTTGAGGAGTTTATTGCTGCGGGGCGGCCATCAGCACGAGAACAGAGTATTGATGACCGGAGAAACGGCTATCTCGCCAGCGCCGTTCTCGCAGGGGAAACGGAAACGCGTGTGCAGGTTGAAGACATCACGCTCGATGGCATAACCTTGCGCGTCGTCTCGCCGCCAAAAAGCAACGGCTTGCTACCCACCATGGTGTATTACCACGGCGGCTGTTTTGTGAGCGGCGGCTTTGCCACCCATGACAACCAATTGCGCCAGCTTGCCTGGTTCAGTGGGTGCCGGGTGATCGCCGTGCAGTATCGCCTGGCCCCGGAGTACCCTTTTCCGGCGGCGCACGATGATGCGGAACGAGGCGCCAACATTATCCATCGGTATGCGCGGCGGCTTGGCGTTGACGCCGCGCGCATCACGCTGGCCGGCGACAGCGCCGGCGGCCACCTCGCCCTGGTCACGGCTCTGCGCCTGAAAGCGGCGGGAGCATGGCAACCTGCGCAGCTTATCCTGATTTACCCTATGCTCGACGCTACCGCCAGCATGGCAAGCTACGCCAGCAACGGCGAGGATTACATCATTACCCGGGGTACGCTGCTTAGCGGCTACGAAATGTATTTAGCGGCCCCGCTACCCATCCGGAAGCCAGTCCGCTGTGGCGGGAAGATTTTAACGGGCTGCCGCCGGTTCATATCCTGACGGCCGAATTTGACCCTTTGCGCGATGAGGGAGAAGCGCTGTACCGGCGGCTAATAGCACAGGGGGTAGAAAGCACCTGCCAGCGCTATCTGGGCGTCATTCACGGTTTCTTTCAGTTAGGCGGGATAAGCCTCGCGGCAAGGCAGGCGATGCGCGATATCGCCTGGCGTACGCAAACGCCAGGCCAATAATAATGCCGGAGGCGGGTTACTCTTCCTCGTTCCCGCCCTCTTCATACGAACCAAACGGCTTCGCGGGCAATACGATATAGGTACCCTCAAAAACAGCGCCCAGCTTATCGTTACCGAACAGTTCGACCTGAAGCTGTACGCGAGCCTTGCGCCCTCGCGCCAGGCGATCGAGATCGCCGCTTAGCGAGCCCAAATCGGCCACCGCATTCGGGCGTCCGCTAATAGGCTTGCTGTAACGGATATGCGCATCGGCAAGGATAATCGTGCCGCCAAGGTGCCGCTCGCGCAGCATTAACCAAATAAGCCCCCAGCCGGTTAAGGTGGCGAGCGAAAACAGGCTGCCGGCAAACAACGTATGATGTGGATTCTGATTCCCCGCTTCGGGCATGGTGGTGATAAATTTTTGCCCGGTGTACTGCTGAATGCGCACGCCCATCTTTTCGCTCAGCGGAATGTGCTGATACCAGGCCTGCTGCAGCTGGCCGCACCAGTCACCGCGGTGCAGGATATCATCCAGTGAAGCAATGGGTTTAATCATCAAAAAGTGGCGAATCGGCGTGGTTGTCGGCGTGGTGATTTCTCCCTGGTTCACAAAGCCCAGCTTAGAGAAAAACTCCATCGCGTCTTCACGGGCGCTACAGGTCACCCGCTTCACCCCTTCCTGACGGGCGACTGACTCAAGGGTCATCGCCATAAGGGTGCCTAAACCTTTATCCTGAACGGAAGGATGAACGGCCATAAAACGGATCGAGGCTTCATTCTCCGCATTGATATACAGCCGACCGACGGCAACCAGATTGCCCTCTTCATCGACGACCATCTGGTGATGCGCCATGGCATCCCAGGCGTCGCGTTCCGACCCTTTAGGCTGATGCAGCGGCTTACGCAGCATCTCCCAGCGGAACTGATAATAGCTTTCTAACTCTTCTTCTGTTTGCGGTACACGAAGGTGATACATAGCTGTACTCTCTTTTGTTACCCGCAGCCTGCCCGGAAGCTGACTCATACCTGCAACCAAAAGGTCACGGGACCATCGTTTACCAGCGAGACCTGCATATCCGCAGCGAATCTCCCGGTCTGAGTATTCATCTCTTGCTGACGGCAGCGCTCAACAAAGTATTCATACAGCGCTTCCGCTCTGTCCGGCGCCGCGCCTTTGGAAAAACTCGGGCGCATGCCGCGCTCGGTATCGGCCGCCAGCGTAAATTGCGAAACCACCAGCACGCTGCCGCCCGCCTGCTGGACATTAAGATTCATTTTGCCTTCGGCGTCGCTGAAAATGCGATAGCCGAGCACCCGTTCACACAGACGATTGGCCTTCTGTTCGTCATCGTCTTTCTCGACGCCCAGCAGCACCAGCAATCCCGGACCGATTTCACCCGTCACTTCACCCTCCACGGTAACGCTTGCACGGGATACGCGTTGAATTAATGCAATCATGGTTGTTCTGTTTCTTCTTTTTTGAGTTTGCGGTATTCACCGAGAGTGACAGTTATTTCAGCGCCAAGCAAGACGATACACCAGGTCCAGTAAACCCAGACAAATAAAATGGGCACTACCGCTATCACGCCATAAATCAACTGGTATGACGGAAACATGGTGATATATAGAGCAAAAGCCTTTTTACCGGCTTCAAAAAGCAGTGCCGCCACCAGCGAACCGATTACCGCATCGCGATTGCGCACCTGGGTGGTGGGCACGATGCTATAAAGCATCCAGAACGCCGCCCACGATAAGATTAGCGGGAATATACGGAGTACATCGTCAATGACGCTATTGAGATCGCTGGCCCAGCGTAGTGAGAGAAGATAGGAACTGATTGCCAGACTGGCGCCGGCCAACAGCGGACCAAGAGTCAGGATCATCCAGTAGACCGCAAATGAATAGATTTTTGGCCGCGTCCGACTGCTGCGCCAGATGGTGTTCAACGCGCTATCAATCGAGTACATCAGGAGTAATGAGGTGACGATTAACCCGAAGGCACCGACGGCTGTCATCCTACTGGAGTTCGCCACAAACTGTTCGATATACCCCTGAATGACATCGCCGGTCGCCGGAATGAAGTTGGCAAAGATAAAATGGCGGATCTGCACGCTGACGTCGGAGAACATCGGGAAGGCGGCAAACAGGGCAAAAACCACGGCGATCAGCGGCACCAGCGCAAGTAAAGACACGTAGGCCAGATTCCCCGCCAACGTCGTCATGTTGTCTTCTTCAATTCGCCGCCACAGCAGCTTAAGCCAGGCCACCAGCGGCCTGGTATGGTATTTGGTTTTTTGATGAACGCTTTTTAGCATAGCTGCTTCGCAAAGTAATTGGGGATGGTCTCCTTACCCGTGACCAGAATACTGGTGATCCCCAACTGATTAGCCCCAGCTATATTATCGGCGTTATCGTCAAAAAAGACCGCTTCTTGCGGCGAAAATCCTTCTTCCTGCAGCACGCTTTGATAGATACGCGTTTCGGGTTTGCGCATCCCCATCTCTTGTGAGAGGTATACATGATCGGCGGCAGCACGCACTTGCGGATATTCACTTGGCCAGAAAGTGGTATGTAATCGGTTAGTGTTCGAGAGCACTACCACGCGATGCCCCTGGTCGCGAAGTTTTTGCATGATGTCGGTAACTTCTGGACGCAAGGCGACAAAAACGGCCTGCCAGCCGTGGGCGAACTGTTCATAGCTCAGCGGCATGTTCATTTCGTGGCACATCGCGGCGGCAAACTCTTCGTCGCTGATCTCCCCGCGTTCATGCTGGTGGAAGGCATCGCCCATGACAAAGTCTTGCTTTAGCGTCGCCAGCGGGATGCGGGTCAAATCGCTCCACGTTCCGAGCACCCGGTTGAAGTCAATGTCGACAATCACATTACCTAAATCAAAGATATAGAGCATTTTTGTCTCCTTCCGCGCCGTTGAAGATTAACTGTAGCGGGAAAGAAGAGGTTTGACTATGAACAAACCGGAAACGACTCAAGACATCTCAGGCGCAAAAACGACCAAAGCCGCATATCTGCGGCTTTGGTGAAATGGCAGACCCCTTAAAATCAGACCAATGCGGTTTCCAACATATTCTTTCTGCGGTTGATGCGTTTAACCAGCATCACCGAAACGAACGCGCCGGCGCAAGCGAAGCAGGCCATGATGCCAAAGACTATCTTGTACCCCACCAGACCCGGATTGAGATCGAGAATGTAGCCGTACAGGCTGTAGCAAAACATCGCCGGTGCATAGCCAATGAAGCTCCCCAGCGCCATCGCCGCGCCCGTCTGGTTTTCAGCGATTTTCGCTTCCCCAATCGGGGCAAAAAACACGGCTCGTTGCGTAAAAACAATTGCGCCGAACCCGAGAGTACACACCATACCCAGATAGACCGGCATACTTTCGTGCGGTAACAGAATTAACGCGACTAAAGCCATCGTACTGATACAGAAGGTATAAAAGAGATATTTACTTGGCGATTTGAGGATCTTATCGGCAATTAAACCGCCAATTGGACCACCGATCATTTTTAAACAGTACTGGTTAATAATGCCGTAGGCGCCAACCAGGGCTACCGGCAGCATGTAGATGTTCTTCAGGAACGGGATAAAGAAGGTGAGTCCACAGTAAACGGCGTAAACAAAGAACACATTGAAGGCAATCAGCCAGATAGTTTTGTCTTTCAGCACCGAAGAGATGCTGGTTTGTTGCTTTGTGGCGCCTTCATCCGCGGCGGGCGTCGGCTCATCCTTCTGCTTAAGCATGAAAAACAGCAAGACGCCTACAACAATGACAATAATGGCATAGAACCAAATCCCGGCTTTAAAACCCAGTAAGCCACTGCCAAACCAGGTGAAAATAGCTAATGCGGAAAATGCGATAACGGTATCGACAATTCCGCGCCCCGTTTCGAAGAAGCCAAATAAGCGCCCCTGCTGTTCGCTATTTCCTAACCGACTCACCGATTTTAACAATACCGGCCAGTTCATCATGTCGCAGGTCACGCCAAATAATGCCCAGACAAATAGAATGCCCCAATAGCCAGGCATCGTCGTCAGATAGATACCTAATAATCCCGTCGCTATCAATGAAAATGACATGGTATAGCGACGCGGTAGTTTATCGGCAAAGTAAATTGACAAGAAAAAACCGATGGTTGTCACTACTGAGTTTACCGACATGGCATTACCAATCTGACCGTTGGTCAAATGAAAATAATCCTGCATCGGTATATAAAATGCGTCTTTTAATGAAGGCAGTTTATAAATGGTACCACCACAAAGCGTTAACAGGCTAAATATAGCCCATTTCTTTCTTGTGAGCATAAGATCCCCTGATGACTTAACATCATTTTATTTAAGGACATGGAACATTTCGCCATTCTAAAAAATAGCGATCATAAATACCAAATGTAATTAAAAGTTAGCGTGCAAGAACTTTCAGTGCATCATTTTTTATATCGCGTAAAGTGTCCATGACAAAATTTAACTGGGCGATCGCATCCTGTTTTTCTTTATCCAGCCGGGTTTCAAGTTGCGTTGTATCAGGCAGAGGCGTTTCGCTCATTTGTCGCCACGGGATCCACGGGTTATCGCCTTCAGTCGCAAAGCGGAAAGGTGGCGCGTAATAATCAACTTCTTCTTCCAGTCCGTACGCCATCACCTGTGGTTGCTCCTGGCCCAGACAAATTAACTCAGTCAGCAGCGCCTTAAACGGCATATCACCCAGACCTGAGTTACAGGCCCGGTGCCCAAGCCCGCCGTTTTCCGCAATGATACAGGCATCTTTAATGTGTACCTGAGTGACATAGGGTGACATCACTGCCAACGCCTCAAGCGGTCGCTCATTAGCATTGATCATATTGGCAAAATCAAACAGCAGCGATAGCGACGGCATCTCGCTTTGTTTAACCAGATTGACCAACTCGGCGCTTTTTAAATCTTCATGTTGTTCAATGGTAAAAGTAAGTCCAGATTGGCTATATGTCTCTTTAATATATTGAATATCAGCCGTAATTCTCGCTAAAACTTCTTGTAAAGGCCCTTCGTAACGAGGATAAAAACGAACGGAGGTTGCCCCGGTCTTTAATGCGATAGCGACGGCTTGATCGATGGTCTCTTTATCGGAGGCGCTGGTTTCTATATGGATATCCAACCGTAACGCTTTTGCCTGCTCGCCAAAAGCGGCCAATTGCATATTATCCATACAGCTAAGAGAGTAACGCTCGCCATCGAGGACATGAATTTTCACACCTTTTAAATGATGGCTATTCGCAATTTTCAGTAAATCAGCCGGTAAAATTCTCTCCAGCCGCATATTCAGGTGATATGCATAAGCATGAAGATAAAGAGGAATATTATCAATGCGAGAAAGGATCTTCTCAGCGTTATCTTTAGTGAGCATAAAATACCTACAAGTTAATAAAGAGATCCACAGCCTCAAATCGCCAATACTCGAGATCTATTTGCACGATATTACCTGCACTATCGGCACGATGTTTTTCTATCAGAATAGCGGGCATACCAGCAGAGCCGCCAATGAATTTACTTACATCGCCGGGCATTCTTACTGGCCTGAAGGCTAATTTTTTAATAACAACATTTTTATGATAATTATTCTCCCAAACGGAAGAAAAAGATTGGTTCTTTAGCCTGGTAATAAACTCCGGCGCAACATTCGGGTTGATAAACGTTTCATGATAAAAAACTTTATGTCCTTCTAATGCCCCCCAGCCGGTTATCAGATATAAATCATGCGCAGGACAGGTGGCCACAAGAGCTTCTGCGACGTCGGGATACTCCGTCGTCCGTACCTTTTCGATAAAACCCCACGACGGTTCTCTGCCCTGTTCAATCGCTGCCCGCTGAAAGCTGGCGGAAAGCTCCGGGCTATAGTTAAAACGCGGCTGGGCGACAAACCAGCCTTTACGGTCTTTACGAAATATTCTTGATTCCGCCTCCAGGCTGAGCAGCGCCTGGCGCAGGGTCATACGCTTGATACCGAGCAACTCGCCCAGCTCGCGCTCGGACGGCAATTTTCCACCCGATACCGTCAGCCCCTGCTTTAACCACAGGTCCAGTTTCTCTTTCGCATTTTCCACAGTGGATGGGTTATTCGTCATTGTTTAATCCATTTGGTTTAAACCAGATAACTCATCTTACTCTTGAGCAAAAAAAGAAAGCAATTGCTGTCGCAAGCTTTAAGAATAATTGTGACCGAGCTCTCTCCCGGAGCGACACTGGCGCCGCCCAGGTGATAAGCATGAGGAACAGGCATAAAAAAACCCCGCCGGAGAGGCGAGGTTTGAAGGGTAGCAAGAAGGGTAATTACTCTTCTTTTGCACCGCGCATAGCGCGTTTACGATCGTTCTCGGTCAGGTGACGTTTACGGATACGGATAGACGTCGGAGTAACTTCTACCAGTTCGTCGTCATCGATGAACTCCAGAGCTTGCTCCAGGGTCATCTTAACCGGCGGAACCAGAACCGTTGCTTCGTCAGTACCGGACGCACGCATGTTAGTCAGTTTCTTACCGGTCAGGCAGTTTACCGTCAGGTCATTAGAACGGCTGTGAATACCGATAATCTGACCTTCGTAAACTTCAGCGCCGTGGCCGAGGAACAGCTTACCGCGATCCTGCAGGCCGAACAGTGCGAACGCAACCGCTTTACCCTGACCGTTAGAGATCAGTACGCCGTTGTTACGCTGGCCCACTTCGCCCGGACGAACGTCGTCGTAGTGGCTGAAGGTGGAGTACAGCAGACCGGTACCGGAAGTCATGGTCATGAACTCTGAACGGAAGCCGATCAGACCACGGCTTGGGATCACGTAGTCGAGACGTACGCGGCCTTTGCCGTCTGGATTCATGTTTTTCAGGTCGCCTTTACGCTCACCCAGCGCCTGCATGACAGAACCCTGGTGCTGCTCTTCGACGTCCAGCGTCACGTTCTCGAACGGCTCTTGTTTACGGCCATCGATTTCGCGGAAGATAACTTTCGGACGGGAAACCGCCATCTCGAAACCTTCACGACGCATGTTTTCAATCAGAACGGACAGGTGCAGTTCACCACGACCAGAAACGCGGAACGCATCGGCGTCTTCGGTTTCTTCAACGCGCAGCGCAACGTTGTGCACCAGCTCTTTGTTCAGACGGTCCAGGATCTGGCGAGAGGTAACGAACTTACCTTCTTTACCGCAGAACGGAGAGGTGTTGACGTTGAAGAACATTGATACGGTCGGCTCATCAACAGACAGTGCCGGCAGCGCTTCGACGTTCTGCGGGTCGCAGATGGTGTCGGAGATGTTCAGCTCGCCCAGACCGGTGATCGCGATGATGTCGCCGGCTTCGGCTACGTCGCTCTCGATACGCTCGAGACCCAGGTGAGTCAGTACTTTACCGACTTTACCGTTACGGGTTTTCCCTTCGCTATCGATGATAGTGATCTGCTGGTTCGGCTTCACTTTACCGCGCTTGATGCGACCAATGCCGATTACGCCAACGTAGTTGTTGTAGTCGAGCTGGGAGATTTGCATCTGCAGCGGACCGTCAAGGTCAACGTCCGGCGCCGGTACACGGTCAACAATCGCCTGGTACAGCGGGGTCATGTCGTCAGCCATGTCTTCGTGGTCCAGACCCGCGATACCGTTCAGCGCGGAAGCGTAAACGATCGGGAAGTCCAGCTGTTCGTCGGTCGCGTCGAGGTTAACGAACAGGTCGAATACCTGGTCGACAACCCAATCCGGACGCGCGCCCGGACGGTCAACTTTGTTGATGACCACGATCGGCTTCAGACCGTGAGCAAACGCTTTTTTGGTAACAAAGCGCGTCTGCGGCATCGGGCCATCAAAGGCATCAACCACCAGCAGCACAGAGTCAACCATGGACATAACACGCTCAACTTCACCTCCGAAGTCGGCGTGCCCTGGGGTATCAACGATGTTGATACGGTAATCATTCCATTTGATTGCAGTGTTTTTAGCGAGGATGGTAATCCCACGCTCTTTCTCCAAATCGTTGGAGTCCATCACACGTTCTTGTGCTTCAGTACGTGCGTCGAACGTACCGGATTGCTGTAGCAGCTTATCAACCAGGGTAGTTTTACCATGGTCGACGTGCGCGATGATGGCGATATTACGCAGATTTTCGATCACAACTTTGCCTCAGGCATTAGAAATAGCGCGTTATTGTACACGTATTAAGCGAAGGACTGAACAGGATCACAAAGATCCTCCGCAAACAAGTATTGCAGAGTTTGTTTGTGATCGCTTTCACGGAGCGATAAAAGGGCACCGTAATAAAAATTGCACCAAAATGGTGCTCAATGTTCACATCGAGGCACTATTTTGGTGCATTATCTCCATCATGGTGCAGTCCTTTTGCACTATGGTGCGCATGATACAGCGTTTTACCGTAATTTTAAAAGTTGGCACAGATTTCGCTTTATATTTTTTAAGGCAACAACGCCACTTTTAAGTAGTAAGAAGTTCGTTACCACGACGACAATGACCAATCCGGGAGAGTTTAAGTATGTCCGCTGAACACGTTTTGACGATGCTGAACGAGCACGAAGTGAAGTTTGTCGATCTGCGCTTCACCGATACCAAAGGTAAAGAACAGCACGTCACGATTCCTTCCCATCAGGTAAATGCCGAATTCTTTGAAGAAGGCAAAATGTTTGATGGCTCCTCGATTGGCGGTTGGAAAGGTATTAACGAATCCGACATGGTCCTGATGCCGGATGCCACCACGGCGCTGATCGACCCGTTCTACGAAGAACCGACGCTGATCATCCGCTGCGATATCCTGGAACCAGGCACCCTGCAGGGCTACGACCGCGACCCGCGCTCTATCGCCAAGCGCGCTGAAGAATACCTGCGCGCCACCGGCATCGCCGACACCGTTCTGTTCGGGCCGGAACCAGAATTCTTCCTGTTCGACGACATCCGCTTTGGCGCATCCATCTCTGGTTCCCACGTGGCCATTGACGATATCGAAGGCGCATGGAACTCTTCTACCAAATACGAAGGCGGCAACAAAGGCCACCGTCCGGGCGTGAAAGGCGGTTACTTCCCGGTTCCGCCGGTAGACTCCTCTCAGGACATCCGCTCTACCATGTGTATGATCATGGAAGAGATGGGCCTGGTTGTTGAAGCTCACCACCACGAAGTGGCAACTGCAGGTCAGAACGAAATCGCCACCCGCTTCAACACCATGACCAAAAAAGCGGACGAAATTCAGATCTACAAATACGTTGTACACAACGTCGCTCACCGTTTCGGTAAAACCGCGACCTTCATGCCAAAACCAATGTTTGGCGATAACGGTTCCGGCATGCACTGCCACATGTCCCTGTCCAAGAACGGCGTAAACCTGTTCTCCGGCGACAAATACGCGGGCCTGTCTGAGCAAGCGCTGCACTACATCGGCGGTGTTATCAAGCACGCTAAAGCGATCAACGCCCTGGCGAACCCGACCACCAACTCCTACAAGCGTCTGGTTCCGGGTTACGAAGCGCCGGTCATGCTGGCTTACTCCGCCCGTAACCGCTCTGCTTCCATCCGTATTCCAGTGGTCGCCTCTCCGAAAGCGCGTCGTATCGAAGTGCGCTTCCCGGACCCGGCTGCCAACCCGTACCTGTGCTTTGCCGCGCTGCTGATGGCCGGCCTCGACGGTATTAAAAACAAAATCCATCCTGGCGATGCGATGGACAAAAACCTGTACGATCTGCCGCCGGAAGAAGCGAAAGAAATCCCGCAGGTTGCCGGTTCTCTGGAAGAAGCCCTGCAGGCTCTGGATGCAGACCGCGAGTTCCTGACCGCAGGCGGCGTCTTCACTGACGAAGCTATCGATGCTTACATCGCCCTGCGCATTGAAGAAAACGACCGCGTACGTATGACTCCGCACCCGGTTGAGTTCGAACTGTACTACAGCGTCTGATTTTGCTGTAAATCCATGGTGTTCCCGTGTTGTGGCACGGGATACCAGGGATGTTTTGTTGCCGTGGAAACTTTCAGCCCATCTCAGAATGGGCTTTTTTCACCAGCAACACGCTGATCTCTCGCGCTTTTTACCAATAAAAAGCTATACTGCACTAAAATAGTGCAACCATTTCAGGAGACTGTCAGATGGCAACAGGCACACAGCCCGATGCTGGGCAGATCCTCAACTCGCTGATCCACAGTATCTTATTAGTCGATGACGACCTCGCGGTGCATTATGCCAACCCGGCAGCCCAGCAGTTACTGGCGCAAAGCTCGCGTAAATTATTCGGTACGCCGCTGCCGGAATTGCTGAGCTACTTTTCGTTAAACATTGGCCTGATGCAGGAGAGCCTGCAGGCGGGTCAGGGCTTCACGGATAACGAAGTGACGCTGGTGATTGACGGCCGCTCGCACATTCTCTCCCTCACCGCTCAGCGCCTGCCTGAAGGCTATATCCTGCTTGAGATGTCGCCGATGGATAATCAGCGTCGTTTGAGCCAGGAACAGCTGCAGCATGCTCAGCAGGTGGCGGCGCGCGATTTAGTGCGCGGTCTGGCGCATGAGATTAAAAACCCGCTCGGCGGCCTGCGCGGCGCGGCGCAGCTATTGAGTAAAGCGCTACCGGATCCCGCGCTGATGGAATATACCCAGGTGATTATTGAACAGGCCGACAGGTTACGTAACCTGGTCGATCGCCTGCTGGGGCCGCAGCATCCCGGTATGCACATCACGGAAAGCATTCATAAAGTCGCGGAGCGCGTGGTGGCACTGGTCTCCATGGAGCTGCCGGATAACGTCAAATTGATCCGCGATTACGACCCGAGCCTGCCTGAGCTTGCCCACGACCCGGAACAAATCGAGCAAGTGCTGCTGAATATCGTGCGCAACGCGCTGCAGGCCCTGGGGCCCGAGGGCGGCGAAATCATCCTGCGCACCCGAACCGCCTTTCAGCTCACGCTCCACGGCGTACGTTACCGTCTGGCGGCGCGTATCGACGTGGAAGATAACGGGCCCGGTATCCCGCCCCATCTGCAGGATACGCTGTTTTACCCCATGGTTAGCGGCCGCGAAGGCGGTACCGGTCTTGGGCTTTCCATCGCCCGCAGTCTTATCGATCAGCACTCCGGCAAAATTGAATTTACCAGTTGGCCAGGCCATACCGAGTTCTCGGTATACCTGCCTATTCGGAAATAGAGGTGTTTATGCAACGAGGGATAGCCTGGGTAGTCGATGACGATAGCTCCATCCGTTGGGTGCTTGAACGCGCACTCACCGGAGCGGGTTTAAGCTGCACCACGTTTGAGAGCGGCAATGAGGTGCTTGATGCCCTCACTACCAAAACGCCGGACGTTTTACTTTCCGACATTCGCATGCCTGGGATGGACGGCCTGGCGCTGTTAAAGCAGATTAAACAACGCCATCCGATGCTTCCGGTCATCATTATGACCGCGCACTCGGATCTCGATGCCGCCGTCAGCGCCTATCAGCAGGGGGCCTTTGATTACCTGCCGAAACCTTTTGATATTGATGAGGCTGTCGCGCTGGTTGACCGTGCGATTAGCCATTATCAGGAGCAGCAGCAGCCGCGTAATACGCCGGTCAGCAGCCCGACGGCCGATATTATTGGCGAAGCGCCGGCGATGCAGGATGTGTTTCGCATCATTGGCCGACTGTCACGCTCCTCAATCAGCGTACTGATCAACGGCGAATCAGGTACCGGTAAAGAGCTGGTCGCCCACGCGCTGCATCGCCACAGTCCACGCGCCAAATCGCCGTTTATCGCCCTTAACATGGCGGCCATTCCGAAAGATTTGATTGAATCGGAACTATTCGGCCATGAAAAAGGAGCTTTTACCGGCGCCAATACCGTCCGTCAGGGGCGTTTTGAGCAGGCCGATGGCGGTACGCTGTTCCTTGATGAAATTGGCGATATGCCGCTGGATGTTCAGACGCGACTGCTGCGCGTGCTGGCTGACGGTCAATTTTATCGCGTTGGCGGTTATGCGCCGGTGAAAGTCGATGTGCGGATTATTGCCGCGACCCACCAGAACCTTGAGCTACGCGTGCAGGAAGGAAAATTCCGTGAAGATTTGTTCCATCGCCTGAACGTGATTCGCGTACATTTGCCGCCGCTGCGCGAACGCCGGGAAGATATTCCGCGCCTGGCGCGCCACTTCCTGCAGATTGCCGCCCGCGAACTGGGCGTCGAAGCCAAGCAGCTGCATCCGGAAACGGAAGCGGCGCTGACGCGGTTGGCCTGGCCCGGTAACGTACGACAGCTGGAGAACACCTGTCGCTGGCTAACGGTGATGGCAGCAGGCCAGGAGGTATTGACCCAGGATCTGCCGTCTGAGCTGTTCGAAACGTCGATTCCCGATAGCCCAACGCAGATCCAACCGGATAGCTGGGCGACGCTGCTGGGGCAATGGGCTGACCGCGCCCTGCGTTCCGGTCATCAAAACCTGCTATCAGAAGCGCAGCCGGAGATGGAGCGTGCACTGCTCACCACCGCGCTGCGTCATACGCAAGGGCATAAGCAGGAAGCCGCTCGCCTGCTGGGCTGGGGGCGAAATACGTTAACACGGAAGCTAAAAGAGCTGGGAATGGAATAACACCGGTCTTAGCGGCGAAATGAACGCCCGGTGAGCTGGCTCACCGGGATTCGCTTAAATAACGCGAGAGAACTGCTGCAGGCGCGCTTTCTGCCGCAGATAGGCATCGAAGCACATACAGATGTTACGAATCAACAGACGGCCTTTTGCCGTGACCTGTATTCCTTTTTCATCCACATCCACCAGCCCGTCTTTCGCCAGCGGCGCCAGCAATTTCATATCTTCGGCAAAGTAATCGTTGAAGATAAGATCCCACTGCGCTTCAACCGCCGCGAACTCAAGACGGAAGTTGCAAATCAGGGCCTTAATGACATCCCGGCGGATACAATCATCGCGGGTTAACGCAATACCCCGCCACAGCGCGGTACCGCTTTCATCGACCTGTTGGTAATACTGTTTCAGCTCTTTCTGGTTCTGCGCGTAGCAGTCGCCAATCATACTGATCGCCGACACGCCCATTCCGAGCAGATCGGTATCGCCCTGGGTGGTGTATCCCTGGAAGTTGCGGTGCAGCACGCCTTCGCGCTGGGCAATCGCCAGTTCATCGTCCGGCCGGGCAAAGTGGTCCATGCCGATAAACTGATAGCCAGCGTCGGTAAGCGAAGCGATGGTTTCCTGCAGGATATCCAGTTTCTGCTCTGCGCTCGGTAAATCCGCGTCTTTAATTTTGCGCTGCGCAGCGAATAACGTTGGCAGATGCGCGTAGTTAAAGACGCTCAGACGGTCCGGGTTGAGTTCAGCCACTTTCTGCAGCGTGAAGGCAAAGCTTTCCGGCGTTTGCTTCGGCAGACCGTAAATCAAATCGATGTTGGTCGATGTGAAGCCAATCTCACGCGCATGACGCAGCAGCGCAAAGATGAATTCTTCATCTTGTTCACGGTTCACCAGGCGCTGTACTTCTTTATTGAAATCCTGCACCCCCATGCTCAGACGGTTGAACCCTGCGGATCGTAAATGATCCAGTACATCCAGTTCGATTTCACGCGGATCAACCTCAATTGAGATTTCCGCATCGGCGTTGAAGTTAAAGTGGTCGCGCAGCAGATTCATCAAGCGGCTGATTTGCGCTTTGTTGAGATAGGTTGGCGTACCGCCGCCCCAGTGCAGCTGGCTAACCTGACGGCCGGCAAAAAGCGGCGCGCGGTGAATAATTTCCTGCTCAAGGACATCAAGATACTGATCGGCCTTATGCTGCTGACGGGTGACAATCTTATTACAGCCGCAGAAATAGCAGAGCTTATGGCAGAAAGGGATATGGACGTACAGCGACAGCGGGCGCTGCGGGTAGCGGGCGACGGCGGCGGCAAAATCAGCAGCGCCGAACGCCGGAGAAAACTCCAGCGCGGTGGGATACGAGGTATATCGCGGCCCGGAATAGTTATATTTCTGGATAAGGGCCAGATCCCAGTCGATTAACTGCTCAGACATGCTCACTCCTTCCGATGATGCCGCCGACGGGTACGTCGTGCCGGCCCAACCGCACCTCGGGTCATGAGCCGGTTGCGCAGCCATTTTTGACGCCGCGACAACCGTCTTAGTTTAACGAATAACCACAGCAGATAACATATAACCAGAAGGGTTATAAGCAGGACCGGGAATCCGATGGGATGCAAACGTTAGTTTCCACCCTTCAGCAGACGCATCATATCTTCCTGACGCTCTTCTTCTTCCTCGTCCTCGTCGTCATCATAGGAGAGGCCAAGCTGCTGCATCAGCGCGTCAATACGATCCAGTTTGGCATCGACCCAGGCCTGCTCTTCAGCATTCAGGGTACCGCCCTCTTCCAGACGTTCCAGCAGCGCGTCCAGGCGCTCATCATTCTCCAGCAAATCCAGCTCAGCCTGCGGTGAAAGCATAGGTTTCTCGCTCTTCGGTTTGTGCTGCTTAACGGCCGGGGTGCTTTCAGTCACGCCCAGCGGGATCGGTTTTTTGCTGCCAATACGTGGGTCCTGCTGCTGGCTGCGACCTTTGCTTGCTGAAGCAGCATCGCCGCCGCTGGCGCGGCTGCCTGCGGCATGGCCGCGGTGTTTTTTCTGACGTTTACGGTCGCGTGCTTCCTGGTTCAACTCTTCACGCGACTTACCACGTGCTTTACCGCGCGATGCGGATGCCGGTTTTTTCATGATGTGTGATCTTCAGACAGTTTTCTTCAGTATAGAATTGAGGCGGAATCTAGCAGAAAGCAAGCAAAGAAAAAAGGCGACAGATTAATCTGTCGCCTTTTTCCGCACTCACAACCCTTAACGGGTTTCCACTTTCCATGTCAGCTATCGACTTACCCTGTCTTTCCCTTAGCTTCCAACGGTCCTTGTTCTATCCCTTTCCCTTTTAAAACGTCTCCAGACGTTTGTCATCCTGACAATCCTGGTCTTCGCCTCCTGGCGCTCCTGACCCCTCGTCCTGAGTCGTAATCCTCTGGCTTCCTCGCCTTTGCCCACTACTTTACCGTTTTGCCGGAAATCGACAACCACCTGTAGGATGAAAAGATAGCTTAAGGATATGGAGTTTCCTGTAACAGCATGATTTAACGGTGATCTATGAATTTGACGTCAGGTTTTTCTCACAAATTTCGTATAGTCCTTATGGGCAATGTCTCACAAAGTGTATGGTTTTTACTTACAGTAACGGCGTGCGGTAAAAACAGCCTTTTTCTGCCTTTCAGGTATAATCCCCGCCATAGCCTGATTTTACGGAGACGACAGTCTTGACCAACTGGAATTATCAACAGACGCATTTTGTTACGAGCGCGCCTGATATCCGCCATCTTCCATCCGATACCGGAATCGAAGTGGCATTCGCTGGCCGCTCAAATGCGGGCAAATCCAGCGCCCTTAATACGCTGACTAACCAGAAAAGCCTGGCGCGTACGTCAAAAACGCCGGGTCGTACCCAGCTTATCAACCTGTTTGAGGTTGCGGAAGGTAAACGCCTGGTCGACTTGCCGGGTTATGGCTACGCGCAGGTGCCGGAAGAGATGAAAATCAAATGGCAGAAAGCGCTGGGTGAGTATCTTGAAAAACGTCTGTGCCTGAAAGGCCTGGTGGTATTGATGGATATTCGTCATCCGCTGAAAGATCTCGATCAGCAGATGATCGAGTGGGCGGTAGAAAGCGATATTCAGGTGCTGGTGCTGCTAACCAAAGCCGATAAGCTCGCCAGCGGCGCGCGTAAAGCGCAGGTCAATATGGTGCGTGAAGCGGTACTGGCCTTCAATGGCGATATCCAGGTTGAACCTTTCTCTTCGCTGAAAAAATCTGGCGTGGATAAGTTGCGTCAGAAGCTGGATAGCTGGTTTAACGAAATCCCGCCGCAAGAAGCCGCCGAAGACGCAGAGTAACCCCCGCTTTTTCCGGATAATGGCGCCCAGCGCCCTATCCGGACGTTCATTTTGCGCTGTTGTCAGCACGTAAAACTTTTCTTTCGCGCAATAAAAAACGCCCCGGTCATAAATGACCGGGGCGGCTAAAATATTCAGCCAAATCCGATTACGTGAAGTAAAAGGTCTGAAAGATAGAACATCTTACCTCTGTACCCTACGCGAATAACTTTACTCTTCTTTCGGTTATGGATAAAGCACTTTTTGTAGTTTTTTTTCACTATTTACATAACAAATTCAAATGACCATCACAAAAATCTATAAGTTATGTTGCTTACTTACAAAAAAGAGCCTTACAGATTGCCCACTTAGTGCGCTTGATCCCAGTTTTCGCCGCTACCGACTTCCACTAATAACGGCACGGCCAGGGTGGTACTGTTTTCCATTAACTCATGCACCTTCTTCGATACGCTGTCCAGATCGTCTTTGTGCACTTCAAACACCAGTTCATCGTGCACCTGCATGATCATCCGCACGCGCGGTTTTTCGCTCAGCAGCCAGTCATCAACGGCAATCATCGCCCGCTTAATAATATCCGCCGCCGTTCCCTGCATCGGAGCGTTGATAGCCGCTCGTTCCGCGCCCGCGCGGCGGGCGCCATTGCTGGATTTGATATCCGGCAGGTACAGACGGCGCCCTTCCAGCGTTTCGACATAGCCCTGCTCTTTCGCCTGCGCGCGGGTACGTTCCATATAGTCCAGTACGCCCGGATAGCGCTCGAAATAGAGGTCCATATACTTCTGCGCTTCTTTACGCGGAATATTCAGCTGACGCGCCAGCCCAAATGCGCTCATGCCGTAAATCAGGCCGAAGTTAATCGCCTTCGCGCTACGGCGCTGTTCATTACTGACGCTTTCCAGCGGTAGGCCAAACACCTCTGCCGCGGTGGCGCGGTGAATATCCTTACCTTCCGCAAAAGCCTTCAGCAGCCCTTCATCGCGCGACAGGTGCGCCATGATGCGCAGCTCAATCTGCGAATAGTCGGCAGACACAATCAGGTAATCCTCAGGCGCAATAAACGCCTGACGAATGCGGCGACCTTCGTCATTACGCACCGGAATGTTCTGCAGGTTAGGATCGGTCGAAGAGAGCCGCCCGGTCGCCGTTACCGCCTGATGATACGAGGTATGAACACGGCCGGTTTTTGGGTTAATCATCAGCGGCAGCTTATCGGTATAAGTCGATTTCAGCTTCGCCAGCCCGCGATACTCGAGGATCACCTTCGGCAGCGGATAATCCAGCGCCAGTTCCTCCAGCACCTCTTCAGAAGTCGACGGCGCGCCGCCTGGCGTTTTCTTCAGCGGCTTGATGCCCTGCTTTTCAAACAGGATGGTTTGTAACTGTTTGGTAGAAGAGAGGTTGAACTCCTCACCGGCAATCTCATGGGCGCGTTGTTCCAGCTCAACCAGACGCTTCGCGATCTCCTGCGAATGCGCATGTAGCACCGCCGGATCGATCTTCACGCCGTTGCGCTCAACCCGCGACAGCACCGGCACCAGCGGCATCTCGATATTTTTAAAGATATTCAGCGGGCCTTCATGCTGCTGCAGCTGCGGCCACATCTTCAGATGCAGTTGCAGCGTCACGTCAGCATCCTCCGCGGCGTAACGACCGGCCTCTTCCAGGGCGATCTGATTGAAGGTAAGCTGATTTTTTCCCTTACCGGCAATCTCTTCAAAGGTGATGGTTTTGTGTTTCAACCAGCGATCGGACAGGCTATCCATATCATGTCGACCCGCGACGCTGTCGAGGGTGTAGGATTCCAGCATGGTGTCGAAGGCAATACCACGCAGTTCAATGTCGTAGTTGGCCAGGATGCCGCGATCGTACTTCAGGTTTTGCCCTACTTTTAGCACCTTGTCATCTTCCAGCAGCGGCTTGAGCAGCTCCAGCACGCGTTCACGTGGGATCTGATCCGGCGCGTCGAGATAATCATGGGCCACCGGCACATAAGCCGCGACGCCAGGCTCAATCGCGAATGACAGACCAACCATATTGGCGGAAATGTTATCGAGGCTATCCGTTTCGGTATCAAAAGCGAATAGCGGCGCTTTCTTCAGTTTGGCAATCCATTCAACCAGCGTCGCTTCATCCAGGATCGTCACATAGTGCTCGGCAGAGAGCGTCGCGGCGACCTCTTCTTCCACAATCACCGCAGCTTCAGCTGGTTTCGCCGCTGGTTTAGCGCCTTTCCCCTGTAGCCATTTGCCGGATTCGACATCGGTGATCCAACGTTTGAATTCATATTGCTTAAACAACGCCAGCAGCTCATCTGCCGCTGGCTGCGCAACTAACAGCTCTTCGCAGCCGAGATCCAGCTCCACATCGGTTTTTATTGTGGCGAGTTGATAAGAGAGGTAGGCCACCTCTTTGTTCTGCTCCAGCTTCGCCGCCATTGTTTTCGCGCCGCGGAAGGTCAGCCCGGCGATTTTTTCTGGTTCCGCATAGAGCGCATCCAGACCGCCCAATCCCTGCAGTAGCGCCTGCGCCGTTTTTTCCCCAACGCCCGGGACGCCAGGTATGTTATCTGAGGAGTCGCCCATCAGCGCCAGGAAATCAATAATCAGTTCCGGCGGTACGCCGTACTTATTCACGACCTCTTCCGGGCCGAGAATAGTGTTGGTCATGGTGTTGATTAAGGTAATGCCCGGCGTCACCAGCTGAGCCATATCTTTATCGCCGGTGCTGATCAGTACCGGACGGCCCACTTTTTCCGCTTCGCGAGCCAGCGTGCCGATAACGTCATCCGCTTCAACGCCAGGCACCGCCATCAGCGGCAGCCCCATCGCCTTCACCATCTTGTGCAGAGGTTCGATCTGCGCGCGTAGATCGTCCGGCATCGGCGGACGATGTGATTTGTAGTGCTCAAACAATTCGTCACGGAAGGTTTTCCCTTTGGCATCAAATACCACGACGGCATGCGTCGGCTGATACTGCAGGATCAGGCTACGCAGCATATTCAGCACGCCGTACATTGCGCCGGTAGGCTCCCCTGCGCTATTGGTTAGCGGCGGGAAGGCGTGGTAAGCCCGGTATAGATAAGAGGAGCCGTCGACGAGGATGAGAGGGTTTTCTGGGATCTGAACCATAATTTCCGTGCCTGTTTATCAGATTATGGGTAAAGGATGCCACAGACGGGCATGAAATCCTGAATTTTTCCCGCATTTAGCCGAAAAGATTCATCGCAGAGGTGAATCGCTGCACAATATTATCTGTGGATAACTTTGTGCATAGTTTTATCGCCTCAGCCAAAAAAGCCTAAACCATGTAACAAAGAATCTTATAAATCATTATATATCAATGCATTAATTATGCACCCAAGGCTATATATGCTTCATGATGACTCAATGTTCCATGTGGATATAAGATTCGCGTTTTTTTCTGTTCTGGTAAGACCCGTTATTTGCCGCGTTTTCTGGTAAAATCAGCCCCTTGCGCGGTTTAAGAACGTTCTTTGCCGGCCTAACTTTCTGAATAAACTAACTATGTCGAGATTACTCGCTGCGATAACACTCCCGCTGAGTATCGCCCTTACCATCTTAGTCACCATTATCTGTTCCGTGCCGATTATCATCGCCGGGCTGATTAAACTGCTGGTACCTATCCCGGCGGTTTGGCGTTCTATTTCTGTTTTTTGCAATTTCATGATGTATTGCTGGTGCGAAGGACTGGCGCTGTTGCTGCATCTCAACCCATGGTTGAAATGGGATGTTCAGGGGCTGGAAGGGCTGAATAAAAAGAACTGGTATCTGCTTATCAGCAATCATCACAGCTGGGCGGATATCGTGGTACTTTGCGTCCTGTTTCGCAAACATATCCCAATGAACAAGTATTTCCTCAAGCAGCAGTTGGCCTGGGTACCATTTATCGGCCTGGCCTGCTGGGCGCTTGATATGCCTTTTATGCGCCGTTATTCGCGCGGCTACTTACTGCGCCACCCGGAACGCCGCGGTAAAGACGTCGAAACGACTCGCCGCTCATGTGAAAAATTCCGTTCTCATCCGACTACCATCGTCAATTTTGTCGAAGGCTCAAGGTTTACCGCAGACAAGAAGCGCGAGACGCGCTCGCCTTACCACAACCTGCTGCCGCCTAAAGCTGCGGGCATAGCAATGGCGTTAAACGTCCTCGGCGCACAGTTCGATAAGCTACTGAACGTTACGCTGTGCTATCCGGACAATAATACCAGGCCGTTTTACGATATGTTAAGCGGTCGCCTGACGCGTATCGTGGTACGTATTAATCTGGTGCCGATTGGCGAGGAATTACACGGTGATTACGTCAATGATAAAAACTTTAAGCGTGGTTTCCAGCGCTGGCTGAATGGGCTTTGGGAAGAAAAAGATCGTCAGCTCACTGACATTATGCAGGGTAACGAAAAGTCGTAACTATTTAGTCGATAAAAAAAGCCGGTCAGTGACCGGCATTTTTTTTATTTCTTTTCAACCAGTTGTTTCACAGTATCTGCGTACTGAGAAACAAACGCGTCCATGTTGCTGGTATCCATACCCTGCGGGTTCAGCTGGTATTTACCATTAACAAACATCGCCGGAACGCCCTGCAGCTGTAAATCGGCTGCGGCTTTCTCTTGCTGTGCGACCAGAGACTTCACCACAAAGCTGTTCCATGCCGCGTCGTAATCTTCACCTTTAACGCCCGCATCAACGAAGACTTTACGGATGTCAGCAGTGGACTGAACGGTTTGAGTTTTCTGTACCGCTTCAAACATCGGCGCGGTAATTTTATCTTCAACGCCCAGCGCGATCGCCACAGCCCACGCCTGGGTCAGGTCTTTACCCAACGGGCCCAGGAATTCAACGTGATACTTGGTCATTTTGGTGCCTTCCGGCAGTTTCTGACGTACGTTGTCGGAAACGTGCAGCACTTCTTCAAACTGATAGCAGTGCGGGCAGTAGAATGAGAAGAACTCAAGGACCTGAGGTTCGCCTGCAACCGGCTTATCAAGGGTGGTGTACTGCTTGCCGTCGGTGATCTGGGCAGCGGATGCACTGAAAGCCAGAATCATACCAGCCAGCGCCAGCCAAATTTTTTTCATGATTATTTCTCTCCTGATATATCACATTAATACATTGGCGTTAACTGAAGAGGGGGTTCCTGCAGAACCTTCACCTGCTCAAGAAATGTTGCAGTCTGCCCGCGCCAATAATCTTCCCCGGTTAACCATGGGAAATTTATAGGGAAAGCAGGATCGTCCCAACGCCTGAGCAGCCACGCCAGATAATAAACTAAACGCATGGCGCGTAAAGGTTCGATGAGAGCGATTTCGTCCGTGTTGAAGGGACTGAATTCTTCATAGGCCTCAATGATGGTCTCCAGCTGCATGCGCTGTTCGGCTTTATCGCCATTCAGCAGCATCCAGAGATCCTGTACTGCCGGGCCGGTGCGGGCATCATCTAAATCAACAAACAGCGGCCCATCGCGCCACAGGATATTGCCGGCGTGGCAGTCGCCATGCAGACGAAGCGTATCCGCACGCCCGTGCCACTGCGACCTGACGGCATCGATGAGTTTATCAGCCGCACCCAGGAAATCAGCCTTCAGGCCAGATGGAATAAGCGTCGCCTGTTCAAATACCTGGCGTGGTTCCAACAGATATTCTTGTACGCCAATTTCCGGACGCGCATTAAAACGCTGCTTACGACCGGTCTGGTGCAGGCGGCCAAGATAGCGCCCGACCCATTCTATTTGGTCAAGATTATCTGCTTCGAACTGGCGGCCGCCGAGGCTTGGGAAGACGGCAAAGAAGAATCCCTGATGTTGATGTAGCGTGCTGTCGTTAAATAAGAGCGGCGCGGCAACGGGCACTTCATCCTCTACGAGCTGAAGCGCAAACTGGTGTTCTTCGAGGATCTGTTCTGCAGACCAGCGTTCAGGACGATAGAACTTCACCACGTAGCGGCGGCGATCTTCGTCCTGAAACTGGTAAACACGGTTCTCATAGCTATTAAGCGGAGTCAGACCGGAGTCGACCCGCATTCCCAGATCGAATAATCCATCAATGATGGTATCCGGGTGAAGCGTCTGAAAAGTAAAAGCCTTATCGTGCATCCTGACATCCGATAATCGTACGAATGCTTCAGGATATCATCTCGTAGCCGGTTTCGCGGCAGCACTTACAACCTTTTACTCTTTAATAACACCGCGCGCGCGTAGTAGTGCGGTTTTGAAATCCTCTTCATAATCTTTCTGTATACCCGGGATGACGGCCTCTTTCGATGAATCACGCATCTTCAGGTGATAAATCAGAATATCATCAGAAAGATCGGCCAGTTCACCTTTGTAACCTGCTTCAGCCGCCAGTTTCTGCAAGAATTGCATCAGGTTCAGTTCAGGTTCTTTTTGCCAGGCAGGCTGGAGAAGCTCAATTACTTCATTCAGGCGTTTACATTTCATAGTCATGCTCCTTACTCTTGATAGGGACAAGTTAACAGGGTCAATCCCACAATGAAAGAGGCGATATTAATATGCAAAGCGAGGCAATAACCGGCGTCGTGCTGGCGGGTGGAAGAGCTACGCGCATGGGCGGTGTTGATAAGGGATTGCAGCTGCTGAATGGTCGTCCTCTCTGGCGTCACGTTGCGGATACATTAGAGCCGCAGGTAGCAAGGTTAGTGATTAGCGCTAACCGTCATCTTGAGCGCTGGCATGCCAGCGGATATCCGGTATATCGCGATACGCAGAATGATTACCCAGGTCCACTGGCCGGAATGCTTGCCGTTATGCAGCAGGTAGATAGCCCCTGGTTTGTTTTTTGCCCCTGCGACACGCCGTTCATCCCCTCTTTTCTGGTCGAGCGTTTTGTACAACAGAAAGCCTCGTCATCGGTGGTTTGGGCACACGATGGCGAGCGCGATCATCCCGCCGTTGCATTAGTTCATCGTCAAATCATCCCGGAACTGGAGACTTATCTTGCTCATGGAGAACGCCGGGTGATGGTCTTTATGCGCCAGGTAGGTGGGCGCCCGGTGAATTTCAGCGATGTGAAATCAGCATTCATCAATGTGAATACGCTGGATGAGTTGCAGCAAATGCAGGAGCCATCATGATCCCCTTACTAGCGATCGCCGCATGGAGCGGTACCGGGAAAACAACATTATTAAAGCGTCTTATTCCTGAACTCTGCGCCAAAGGGTTGCGGCCGGGGTTGATTAAGCACACTCATCACGATATGGATGTCGATAAGCCGGGCAAGGATAGTTATGAGTTGCGTAAAGCTGGCGCTTCACAAACCATTGTCGCCAGTAAGCAGCGCTGGGCGCTGATGACAGAAACCCCAGATGAGGCTGAATTAGACCTTCAATGGCTGGTAAGTAGAATGGATTCGAACAAGTCGGATTTTGTTTTGGTGGAGGGTTTTAAGCATGAACCTGTGCCGAAGATCCTTCTTTTCCGGCAAAACAGCGGACATCGTGTAGAAGAGTTGGTGGTTGATGAACATACGATCGCCGTGGCCAGCGATGTGCCCATCGCGACGTCACTTCCGCTGTTGGATTTAAATAATATCCCACAGATCGCGACGTTTATTGCGAGTTGGTTAGAAAAGCAATCGTAGTTTAGAGATAGGATGTTTTCCCGGAGGCAGTGTAGCCCGGGGAAGGAGCGGTAAGCGCAGCGCCACCGGGGGAGATGGCGGCGCGTCTGACCGCAAAACACCAAAACAAAAGGCCCGGTCTTCCGACTGAGCCTTTGTTTACGTTGATATGGCAGCGGCTTTCCCCGGAGGCGGTGCTGCGCACCTTTTCCGGGCTACGGGTTGGTAGCCCCGGTAAGCGCAGCGCCACCGGGGGAGACGGCGGCGCGTCTGGCCGCAAAACACAAAAACAAAAGGCCCAGTCTTGCGACTGAGCCTTTCGTTTTATTTGATGCCTGGCAGTTCCCTACTCTCACATGGGGAGACCCCACACTACCATCGGCGCTACGGCGTTTCACTTCT
>NZ_JAQIRJ010000014.1:0-166766 GCF_032601995.1 Klebsiella sp. 141153 | reverse complement strand
TCGGTTGGCAACTTTTTTAAGGGGTTTTCCCGGACGCGGCGCGTTGCGCCTTCTCCGGGCTACCAAATCGCACAGCGCTGTAGCCCCGGTAAGCGGCAGCGCCACCGGGGGTTTTGAGATCGCCAGCACCGGCAGTTTCAGCCAGCATGGTGAATAAATTAAAGGCAGGCCGCACGGACTGTAGGCCGGATAAGCGTAGCGCCATCCGACAATTCTCCCTGCTCGCGCTGCGTTTAGCAGGGCTACAGCTCCTGGCATTCATGCTGGCGTTAGCCGCTACCGGAGAGCGTTGCTGACGCCTTCTGTTTCTGACCGTCACGGATCGTGCTGGCGACAAAGGCCAGCACGAACAGCGCGGTAAACAGCACCACGATGGTTGGCGCCGGCGCGCTATCGAGATAAAACGACAGCCAGACGCCCGCCAGCGAACAGCCCACGGCGATTACCGTTGCCAGCAATAATGCGCTGACAAAGCGCCGCGTCAGCAGCAGAGCGATAGCGCCGGGCGCTATCAGCAGCGAAATCGACAGAATAATCCCCACCGACTTTAACGTCGCGACGATAGTCAGGGCGATCATGCACAGCAGGCCATAATGCAGCAGCCCGCAGCGCAGGCCGCTGGCTTTGGCCTGATTCGGATCAAAAGCGTGCAGTAAAAAATCGCGCCACTTTAGCCCGATAATCAGCGCAATCGCCAGCGCAATCACCGCCGTTTGCCCGATATCGCTGGCGGATATTCCCAGCATATCGCCAAACAGAATATGGTCGAGATGGACCTCGGATTGAATCGCCACGTACAGCACCAGCCCGGCGCCGAACATCCCCGAGAAGACGATCCCCATAATGGTATCGCGCTTGATACGGCTGTTATCGTCGAGAAAACCGGTGGCGACGGCGCAAAATAAGCCGGCAATAAACGCGCCGATGGCGAAGGGGATGCCGATAATGTAGGCCACCACCACGCCGGGGAACACCGCGTGGCTCATGGCATCACCCATCAGCGCCCAGCCTTTTAACACCAGAAATACCGACAGCAGTGCGCAGGGGACGGCGACGATCGTCGCCACCAGCATCGCGTTGACCATAAACGGAAACTGTAATGGTTCAAGGAGCATCGTTAGCATGAGGCCTCCCTGGCGCGGCGGCGGTTGGCCAGCAGGCCGTGCTTCGGCGCGAAGACAAAGGTGGCTAAGAACAGCAGCGTCTGCGCCACCACGATGATGCCGCCGGTGGCACCATCAAGATAGTAGCTCAGCCACGCGCCGAAGAAGCTGGTCAGGCTGCCGATAGCGACGGCAATGGCCAGCAGACGCGGGAAGCGGTCGGTTAACAGCCAGGCGGTGGCGCCGGGCGTCACGACCAGACAGATGACCAGAAACGCGCCGACGGTTTGCAGCGCCGCCACGGTGCAGGCAGCCAACAGAGTGAAGAACAGCAGCTTCAGGCCGCTGGTATTAAGGCCAATTGAGCGGGCATGGTTCTCATCGAAGAAGGTGACCATCAGGTCTTTCCACTTCAGCAACAGGATCGCCATCGAAATAAAGCCAATCGCCGCCAGCTGGATAATATCCTCCGGAGCGATGGCGAGAATGTTGCCGAGAATAATGGTTTGAATGTTCACCGAGGTCGGATTCAGCGACACCATAAACAGGCCGATGCCGAAAAACGATGAGAAAATCAGCCCGATGATGGCGTCCTCTTTAAGCCGCGAACGCTGGTTAAGAAACAGCATGCTGCCTGCCGCCAGGCCGCCGGAGAGAAACGCGCCGAGCGCAAAGGGCAGGCCGAGCATATAAGCGCCGGCGACGCCGGGAACGATCGAGTGGGAGAGGGCGTCGCCAATCAGCGACCAGCCTTTGAGCATCAGGTAGCAGGAGAGAAAGGCGCAGACGCCGCCGACTAATGCCGAGACCCACATCGCGTTGAGCATGTATTGATAGCCAAACGGCTCCAGCAGCCAGCTCATCGTTGGCCCCCCGCCGCGCGATGGCTGATAAACGGCCGCTCATCGTCGGTAATAATGCGTTCTTCCGCACCGGTGAGTGTGACGTGACGCAACACGCCGCTGAAGGCCAGCTCCAGGTTCTCGGCGGTGAAGGTGGTCTCCGTCGGACCGCTGGCCAGTACGGTGCCTTTCACCATCACCGTGTAATCGCAAAATTCGCTGACTGAACCGAGGTTATGGGTAGAGACCAGCATGGTACAGCCTTCGTCGCGCAGTTCTCGCAGCAGGGTGATGATCCGCGCCTCGGTCTGCACATCGACGCCGGTAAACGGCTCATCGAGCAGGATCACTTTGCCTTCCTGAGCAATGGCGCGGGCGAGAAACACGCGCTTTTTCTGCCCGCCGGAGAGCTCACCAATTTGTCTTTTGCGGTATTCGCTCATCCCTACGCGGGCCAGCGCGGCATCGACAATCTGCCGGTCGCGGGGCTTCGCCCGCCGCAGCCAGCCCATATGACCATAGCGGCCCATCATTACTACATCTTCCACCAGCACCGGAAAGGACCAGTCCACCTCTTCCGATTGTGGTACGTAGGCGACAAGGTTTTGCCGTAGCGCGCGGTTGACCGGCTGGCCGAGAATGGCGATATCGCCGTGGCCGACGCGCACGAAGCCCATCAGCGCTTTGAACAACGTCGATTTACCGGAGCCGTTGACCCCCACCAGCGCGGCAATCGATCCGCGCGGTACGCTGAACGTTGCATCGCGCAGGGCGGTGTGGCCGTTGCGATAGGTCACCGTGACCTGGTCGACGATAAGTCCCGCTTGCGGCGCAATCATGACTGTTTCCTCAGGCCATCGTTGATCCCTTTGACGATGGTTTCGGTGGTGACGCGCAGCAGGTCAAGATAGGTCGGCACCGGGCCGTCGGCGGTACTCAGTGAGTCAACATACAGTACGCCGCCATAGTGGGCGCCGGCTTCACGGGCGACCTGTCGCGCCGGTTTGTCGGAGATGGTGCTTTCACTGAAGATGGTCGGGATATGCTCCTTCTTCATGGTGTCGATAGTTTTACGCACCTGCTGCGGCGTGCCCTGCTGGTCGGCGTTAATCGGCCACAGATAACGCTCCTGCAGGCCGTTATCGCGCGCCAGATACGAGAATGCGCCTTCGCTGGTGACCAGCCAGCGTTTGTCCGCCGGCAGTTTCGCCAGTTCGGCCTTCAGCGGCGCCATGGTCTGGCGGATTTTATCTTTGTAGGCCTCGGCGTTACGGCGATAGGTGTCGGCATTGACGGGATCGTATTTCACCAGCGCATCGCGAATATTATCGACGTAGATCAGCGCATTATCCGCCGACATCCAGGCGTGTGGGTTGGGCTTGCCGTTGTAGGGGCCATCGCTGATGCCCATCGGCTGAATACCGTTGCTGACCACGACTTCCGGTACGCCGTTCAGGTGCTGATAAAAACGGGCGAACCACAGTTCGAGGTTGAGACCGTTGGCGAGAATAAGCTTCGCCCCCTGCGCGCGTTTGATATCGCCCGGCGTCGGCTGATATTCGTGAATTTCCGCGCCCGGTTTGGTGATTGAGCTGACGTCAGCGGCGTCGCCGGCGACGTTCTGCGCCATATCGGCGATCACGGTGAAGGTGGTAATGACTTTGAATTTTTCTTGCGCCTGAGCGGGGGCGATAGCAAGCAGCGCTAATGCGGCGGAGAACAACAGGTGCTTGAACGGCGGCAGATGCGGCATAGGATCCCTCACGGTATTGCGATTAATTAATCATCGTTTATAGCCTTTGCTATGTTATATAGCACAAGCTATTTATAAATGAAAATAATTCTTATTTAGATGTTGGGGTAATGATTAGGTTGAGAAGGATTTGGCAGGGAGGGGTAATCCGGGTTCGGTCCGGTATTCGATGGGTCGCTGCGTTATTTTGTCGGATGGCGCTACGCTTATCCGACCTACGGTCCATGCGCGATTTGGTAGCCCCGGTAAGCGTAAGCGCCACCGGGGAGAGCGCAAGCGGTTGTGCCGTTATTTTGTCGGATGGCGCTACGCTTATCCGACCTACGGTCCTGTGCGATTTGGTAGCCCGGAGAAGGCGCAATGCGCCGCCTCCGGGAAAATCCCTCCGCCATGAGAGACATATCGCCGGGCTAGACTAACCGATCCTTATTAATGCCTAAACGCTTCATGCGTGACAGCAGCGTCGTGCGCTTGAGCCCCAGGCGCTGGGCGGCGCCTTTTGGCCCGGCCACCACGCCGTTACTCTCTTTCAATACCCGGACGATCAGCTGATATTCATCTTCGCCTTCCTCCGGCAGCACTTCCGGCGCCAGCGTCTCCTGTTCAATATGCATTTCCGGCAGCGACAGTTGCAGTACGTTGCCGCGGGTTAACAACACCGCGCGCTCGACGACGTTTTCCAGCTCGCGCACGTTGCCCGGCCACTCCATGCGCGAAAGCGTACGCAGGGTCTCCGCCGGAATACTGTCGATGTTGCGCCCCAGACGGCGGGCGATTTTGAAGGTGAACGCTTTCACCAGCAGCGGAATATCGTCCGGCCGTTCGCGCAGCGGCGGCAGGTGGATCGGGAACACATTGAGCCGATAGTAAAGATCGCTGCGGAATTCACGATCGATAACCATCTGTTTGAGATCGCGGTTGGTGGCGGCGATCAGCCGTACATCGGTCTGAATCAGTTTATTACTGCCCAGGCGTTCGAATTCCTGCTCCTGAAGAACGCGCAGCAGCTTCGGCTGCAGCTCCAGCGGCATATCGCCGACCTCATCGAGGAACAGCGAGCTTTTGTCCGCCAGTTCGAAACGGCCGATGCGCTGGGCGCTGGCGCCGGTAAAAGCGCCGCGCTCGTGGCCGAACAGATCGCTTTCCAGCAGGCCCGCGGGCATCGCCGCGCAGTTCATTTTCACCATCCGTCGGCCGTTGCGCCCGCTCAGGTTATGAATAGCGCGGGCAATCAGTTCCTTACCGGTGCCGGTTTCACCGAGGATCAGCACTGTACTGTCGCTCTGCGCCACCATCTCCACCTGCTTGAGCACGCTGTGCATCGCTTCGCTGCGACCGATGATTTCGCCAAACTCGCTTTCGACGTTGTTGAGCTGTTCGGTGAGCGCCAGGTTTTCATCCACCAGCCGTTCTTTCAGCCGCTGGATTTCGCGATAGGCGAGGGCATTATCGATAGCTATCGATACGCGCTCGGCGATTTGCCGCAGCAGTTTAAGGTTAGTAGTGGTAAACACCTGCTCATCGCACTGCGCCAGCTTCAGCACCCCGAGCAGCGTATTACCGGACATGAGCGGCAACAGGCATAGGGTCTGGATCTGGTTATCCCACATCTCGAAGAGCATTTTCTCATACGGCGCCAGCGAGTCGTGCTCATGCAGATTGAGCAACAGCATCTCTTTGCTCTTAAACACCCGCTCGGTTAGCGTGCCGGCTTCATCGACTTCGCTTTGGTCGTGGACCGGATGGCTGGCGTCGAGATAGTGGGTGGAGTAGATATTGAGCTTGCCTTTGCGGTTGCTGCGCAGCACCACGCTGATCGCGTCGATGCGGAAATAGCGGTGGATCTCTTTCGCCACCTCGCTGACCAGCTCGTCAATATCGAGGCGCGACAGGACGGCGTTGGTGATGGCCACCAGGATGCGGAAGTTATCGCGCTCGTGGCACAGCAGGTCGTAATCGACGTTGTTGCTGACCCGGTTTTGGATCTGCTCGGTGACGACGGCGACAATCTGCGCGAAAGTATGCAGGCGCTGGTACTCTTTTTCGCTCCATGGCCGGTTGTCGTCGCGGATGAACTCACAACCGCCGAAGATGCGGCCTTCTGCCGCCAGCGGCAGCAGGCAGTAGTAGCCAAATTCCGGGTAAATGCCGCTGGCGGCCAGCTGCGGCCAGGTTTCGGCGAAGGTCGCGTTGTCGCAATGTAGCGCGTCGGGGCGCGACAGCAGGCGGCGTACCGGGCCGTGCGCCAGTACGGTTTCATCTTCGTAGCTTGCCGGCTGCCCGGCGTCGTCGCAGGCGTACCTGGCGGCGCGATGGTTGCCGTGGTTCCACAAGATAATCGCCGCCCGGTCGGCAAGCGCGGATTGCTGCACCAGACGGGTTAGCGTTTCGCTCAGCGCGGCCAGATCGGGCTGCTGTAATAAAATACGGGTGATATCAAACAGACCCTGCTGCCCGAGATCGCCCATTGGTGTATACGACATTGCTTAAGTCCAAAAAGCGCCGCAGCGCGGCGCAGAATAAAGAGATGAATCAAATAATAGTCTGTTAATAAAACAATTGTTGCCGCTTTGACGTCGCCAGGATAAGGCGGCTGCCGCCCTCCGGCCGGTCAGTGGTTAGCAAATTCTCGGCAGCGGCTCGGCGTGGGGAAGATCGAGCGTGCGTTTAACGCCATATAACCCTACGGAGCGCACGCCGACGCGCTCGACAACGTCGCCAATTATCGCGGCATTCTGCCCGAGCGGGTGAGACCGTAAATGCTCAAGTACGCGCGGCGCGGCTTCTCTGGCGACGGCAATCACCAGTTTACCTTCGTTGGCGAAATTCAGGGCGTCGAGCCCCAGCAGTTCGCAAACGCCGCGTACCGTATCGTTGACCGGCAGCTTCGCTTCATGCAGTTCGATACCGCAGCCGCTGGCGGCGGCAAACTCGTGCGCCACCGCGTTGACGCCGCCGCGGGTGGCGTCGCGCAGCGCTTTGATACCCGGAATCTCGCGCAGGGTCTGGATAAGCGGCGTCAGCACCGCGCAGTCGCTGGATAATGCGCCGTCCAGCCCCAGCTGTTCGCGCAGGTTAAGAATGGTGGCGCCGTGATCGCCGAGCGTGCCGCTGACCAGCAGCACATCGCCGGCGCTAATCTGCTGCGCTCCCCAGTGAATATCGCTGGGGATGGCGCCAATACCGGCGGTATTGATGAATATTTTATCTGCCGCGCCGCGCGGCACCACTTTGGTATCGCCGGTCACAATGGCAATTCCAGCTTGCTGAGCGGTAGTTGCCATGCTGCGCACCACCGCTTCCAGCGTCGCCATCTCCAGCCCCTCTTCGAGAATAAACCCGCAGGAGAGATAGCGTGGCACGGCGCCGCTGACCGCGACGTCGTTGGCGGTGCCGCAAATTGCCAGTTTGCCGATATCGCCGCCGGGGAAAAATAACGGATCAATGACGTAGCTGTCCGTTGAGAAGGCCAGCCGATCGCCCTGGGCGGCAAGCCCGGCGAGATCTAAACGCGCCTGATCTTCCTGTTCGGCCAGCCAGGGGTTGGCGAAGGCCTGCATAAACAGCTCGCCAATGAGTTGCTGCATCGCCTGACCGCCGCTACCGTGAGCTAACTGAATGCTTTTCATGCTTTATTTTCCTGACTGCGATATTGATACCAGGCGGCGCAGGCGCCCTCTGAGGAGACCATCAGCGCGCCAAAGGCGCTCTGCGGGTTGCAGACGCGACCAAACAGCGGGCACTGGTGTGGTTTACAACGCCCGGTCAGCACTTCACCGCAGCGGGCGCGCGGGTCGTCGCAAACGCGCTGCGGCGCCGGGCGGAAATGGGCCTCGGCGTCAAAGCGTTGATAATCTGGCGTCAGGCAAACGCCGGAATCGTTGATCGTCCCCAGGCCGCGCCATTCGCTATCGCCGCTCAGGCAAAAGACCTCGGCGATTGCCGCCTGCGCCAGCGCGTTACCGGCATCCGGCACCACGCGACGGTACTGATTCTCTACCTGACTGCGCTGCGCTATTTTCTGCTCAACCAGCATGATCACGCCTTGCAGTAGATCAAGTGGTTCAAATCCAGCAACGACTAATGGCCGATGATAGTCGCTGGCGATGAAACCGTAGGCGTCGGTGCCAATCACCATACTGACGTGGCCGGGGGCGAGAAACGCATCGATACCGTTGTCCGGCTGGTCCAGCAGGCTGCGCAGCGTCGGCAGTAAGGTGATGTGCTGACAGAAAAAGTAGAAGTTGTCGACGTTGCGCTCGCGGGCCTGACGCAGCGTCAGCGCGGTGGCGGGCATAGTGGTTTCGAAACCGAGACCAAAAAAAACCACCTCGCGCTGCGGATTCTGCTGCGCCAGCCGCAGGGCGTCCATCGGCGAGTAAACGATTCGCACATCGGCGCCGCGACTCTTCGCCTGCAGCAGCGACCCGTTTTTTCCCGGCACGCGCATCGCATCGCCAAAGGTGCAGAAAATCACCTCCGGGCGGCTGGCTATCTCGATACACGCGTCAATGCGGCCCATCGGCAGGACGCACACCGGGCAGCCGGGGCCGTGAATAAATTCAATATTCTTCGGTAATAGCTGGTCGAGGCCGAATTTAAAGATGGCGTGGGTATGACCGCCGCAGACCTCCATCATCCGCAGCGGGCGGGCTTCACTGTAGTCCAGCAGCCGGGCGCGTTGCTGCAGATGTTCGACCAGCTGCAGCACCTGCTCCGGCGCGCGGTATTCATCAACAAAACGCATTATCGCTCCTCGCCGTATAGCAACGCGCCGACGTCCGGTTCAACCTCGAACATGTTTTGCAGCGCGTCGAGGGTATCGCGCGCTTCGGCTTCGTTAATCACGCTCATGGCGAACCCGACGTGTACCAGCACCCACTGGCCGATGCGCGGCTGGCCCTGTTCGTCGACGGCGCCGACCAACGTCAGATCGACTTCGCGCTGAATGCCACACACTTCAACCTTCGCCATCACGCCGTCAATCGTGCGAATTTGCCCCGGAATGCCTATGCACATCGCTGCGTCTCCAGCCAGTTGAGCCACTGGTCCATGCCTTCGCCGCTGGTGGCGGAGAGCAAAATAATCTCGATATGCGGATTCACTTCCCGCGCGCAGGCGAGGCACTTCTCGACGTCAAAGTTGAGGTACGGCAGCAGGTCGACTTTGTTGAGCAGCATCAGGCTGGCGGCGGCAAACATATGCGGATACTTCAGCGGTTTATCTTCCCCTTCGGTGACCGACAGCACCGCCACTTTATGACGTTCGCCAAGGTCGAAGCTGGCCGGGCAGACCAGGTTGCCGACGTTTTCGATAAACAGAATGCCGTTATCGCCAGCCGGCAGACGCGCAGAGGCGTCGGCAATCATTTGCGCATCGAGATGGCAGCCCTTGCCGGTATTGACCTGAATCGCCGGCGTGCCGGTGGCGCGGATACGCGCGGCATCGTTGACCGTCTGCTGATCGCCTTCAATGACCGCGCAGTCGACGATGCCTTTCAGGCGCGTCAGGGTTTCGGTGAGCAGGGTGGTTTTACCGGAGCCGGGGCTGGAGACCAGATTCAGCACCAGTTGATTGTTCGCCGCGAAGCGCGCGCGGTTGCGCGCCGCCAGGCGATTGTTTTTATCCAGCACGTCGATTTCAACTTCCAGCATCCGCCGCTGGCTTTGCCCCGGCGCGTGGGTACCCGCTTCGCCGTGGCCGTAATGCAGATCGCCTTGCGCGCTGCGGGTCGGGGAGAAGTTATCGGTTTTCACGCCGGTGATGGTCATGGTCTGGCGCGGGGCGGGGGCGAAGGGGGCGCTGCGAAACGCCGAGTGCGGGTTATGTTCATCGCCTTCGATATAAAGGTTGCCTTCTCCGCAGCCGCATGTCGTACACATAATCTTTTACTCCAATTCTAAACGCTGAATCTGTAAGCCATCATCCGCCACGATCTGCAACTGGTCGTTATCGCAGTGCGGGCAGCGGCGGACGTGCTGAGAGACAAGATGCACATACTGCTGACAGCGTTCACACCAGCATTCGGCCTGTTGTTCGGCAATGTGCAGCGCGCAGCCTTCCGCCAGCGTGCCGCGGCACACCAGTTCAAAACAGAAGGTGAGGGCGCTGGCCTCCACGCAGGAAAACGCGCCGACCTTCAGCCACACGCCGGTGACCCGGCGCGCGCCGTTTTGCCGCGCCTGTTGCTCAATAATTTCCAGCGCCCGCTGGCTTAGCGTGATTTCGTGCATGTTGGCCTCCGTTAATACTATGGCGGCTATATGCAATAACGATGCCAGGAGACCATAAACGGTGGGGGAACTGTCGATGACGACGACGTGCGGCTGTCATCGACATGTCGTGATGGCGCGCGAGTTTTTAATAATTCATTTAAATTCAAATAAATAAATATTGGCATGGAAAATGCTTAACCGGTGCATCTCATGTAACGGGAGGATCCGGGATGACAATTTGGGAATTAAGTGAAAAGGCGGACTACATCGCCGATCGTCACCGCCAGCATCAGGAGCAGTGGCACACCTACTGCAACTCGCTGGTTCAGGGCATCACCCTGTCGAAAGCGCGTCTGCATCACGCGATGAGCTGCGCGCCGGACAAAGAGCTGTGCTTCGTGCTGTTCGGCCACTTTCAGGTATATGTCGCGCTGGCGGAAGGCTTTAACAGCCACACCATCGAATACTACGTAGAAAGCAAAAATGGCGATGACAAACGGCTGATCGCCCAGGCGACGCTGGATGCGGAAGGCGTAATTGACGGTCGCATCAGTAACCGTTCCCGCGAAGCGGTGCTGGAACACTACCTGGCGATCATCGCCACCGTCTATGACCGTCTGTATGAGGCCATGGAGCGCGACCAGCCGGTGGATTTAAGCCATCTGGCGCAGGTCCATTAATTGTGAAGTGTCGACAAGTGTCGAAACCGACACCTGCGCGGCCTGATTTCGTCAAAAGTGACTTTCACCCGAGGATGACCCGGTGAACCGTTTTGTAATTGCTGATTCCAGCGTCTGTATTGGCTGCCGCACCTGCGAAGCCGCCTGTTCCGAGACGCACCGCCAGTATGGCCTGCAAAGTATGCCGCGCCTGCAGGTCATGCGTAATGAAAAAGAGTCTGCGCCGCAGATGTGCCACCACTGTGAAGACGCGCCTTGCGCCGCGGTGTGTCCGGTCAACGCCATTACTCGCGTTGACGGCGCGGTACAGCTCAATGAAAGCCTGTGCGTGAGCTGCAAACTGTGCGGCATCGCCTGCCCGTTCGGCGCGATTGAATTCTCCGGCAGCCGCCCGTTGGATATTCCCGCCAACGCTAACACGCCGATGGCACCCGCCGCGCCGCCGGCTCCGGCCCGCGTCAGCTCGCTGCTCGACTGGGTGCCTGGCGTTCGCGCTATCGCCGTGAAATGCGACCTCTGCCACTTTGATGAGCAGGGCCCGGCCTGCGTGCGGACCTGCCCGACCAAAGCCTTACTGCTGGTGGATATTCGCGATATTGCTAAGTCCAGCAAGCGTAAGCGCGAACTGACCTTTAATACCGACCTCGGCGATTTGTCGCTGTTTCAGGCGCAACAAGGGGGCGTGAAATGAGCGTGGTTGCATTAGTGAATCAGGCGGTTGCCTGGTATGCCGCCAGCGCGGTGCTGGCGTTTTTGTTTAGTCTGCGTAAACCGCTGAGCGGCGCGATTGCCGGGATCGGCGGCGCGGTCGCCAGCGCGATGTTAATCGTCGCCGGCTTCTCGGCGCTGATCGCGCCGGAGCGGATCAACGGCGGCATGCTGCAGTATCTGCATCTGGCGATGCGGGTAGGCGGGATTAACGCTCTGTGGCTGCTGGCCATCGGTCTGTCGGCGCTGCCGATTTCGCTGTTTAACATTTCCTGGCATCGTCATCCGCAGGTCAAATCGAATGGCCTGCTGGTTAACCTGCTGCTGGCTGCCGCCACCTGCGCGGTGGTGGTGACTAACTTCGGCAGCCTGGTGGTGATGGCGGAAATCATGGCGCTGTGCGCCGCGTTTCTCACCGGTTGCGCGCAGTCCGGCAAACTGTGGTTTGCGCTGGGGCGTCTCGGTACCCTGCTGCTGGCGTGGACCTGCTGGCTGGTGTGGTCGTTCTACGGCACTCTCGATCTGGCGGCGATTAGCCAGCTGGCCGCCGGCGCGCCGCAGAACATGGCGCTGTGGCTGCCGGGTCTGCTCGGTTTTGCCCTGCTCGCCGGGGTGATCCCGCTGCACGGCTGGGCGCCGCAGGCGCATGCGGGCGCCAGCGCCCCGGCCGCCGCGCTGTTTTCAACGGTGGTGATGAAGGTCGGTCTGTACGGGATCCTGACCGTGTCGCTGGCCGGTAGCGTACCGCCGCTGTGGTGGGGCGTGCTGCTGCTGGTGCTGGGGATGATTACCGCCTTTATCGGCGGGCTGTACGCGCTGATGGAACATAACATCCAGCGCCTGCTGGCTTACCACACTCTGGAAAACATAGGCATTATTCTGCTTGGCCTCGGCGCCTTCGTCACCGGTATTGCCACCGGCAACAATGCGCTGATGGTGCTGGGCTTTATCGGCGGCATGTACCACCTGATCAACCACAGCCTGTTCAAAACCACGCTGTTCCTTGGCGCGGGGGCGGTGTGGTTCCGTACCGGGCATCGCGATATCGAGAAGCTGGGCGGCATCGGTAAAAAAATGCCGCTGATTTCACTCGCCATGCTGGTGGGGCTGATGGCGATGGCCGCGCTGCCACCGCTGAACGGCTTTGCCGGCGAATGGGTTATCTATCAATCCTTCTTCAAGCTGAGCACCGGCGAGGCGTTTATCGGACGTCTGCTGGGGCCGCTGCTGGCGGTTGGCCTGGCGATTACCGGGGCGCTGGCGGTGATGTGTATGGCCAAAGTCTACGGTGTCACCTTCCTTGGCGCGCCGCGCAGTCAAGAGGCGGAAAACGCCACCTGCGCGCCCTGGCTGATGACCTTAAGCGTGGTGCTGGCCGCCGCGTGCTGCGTCATCGGCGGCGTGGCGGCGCCGTGGCTGTTGCCGCTGGTCGGCCACGTCATTCCGGTTCCGGCGCAGACCACAAGCGTCGTATCGCAGCCGCTGATCGCCATTCTGCTGATTGCCTGTCCGCTGCTGCCGTTCCTGCTGATGATCTTCTTCAAAGGCGACCGCCTGCCGGCGCGCTCGCGCGGCGCGGCGTGGGTCTGCGGCTACGATCATGAACAAGCGATGGTGGTCACCGCCCACGGCTTCGCCATGCCGGTGAAAGAAGCCTTTGCGCCGCTGCTGAAGCTGCGTCACTGGTTGAATCCGGTACGGCTGGTGCCCGGCTGGCAGAACGCCGCCGCGTCCGCGTTGCTGCGCGGCGTGGCGCTGATCGAGCTGGCGGTACTGGTGGTGATTGTGATTTCGCGAGGAGCCTGAGAGTGAACCTATTCGTTGCATTAATACAGGCGCTGGTACTGTTTGCCGTCGCGCCGCTGCTGTCCGGCCTGACCCGCGTTGCCCGCGCGCGCCTGCATAACCGCCGCGGGCCGGGCGTACTGCAGGAGTATCGGGATATCCTGAAACTGCTGGGTCGCCAGAGCGTGGGCCCGGACGCTTCCGGCTGGGTATTCCGCCTGACGCCGTTTGTGATGGTCGGCGTGATGCTGACCATCGCCGCCGCGCTGCCGGTAGTGACCGTAGATTCACCGCTGCCGGGGCTGGGCGACCTGATTACGCTTATCTACCTGTTCGCCATCGCCCGTTTCTTCTTCGCCATTTCCGGCCTGGATACCGGTAGTCCGTTCACCGCTATCGGCAGCAGCCGTGAAGCGATGCTCGGCGTGCTGGTCGAACCGATCTTGCTGCTTGGGCTGTGGGTCGCGGCGCAGGTAGCCGGCTCCACCCATATTAGCGCGATTACCGACACCATTTACCACTGGCCCGCCGCGCGCAGCATCCCGCTGATCCTGGCGCTGTGCGCCTGCGCTTTCGCCACCTTTATCGAAATGGGCAAACTGCCGTTCGATTTAGCCGAGGCCGAACAGGAGCTGCAGGAAGGGCCGCTTTCCGAGTACAGCGGCAGCGGTTTTGCGGTGCTGAAGTGGGGCATCAGCCTGAAACAGCTGGTGGTGCTGCAGATGTTCGTCGGCGTATTTATCCCGTGGGGACAGATGACCAGCTTTAGCGCGCCAGGCCTGCTGCTGGCGCTGGTGGTCGCCATCGTCAAGCTGGTGGCGGGAGTGCTGATTATCGCGCTATTCGAAAACAGCATGGCGCGTCTACGTTTTTGTGCCACCTCCCGCGTCACCTGGGCCGGGTTTGGTTTCGCCTTTTTAGCTTTCGTCTCCTTGCTGGTGGCGTGATTAAGAGAATTTGAGCATGTCTGAAGAAAAAATCGGTCAACACTATCTTGCGGCGCTGCACCAGGCCTTTCCTGGCGTGGTGCTGGACGAAGCCTGGCAGACCAAAGATCAGCTAACCGTCACCGTGAAGGTTAACTACCTGCCGGAAGTGGTCGAGTTCCTGTACTACAAGCAGGGGGGCTGGCTGTCGGTACTGTTCGGCAACGACGAACGTAAGTTGAACGGCCACTATGCGGTTTACTACGTGCTGTCGATGGAGCAGGGCACTAAATGCTGGATCACCGTGCGCGTGGAAGTCGATGCCAACAAACCGGAATATCCGTCGGTGACCCCGCGCGTGCCGGCGGCGGTATGGGGCGAGCGCGAAGTACGCGATATGTACGGTCTGGTGCCGGTGGGCCTGCCGGACGAGCGCCGCCTGGTGCTGCCGGACGACTGGCCGGATGAACTCTATCCGCTGCGTAAAGACAGCATGGACTACCGCCAGCGCCCGGCGCCGACCACCGACGCGGAGACCTACGAGTTCATTAACGAGCTCGGCAGTAAGAAAAACAACGTGGTGCCGATTGGCCCGCTGCACGTCACCTCCGATGAGCCTGGACACTTCCGTCTGTTTGTCGACGGCGAGAACATTATCGACGCCGATTACCGCCTGTTCTATGTCCATCGCGGCATGGAAAAGCTGGCGGAAACCCGCATGGGTTACAACGAAGTAACGTTCCTGTCGGACCGGGTATGCGGCATCTGCGGCTTTGCCCACAGCACCGCCTATACCACCTCGGTGGAGAACGCGATGGGCATCGTGGTGCCGGAGCGCGCGCAGATGATCCGCGCCATTCTGCTGGAAGTGGAACGCCTGCACTCGCACCTGCTGAACCTTGGCCTGGCCTGCCATTTCACCGGCTTTGACTCCGGTTTTATGCAGTTCTTCCGCGTGCGCGAAACCTCAATGAAGATGGCGGAGATCCTCACCGGCGCGCGTAAAACCTACGGCATGAACCTGATCGGCGGGATTCGCCGCGATCTGCTGAAAGAGGACATGATCCAGACCCGCCAGCTGGCGCAGCAGATGCGCCGCGATGTGCAGGAACTGGTGGATATGCTGCTCAGCACGCCGAACATGGAACAGCGCACCGTCGGTATTGGCCGTCTGGATCCAGAAATCGCCCGCGACTTCAGTAACGTCGGCCCGATGGTCCGCGCCAGCGGCCACGCCCGCGATACCCGCGCCGATCACCCGTTCGTCGGTTACGGTCTGCTGCCGATGGAAGTTCACAGCGAGCAGGGCTGCGACGTGATTTCTCGCCTCAAGGTGCGTATCAACGAAGTTTATACCGCGCTGAATATGATTGATTTCGGTCTCGACAATCTGCCCGGCGGCCCGCTGATGGTGGATGGCTTCACCTATATTCCACACCGCTTCGCGCTGGGCTTCTCGGAGGCGCCGCGCGGCGACGATATCCACTGGAGCATGACCGGCGACAACCAAAAACTGTACCGCTGGCGCTGCCGTGCGGCCACCTACGCCAACTGGCCGACCCTGCGCTATATGCTGCGCGGCAACACCGTCTCCGACGCGCCGCTGATTATCGGTAGCCTCGATCCCTGCTACTCCTGTACCGACCGCATGACGGTGGTCGATGTGCGTAAGAAGAAAAGCAAAGTGGTGCCGTACAAAGAGCTGGAGCGCTACAGCATCGAGCGTAAAAACTCGCCGCTGAAATAATTGAGCCATTGCGTGGGGCCCCTCACCCCGACCCTCTCCCCACAGGGGAGAGGGGGAAGGGCAGAGCTGTCCCCTCTCACCACAAGGGAGAGAAGGAAGGGCAGAACGAGTGCGAATTCACTGACCGTGCATAACTGTCCCCTCTCCCTTTCAGGGAGAGGGCTAGGGTGAGGGAAAAAGGCCGCACACAACCTGGGAGCAACAATGTTTACCTTTATTAAAAAAGTCATCAAGACCGGCACCGCGACCCACTCCTATCCGCTGGAGCCGATGCCGGTGGATAAAAACTTCCGCGGCAAACCGGAGCACAATCCGCAGCAGTGCATCGGCTGCGCGGCCTGCGTGAATGCCTGTCCGTCTAACGCCCTGACGGTAGAGACCGATCTGGCGACTAACCAGCTGGCGTGGCAGTTCAACCTCGGGCGCTGTATTTTCTGCGGCCGCTGTGAAGAGGTCTGCCCGACGGCGGCGATTAAGCTGTCGCAGGAGTATGAACTGGCGGTGTGGAAAAAAGAGGATTTCCTCCAGCAATCGCGCTTTGCCATTTGCCACTGTCGGGTCTGCGTGCGACCTTTCGCGGTACAAAAAGAGATCGACTACGCCATTGCGCTGCTTAAGCACAACGGCGATACCCGCGCCGAATTGCACCGCGAAAGTTTTGAGACCTGCCCGGAATGCAAACGCCAGAAATGCCTGGTGCCGTCCGATCGTATTGAACTGACTCGCCACATGAGGGAGGCCAGCTGATGAGCAATTTATTAGGCCCGCGCGATGAAAACGGCATTCCGCTGCCGATGACGGTGGATGAATCCATCGCCAGTATGAAGGCCTCGCTGCTGAAAAAAATCAAACGTTCCGCCTATGTTTACCGCGTCGACTGCGGCGGCTGTAACGGCTGTGAAATCGAGATTTTCGCCACCCTTTCGCCGCTATTCGACGCCGAACGCTTCGGGATTAAAGTAGTTCCGTCGCCGCGCCATGCCGATATTCTGCTCTTTACCGGCGCGGTGACCCGCGCGATGCGTTCGCCGGCGCTGCGCGCCTGGCAATCGGCGCCGGATCCGAAAATCTGCATCTCTTACGGCGCCTGCGGCAACAGCGGCGGTATCTTCCACGATTTGTACTGCGTATGGGGCGGCACCGACAAAATTGTGCCGGTCGATGTCTATATTCCGGGCTGTCCGCCGACGCCTGCCGCCACGCTGTACGGTTTTGCGATGGCGCTCGGTTTGCTGGAGCAAAAAATCCACGCCCGTCAGCCGGGCGAGCTTGACGACCAGCCAACCGAATTGCTGCATCCCAACATGGTTCAGCCGCTGCGGGTACGTATCGATCGCGAAGCGCGCCGTCTGGCCGGCTATCGCTATGGCCGCCAGATCGCCGACGACTATATGCGTCTGCTGGGGCAGGGAGATAATCAGGTACTGCGCTGGCTGGAGGCGGAGAAAGATCCGCGTCTGACCGAGATCGTTACGCACCTGAATCAGGTGGTCGAGGGGGCGCGTATCCGATGAGCGAGACGGTGGTGTTCAGTCAGCTGAGCCGTAAATTTATTGATGAGAACGACGCGACGCCGGATCAGGCGCAGCAGGTGGTCTATTACAGCCTGGCGATTGGCCACCACCTCGGCGTCATCGACTGCCTGGAAGCGGCGTTAAGCTGCCCGTGGGAGGACTATCTGGCGTGGATCGGTACGCTGGAGGCGGGCAGCGCCGCGCGGCGCAAAATGGAAGGCGTACCGAAGTATGGCGAGATCGTTATCGACAGCAATCACGTGGCGATGCTGGCTAACGCCTTTGATAAAGCGCAATCCGCACAGACCCCGGAGCAGCAGGCGTGGAGTAAAACCCTGCTCAGCATGCTGCACGATATTCACCAGGAAAGCGCCATCTATCTGATGGTGAGGAGACTACGTGACTGACGTTTTACTGTGTGTCGGCAACAGCATGATGGGCGATGACGGCGCAGGCCCGCTGCTGGCGGAAATGTGCGCGGCCAATCCGGTCGGCGGCTGGGTGGTGATTGACGGCGGCAGCGCGCCGGAAAACGATATCGTCGCCATCCGCGAGCTGCGCCCGACCCGGCTACTGATCGTCGACGCGACCGATATGGGGCTTAATCCCGGCGAAATCCGTATTGTCGACCCGGACGATATCGCCGACATGTTTATGATGACCACCCACAATATGCCGCTTAACTATCTTATCGATCAGTTAAAAGAGGATATTGGCGAGGTGATTTTTGTGGGCATTCAACCTGATATTGTCGGTTTCTATTACCCGATGACTCAGCCTGTTAAGGATGCCGTCGCGACGGTATACGCGCGGCTTGACGGCTGGCAGGAGCAGGGCGGTTTTGCCGCGCTGGAAGCGGCCGAGGAAGAGGCGTTCCCCGGCCTTCCGGGAACGTCTCAGCGATTTTGAGGCCACCAACACCGGTAGTTTCAGCCAGCGTGGTGAATAAAATAACGGCAGGCCGTACGGGCCGTACGGGCCGTAGGCCGGGTAAGGCGTAAGCCGCCACCCGGCAATACCGGCTACTCCAGATCCGCCCCGTTGCTGGCGATGACCTTCTTATACCACCAGAACGATTTCTTGCGCTTGCGCGCAAGCGTGCCGTTTCCGGCATCGTCGCGATCGACATACACGAAACCGTAGCGCTTGCTCATCTCGCCGGTGGAGGCGGAGACCAAATCGATACAGCCCCAGCTGGTATAGCCGATGACCGGAATGCCATCATCGATGGCGTCGCGCATCGCCTTGATGTGTTCACGCAGATAGCTAATGCGGTAGTCGTCGTTGATTTCGCCGTTGGCGTCGATCTCATCGCGCGCGCCGAGCCCGTTTTCCACGAGGAATAGCGGTTTCTGATAGCGGTCATACATCATGTTCATGGTGATGCGCAGGCCGAGCGGATCGATGCCCCAGCCCCATTCGCTGGCCGCAATATACGGATTCTTCAGCGACTTGACGATATTGGCGGCGTTGGTGTTGCTGGCGTTCATCTCCGCTGACGCGCAGCGCGAGGCGTAATAGCTAAAGGAGACGAAATCGACGGTGTTTTTAAGAATTTCGTCGTCGCCCGGCTGTTTGGCAATAGTGACGCCTTTCTCGCGGAATACCCGCGCGGCCCACACCGGATACGCGCCGCGTGCCTGCACATCGATAAAGAACAGGTTTTCACGATCTTTTTCCAGCGCCATCCAGACATCTTCCGGCTTACAGGAATACGGGTAGAAGTTACCGCCCGCCAGCATGCAGCCGACCTGGTTTTGCGGGTTGACCTGATGGGCGATTTTTGTCGCCAGCGCGCTAGCCACCAGCTCGTGATGCGCAGCCTGGTATTTCACCTGCTCCTGATTTTCTCTCTCCTCAAACACCAGACCGGCGCCGGAGTAGGGACTATGCAGCATAATGTTGATTTCATTGAAGGTGAGCCAGTATTTCACCAGTCCGTCAAACGCTTCAAAACAGGTGCGCGCATAGTGGCTGAAGAAATCGACCATCTTCCGATTACGCCAGGAGCCATATTCCGTCACCAGATGCATCGGTACATCAAAGTGGCACAGGGTGACCAGCGGTTCGATCCCGTACTTTCTGCACTCCTCGAACATCGCACGGTAGAAAGCGATACCTTCCGGGTTTGGCTGTTGTTCATCACCGCGCGGGAACAGGCGGCTCCAGGCGATAGAGGTACGAAAGACGCTAAACCCCATCTCCGCCATCAGGGCGATATCCTCTTTATAGCGATGGTAAAAATCGATCGCCACGTGGCTTGGATAAAATTCGTCTTCGCGAAGCGTAAAGCGCTTCTCCTGACCCAGCTTCACCGCCAGGCGATGGGCGCCGTGCGGAATAGTATCAACGGTCGTCAGCCCTTTGCCGCCCTCAAGATAAGCGCCTTCAGACTGGTTAGCGGCCAGAGCGCCGCCCCATAAAAATCCGTGTGGAAAACTCGACATGCGTTACCTCGCGTTCAAAAAAGTGTTCAGGCGTGAGTGGCCGCGCCCTGGCGTTGTCTGGCGTCAGCGGCGGCATTTTCTACCGGGATATCTTCAAAACCGAGCAGCAGCGTCAGCACAAAGGAGAGCACCACCGACAGCGCCATCACGCCAAAGACCCAAACGATAGTCATCGGATTGGCCGGATCGAAAAACTGGACGCTGGTGAACAGCCCCGGCGCCGCCATCGAATGGCTGGCCAGCCCGGCAATCCCCGCCACCGCGCCGCAAATAAAGCCGCTGATTAAGCTGGCGACCAGCGGGCGTTTCAGACGTACCGCCACGCCGTACAGCGCCGGTTCGGAAATCCCGGCCAGAATCGCCGATGCCGCTGCCGCTAATGCGGTCTGGCGCAGCTCCGGGTTTTTGGTTTTCCACGCCACCGCCAGCGACGATCCGCCCAGCGACAGGTTGGCGCCGATTTCCGATGGCATCACCATGCCTTCTTTGCCGGTTTCGGCGATGGTCTGAATGATGGTTGGCGTAAAGACGCGGTGCATCCCGGTCATCACCAGCAGCGGCCAGAGTCCACCCATGATCGCCACCGACAGCCAGCCGAGATAGCTATGGATCGTGTACACCAGCGCGGAGATCGCGCTGCCGATCCAGATGCCGAGCGGGCCAATCAGCAGGATCGCCAGCGGCGCGGCAATCAGCACGATCAGCATCGGTTTAAGGAAGTTTTTCGTCACCGCCGGGGTGATGCGATCGACCCAGCGCTCGATATAAGAGAGACACCAGGTCATCACCAGCGCCGGGATCACCGTGTAGGTGTATTTCACCGCGGTAACCGGAATGAAGGCGAACTCAACGTGCTCGCCCTGCGCGGCTTTAGCCATTAATTCGATGAACCCCGGATGCACCAGCACCCCGGCGATGGCGATAGCCAGCGACATATTGGTTTTGAATTTTACCGCCGCGGAAGCGGCAACCATCAGCGGCAGGAAGAAGAACGCGCCGTCGCCGATAAGCGTCAGAATGGTCAGCGTCGGCGAGCCCTTTGGCAACGCGCCGCTCATCTCCAGGATCATCGCCAGCAGTTTGACCATCGATCCGCCGATAATCGCCGGGATCAGCGGAGACATGGTGCCGATCAGCGCATCAAGGATCCCGGCGCCGATGCGTTTTAAGGTCAGCGGCGGTTTCCCTTGCGGCTCCGCCGGGCGCAACTCGCCGGGCAGCAAATTCAGCACCTCGCGATACGCCTGCGAGACGGTATTGCCGATGATCACCTGGCACTGGTTATCGCTACGCACGACGCCAAGTACCCCTTGCAGCGCTTTCAGCGCCGGGGCGTCCACGCGTTGATTATCTTTCACCACGAAGCGCAGGCGGGTCATGCAGTGGGTCACGGCAACGACGTTATCTGCGCCGCCGATCGCCGTCAGGATCTGGTTCGCCAGGGCTGCATAATTTTTAGACATCGGATTTTATCCTGTTTTATCAATAGGGTACTGATTACACGCCAGCGCCTGACGGCGGCTATGCGCGGTATATGCATAGGAAACCGGTTCCACAAAATCATGATGAGTTTCATTGAGTCATACAAGAACTAAAAAACTCACTTTGCAAATTTGTGATTTTGATCGCTTTATAAGCAGGGGCAGAGCAACATCAGGGCGATGCCGACTGCTGAAAAACGGCGAGACGTGCAGTACACTGCAGGCAACTTAAGTTACAGGAAGAACCCCATGGCAACGATGCTGGAGGTTGCGAAGCGCGCGGGAGTATCAAAGGCGACCGTTTCGCGGGTGCTGTCGGGCAACGGCTATGTCAGCCAGGAAACCAAAGACCGGGTGTTTCAGGCAATTGCCGAAAGCGGCTATCGGCCGAATCTGCTGGCGCGCAATCTGGCGACCAAAAAAAGCCAGACCATCGGGCTGGTGGTAACCAACACCCTTTATCACGGCGTTTATTTCAGCGAACTGCTGTTTCACGTGGCGCGGCTGACGGAAGATCAGGGGCGGCAGCTGATCCTGGCCGACGGCAAACACAGCGCGCAAGAAGAGCGCGAGGCGATTCAGTATCTGCTCGACCTGCGCTGTGACGCGATCATCATCTATCCGCGCTTTCTAAGCGTCGATGAAATGGATGAGATTATCGACAATCATCCGCAGCCGATCGTGGTGCTGAACCGTCGCCTGCGCCGCCACGCCAGCCACTGCGTATGGTCCGATCACAAAGCCTCGGCGCGGATGGCGGTTGAAAAGTTAATTACCAGCGGTCATCGCGACATTGCGTTTATCACCGGTTCGCTGGATTCGCCTACCGGGGTTGAGCGTCTCTCTGGTTATAAAGACGCGCTGGCAGGCCAGGGGCTTCCCGTGCGGCAAGAACTGATCGTTGAAGGGCGCTGGACGCCGCACACCGGCGCCGCCGCTGTCGAAGCGCTCAGCCAACGCGGCGTCAGTTTCAGCGCGCTGGTCGCCAGTAATGACGACATGGCGATCGGCGCGATTAAGCAACTGCACCAGCAGGGGATCGCGGTGCCGCAGCAGGTATCGGTGATCGGTTTCGATGACATCGCGCTGGCGCCGTATGTGATCCCCTCGCTCTCCAGCGTTAAAATTCCGGTCACCGAAATGATGAAAGAGAGCATCAACAGGCTGATCTTTATGCTCGACGGCGGCGAATTTAAATATCAGCAAACTTTCCCCGGCGAGCTGATTGAACGCGAGTCGTTGGCGCGCGGCCCGCATGCCTGATGTCGTCATCTGTCATCGTCAGTTGTGACGATGACAGCGGCTGTTAATTTAATTCCCTTAAATTTCAATGAAATAAAAGTTGGAACGTATTATGCATAATCCGGCGCGTTAACTTCTTTCCGCTGGAGAAATGGATGAACCGTTTCATTATCGCCGATGCGAGCAAATGCATCGGCTGCCGCACCTGTGAAGTGGCCTGCGTGGTCTCTCATCAGGAAAATCAGGATTGCGCCGCGCTGACGCCGCAGTCGTTCCTGCCGCGTATTCACGTGATCAAAGGCGTCAATGTGTCGACGGCGACGGCCTGTCGTCAATGTGAAGACGCGCCATGCGCCAACGTCTGCCCGAACGGCGCCATCAGCCGCGATAAAGGCTTTGTCCACGTGATGCAGGAGCGCTGCATCGGCTGTAAAACCTGCGTTGTCGCCTGCCCGTATGGGGCGATGGAAGTGGTGGTGCGCCCGGTCGTTCGCCACAGCGGCGCCGGGTTGAACGTCATGGCGGAAAAAGCCGAAGCCAACAAGTGCGACCTGTGCCACCAGCGCGATAGCGGTCCGGCCTGCATCGAAGCCTGTCCGACGCACGCGCTGGTTTGCGTTGACCGCAACAAGCTTGAGCAGATGAACCTCGAAAAACGTCGCCGTACGGCGCTGGCCTGGTAATACTCCGCATGAACGGGGTGCAAATCCGCATTCGCGGTAAAGTGCAGGGGGTGGGTTTCCGCCCCTTCGTCTGGCAACTGGCGCGACAAATGGCGCGCGGCGGCGATGTCTGTAACGATGGCGACGGCGTGCTGGTCAGGCTGATCGGCGACGACGGTGGTTTTACCGCCGCGTTGGCCCGTCACTGTCCGCCGCTGGCGCGTATTGACAGCACCGACTGCACCCCGTTTCACTGGCATAAGCTTCCTCAGGATTTCACCATTCGCCACAGCGGCGGCGGCAGTATGCGCACGCAGATTGTTCCCGATGCCGCAACCTGCCCGGCGTGCCTGGCGGAGATGAACGATCCGCAAGAACGCCGCTACCGCTACCCCTTTATCAACTGTACCCACTGCGGGCCGCGCTTCACCATTATTCGCGCCATGCCATACGATCGCCCCTTTACCGCGATGGCGCCGTTCCCGCTGTGTCCGCGCTGCGCTGCCGAGTATCGGGAGCCTGCCGATCGCCGTTTTCACGCCCAGCCGGTGGCCTGTGCCGATTGCGGCCCGCAGCTGGAGTGGCGGGCGGGAACGCTAACGCTATTCGCTGAAGCGGCGCTGCAGGCGGCCATCGCGCGGCTGGCGGCGGGGGATATTGTGGCGATAAAAGGGATTGGCGGTTTTCATCTGGCCTGCGATGCCGGCAATAGCGTGGCGGTGGCAGCGCTGCGCGCGCGAAAACGGCGCCCGGCAAAACCGCTGGCGGTAATGCTGCCGACGGCAGCGGAGTTACCCGCGGCGGCGGCGGCGCTGCTGCGCTCGCCCGCCGCGCCGATTGTATTGCTGGCTAAAGCGCAGGTTCCCGGCCTGTGTGACGAGATTGCGCCAGGGCTTGCGGAAGTCGGGGTGATGCTGCCGTCTAATCCGCTGCAGCATTTACTTCTGCAGGCGCTGGCGCGCCCGATAGTGCTGACCTCCGGCAACCTCAGCGGCCGCCCTCCGGCGTTGAGTAATCAAGAAGCGCTCACCGACTTAGCCGATATCGCCGACGGTTTTTTGCTACATAATCGCGATATCGTGCAGCGTATGGACGATTCGCTGGTGCGCTCAAGCGGTGAGATGCTGCGCCGCGCCCGTGGCTACGTGCCGGATGCGCTGCCGCTGCCGCCGGGCCTGGATAATATTCCGTCGCTGCTGGCGCTGGGGGCGGATATGAAAAATACCTTCTGCCTGGCGCGCGGCGGCGCAGCGGTGCTGAGCCAGCATTTTGGCGATCTCGGCGAGGAGGGCGTCGAGCAACAGTGGCGCAGTGCGCTGCGGTTAATGCAGAGCATTTATGCGTTTGCGCCGCAGCGGGTGGTGGTTGACGCCCATCCCGGCTATCGCTCGACGCAGTGGGCGGCGTCAATGTCGTTACCGGTCGAGCCGGTACTGCATCACCATGCCCACGCGGCGGCTTGCCTGGCGGAACACCGCTGGCCGCTCGACGGCGGCGATGTGATCGCCCTGACCCTTGATGGCATCGGGATGGGGGAAAACGGCGCGCTGTGGGGCGGCGAATGCCTGCGGATGAACTACCGCGAATGCGAACATCTTGGCGGCCTCCCGGCCGTTGCGCTGCCGGGCGGCGATCTGGCGGCACGCCAGCCGTGGCGAAATTTGTTGGCCCAGTGCCTGGCATTTATTCCCGACTGGCAGTCATACCCGCCAACCGCCGCGCTGGGGCAGCGAAACTGGCCGCTGTTGGCGCAGGCCATCGAACGCGGCATTAATTCGCCGCGCGCCTCTTCCTGCGGACGGCTGTTTGATGCCGTTGCCTGCGCGCTGGATTGCGCGCCGGAGAGCCTGAGCTACGAAGGCGAGGCGGCCTGTCGGCTGGAGACGCTGGCCGCCAGCTGTCCGGGCGTCAGCCATCCGGTCACGCTGCCCTGGCGCGGCGGCGAGCTGGACTTATCCACCTTCTGGCGACAGTGGTTGCGCTGGCAGGCGACGCCCGCGCAGAAAGCCTGGGCCTTTCATGATGCGCTGGCCTGCGGGCTGGCGGCGATGGCGCGTGACTGCGCCGCTTCCCGCGGGATCGCGACAATCGTTTGTAGCGGCGGCGTACTGCATAATCAGCTGCTCGCCGCCCGCCTCAGCGATTACCTTTCTGATTTTACTTTGCTTTTGCCGCAGCAGCTTCCCGCTGGCGATGGCGCGATCGCCTACGGTCAGGCGGTGGTGGCCGCCGCCCGCTGGAAGTCTCAAAGGATTTAAGATGATAACGATGATTTTACGCCAACAGCCGCGTGCGGCGGCGCTGGTTCTGGGACTTATCGCCGCGAACGCCCTGGCCTGGCTATGGGCGTTTCAGGCGTTTGGCGATAGCGGGGCATTGATGGCCGCCAGTCTGCTGGCCTGGGGTTACGGTCTGCGCCATGCGGTCGACGCCGACCATATTGCGGCGATTGATAGCGTCACCCGCAAGATGATGCAGCAGGGGCGGCGGCCGTTTGGCGTCGGGGCGTGGTTTTCGCTGGGGCATTCGTCGATCGTGGTGCTGGCGTCGGCGGCGATTGCCGCGACGGCCACCGCCTTCAGCCAGCAGATGAGCTGGCTACACGATACCGGCAGCGTGATTGGCACCGCGGTATCGGCGCTGTTCCTGCTGGCGATGGCGCTGGTCAATCTGGTGATTTTGCGCAGCGTGTGGCGCAGCTTCCAGGCGTGGAAGCGCGGTGAAAAGGTCAGCGATGAGATAGTTAGCGGCGGCGGCATGATGAGCTGGTTGTTTGGCAAAACCTTCCGGCTGATAAGCCGCAGCTGGCAGATGTATCTGGTGGGCTTTTTGTTTGGTCTCGGCTTTGATACCGCCACCGAAATCGGCGTGCTGGGTATTTCCGCCGCCGGCGCGTCGAGCGGCATTTCGATTTGGTCGATAATGGTCTTCCCGGCGCTGTTCGCCAGCGGTATGGCGCTGGTGGATACGCTTGATAATGTGCTGATGGTCGGCGCCTACGGCTGGGCGTTCAGTAAGCCGCAGCGCAAGCTCTATTATAATATGACCATCACCGGTACCTCGGTGGTGGTGGCGCTGTTTATCGGCGGCCTGGAAGCGCTGGGGCTGTTAATGGATAAGTTCGCCCTAAGCGGCGGGGTGTGGCGCTGGATAGGGGCGTTAAACGATAACCTCGGCGATGCCGGGTTTGTGGTGGTGGGGCTGTTCGTCGTTTGTTGGGCGCTGTCGGTGCTAAATTATCGCTGGCGCGGCTACGATAATCTGGCGCGCTAGCCGGGATATTTTCCCGGCTTGCGCTGCGCTTAGCCGGGCTACCAGGACAACACTGTAGCCCGGCTAAGGCGTTTACGCCGCGAGCCGGGAAAACCATCACCTCACCAGAACTGTAGATACTGTTATCGGTTTGCAACTTTTTCGCTTGAGAAAAACGTTTATCGCGTGTCGTTTCAGAGGATATTGCGCTCCCGGTTAATTTTTCTGCAATATGTTTTCCGTGTCGCAGGGAGCGCACAGGGGGCGGCCAGTCGCCGCCCCCTGTACCCCCGGGCTCTGGCCGCCAAAATCGCCACTTCGTGGTGCCTTCGACTTATCCCGGCAGGCTTCGGGTCGGGCCGAGGCAGCGTCCGTGCAAAACACGGCCCTCAGCCCGCATCCATGCGGGCTGCCCCGGCCTTCCGGGAACGTCTCAGCGATTTTGAGGTCGCCAACACCGGCAGTTGCAGCCAGCATGGGGAATAAATTAAAGGCAGGCTGCACGGACCGTAGGCCGGGTAAGCGTAGCGCCACCCGGCAAAACAGGGGCGCCTGGACGGTAATCACCTCACCAGTTGCTTGAGCAGCGCAAAGGCTTCCTTCATTTTATCTTCGCTCACCACAAAGGCCCGCAGCTGGTTTTCGGCATCCAGACCTTTCGCCACCAGCCCCTCTTTGGCGGCCACGATATTCCACGTCAGATCGTCGCGGCGGGTGTCGCCGGCCAGATGCAGCGGCAGATCCGGCGTTTTCACTTTCACCAGCATTGGCGGCAAGGTGAGCTCGCCCGCTTGCGCCAGCAAATTTTTACTCAGGCACATGGCGCTGAGTAAAATCGGCTGCAGGAACGGCAGTACCGTACCGTTGATTTCCGCACAGTCGCCGAGCGCATAGATCGCCGGATCGCTGGTTTGCAGTTGGCTATTGACTACCACGCCGCGGTTAATCTGCAATCCGGCATGGCGCGCCAGCGACGTTTCCGGGCGTAGGCCGGCGGCGGCCACCACCGCATCGACGGTTATCGCGCGCTGGCGGTCGAGGCTGACGCGAATGCCGTCGGCGGTTTGCTCCAGCCCCTCAAGCTGCGTTTTGAGCATCAGATGTACGCCCATCTCGGTAAGCCGATGCTGCAGGCGGCTGCTGGCCTCCGGCGGCATCAGCGCCGCCAGCACGCTGGCTGAGTTATCGACTACCGTTACCGCTTTACCGGCGCGGCAGAAATCCATCGCCAGTTCGCAGCCAATCAGGCCGCCGCCGACGATCAGCACCCGTTTGGCATCGCGGAGCTGGCTCTGCGCCGCGCCATATTCGCGCTGGCTGTTCAGCGTCAGCATCAGCTCGCGCCCCGGCACCGGCGGGATGAACGGCGTCGCGCCGGTGGCCAGCACCAGTTTGTCGTAGCGCCACTGGTTATCCTGGCTTTTCACTAACCGGTTTTCGGCGTCGATATCGCTTACCCAGGTATGGGGAAACAGACGCAGATTGTACTGCTCGGCGAACTCGCCGGCGCTTTGCAGGGTCAGATCGTCGGCCTTCTGCCTGCGGCTGATGACATGGCTGAGGTCCGGTTTGTTGTATTCATCCATGCTATCGGCGGCGATTAACGTCAGCGGAATTTGCGTATCCTGCTTACGAATATTTTTCACCAGCTGGCGGGCCGCGAAGCCCGAGCCGATGATGACGATGCCATCACTCATTTTGCCTCCGTCGCCAGTACGTCAAAGACATCTTTGCCAAGAGAACACTCAGGGCAGAGGAAATTGTCCGGCACTTCACTCCACGGCGTGCCCGGCTGTACATCCTGGTTAGGTTCGCCTTTCGCCGGGTCATAGACCCACTGGCACACGCTGCACTGCATCATGGGACCGAGATCGGCGGCCGCGGCGGCGGCACAGGCGCAGTCCTGTGGTTCCGGCGTTGTCGCTGCTTCAGCAACCGGCAGCGGCGAGAGGGCCCACTGGCGGGCGATGTCGCGACCGTGTTGGCGGCACAGTTCCAGCGCGTCGATATCCGGACGCCATTTGGCTTTCAGGCTCAGCGACATCTCAAAACCGGCATCCTGCAGGCGGGTGGACAGGCGGTCTACCGCGCCGCCGCTCCAGCCGTGCGAGCCAAAGGCGCTGGCGCGTTTATTGCGAAAACGCAGCCCGGTCATCTCTTCCACCAGCCCGGCGATTTTCGGCATCATTACGTTGTTCATGGTGGAGGTGCCCACCAGTACGCCTTTCGAGCGGAAAACGTTGGTGAGAATGTCGTTTTTGTCGCTGCGGGCGACGTTGAAGATTTTCACCGCCACCCGCGGGTCGACTTCAGTGATCCCCTGCGCGATGGCGTCCGCCATCATACGGGTGTTATTGGACATGGTGTCGTAGAAGAGGGTGATGCGATCTTCCTGGTAATCCGCCGCCCACTCGAGGTATTTCTCGACGATTTGCGTCGGGTTATCGCGCCAGACCACGCCATGGGAGGTGGCAATCATATCCACCGGCAGGTTGAAACCGAGGATTTCAGTAATTTTCGGCGTCACCAGGCGGCTGAACGGCGTCAGGATGTTGGCGTAGTAGCGCTGGCACTGTTCGTACAGTTCAATCTGGTCTACTTCATCGTTGAACAGGTGTTCGTCGCAGTAGTGCTGGCCGAAGGCGTCGTTGCTGAACAGCACCGCGTCGCCGGTCAGGTAGGTCATCATGCTGTCAGGCCAGTGCAGCATCGGCGTTTCCACGAAGATCAGCTGTTTACCATTACCGATATCGAGAGTATCGCCGGTTTTCACCACGTGGAAGTTCCACTCCGGATGATGATGATGGCCGTTGATCGAGTCGATGGCGTTGGCGGTGCAGTAAATCGGCGTATCCGGGATCTGCATCATCAGTTCGGTCAACGCGCCGGCATGGTCCTCTTCGGCGTGGTTAATGACGATGTAGTCGAGGTCAGCCAGATCGATTTCGCTGCGCAGGTTCTGCACGAACTCGCGGCTGAATTTATGATCGACGGTATCGATCAGCACGTTTTTCTCTTCGCGGATGAGATAGCTGTTATAGCTGCTGCCGCGCAGCGTTTTATATTCGGTACCGTGGAAATCACGCACTTCCCAATCGCGTTGGCCAACCCAAAGAATGTTATTTTTAACCGCAATAGACATAGCAACCTCAATCAATACAGTGTGTTTAAACTCAGTTGATTGGCTTATATCAAGTTGCGTGCCAACTTTTTAATTCATTGATAATTAGCTATTTTTAATTTTTTCTGATTTTAGTTGCTGTCAAAATGACAATGATTAAAATAGTCGTTATGACAATGTGTATTGTCAAAATGACAATGGAGCGGCAATGAGTTTTTCCGTCGACGAGTTGGCGAGAATCGCCATTGATTTACAAAGCGATATCGGTCATGCCGACCGTTTTTCGCGCCTGATTACTACCCTGCGGCAGATTCTCGGCTGCGATGCCTCGGCGCTGCTGCGCTACGAGGCGCATCAGTTTGTGCCGCTGGCGATTGATGGCCTGGCGCAGGATGTGCTTGGTCGTCGCTTTGCCCTGGAAGGACACCCGCGGCTTGAGGCGATTGCGCGTGCCGGGGATGTGGTGCGCTTCCCGGCGGATAGCGACTTGCCCGACCCCTACGACGGGCTGATCCCCGGTCATGAGAGCCTGAAGGTTCACGCCTGCGTTGGCCTGCCGCTGTTCGCCGGGCAGACGCTGATTGGCGCGCTGACCCTTGACGGCATGGATGCCGACCGTTTCGATAGCTTCAGCGATGAAGAGCTGCGGTTGATTGCCGCGCTGGTGGCTGGCGCCTTGAATAACGCGCTGCTCATCGCCCGCCTTGAGGCGCAAAACGTGTTGCCGGCGCAGCCGGTGGATTACGCGCAGCCTGAGCGTCAGGAGATTATCGGCCTGTCGGCGCCTATGCTGCAGCTGAAAAAAGAGATCGATATCGTCGCCGCCTCGGATTTAAACGTACTGATTAGCGGCGAAACCGGCACCGGTAAAGAGCTGGTGGCGAAGGCGGTGCATCAGGGGTCGCCGCGAGCAGCTAATCCGCTGGTCTATCTCAACTGCGCGGCGCTGCCGGAAAGCGTGGCGGAGAGCGAGCTGTTCGGCCATGTGAAAGGGGCGTTTACCGGGGCTATCAGCAACCGCAGCGGTAAATTTGAGATGGCTGATAACGGCACCTTGTTCCTTGACGAAATCGGCGAACTGTCGCTGGCGCTGCAGGCGAAACTGCTGCGCGTGCTGCAGTATGGCGATATTCAGCGCGTCGGCGATGACCGCAGCCTGCGGGTCGATGTGCGGGTGCTGGCGGCGACTAACCGCGATCTGCGCCAGGAGGTGGTGGAAGGGCGCTTTCGCGCCGATCTGTACCATCGGCTGAGCGTCTTCCCGCTATCGGTTCCGGCGCTACGCGAGCGAGAAAACGATGTGGTGCTGCTGGCGGGCTATTTCTGTGAGCAGTGTCGCCTGCGGATGGGGCTGGCGCGGGTCATTTTGGCTGAGGCGGCGCGAAACAGGCTGCAGCAGTGGTCCTGGCCGGGCAACGTGCGCGAACTGGAGCATGCTATTCACCGGGCGGTGGTGCTGGCGCGGGCCACCCAGGCCGGCGATGAAGTGGTGCTGGAGCCGCAGCATTTCCAGTTTGCGGTGGCGGCGCCGATGTTGCCGACTGAGACGGCGGCAGCGGCGGCAGCGGCGCCAGCGACGGGAAACGTCAATCTGCGCGAGGCGACCGAAGCTTTTCAGCGAGAAGCGATTAGCCGCGCGCTGGAGGCGAACCAGCGCAACTGGGCGGCGACCGCCCGTGCGCTGGAACTGGACGTCGCCAACCTGCATCGGCTGGCGAAACGTCTGGGGCTTAAAGGATCCCTGCCTGGTAAAAGTTCTGCAGGTTGATGGCGCCGACCAGTTGGCCGTTTTCATCCACTACCGGCGCGGCGCTGATTTTGTGTTTCATCAACCGCTCTTTGGCTTCCACCGCGCGGCTTTCCGCCTGCAGCGTCACGCCGTTGCGGGTCATCGCCTGAGTGACGCCATCGTTGAGCGTACCGCCAGCAACCAGCCAGCGGCGCAGGTCGCCGTCGGTGAAAACGCCCTGCACGCGGTTGGCTTCATCGCAGACAGCCACCAGGCCGAGTCCGGTTCGGCTTAGTTCAAGCATGGCGTCCATGACGTTAGCCTCGGTATTGACCCGCGGCACTTCTTCGTCGCGGCGCATCAGGTGATGCACTTTGTTCAGCAGACGCGCGCCGAGGGCGCCCGCCGGGTGGGAACGGGCGAAATCTTCTTCATTGAAACCGCGCGCCTGCATCACCGCCATCGCCAGCGCGTCGCCCAGCATCAGCGTGTTGACGGTGCTGGAGGTCGGCGCCAGATGCATCGGGCAGGCTTCGCGCTCCACGGCGATATCCAGCGCCGCTTTCGCAGCCAGCGCCAGCGGCGAGGTGGATTTGCCGGTCATCGCCAGCAGCGGAATGGATTTCTCTTCCAGCCGCGGCACGATGAGATCCAGCTCTTTCGCGCTACCGGAGTAGGAGATAAACAGCATCACGTCGCGGCTATCGAGCATGCCGAGATCGCCGTGCAGTGCTTCCGCCGGATGGACGAAAAAGGCCGGGGTGCCGGTGCTGGCGAAGGTTGCCGCCAGCTTTTTACCGATGTGGCCGGATTTACCGATACCGGAGACAATCAGTTTGCCCTCGCAGTGGATGATGGTTTCCGCCGCGCGGATGAAGTCGTCGCCCAGGCGTTCCGGCAGGCGGCTCGCCTCCTGCAGCTCAAGCATCAGGGTCTGGCGTCCGGCCTCTAACAAAAAGTTACTCATGATGTTCTCCAGTAATAATGACTTCAATACCTTGTGCTTCCAGCGCCCGCTGGAATTCAGGGTCAATATCGGCATCGGTAATCAATTTATCCACGCGTTCAAGGCCGCAGACAATGTTGGGACTTTTACGGCCAAACTTGGATGAGTCGGCCATCAGGATCACTTCGCGGGCGGCGTTACACATCGCCTTACTTACGGTATACACCTCATTAAAGGTGGTGACACCCGCAACCAGATCAATGCCATCGGTGCCCATAAACAGCTTGTCGAAGCTGAATTGTTCGAAGGCGTTTTCCGCCAGTTGGCCGTGAAAGGAGGCCGATTTTTTACGGAAGGTGCCGCCCGGCATCAGGATGGTCTGCTCGTTATCCAGCTCGGAAAGCGCGTTGACGATATGCAGGCTGTTGGTCATCACCGTGATGTTATTGAAGCGGCTCAGCAACGGCACCATCTGCAGCACGGTGCTGCCGGCGTCGAGGATAAGTGAATCGCCATCGTGGATGTATCGTACGGCGGCCTCGGCAATCTGCGCTTTCTTGTGGGTGTTGATCAGCGTCTTGTGGTCGATAGGCGGGTCGGCCTCGTCTTTATTTAACACTACGCCGCCGTAGGTGCGGATGACGGTCCCGGCATTCTCCAGAATCACCAGATCCTTGCGGATAGTGGTGCCGGTGGTGTCGAAGTGTTGCGCCAGCTCTTCGACCGAGCATTTGCCCTGCGATTGCAGGTGCTCGAGAATGGCTGCCTGGCGCTGACGTGGTTTCATAGGCGTTGTATCCTGCGTTTAAGTTTCGAAGTGATAATTTCGCAAGATATTAACTTTCACAACGAAATTATGCATGTTTCGGATTAAGCGCTAATGATAGTGCATTCTGACAGAGCGGATCATTGGGAAAGATCACATCAGGCTGCAATTCCTCGAGATGTTTACCGGTAAGCGTGGGAATTTTTCGCGGGCTGGCGAAGACGGTGAGTCCCTTCATCAACAGCGTATCGCAAATACGATCGTTTTCATCGACGGCGATAGCGACAATCGCGCGCGGTTTAAAGCGCCCGGAGGAACGGCCGACGCCAACGCGGCCCTGCTGGCAAAGGCTATCAAAGGCGCGATTGAAGCGGCGGATCTGCCAGCCGCCGAAAGCCAGTTGGCAAAGCCAGGCAATAGCGGCGACGGTAATGAGTGCGGTAACCATAATGTCTCCTGAAGGTGTGATGCCGGGTACAACCCGGGTACCGTTTTTTGTCGGGTGGCGGCTAACGCCTGACCCGACCTACGCCGGCATATGGTCTGTAGGCCCGCGCAAGCGTAGCTCCGCTGGGCAATAACCGCGGGTAAAGAGCTACTTTCGCGCCGGATGGCGGCTGCGCCTTATCCGGCCTACGGTCCGTGCCATTGTGAGCTTAAGATCTCTATCTTGTAACCATGGCTACTGAAACTGCGGTGTTGGTGGCCTCAAAATCGCAGAGACGTTCCCGGAAGGCCGGGGCAGCCCGCATGGATGCGGGCTGAGGGCCGTGATTTGCAGGGACGCTGCCTCGGCCCGACCCGGAGCCTGCCGGGATAAGTCGAAGGCACCACGAAGTGGCGATTTTGGCGGCCAGAGCCCGGGAGTACAGAGGGCGGCGGCGACTGGCCGCCCTCTGTGCGCTCCCTGCGCCATGAGAGCCATAACGCAGAAGAAATATCGGGAGCGCAATCTGCTCTGAAATAATAAAAAACAACTGTTTTTCCCCAATCAAAACCGTTGCAAACCGATAACAGTATCTATGGTTTTTTTGCCCGGATAAGCGCAGCGCCATCCGGGAACCTTTTAAAACATCACCTGGCCGCCGGTGACGTTAATCGACTGCCCGGTGCAGTACGACGCCTGCGGGCTGGCGTAAAACATCAATACATTCAGCACATCCTGGTAATCGCAGCCGCGTTTCAACGGCACCTTATCGATGTAGTACTGCTCGACTTCGCTCTCATCAATGCCGAGCTTGGTGGCGTACTGCGGCAGCAGCGACTGGAACATCGGTGATTTCAACAGATTGCCGAGCATCAGCGAATGCACGGTAATGCCGTATTCCGCCAGATCCAGCGCCAGCGACTGGGTCAGCCCGACGCCGCCGAACTTCGCCGCGCTATAGCCTGAGTTATGCTTACTGCCGACTTTGCCGGATTTCGAGTTGATCTGAATGATGCGACCTTTGATGCCATCGCGGATCATCAGCCGTGAGAACTCGCGGGCGCAGAGGAAATAGCCCACCAGGTTGACCTGCAGCGAGCGGTCAAAATCGCCCAGCGCGAAGTCGCTAATAAAGGCGGCCTTAGCGATACCGGCGCTGTAGACCAGGAGATCGACGCGCGTGAAAATCTCATCTACGCCGTGGGCCAGCGCCGTGACGCTGGCTTCGCTGGTGGCGTCGGCGCCGAAGCCGTATGCCGTACCTTCGCCATATTCAGCGTTGATCTCCTGGGCGACGCGGCTGGCTTTTTCACTTTGGATATCGACCACCGCCACGCGGTAGCCCTCGGCGGCCAGACCGCGGCACAGAAACTCTCCTAAGGTTTGTCCGCCACCTATGACAACAGCAACCTGATTCATCTTTCTCTCCTTCTAAGCAACAAATTTCAGTACACAGCCGGTCGCGATGGCGTCCGGTACCGGGCCCGCGACGTGAACGGTTCCGGGAAACTCCGCCTGACGATGGCCGTCAAAGCGCAGGGTGATGTGGCCCAGCTCGCGCAGGTTTTGCTCGGCGACCTCGCCGACGGCGGTCACCGGATAATGCCGATCGCCGAGCTGTAGCTCTGCGCCCGGGCGCAGCTCGCCGCACAGCTCGCCGTGGTTGTGAATAAAGCAATACTCTTCGATATCCGCCGGGGCGCCCTCGCGGAAGGTAATGAGCATCTGTTCTTCCAGCGCCGTCGCCGCGCTGGCGCCGATACGGGTAATAGTGGTGTGGTAAATGACGGTCATCTTCAGGAACCTCTTATTGGTAAATAAATCCGGAAACGAACCACGCGATCAGCACGGTTGGCGCGCCGGTGAGGAAGCGGCTGACCAGCACCGACGGCACGCCGACGCGTACGGTATCCTGACGGGCTTCGGCCAGCGACAGGCCTACCGGGATAAAATCGCAGGCGGCCTGGGCATTAATGGCAAACAGCGCGGGCAGGGCGAGGTGCGGTGGAATGTTGCCAAGGCCGATCTGGACGCCGATCAGCACGCCGATCACCTGGGCTATCACCGCGCCGGGGCCGAGAAACGGCGATAACAACGGGAAGGAGCAGATCAGCGCCAGCGTCACCAGCCCCAGCGGATGGCTGGCGAGCGGCGCCAGGCCGTGGGCAATCCAATCGCCGATGCCGGAGGCCATGATGATGCCGATCAGCGCCGAGACGAAGGCCATAAACGGCAGAATGGTTTTCAGCACCGTATCAATGGTGTCGCGCCCGGCCTGGAACAGCACCGCGACCACTGAACCCATCCCCATCCCGACCTTAGCCAGCAGGCCGTCGCTCTGTTCGGTAATCTTCTTGCTGGTATCGTAATCGCGGCCCGCGGCGGGGAGTGGTTGCACTGCCGTCTCGCCGCTATCTTCCAGCAGTTTGATGTTCTCTTCTTTTACTCCGGAGACGTAAATATCTTCGACGATGTACTGCGCCAGCGGCCCGGATTTACCGGTGGCGTGGATGTTGATGGTCGGAATACGGCGCTTCGGATAGAGGCCGCAGCGTAGGGTACCGCCGCAGTCAATAATGGCGATGCCGATTTCGCTTTCCGCCGGTTCACCCTCTTTAAATCCATCAACCGCCTGCCAGCCGGTCAGGCTGGCGAGCGTATCGACGATCGCCGGGCGGGTGCCTGCGGTGATATAGACAATCTTTTTGCCCTCAACGACGTCGAGCTCAAGCGGGCCGCCCCAACCGCCGGTCCCTTTTTCAATACGAATACGGGTCATGATGTCGCTCCTGACAGACGCACTTTCTGGTCAAGTTGAATCGCCATTTTTCTCTCGAAAATAGAGGTGGTCAGGTCGGTGACCCAGCCGCGGAAGAAGTTGGTTACCAGGCCAACCAGCAGGTAGCTCACCGCCAGCGGGCCAAGCGGCAGGCCTAGCGTGGTGAGGCCGTTGGCGATGCCGAGATAAACAAACAGCTCGCCGGGGTTGATGTGCGGAAACAGTCCGTTCATCGAATGACAGCTATAGGAGGCCGCCGCGTAGTAGCTCGGTTTGTATTTCTCCGGCATAAAGCGGCCAAGGCTTAAGGTCATGGGATTGCAGAAGACAAAGGTGCCGATGCAGGGCAGCAGCAGGTAACGGGTAAGCGGGTTGCCGGCGCAGCGCTGCGCCAGCTTTTCGATCCGCTGCTGGCCGATAAAGTTGATCAGCGCGTTCATGATCACCAGCAGGCTTATCAGCAGCGGCAGGATACCGGTCACCATACCGGTAAACACCTCGCCGCCTTTCTGAAACAGGCCGATGAACCACTCAGCGCCGTGGGTAACGATTTCAATCATTGTTCTCTCCTTCAGCGTATTATTTTTCTTGCTAACTGGAGGCTGATTTTAATCACTTTGAAAGGTTTAAAAGTGTTAAATTGATCGCAAAATGAAAGATAAATATTTTATTTTGAAAGTTTGTGCGCGATGAGTGAAAAAATTAACGTGCGGATCGAATGCGGAGAACGTGCAAAAAAAGAACTATTTTGTCTGCAAATGTATTGCCGCTTCCTTGTTGGCGGGCGCATGCTTTACCATAATTACCCTTTGCCGATTTTGTTAAATGGAATTCCCATGTTGAAGCGTCGCTATCTGGCTTTACTCCCTTTATGTGCACTTCTCGCTGCCTGCAGCAGCAAACCTAAGACCCCCGCGGAAGCGGAGATGGCGAGCGGAACCGGCGGCTTTTTGCTGGAACCGCAGCATAACGTGATGCAGATGGGCGGCGATTTCGCCAATAACCCAGCGGCGGCGCAGTTCATCGATAAGATGGTGGCGAAGCACGGCTTCGATAGACAGCAGCTCCAGGAGATCCTGTCGCAGGCCAAGCGCCTGGACTACGTGTTGCGACTGATGGATCGCCAGGCGCCGAGCGGGCTGCCGCCGACCGGGCCAAACGGCGCCTGGTTACGCTATAAGAAACAGTTTATTACGCCGGATAACGTGCAGAACGGCGTGGTGTTCTGGAACCAGTATCAGGACGCGCTGAACCGCGCGTATCAGGTCTACGGCGTACCGCCGGAAATCATCGTCGGCATTATCGGCGTGGAAACCCGTTGGGGCCGGGTGATGGGCAAAACGCGCATCCTCGATGCGCTGGCGACGCTGTCATTCAACTATCCGCGCCGCGCGGAATACTTCTCCTCTGAGCTGGAAACCTTCCTGCTGATGGCGCGCAGCGAAAGCGATGACCCGCTGGATCTGAAAGGCTCCTTTGCCGGCGCGATGGGCTACGGCCAGTTTATGCCGTCGTCCTATAAGCAATACGCGGTGGACTTCAACGGCGATGGACATATCAACCTGTGGGATCCGGTTGATGCCATCGGCAGCGTGGCGAACTACTTTAAACAGCACGGCTGGGTGAGCGGCGATAACGTTGCGGTGCAGGCGCTGGGCCAGGCGCCGGGTCTGGATAACGGCTTTAAAACCAAATACAGCATTTCACAGCTGTCGGCGGCGGGGTTAACCCCAACGCAGCCGCTGGGCAACCATCAGCAGGCCAGTCTGCTGCGGCTGGATATCGGCACCGGGTACCAGTACTGGTATGGTCTGCCGAACTTCTACACTATCACCCGATATAACCACAGCACCCACTACGCGATGGCTGTCTGGCAGCTGGGGCTGGCGGTTTCGCAGGCCCGCGGCGGGTATTGATCCTTTCATCCAGCCGACAGATTTCGAGTTCCCCGGATGGCGGCGCGTAGCGCCTTATCCGGGCTACGGTCTGGTATCCGGTTGGTAGCCCCGGGACGCCGCGCTTATCCATCCGTTTTTTCCCTTCTGCATGCCTTTTGTTGACCTTTGTTACATTTCCTCTCGCTGACGCAGATTTACATTCTTTTCTGAATCCCATATTGTTATGTTATAACATTTTATTGGGGCGGGAATATGTTCACATCGGTTTTTATGGCATCCGGCGCGGCGCGCGTGGCAATCGCCTGCGGACTGCTGGCGGCGCTATGGCTGGCCACATGGTGGGCGGTGGCGCTGCCATGATTGAGTTGGATCATCTGGTTGCCGGGTATGAAGGCATGGCAATCACTCCGGCGATGAGCGGCGTGATTGCGGCGGGAAGCCTGACGGCGATTGTCGGGCTTAATGGCTGCGGTAAATCGACGCTGCTGAAAACGCTGGCTGGATTTATTCCACCGGTTAGCGGACGGCTTAACTGGCGCAAAGGGCGGCCCGTGGTCGGCTGGCTGGCGCAGCGCCATGCCCTGGAATCACAGTTTCCGCTGCTGGTGCGCGATGTCGTCAGTCAGGGGGCCTGGCCGCGGGTCTCGCTGCTGCGCGGTCTGGGCGGCGACGAGCGTCGGCGCATCGCCGCGGCGCTCGAGCGGGTGGGGATCAGCGCGCTGACTAATACGCCAATTGAAGAGCTCTCGGGCGGCCAGTTCCAGCGCATGCTCTTTGCCAGGGTGATGGTGCAACAGGCGCCGCTGGTGATGTTGGACGAGCCGTTTACCGGCGTCGATGAGGCCACCAGCCGCGAGCTGATGGCGCTTATCGTCGATATGCACCGCCAGGGGCAAACGATACTGGCGGTGCTGCACGATAACCAGTGCGTGGCCGATTTCTTTCCCGAGACGCTGCTGCTTGAACCCCAGCACGCGCGCTGGGGCGAGACGTCAAGTGTGCTTCCCGCCTTCAACACCGCGAGGCAGGCATGATCTGGCATACCTTTTTTCAACCTTTTATTGAATTTGGCTTTATGCGCCGGGCGCTGGTGGTGTGCTTCGCGCTGTCGCTGAGCACCACCATGTTAGGCGTGCTATTGCTGCTGCGACGGATGAGCCTGATGGGCGATGCGCTGTCGCACGCCATTCTGCCGGGAGTGGCGGCGGGTTATCTCCTTAACGGCATGTCGCTGCTGGCGATGAGCGTTGGCGGATTTATCGCCGGGATCGCGGTGGCGCTGGTGGCGGGGTGGGTCAGCCGGCGAACGCCGCTCAAAGAGGACGCCAGTTTTGCCGGGTTTTACCTCGGCTCGCTGGCCCTTGGCGTCACGCTGGTCTCGCTGCGCGGCTCCAGCGTCGATCTGCTGCACCTGCTGTTCGGTTCGATTCTGGCGGTGGATAGCGACGCGGCGTTCTTTGTCACCGGCGTGGCGAGCCTGACGCTGCTGTGCATTGCGCTGTTTTATCGCGGGCTGGTCAGCGAGGCGTTCGATAGCGCCTGGCTACAGGTCAACGCGCGGCGGCTACCGGCGCTGCTGCACGGCCTGTTTCTCGCGCTATTGGTACTGAACCTGGTGGCGGGGTTTCAGGTGCTCGGCACGTTAATGGCGGTAGGGCTGATGATGTTGCCCGCGGTAGCGGCGCGCTGCTGGGCGCGAACGCTGCCGGGCATTTTGTTGCTGGCGGCGGCGATCGGCGCGTTTTGCGCCTGGATGGGATTGAGCCTTTCGTGGGCAGTGAATTTACCCGCCGGGCCCGCCATCGTGCTGACCGCCAGCGTACTGTTTTTTATTTCAGTGTTTTTTGGCACGCGCAGCCGGCTGGTCGTTGGCTGGCGCAAATTAATGGGGTAAGGAAATGATGAAACGAAGTGCAGTGGTGATGGCGTTAGCCGTGGGGCTGATGGCGCAGGGGGCGATAGCAAAAACGCTGAACGTGGTAAGCAGCTTTTCGGTGCTGGGCGATATGGTGCAGCAGGTCGGCGGCGAGCATGTTCATGTCGATACGCTGGTAGGGCCGGATGGCGATCCGCACACCTTTGAACCTTCACCGAAGGATAGCGCGCTGCTCAGCAAAGCCGACGTGGTGGTGGTCAACGGGCTTGGTCTGGAAGGGTGGCTGGATCGGCTGGTGAAAGCGTCCGGTTTTAAGGGCGAATTAGTGGTGGCGTCAAAAGGGGTTAAGACGCATACCCTTGATGAAGACGGTAAAACGGTGACCGATCCCCACGCCTGGAATAGCGCCGCTAATGGCGCGTTGTACGCGCAGAATATCCTTGATGGCCTGGTGAAAGCCGACCCGCAGGATAAAGCGGCGCTCCAGAGCCGCGGTAAGCGTTATATCGAGCAGCTGACGGCAATTGACGGCTGGGCGAAGGCGCAGTTTAGCGCCATCCCGCAGGTGAAGCGTAAAGTGCTGACCAGCCATGATGCTTTCGGCTATTTTGGCCGCGCTTACCACGTGACGTTCCTTGCGCCGCAGGGACTCTCATCCGAGAGCGAAGCTAGCGCGGCGCAGGTGGCGGCGTTGATTAAGCAAATCAAAGCCGATGGCGTGCATACCTGGTTTATGGAGAACCAGCTGGACCCGCGTCTGGTGCAGCAAATCGCTGGCGCGACGGGGGCGCAACCGGGCGGCGAACTCTATCCGGAAGCGCTGTCTAAGCCGGGCGGCGTGGCCGATAGCTACGTTAAAATGCTGCGCCATAACGTCGAGCTCATCGTCAATAGTATGAAGTAGCGAGTTGTCTGGTCGTCCTGGTTGCAGCGGGACGGCCCATTTTTGGATCCCCCCTCGTAAAATCACCAGCTCGTCCCCATATCTCTGCCGAAAGTGCTATCTTTGATGGCCTCTTTATCTGGCTTAAGCGGGGCGAAAATGACCGATTCAGAATTAATGCAGCTAAGCGAACAGGTTGGGCTGGCGCTGAAAGCGCAGGGCGCGACGGTGACCACCGCGGAGTCCTGCACCGGCGGCTGGATAGCCAAAGCGCTGACCGATATTGCCGGTAGCTCAGCGTGGTTTGAGCGCGGTTTCGTGACCTATAGCAACGAAGCCAAATCGCAGATGATTGGCGTGAGCGAAGTGACGTTACTGGATAACGGCGCGGTGAGCGAACCGGTGGTTGTCGAGATGGCAATTGGCGCGCTACGCGCGGCGCGCGCCACCTATGCGGTATCGGTCAGCGGTATCGCCGGCCCGGACGGCGGCAGCGCGGAGAAGCCCGTCGGCACCGTGTGGTTCGGCGTCGCCTGTGCGAACGGGCAGGGCGTGACCCGCCGCGAATGCTTTGCCGGAGACCGCGAAGCGGTGCGTCGTCAGGCGACGGCCTATGCGTTAAATCTGCTCTGGCAACAATTTCTACAAAATACTTGATACTGTATGACCATACAGTATAATTGCCTCAACTGAACAAATATTAACGGCGAAGCGAACGCGCTTCACCTCGCATGACAGGAGTAACAATGGCGATCGACGAAAACAAACAGAAAGCGTTGGCGGCAGCACTGGGCCAGATCGAAAAGCAATTCGGTAAAGGCTCCATCATGCGCCTGGGTGAAGACCGTTCCATGGACGTGGAAACCATCTCCACCGGTTCGCTTTCTCTGGATATCGCGCTCGGCGCAGGCGGTCTGCCAATGGGCCGTATCGTTGAGATCTACGGGCCGGAATCATCGGGTAAAACTACCCTGACGCTGCAGGTTATCGCCGCAGCGCAGCGTGAAGGCAAAACCTGTGCGTTCATCGATGCCGAACACGCGCTGGATCCGGTATATGCCCGCAAGCTGGGCGTTGATATCGACAACCTGCTGTGCTCCCAGCCGGATACCGGCGAGCAGGCGCTGGAAATCTGTGACGCGCTGGCGCGTTCCGGCGCGGTAGACGTTATCGTCGTCGACTCCGTGGCGGCGCTGACGCCGAAGGCGGAAATCGAAGGCGAAATCGGCGACTCTCACATGGGCCTCGCGGCGCGTATGATGAGCCAGGCGATGCGTAAACTGGCTGGTAACCTGAAGCAGTCCAACACGCTGCTGATCTTCATCAACCAGATCCGTATGAAAATCGGCGTGATGTTCGGTAACCCGGAAACCACCACCGGTGGTAACGCGCTGAAGTTCTACGCTTCCGTGCGTCTGGACATTCGCCGCATCGGCGCGGTGAAAGAGGGCGACAACGTCGTCGGCAGCGAAACCCGCGTGAAAGTGGTGAAAAACAAAATCGCCGCGCCGTTCAAACAGGCTGAATTCCAGATCCTCTACGGTGAAGGCATCAACTTCTTCGGCGAGCTGGTTGACCTCGGCGTGAAAGAGAAGCTGATTGAAAAAGCAGGTGCCTGGTATAGCTACAACGGCGACAAAATCGGTCAGGGTAAAGCGAACGCAATCTCCTGGCTGAAAGATAACCCGGCGGCGGCGAAAGAAATTGAGAAGAAGGTTCGCGAACTGCTGCTCAACAACCAGGACTCCACGCCGGACTTCGCGGTTGACGGCAACGACGCAGAAGAAACCGAACAAGATTTCTGATATCGTCTAAAAGAGTAACAAAGGGCTGCTGATGCGGCCCTTTTGCTTTTCTTAGATTATCGAGGTGCCTGTGACTGAGACTTCACCACGCCGCTCCGGCTATGCGCGTCTGTTGGATCGCGCAATTCGTATTCTGGCGATGCGCGATCATAGCGAACAGGAGCTGCGGCGTAAGCTGGCGGCGCCGGTAATGAGTAAAAACGGCCCTGAAAAGCTGGACATTACGCCGGAAGAGCTCGAACAGGTTGTCGGCTGGTGCCTGGAAAACCGCTATCTTGATGACCAGCGTTTTGTTCGCCAGTTTATTGCCAGCCGGAGCCGCAAGGGCTATGGGCCGGCACGTATCCGCCAGGAGTTGAATCAAAAGGGCATTGGCCGCAGCGACATCGAAAGCGCGATGCGCGAGTGTGAAATCGACTGGGCGGCGCTGGCGAAAGAGCAGGCGCAGCGTAAATACGGCGAACCGTTACCTACCGCCTTTACTGAAAAAGTTAAAATCCAGCGATTTTTGCTGTACCGCGGCTATCTGATGGAAGATATCCAGGAAATCTGGCGAAATTTTGCAGATTGACCCATCGGGGATTTTACTTCCCTCTAAAGAAAACTTATCTTATTCCCACTTTATTCCGTCGGGCCGCTGCTTGTGATTGCATAATCAGCGTCCAGGGCGATTATTCCTTATACACAAAATCATTCAAGCTGCATCACGGCGGCAAGAGAGAACAGCTTCTGGGGCGTACGTGAGTTCACTACCGGGAGAGGACGTTCCGCCAGGTCAGAGGCGACTTGAAGGATGAAGTGTAGCTTGATTTCAGGATAATTATGAGCAAGAGCACCGCTGAGATCCGTCAGGCGTTTCTCGACTTTTTCCATAGTAAGGGACATCAGGTAGTTGCCAGCAGCTCCCTGGTGCCGCACAACGATCCGACCCTGCTGTTTACCAACGCCGGGATGAACCAGTTCAAGGATGTCTTCCTTGGTCTCGACAAACGTAATTATTCGCGCGCGACCACCGCGCAGCGTTGCGTGCGTGCGGGCGGTAAACACAACGATCTGGAAAACGTCGGTTACACCGCGCGTCACCACACCTTCTTCGAAATGCTGGGCAACTTCAGCTTCGGCGATTACTTCAAGCAGGATGCCATCAAATATGCATGGGAACTGCTGACCGGTGAGAACTGGTTCGCCCTGCCGAAAGAAAAACTGTGGGTTACCGTTTACGAGACCGATGACGAAGCTTTCGACATCTGGGCCAATGAAGTGGGCGTTCCGCGCGAGCGTATTATCCGCATCGGCGACAACAAAGGCGCGCCGTTTGCTTCTGATAACTTCTGGCAGATGGGCGATACCGGTCCGTGCGGCCCGTGCACCGAAATCTTCTTTGACCATGGCGATCACATCTGGGGCGGCCCTCCGGGAAGCCCGGAAGAAGATGGCGACCGTTACATTGAGATCTGGAACATCGTCTTCATGCAGTTCAACCGTCAGGCTGACGGTACCATGGAGCCGCTGCCGAAGCCGTCCGTTGATACCGGTATGGGGCTGGAGCGTATTGCCGCTGTTCTGCAGCACGTTAACTCCAACTATGACATCGACCTGTTCCGCAATCTGATTGCGAGCGTGGCGAAAGTCACCGGCGCGACCGATCTGACTAACAAGTCGCTGCGCGTTATCGCCGACCACATTCGTTCCTGCGCATTCCTGATTGCTGATGGCGTGATCCCGTCGAATGAAAACCGCGGCTACGTGCTGCGTCGTATCATTCGCCGCGCGATTCGTCACGGCAACATGCTGGGCGCGAAGGACACCTTCTTCTGGAAACTGGTTGCTCCGCTTATCGACGTGATGGGCGCCGCCGGTGAAGAGCTGAAACAGCAGCAGGCTCTGGTAGAGCAGGTGCTGAAAACCGAAGAAGAGCAGTTTGCGCGCACACTTGAGCGCGGACTGGCGCTGCTGGACGAGGAACTGTCGAAGCTTAAAGGCGACACGCTGGACGGCGAAACCGCCTTCCGTCTGTATGACACCTATGGCTTCCCGGTTGATCTGACGGCGGACGTCTGCCGCGAGCGCAACATCAAGGTTGACGAAGCAGGCTTTGAAGCCGCGATGGAAGAGCAGCGCCGCCGCGCGCGCGAGTCCAGCGGTTTCGGCGCTGACTATAACGCGATGATTCGCGTTGACGGCGCATCGGAATTTAAAGGCTACGATCATCTGGAACTGAACGGCAAAGTGACTGCGCTGTTCATCGACGGCAAAGCGGTTGATAGCGTCAGCGCGGGTCAGGATGCGGTTGTAGTCCTCGACCAGACGCCATTCTATGCGGAATCCGGCGGTCAGGTAGGCGATAAAGGCGAACTGAAAGGCGCTGGCTTCTCCTTCACGGTCAGCGATACGCAGAAGTACGGCCAGGCTATTGGTCATATCGGTAAAGTCGCCAGCGGTTCCCTGAAAGTGGGTGACGCGGTGCAGGCCGATGTCGATCAGGCTCGCCGTCAGCGTATTCGTCTCAACCATTCCGCGACGCACCTGATGCACGCGGCGCTGCGCCAGGTTCTCGGTACCCACGTGGCGCAGAAAGGCTCGCTGGTTAACGATAAAGCGCTGCGTTTTGACTTCTCGCATTTTGAAGCGATGAAGCCGGAAGAAATTAGAGCGGTGGAAGATCTGGTGAACGCCCAGATCCGCCGTAACCTGGCTATCGAAACCAATATCATGGATATCGATGCCGCGCGTGAATCCGGCGCCATGGCGCTGTTCGGCGAGAAATACGACGATCGCGTTCGCGTACTGCGGATGGGCGATTTCTCCACCGAGCTGTGCGGCGGTACTCACGCGGCGCGTACCGGTGATATCGGCCTGTTCCGTATTACCTCTGAATCCGGTACCGCCGCAGGCGTGCGCCGTATTGAAGCGGTGACCGGCGAAGGGGCGATTGCCAGCCTGCATGCGCAGAGCGATCAGCTCAGCGATATCGCCCAGCTGCTGAAGGGCGATAGCCACAGCATCGGCGATAAAGTTCGCGCGGCGCTTGAGCGTACCCGTCAGTTGGAAAAAGAGCTGCAGCAGCTGAAAGAGCAGGCTGCGGCGCAGGAGAGCGCTAATCTCTCCAGTAAAGCGGAAGAAATTAACGGTGTTAAGCTGCTGGTTAGCGAGCTGGCCGGCGTTGAGCCGAAAATGCTGCGTACCATGGTTGATGATCTGAAAAACCAGCTCGGTTCGACGGTCGTTGTATTAGCTACGGTAGCGGATGGTAAGGTTTCTCTGATTGCAGGTGTGTCTAAGGATGTGACAGACCGCGTGAAAGCAGGGGAGCTGGTTGGTATGGTCGCCCAGCAGGTGGGCGGTAAAGGGGGCGGTCGTCCGGATATGGCGCAAGCCGGCGGTACCGATGCGTCTGCTCTCCCTGCTGCGTTAGCCAGTGTGAAAGGCTGGGTCAGCGCAAAACTGTAATAACTATAAACGCATTTACCCTAAATAATTCGAGTTGCAGGAAGGCGGCGACGCAGCGAATCCCCAGGAGCTTACTCAAGTAAGTGACTGGGGTGAGTGAGGAAAGCCAACATACATGCAACTTGAAGTATGACGGGTATAGGTGCCGTAACCTGATGGGAGCGGCATCTTGCGTCATAAGTACTGATAACGATAAAGTCGGGTTGAAGTTGTGTAGATCGGCTAAACTTAGGTTTAACAGAATGTGATGCCGTGACTGCTTACACCGCGAGGTGTTTGTCATCGCTTACTTTTTGGCGTTATATGATGGATAATGCCGGGATGCGAGAGACCCGACTCTTTTAATCTTTCAAGGAGCAAAGAATGCTGATTCTGACTCGTCGAGTTGGTGAGACCCTCATGATTGGAGATGAGGTCACTGTGACAGTTTTAGGGGTTAAGGGTAACCAGGTACGTATTGGTGTCAACGCCCCTAAAGAAGTCTCTGTACATCGTGAAGAAATCTACCAGCGTATCCAGGCTGAAAAATCCCAGCAGTCCAGTTACTAAGCTTTCCGCGCCTCGCTTTATTGTGAGGCGCATCCCTCCGGCGGTCGTTTTTCTCTTTTCTTCTCCTTTTTCTTCTCTCGCGACATCCTCTCTTTTGTTTTTATTCGCCGTGCGTCATTTTTCGTTGTCGCTTTTGAGTGGCCGTAAAGGGCTATTTCCTGTTGATAAAATACTCTTTTTGCCGTTTTTGCAGGCTAATTGCGCGTGAAGTGTGCAAACGGAGAAAGCTCTCGAAAAATTGTTTGACTTATAAGTCTCAGAAAGTAATATGTGCGCCATCGCAGCGACGAAGAGCAGAAACAAGTTCTTCGAAGCACTCGCAAGAGGCGTGTTGTGTGGTGAGGTGGCCGAGAGGCTGAAGGCGCTCCCCTGCTAAGGGAGTATGCGGTCAAAAGCTGCATCCGGGGTTCGAATCCCCGCCTCACCGCCATTTTGCATCCGTAGCTCAGCTGGATAGAGTACTCGGCTACGAACCGAGCGGTCGGAGGTTCGAATCCTCCCGGATGCACCATCTTCTCTTGGGTAACAGCGATATCGTTGTTGCAAAGTTTGCGAAATTATCGCCAACACCAGGGAGGATAACGTTGAGTAAACAACGGCCCGTAGGGCGAGGCGCAGCCGAGTAATCCTCCCGGATGCACCATCTTCTCTCTGTAAACAGAAAGAAGAACGCTGTGAAAGCAGCGGCCCGCAGTGCGAGGCGTAATCGAGTCACTCTACCGATTACTCCATCATACTCAGTGTGGCATGTGTTAGTTGTGACACTGACGCGTAGTAAAGCAAGTTTCCCGATGCATCCGTAGCTCAGCTGGATAGAGTACTCGGCTACGAACCGAGCGGTCGGAGGTTCGAATCCTCCCGGATGCACCATATTCTCCTTAGTAACAGCAATATCGTTGTTACATGGTCTGCGAAATTTTCGTCAGCACCAGGGAGGATAACGTTGCGTAAGCAACGGCCCGTAGGGCGAGGCGTAGACGAGTCATCCTCCCGGATGCACCATTCTTGCCTGATTCTGAATTATTCAGATGAATTCTGTAGTAAACTAGTTATTCCGATGCATCCGTAGCTCAGCTGGATAGAGTACTCGGCTACGAACCGAGCGGTCGGAGGTTCGAATCCTCCCGGATGCACCATTCTTGCCTGATTCTGAATTATTCAGATGAACTCTGTAGTAAACTAGTTATTCCGATGCATCCGTAGCTCAGCTGGATAGAGTACTCGGCTACGAACCGAGCGGTCGGAGGTTCGAATCCTCCCGGATGCACCATATTCTCTTCAACAAAACTCTTCAATTTTCATCCCCTCAGTACGACGCATTTTATCTCCTCGATAATCAACACATTTCTTATTGGCAAGTCGCTCTTTCCACTATAATTTATCCCTGTAGATCTACCTGAACCGGGTGTGATGAATGCAAGGAGAGAAATCAATGAAATGGTTCAAAGCAATACCTGCCTTTTGCGCAACGCTTCTGGTCGCCGTATCTCTGGCAGGCTGTGCCGGATCGTCCACCAAAGAAAGCACCGGCGGTTATATTGACGATACCGTGGTAACCACCAAGGTTAAAAGCGCGCTGTTTAACGAAAAAGATATCAAATCCTCAGAAATTAGCGTGCAGACCTTTAAAGGCCGCGTACAGCTGAGCGGTTTTGTATCGTCGGCTGAGAGCGCTAAACGTGCGGTAGAGGTCACCCGTCGCGTACAGGGCGTGCGCGTGGTTGAGAACGACCTGCGAATCAAATAAAGCGATTTTTGCACTCCCTAATTACTTAAGGCGCCTGCGGGCGCCTTTGCGGTCTCTGGCCCCCCGCGACAAAACCCGCCTTTTGCGATACAGTAACGTTTCCTTATCCTGTTTGTGAGAACACGATGTACCAACGTTACGCAGGACTGATTTTCGATATGGATGGCACCATCCTCGATACCGAGCCGACGCATCGTAAGGCATGGCGTGAAGTATTGGGCCGTTACGGTATGCGTTTCGATGAACAGGCCGTGGTCGCGCTCAACGGTTCTCCAACCTGGCGTATTGCCCAGGCGATCATTGAGCTGAATCAGGCTGATTTAGATCCGCATCGTCTGGCGCAGGAAAAAACTGTGGCCGTTAAAGCGATGCTGCTGGATAGCGTGCGCCCGTTACCGCTCATTGACGTGGTAAAGGAGTGGCATGGCCGTCGCCCGATGTCGGTCGGCACCGGTAGCGAAAGCGCCGTCGCCGAAGCGCTACTGGCGCATCTCGGCCTGCGCCACTACTTCTCCGCGGTGGTGGCTGCCGATCACGTGACGCAACATAAACCTGCGCCAGATACCTTCCTGCTATGCGCGGAGCGCATGGGCGTAGCGCCGGAAACCTGCGTGGTCTTTGAAGATGCCGACTTCGGTCTGGAAGCGGCGAAGCGCGCGGGTATGGATGCTGTGGATGTGCGTCTGTTGTGAGCGACGCGCTGTCGCTCCTGTCGCTTTTTGCCAGCAGCTTTTTAAGCGCCACTTTACTGCCCGGCAACTCGGAAGTGGTGCTGGTTGCTATGCTTCTTACGGGGGCAAGTCAACCGTGGCTGCTGGTATTAATAGCAACAATCGGCAATAGCCTTGGAGGGGTAACTAACGTTATTCTGGGGCGCCTGTTTCCGCTGCGCAAGCAGTCGCGCTGGCAGGAGAGGGCAACCGGCTGGCTTAAACGCTATGGCGCGGTGACATTATTATTGAGCTGGGCGCCTGTTATAGGCGATTTGCTGTGTTTACTGGCGGGATGGATGCGCATTTCCTGGGGACCAGTGCTCTTTTTTTTATGCCTTGGTAAGGCGTTGCGTTATATCGTCATTGCGGCGGCAACCCTTCAGGGCATGACGTGGTGGCACTAATTGGACTGATTGTTCAACCATTACAATTATGCTAATTCAAACGATTTCGACAGGCGGGAGGTCAAATTGATCCCGGATGTATCACAGGCGCTGGCCTGGCTGGAAAAAAATCCGCAGGCGCTGCAAGGCATTAAACGTGGGCTTGAGCGCGAAACGCTGCGCGTTAACGCCGACGGCACGCTGGCCACTACCGGCCATCCTTTAGCTTTAGGTTCGGCGCTGACCCATAAATGGATTACCACTGATTTTGCCGAAGCCCTGCTGGAGTTTATTACCCCAGTGGATGGCGATGTCGATCATATGCTGACTTTCCTGCGCGATGTGCATCGCTTCACCGCCCGCCAGCTCGGCGACGAGCGGATGTGGCCGCTGAGCATGCCGTGCTATATCGCGCCGGGTCAGGAAATTGAACTGGCGCAGTACGGTACCTCTAACGTTGGCCGTCTGAAGACGTTGTATCGCGAAGGGCTGAAAAACCGCTACGGCGCGCTGATGCAAACCATTTCTGGCGTGCACTATAACTTCTCGCTGCCGATGGCGTTCTGGCAGGCCAAGTGCGGCGTGGAAGACGCGGAAAGCGGCAAAGAGGCGATCTCGGCCGGTTATTTCCGCTCGATTCGTAACTACTACCGTTTCGGTTGGGTAATTCCGTACCTGTTCGGCGCGTCGCCGGCGATTTGCTCCTCGTTCCTGCAAGGCAAACCGACGACTCTGCCGTTTGAGAAGGCCGGAAACGGCATGTACTACCTGCCATACGCCACTTCTCTGCGTCTTAGCGACCTCGGTTATACCAATAAGTCGCAAAGCAATCTCGGAATTACGTTTAACGATCTGCATGAGTATGTGGCAGGATTGAAGCGGGCGATTAAAACGCCATCGGAAGAGTACGCTAAAATCGGGCTTGAGAAAGACGGTAAGCATCTGCAGATCAACAGCAATATTCTGCAGATTGAAAACGAGCTGTACGCGCCGATTCGCCCGAAACGGGTGACCCGTAGCGGTGAAACGCCGTCCGATGCGCTGCTGCGCGGCGGCATTGAGTATATCGAAGTGCGTTCGCTGGATATCAACCCATTCTCGCCGATTGGCGTGGATGAGCAGCAGGTGCGCTTCCTCGATCTGTTTATGGTCTGGTGCGTGCTGGCCGATGCGCCGGAGATGAGCAGCAGCGAACTGCTGTGTACCCGTACTAACTGGAACCGGGTGATTCTTGAAGGCCGCAAACCGGGCCTGACGCTGGGAATTGGCTGCGAAAGCGCGCAGTTCCCGCTGGCGCAGGTGGGTAAAGATCTGTTCCGTGATTTACGCCGCGTGGCGCAAACGCTGGACAGCATCCACGGCGGCGAGGCGTATCAACAGGTGTGCGATGAGCTATTAGCCTGCTTCGACGATCCGGAATTAACTTTCTCAGCGCGCATTCTGCGTTCTATGATTGAAGAAGGGATTGGCGGTACCGGGCGTAAGCTGGCTGATGAGTATCGTACGATGCTGCGCGATGAACCGCTGGAAATTTTAAGCGAAGATGATTTTATCGCCGAACGTGATGCGTCGGTCGCGCGGCAGAAGAAAGTAGAAGCGGAAGATAGCGAGCCGTTCGAGGCGCTTTTAGCACGACACGCGTAGTAAAAAGCGCTACAAAAGAAAAAGGCCACATCACTGTGGCCAAACTTTCATCTCTGATTCAGGGATGATGATGATAATAAATGCGCGTCTTTCATATACTCAGACTCGCTGTTGAACGAAGAGTTCATTTTATTTTAAAAAAAATCACTATCGGAGGTGAAGAATGCCGTTGTTAGATAGTTTCACAGTCGACCATACCCGAATGGAAGCGCCTGCGGTGCGCGTCGCGAAGAAAATGAACACGCCGCACGGCGATCAAATCACCGTTTTCGATCTGCGATTCTGCGTACCGAACCAGGAAGTGATGCCGGAGCGCGGCATTCATACTCTGGAGCACCTGTTTGCTGGTTTCATGCGCGATCACCTGAACGGTAATGGCGTGGAAATTATCGACATCTCTCCGATGGGCTGCCGTACCGGTTTCTACATGAGCCTGATTGGCACGCCGGAAGAGCAACGCGTGGCAGATGCCTGGAAAGCGGCGATGGCTGACGTGCTGAAAGTCAAAGATCAGAATCAGATCCCTGAGCTGAACGTCTACCAGTGCGGAACCTACACCATGCACTCGCTGGAAGAAGCGCAGGATATCGCCCGCCACATCATTGAGCGTGATGTTCGCATCAACAGCAACGATGAGCTGGCGCTGCCGAAAGAAAAACTGCAAGAACTGCACATCTAGTGCGCCTGCGTCGGCCCGGCTATCGCGTCGGGCCGCTCTTCGCCTATCATGTCGACAACGCTCTCCTTTTCCTTCCAGCACCGCGCGCTGGTGCCATTTGCCCATGATTACGCCCACGGCGATAGCGAACCGATGCATTGCCACGACTGCGCTCAGTTATTGCATATTCTCAGCGGCGTGGTTCGGGTGGAAACGCCGGTCGGGTTCTGGGTCGTACCGCCGGGGCGCGGCGTCTGGCTACCGGCACATACGCCGCACGCGTTGCGCATAACCGGCAATGTGGCCGCGCGGACGCTATTTATCGATCCGCTGGCCCGTGCCGATCTGCCCTCTACCTGCCAGATCGTACAGATCTCACCGCTGCTGCGTGAGCTTATCGTCGCGTCGCTGTCGCTGGAAGAGCGCTATTTCCCCGGGACTCGCGACGAACGTATCTATGAGCTGATGCTGGATGAAATTCGTGGAATGTCGGTATTACCGTTCGGTTTGCCGGAACCGCATAGCGATAGCCTGCGTCGGTTGTGCCAGCGGGTGCGCGAAGCGCCCGGTGAGCCGTGGAGCAGCCGTGAGGCGGCGCAAGCTGGCGGAATGAGCGAGCGTACGCTGAACCGCCATTTTCAACAGCAGACCAGCCTGACCTGGAGCGAATGGGTGCGCCGGGCGAAGCTGATGGAGGCGCTGGTTCGCCTGGCGCAGGGGCAGTCGGTGCTAAGGGTGGCGCTGGATCTGGGTTACGGCAGCCACAGCGCTTTTAGCGCCATGTTCCGCCGGGTCATGGGGACCGCGCCCAGCGACTATTTTCGCCCGTTGGATTAATCCCTGGCGTGAACGGCATTACACAACGCCTGTAACGAGGCGCGGGCAACGTCATTATCAATGCCTACGCCCCATCGACTTTCGCCATTGGCAAAGACGCAGCGAATATAGGCAACGGAGCGGCTGTCGCTGCGCGCCCCAAGGGTATGCTCGTGGTAATCCTTGATAACGAAATGACGTTTTAACAGCGCGCTCAGGCCGTTGGCGGCGGCGGATAACAAACCGTTCCCGCGTCCGTTCAGGCGGCGGGTTTCGCCATCCATCCGCAGCGCAGCCTGTAACGTCAGTTCGCCATCCTGCTGGCCGTCGCTCTGATAGTCGAGTAACGCCAGCGTCGGCTGCGCCAGCAGGCCGTAACGGCTGCGAAACAGCTGCCATAACGCGTTATGGGTCATTTCTTTACCATGGCTATCCGTTTCTTGCTGAACGTACTGGCTGAAGTCCTGCTGCAACGCCCGCGGCAGCTTAAGACCGTGGTTCTGCTCAATCAGCCATGCGCTGCCGCTTTTACCTGACTGGCTGTTAACGCGGATCACTGCTTCATAGCTGCAGCCGATATCCTGTGGATCGATAGGTAAATACGGCATTTGCCAGCGATCTCCCGGCTTACGGGCATCAAACCCTTTTTTAATGGCATCCTGATGCGAACCGGAAAAGGCGGTGTAGGCCAGACTGCCTGCCCAGGGATGCCGTGGATGTACCGGGAGCTGGTTGCAGTTCTCGACGATCTCCACTACCCGATTCATCTGCGTAAAGCGCAACTGCGGATCCACGCCCTGGCTATAGAGATTCATCGCCAGCGTGACCAGACAGACGTTGCCGGTGCGCTCGCCATTGCCGAACAGACAGCCTTCCACGCGATCGGCGCCGGCCATCACCGCCAGTTCGGCGCTGGCGACGCCGGTACCGCGATCGTTATGCGGATGCACGCTGATACACACATCCTGGCGGCGCGAGAAGTGGCGGCAAAAATATTCAATCCGATCGGCGTAGACGTTCGGCGTGTTGACTTCGACCGTTGCCGGAAGATTAATAATCATTGGCCGTTCGCCGCAGGGCTGCCAGATTTCCGCCACCGCTTCGCAGATTTCAAGGGCGAATTCCGGCTCGGTAAAACAGAAGGTTTCCGGTGAATATTCATATTGCCAACGGGTGTCCGGCTGCTGTTCGCAATGCTGACGAATAAGCCGGGTGGCTCGAGTGGCGAGCTCGATCACTTCGGCCTTTTCCATGCCGAAAACCAGCTCGCGAAACAGCGGCGCGGTGGCATTGTAGAGATGGATGGTTGCCTGTCGGGCGCCGCGCAGCGCTTCAAAGGTTCGCGCTATGAGTTCTTCCCGCGCCTGAGTCAGTACCTGAATGGTGACATCTTCAGGGATGCGCTGCTCGTCAATCAGCTGGCGCACAAAGTTGAAGTCGGTTTGCGAGGCGGAGGGGAAGGCGACCTCTATTTCTTTAAAACCGCACTCAAGCAACAGATCCCAGAACTGCAGCTTGCGTGCGGCATCCATCGGTTCGGCCAGCGCCTGGTTGCCGTCGCGCAAATCGGTGGAAAGCCAGCGCGGCGCGGTAGTGATTTGCCGCTCGGGCCACTGGCGATCGGGCAGGACGATAGGCGGATAAGGGCTGTATTTTTCGCAAGGATTGGTCAGCATGATGTTCTCCTGTAGTCGGAGCTTTATCCTGCATGACATAACGCATCGGCGGCTTTAGCGAAATGGACAGAAGCTAGCGCGAAATGGACAAGGTCGCGGCAATAAAAAAGGGACCCGTAGGTCCCTTTTGTTGATACTTAGTGCGCGCCTCCGCCACCGCCGCCGGCGCTGAACGGCGGCCTGGCGAACCACACCAGGCTTAGCAGAAGGATAAAGATCCCCGCTGAGACCCAGAAGATTTCGTTGGCGGAGATAATCAACCCCTGGTTGGTTATCTGCTGGGCAATCCAGCCGGAAGCCTGCTGCTGGGTCATTCCCATACCCTGTAGTTGATCGTACATCTGCTGGGCGTTGGGGTTGAACGGCGTCACCGACTCGGTGAGCTGCGCATGGTGCAGCGCCTCGCGGTTGGTCCACATGGTGGTGGTAATTGAGGTACCGATGGAGCCGGCAAGGGTTCGGGTAAAGTTCGACAAGCTCGATGCCGCCGCCAGCCGCTCCGGCGGGAGGCCAGAGAGAGTGATGGTGGTCAGCGGCATGAAGAAACAGGCCACCGCAAAGCCCTGGATAAACTGCGGCCAGGCCGATGCGCCAAAGTCCATTCCCGGTTCGAAGGTCCACGCGCGCCAGTAGAAGCACACCGCATACATAATAAAGCTGAAGGTCACCAGCCGCCGCATATCGAGCTTATGGGCAAAGCGGCCGATAATCGGCGACAGAATGACCGGGATCACCCCGACCGGCGCCGAAGCCAAACCGGCCCAGGTGGCGGTGTAGCCGTATACCTCCTGTAGAAGCTGCGGCAGCAATACAATGGCGCCGAAGTAGAGCATATAGGCCAGACTGATACACAAGCAGCCGATGGTAAAGTTACGCGACTTAAACAGCGACAGGTCGACTATCGGGTTATCGTCGGTCAACTCCCAGACGATGAGGAAACTTATCGCCACCACCGCCACGATGGTCAGGATGATAATCTCGTTGGAAGCGAACCAGTCGAGCTCTTTACCGCGGTCGAGCATAACCTGCAGGCTGCCGATCCCGATAATCAGCAGCGCCAGCCCGACGCCGTCGATACGCCGCTGTTCGGTGCGGGTTTCGCGGCCGCGCAGGGTTTGCAGCGTCATGAGAACCACCGCCACGCCAATCGGCACGTTGATGAAGAAGATCCAGCCCCAGTGGTAGTTATCGCTGATATAGCCGCCGAGAATCGGGCCGCAAATCGGCGCGACGATGACCGTCATCGACCACAGCGCCAGCGCGATTGAGCGCTTCGCTGGCGGGTAGTTGCTGAGCAGCAGACTCTGCGATAGCGGGATCAGCGGACCGGCGACGATCCCCTGAATCACGCGGAAGAAAATCAGCATCGTCAGGCTATTTGACACCCCGCAGGCCCAGGAGGCGATGGCGAATGCCACCGTCGACCAGACGAAGAGTTTCACTTCGCCGACGCGCTTAGCCAGCCAGCCGGTAATTGGGATGGAGATAGCGTTCGCCACCCCAAACGAGGTGATGACCCAGGTCCCCTGACTTAGCGACGAGCCAAGGTTACCGGCAATGGTCGGAATAGCCACGTTGGCGATAGTGGAGTCCAGCACCTGCATGAAAGTCGCCAGCGACAGCGCAATGGTCATGATGACCAGTTGCGCGCCTTCGAGCGGTTTTTGCTGTTGCATTACGCTCACCCCGAATTATCCGGCGTTGGCCTGGATGATACCGTCGATCAGTTTATTTACCGGCTCAAGGCCGATTTCACGGGCATTACTTTCATAGACCGGCGAGCTACGTACCTGGCTTGCCAGCATCTCGCCTTCGCGATTGCTGGTGTCTACTTCAACCAGCGTCGACAGGCCGATGCGCAGCGGATGTTGCGCCAGCTGTTTAGCATCTATTTCGATACGAACCGGCAGACGCTGGACGACTTTGATCCAGTTACCGGTGGCGTTTTGCGCCGGCAGCAGGGAGAAGGCGCTGCCGGTACCCATATCCAGGCCGACCACTTTACCGGTGTACTTCACGTCATCGCCGTAGATATCGCTGACGATGGTCGCCGGCTGGCCGATACGCATATGGGCAAGCTGGGTCTCTTTAAAGTTGGCGTCAACCCACAGGTTGGTGGCTGGAACCACCGCCATCAGCGGGGTAGTGGTGCCAATCTGCGCGCCAGGCTGCACCGAGCGGCGGGAAACGTAGCCGCTAATCGGGCTGACGATTTGCGTACGCTGCAGCGCCAGCCAGGCGTTGCGGACTTCGGTCGCCGCCTGCAGCACCGCAGGCTGCTGTTCCAGTTTGGTGCCCAGTACGATCGCCTGATTGGCGTTGTACTGTTGAATAGCGACGTCGAGTTCGGCCTGGGCGCTGGCGACGGTGTCACGAGCGTGCTGCAGCTCTTCGCGGCCAATCAGGTTCGCGGCGCCCAGCGGGATACGGCGATTAAGGTCTGCCTGCGCCTGGGCGAGGGCGGTTTTTTTGACGTCAATATTCGCCTGCAGCTGCTTGCTGTTGATCATCTGCTGGCGAGTCTGGCGCACGCTTGCCGCCAGCTGGGTTTTGGCTTTTTCAAACGCCTGCTGGGCGTCGGTCTGGTCGAGGGTGACCAGCGGATCGCCTTGTTGCACAAAGTCGGTGTTGTCGGCCCAGACCTTGGTGACGCTACCGGAAACCTGCGCCATGATCTGTACCTGGTTCCCTGCCACATAAGCGTCATCGGTCTCTTCATAATGACGCAGGACTAAAAACCAATAAATGCCGTAGGCTACGGCCACAATAACAAAGAGCAAGGTCAGGAGCAGAAGGGCGCCTTTGCGTTTCCCTTTCTTGCTGCCTGATTGCTGCGGAGTTTGGCTCGCCGCATTTTCGCTCATCTGATTCTCCACAATTTTACATTCTTATTATTTCACATCGGCTGAGCCGACCTGTTTACCAGAAAGGCCAGCAGAAAATCTGCTGGCCTGACCGTGTTCCTTGCAACTCAAAATGTTGTGCGGCTCCGTGCTTAGCGCAGGGATCCCGCCAGCGCGCCGTCTTCTTCCATTTGGTCGAGGCGGCCAAGCAGTTTGCGGGTGATGTGCTCCAGCTGGTCTTTTTCCGCAGTGCTCAAAGAAGACCACAACTGGTGCAGGCAGTTGTGCTGCGGAGGTAATACCTCGCGCAAGAATTGATGACCTTTGTCGGTTAGCTGCAGATGCAGGCAGCGACGATCGTTGTCGCTTTCACGACGCTCGATCCAGCCGCGTTTTTCCAGTTCGTCGGCGATACGGGTGGCATTAGTGCGTGACGAACCCAGCGCGCAGCTCAGCTCGGAAGGTTGAATGCTGTGATTTTCCTGAGACTCAAGCGTTATCAGCGCCATAAATAATGTCTCGTTAATCCCTTGCGCTTTCAGCATTTTGTTACGGTTTTCCAGCAGCTTACCCTGCATGTGCATACAGAGACGGGTGAGGAGAATCTCCTGGAAAGGGAAATCTTCATGGCGGCTGGCGCGGAATTTGAGCATCTGCTCAATGGGAGTAAACGAACTATCCATTTGGGTATAACCTCATTAATTACAGCCGATATAATAACTATTGTGACAAATAAAGCAAATGAATTATCGGTCACTATTAATACTTAAAATCTCCGGCGAGACGCCGATTTTCCATGCCAAACCATAGGCTAAAGCGCTGAGTTGCGTAGGGATAATAATGCTGTTCGTCGCCTGTAAGCTCAACCTGAACGCGGCGCAACCTACCCGTGTTGGTAGCCAATGGCGCTGACGTCGGGGAGCAGGCGTTTCCATATCGGTGACTTATTGATAACGCTGGTGAAAATTACGCCTGGAAAGATTTGCTCACCTTAGCAGACGGCGTGATGGCTTCACAATCGCGAAAATGGGAAATCAGAATATCCGCTTTTTTAGGCATATTCGTTTCATGCTGCTATGGGGGAAAGGGCAGCCCCACGACGGCAAACCGCCGTGGGGAGAGGGGAGAAATTACTTCTGCGCCGCCAGCGCTTCTTTTACCCAGCCGTCGAACAACTGCTGGTGGGCTTTAATCCAACCATCAACGTGGCCGTTGATGTCGGCTTCTGAAGCATGACCGGCATGCATCATCGCGTTTTCGGCGTTGATATCGGCAATTGGCAGCTTCATCAGGCTAAACAGCTTCGCCGCCGCCGGGTTCTTCTCGGTCCAGGCTTTGTTGGCGACGATGTGCATGGTGTTCACCGGGAAGCCATAGTTGACGCCGTTCGGCAGCTTGGTGTCGATATCTTTCTGTTCTCCCGGCAGGGAGGAGAACGGCACCTGCAGCCAGACCACATCTTTACCCGGTTTCAGCGCGTCGCTGACCCAGTACGGCGTCCAGGTATAATAAAGAATCGGTTTGCCTTCTTTATAACGGGCGATGGTATCGGCCATCATCGCCGCGTAGTTGCCCTGGTTATGGACCACTTTATTGTTCAGCCCGTAGGCATCAATCTGATGGTTGATGACCGCCTCGCAGCCCCAGCCTGGGGTACAACCGGTGAGGTCGGCTTTGCCATCGCCGTTGGTATCGAACAGTTTGGCGATCTTCGGATCTTTCAACTGGTCGATGGACTTAATATGGTACTGCTCGGCGGTTTTCTTATCGATCAGGTAGCCCTGTGCCGCGCCGGTAACGAAGGTTCCTTCACGGTAGAATTTTTTATCGCCGCCCGCCGCCGCGTACATATCATCGTGCAGCGGTTGCCAGTTGGTGGCGATAAAGGTGGCATCGCCAGAGGCGATGGAGGTGTAGGCGACGTTATAGTCGACTTCGCTCGGCTTTTCGACGGTATAGCCCAGTTTTTCCAGCGCGCGGCTGACCAGCAGCGTCTGGAAAGTTTCTTCCGAAATGGTGCTCTGCGCCGGTTTCACGGTGATGCCTTTACCCGGCAGCTCGGCAGCAAACGCGCTGGTCGTGACGAGGGCGGTAAACGCTGTGGCAAGGAGTGTAGTATGTCGCATCGTTATTCCTTCTCTTATTTACAGAAAGGGCGGGTAATCAGCCCCAGAGGTCCGGTGGCGTACCAGCGGCGATTACCGCGGCTGCGGGAATCACGGCCGACGGCTTGGGTCAGGCGGTCGAGGATAATCGCGAGGATAACGATCCCGACCCCGCCGACGCTCGCCAGCCCCATATCCAGGCGGCCAATACCGCGCAGCACCATTTGACCGAGGCCGCCGACGGCGATCATCGAGGCAATAACGACCATCGACAGGGCCAGCATCAGCGTCTGGTTGACGCCGGCCATGATGGTCGGCATCGCCAGCGGCAGCTGGACTTTAAACAGCAGCTGGCGCGGGCTGGCGCCGAAGGAGCGTGAAGCTTCAATGAGGTCTGCCGGTACCTGGTTAATCCCGAGGATGGTCAGGCGGACAATTGGCGGCAGGGCGAAGATAATGGTCACCACCACGCCCGGAACGTTGCCGATACCGAACAGCATGACGATCGGTACCAGGTAGACGAACGCCGGTGTGGTCTGCATCGCGTCAAGTAGCGGGCGGATGATTTTCGCCGCTCGCGGGCTACGCGCCAGCCAGATCCCCAGCGGCAGGCCGATTATCATGCAGAACAGCAGCGCGGTAAGCACCAGCGCCAGAGTGACCATCGCCTGCGACCATGCGCCAATAGCGCCGATGGCTACCAGCGAGACCAGAGTGGCGATACCCATGCCGACGCTGGAGATCTGCCAGGCGATCAGGGCGAAGAGAATAATCGCCACCGGCGCCGGCATCCCCAGCAACAGCTGCTGGAAAGCGCTGAGAATATAATCCACCGGCACGCGGATCCCCTGGAACAGCGGACGGAAGTGCAGCACGATCCAGTCGATGGCGTGGGTGACCCAACTATCAAGCGGGATCAGCGTTTTATGGAACGGATCCATAATATTAAAATGTTCTGGCTGCGGCGCAGGCGCGCTATTAAGCCAGTCGGCGCCGCCGCCGTCAGCGGGCGCGGGTGTTGGGTTGCCCCAGGCGTCGGCGGACTGCGCCGCGTTATCCGCTGGCGCAGCGGTATCCCATGGATTCGATTGATCAGCCATTGTTTGCCCCCTCGCGATCTAAAGCCTGTAGCAGCATGCGTTTTGAAATAATGCCGAGATACTGGTGCCCTTCATCCACCACCGGGACGGCGCAGGGCGCCTGGCCGACGTGGGAGAGCAGGTCGCTGAGCGGCGTTTGTGCTTCCACCGGCTGCGGGGAGTCAATTAACGCCGCATCAAGCCCCTGATTTTCGCTCAGCGCGCTTTTCAGAGAGTCGATGGAGACAATGCCGACAAACTTATTACCGCGTTCAATGACGTAACCATATTCGCGGTCTTCATCCTGCAATAATTTCAGCGCCGAACGCGGGCCGAAACCGGGGGTTTTACGAATCAGGCCAACCGGGCTACGGCGGGCAATATCCTTAGCGCTAAATACCTGGCTAATATCCACGCCGCGGAAGAAAGTACGAACGTAATCATTCGCCGGGTTATTCAGAATTTCGTCAGGGGTGCCAATTTGCACCACTTCGCCATTTTGCATAATGGCAATACGATCGCCAATACGCATAGCTTCATCAAGATCGTGGGAAATAAAGACGATGGTACGTTGATGCTTCGCCTGTAATTTGGTGAGCTCATCCTGCATTTCAGTACGAATTAAAGGATCAAGCGCTGAGAAGGCCTCATCCATGAGCAGAATATCGGGGTTGATCGCTAATGCGCGGGCTAAGCCGACGCGCTGGCGCATCCCGCCGGAAAGCTCGTCGGGATAGGCGTGAGCGTAATTTTCCAGCCCCACCTGACGTAGCGCATCCAGCGCTTTCTGCTGGCGCTCTTCGGCGGAAACGCCGGCCAGCTCCATACCGAAGGCGGTGTTATCCAACACGTTCATATGCGGCATCAGGGCGAATGACTGGAAAACCATCGCAATCTTTTTCCTGCGCACCTCGCGAAGCTCGGCATCTGAGATTTTGGCGATATCCACGCCGTCAATCAGCACCTGCCCGCGGGTGGGTTCAATCAGGCGATTGAGAAGGCGAACCATGGTGGATTTTCCTGAGCCGGAAAGTCCCATGATGACGAATATCTCGCCTTCTTCAATGGCCAGACTGGCGTCTTTAACGCCAAGCGATAGCCCCGTTTTTTCCAGTATTTGCTCTTTGCTAAGTCCTTTTTCAATATATTTGAACGCGCGTTGCGGGTGCTCGCCAAATATCTTATAGAGATTCTTAATTTCTAATTTAATTGCCATGCAATAAATGATTTCCTGTCTTTAATTATATCGATATCGTACCTGGTGAAGTTTATTACCTGTTTACACCCTAACATACTGAGATTCTGTGACAACCCTCGATGTGAATAGCTAGCCAAAATCTGAAAGGAGAACTCTGGCTGAATTGCCCATGATATAAGGGCTGAGCCATCATATACGGCTGATGATATTTTTTGATTATGCATGAATAATGAATGGGAAAATTGGCTTAAATGAAGGAAATATGACGAGGGAATGGTCAGTAGATTATTTGTGTGATAATAAAGAATAATGTGAAATAGATCACTGGAGAATATGTCGATATATTCCCCAGCGATCGCGCGGTTAAAAGTCCCAATCGTCGTCGGCGGTTGCTTCGGTTTTACCCATGACATAAGAAGAACCGGAGCCGGAGAAAAAGTCGTGATTTTCATCGGCGTTTGGCGACAGCGCCGCGAGGATGGCTGGGTTTACGGCGGCCATTTCCGCCGGGAATAACGCCTCATAGCCAAGGTTCATCAATGCTTTATTGGCGTTGTAACAGAGGAACGCGTTGACGTCGTCGAGCCACGGGCTGTCGGCATACAATTCGCGGGTATAGGCCAGTTCGTTATCGTACAGATCCATCAGCAGATCAAAGGCGAAATTTTTCAACTCTTCGCGCTTCGCGGCGCTGACGATTTCCAACCCTTTTTGATATTTATAGCCAATATAGTAACCATGCACCGCTTCGTCGCGAATAATCAGACGGATTAAATCGGCGGTATTGGTCAGCTTGCCGCGGCTGGAAAAATGCATCGGCAGCCAGAACCCTGAATAGAAAAGAAAAGATTCGAGGAACACGCTGGCGATTTTTTTCTTCAGCGGCTCATCGGCCTGGTAGTAATTGAGCATCAACTGCGCTTTGCGCTGTAGGGGAGCGTTCTCCTCGCTCCAGGCGTAGGCGGCATCGACATCCTTGCTCTGACACAGGGTGGAGAATATCGAACTATAGGAGCGAGCATGCACCGCTTCCATAAAGCTGATGTTCGACAGCACCGCCTCTTCATGTGGAGTGAGGGCGTCGGTCATCAACGCCGGGGCGCCGACGGTATTCTGGATGGTGTCGAGCAGCGTCAGTCCGGTAAAGACGCGGATGGTCAACTGCTGCTCCTGAGCCGTCAGAGTCTGCCAGTGTGGAATGTCGTTGGACAGCGGCACCTTCTCCGGCAACCAGAAGTTGCTGGTCAGGCGGTTCCACACCTCGAGGTCTTTGTCATCCTCGATTTTGTTCCAGTTGATGGCGCTGATGCGCGATAAGTGGGTCATCCTGTTCTCCTTACAGCGCGCAGGACACGCAGCCTTCGATTTCGGTACCTTCCAGCGCCAGCTGGCGCAGGCGAATGTAATACAGCGTCTTGATACCTTTCTTCCACGCGTAGATTTGCGCTTTGTTGATATCGCGGGTGGTGGCGGTATCCGGGAAGAACAGCGTCAGCGACAGCCCCTGATCGACATGTCGCGTGGCTTCGGCATAGGTATCGATAATTTTTTGCGGGCCGATTTCCCAGGCATCCTGATACAGCGCCAGATTGTCGTTAGTCATAAACGGCGCCGGATAGTACACGCGGCCGGTTTTACCTTCTTTACGGATCTCGATTTTCGCCACAATCGGATGAATGCTGGAGGTGGCATGATTGATATAAGAGATCGAACCGGTCGGCGGGATCGCCTGCAAATTGCGGTTATAAATGCCGTAGCGCATCACGTCGTCGCGTAGCTGTCGCCACATCTCACGGTCGGGCAGGGTAATGCCCGCGTGGGCGAACAGTTCGCGTACCCTGGCAGTTTTCGGCTGCCATTCACCCTGCAAATACTGCTGGAAATAGTCGCCGCTGGCGTAACGCGACTGCTCAAACCCGGCAAAACGTACTCCGCGCTCGCGCGCCATCGCCATAGAGGTGCGCAGGGCGTGCCAGGTGACGGTGTAGAAATAGAGATTAGTGAAGTCCAGCCCCTCCGGGCTGCCGTAGGCGATCCCTTCGCGGGCCAGATAGCCGTGCAGGTTCATCTGCCCAAGGCCAATGGCGTGCGATGCGGCATTACCCGCCGCCACCGATGGCACCGAGCGGATATCGCTCATATTGGAGACCGCTGTCAGGCCGCGGACCGCCACTTCGACGGTGCGGGCGAAGTCCGGCGAATCCATAGCGTGGGCGATATTCAGCGAGCCGAGATTGCAGGAAATGTCCTCGCCAACGGTGGCGTAATCGAGATTTTCGTCAAAGGTGGAGGCGCTGTTGACCTGCAGGATCTCCGAGCACAGGTTGCTCATATTAATGCGCCCGGCGATCGGGTTGGCGCGGTTCACCGTATCCTCGAACATGATGTACGGATAGCCGGATTCAAACTGAATTTCCGCCAGCCGCTGGAACAGATCGCGGGCGCGGATCCAGCGTTTGCGAACGCGGTCATCGGCCACCAGTTGCGCATACATCTCGCTGACCGCGATATCGCCAAAGGCTTTGCCGTACAGCCGCTCAACGTCATAGGGCGAGAACAGCGCCATCTGCGCGTCTTCTTTCGCCAGCTGGAAGGTGATATCCGGAATGACTACTCCCAGCGACAGGGTTTTGATGCGGATCTTCTCATCCGCGTTTTCCCGCTTGGTATCAAGGAAACGTAAAATATCGGGGTGATGGGCATGAAGGTAAACCGCGCCGGCCCCCTGACGCGCTCCCAACTGATTGGCGTAAGAGAAGGCGTCTTCCAGCATTTTCATCACCGGCACCACCCCGGAGGATTGGTTTTCGATACGTTTAATCGGCGCGCCCGCTTCGCGCAAGTTGGAGAGCAGAAATGCCACGCCGCCGCCGCGTTTCGACAGCTGCAGGGCGGAGTTCACCGCCCGGCCGATAGACTCCATATTATCTTCGATACGCAGCAGGAAGCAGGAGACCAGCTCGCCGCGCTGCTGTTTACCGGCGTTGAGGAAGGTCGGCGTCGCTGGCTGAAAGCGCCCGGAGAGGATCTCATCGGCCAGCTGTCGCGCCAGGATTTCATCACCCTGGGCCAGGGTTAGCGCCACCATGCAGGCGCGGTCGGCGAAATGCTCCAGGTAGCGTTTGCCGTCGAAAGTGCGTAAGGCATAGCTGGTGTAGAACTTCCACGCGCCGAGGAAAGTACGGAAGCGAAAACCGTGTTGATGCGCGTGGGCGAAGAGGGCCAGCACGAAACGACGTTCATAGCGGGCCAGCACTGCCGGATCGTAATAACCTTCGTCGCTCAGCCATTGCAGTTTCTCCTCCAGACCGGCGAACGGTACGCTGTTGGGGCGCACGTGGCTATGGATAAATGCTTCGACCGCCTGTTGGTCCTTTTCCAGGGGAATGCGGCCATTGCTGTCGTATAAGTTCAGCATCGCATTGAGGGCGTGGAAATCAGACGCCCCGGCGGTTACGCGTTCTGCGGTTGTCGTTGCCAAAATTCGCTTACTCCTTTACGCACGTTGTCGACATCTTGCTGGGTACCCATCAGCTCAAAACGATACAGATACGGCACGCCGCATTTCTGCGCGATGACCTCTCCCGCCCGGCCATAGGCCTCGCCGAAGTTACGGTTACCGGCGGCGATGACGCCGCGAATCAGCCGGCGATTATGCGGGTCGTTTAAAAAGCGGATCGCCTGGCGCGGCACGGCGCCTGCCGTTCCGCCGCCGCCGTAGCTGGGGACGATGAGAATATAGGGTTCGTCTACCTGAATTCGCTCGCGCTCGTTGAGCGGGATGCGCACGGCAGGCAGCGCCAGACGCTGCACAAAGCGATGCGTATTTTCAGAGCTGCTGGAGAAGTAGACGATGAGGCTCATAGGCTGGCCGTAGCCGCGGCGGGACGCAGGCGATTAATCATATCGGGGCGGAAGCCCGACCAGCGGGTTTCCCCGGCTATCACCACCGGTAATTGCTGGAATCCCTGCTCGCGCAGCATGTCGATGGCTTCCGGGTGTTGGTCGATGTTGACCATATCGAAGGCGAAACCGCGGCTCTCCATCGCGCGTTTGGTGGCATGGCATTGCACGCAGTCATTTCTAGTGTAAATAATAATGCGCATGATTCGTATTTCCATTTAAGATAACAAGACGGCGTAAAACATCGCGCCGAACGTTATGGGCTTACCGTTCAGGAAATACTAGATGTAGTTATTTAAAACTTCAACCACGCAATATATAGAGTTTTTCGATAAATTATCCCCCACCAACTAGCCTGGCGGGGGAGGGAAGTCGATACGCGAAAATTACATCCGCATCGCGACCGCCAGACGGTTGAAGGCGTTCATCAGGCTGATGGCGAAGGTTAAATCGCTAATCTGGCGGGGCGTAAAATGCTCTTCTAAAGGCAGGTACACCTCATCTTCGGCGTGGCTGGCTGCGATATCGGTTACCGATTCCGCCCATGCGAGGGCCGCGCGTTCCGCGGCGCTGAAGTGGGCGCTTACGCGCCAGCCTGCCAGCGCATCCAGTTTGCTCTGGTCAACGCCGGCTTTGCGTAACGCTTTGCTGTGCATCTCAAGGCAAAAAGCGCAGCCGTTAATTTGCGACACCCGCAAATAGACCAGCTCCACCATCGTGCTGCCCAATTCGCTTTTTTCCAGCGCTATGCTGGCCTGAACCAACCCCTTATAGATTTCCGGGCTCAGTTCGCTATACGGCTGACGTAATGTGGTCATCTTGCAGTTCTCCTCTCTAAGACCCGGGCAAAATAGCACTATAATGGACTGCATTAGATAGCCATATTGTGATGAAAAAAGCAGACCATAATGGAAGCCAAAAAAGTGCCGCACTACCAGCGTATCGCCCGCCAGCTGAAATCAGCGATTGAGAATGGCGAGCTGGCGCCGGGAAGCCGTCTGCCCGCGAGCAGAGTTTATGCGCAGGAGCTTGGCGTATCGCGGGCGACTATTGAAAATGCCTGGGGCGAGCTGGTGGCCCAGGGCTGGCTGGAGCGCCGCGGCCAGGCGGGCACCTTTGTCAGCGAGCGGCTGAGCCCGCGGCAGGTCACGACTCAGCGACCGGCGACGGGCCGGGGATCCTCCGCGCCGCTGCCTTTTCAAATGGGGTTGCCGGCACTGGATCTTTTTCCGCGCGGGCTGTGGGCGCGGGTGATGGGGCGGCGGCTACGGACGCAATCGCGCTTCGACCTCACGCCCGGCGATCCCTGCGGCGAACCGGTTCTCCGTCAGGCGATTGTCGACTATTTGCGCCTGTCGCGCAGCATCGAGTGCCAGCCGGAGCAGGTTGTGATTAGCGGCAACTATGCGGCCTCGATGGCGTTGATTTTGCGTACCCTTGCGCAGCCGGGGCAGCATATGTGGATGGAGGATCCGGGATATCCGTTCATTCGCCCGGTGGTTAGCGCGGCGGGGGTCAATATCGATCCGGTACCGGTTGACCAACAGGGAATGAATATCGACTGGGCGCAGACACACTATCCTCAGGCGCGCTTTGCGCTGTTAACTCCAGCGCATCAAAGCCCGCTCGGCGTGGCCCTGTCGCTGGAGAGACGTCGACAGATATTACAGTGGGCGGCGCAGCGCGATAGCTGGATTATTGAAGATGACTACGACAGTGAATTTCGCTATCAGGGGAAGCCGCTACCGCCGCTGAAAAGCCTCGATGCGCCACAGCGGGTACTGTACGCCGGGTCATTTAGTAAATCGATGTTTCCCGCGCTGCGCGTCGCGTGGCTGGTGGTACCGCAGCCGTTGGCGGCGCGGTTTCGTTGTCAGGCCGAATTGAGCCACTGTAATGTGCCGACCTTATGGCAGCAGACGTTAGCGGACTTCATCAATGACGGGCATTTCTGGCGTCATCTAAAAAAAATGCGCGCCAGCTACGCGTTGCGCAGGCAGTGGCTGGAGTCGGCGCTGCAGGCGCAGGGTTTTCAGGTGGTACCGCAGTCCGGCGGGATCCAACTGGTGATGGCGGTGAAGGGGGACGATCGCGAGCAGGCCCGTCGCTGCCAACGTGCCGGGCTGGCGGTGCAGGCGTTGAGCGACTGGCGCATGCTTAGCCGTGGTGAGGGCGGGCTATTGATGAGTTTTACCAATATCACGTCGGCGGTGATGGCACGTGAAGTGGTAGGCGAACTTAAGCAAGCGCTGGCCAGCGTGGAATAATAAAAAACCCTGCGCACCATTGGGACGCAGGGTCAGACGCGTATTTGTTATCTTCACATGTAGTCTATCGATACTATTATCGACGCAAATTAAGCAAAACGCCAATAAACACCCCAACGGCGGCGGCGGCGCCAACGCTCTGCCAGGGTTTATCACGCACGTAGCTGTCGGCGCAGCCGGCGGCATCGCGGGCGCGTTCAACGGTATCATAGGCCGCCTGGCGCAGGCGGGTATTGCCGTTCAGGCGGGCGCGCGTCTCTTTCAGCAGCGACTGCGCTTTTTTACGCGCGTTCTCTGCTTCATCTTTCGCATCGCTACCCCATGATTTCAGCACTTCTTCCAGCGTATCCGCTAATTGGCTGACTTCGTTATGAATATCCTCGGCGCTTTCATCAATGTCGTTGCGGTTCACACGGTTAGCCATTGGTTTCTCCCTCTTTTCCATTCGAGTTATTAAGTGTAGGACATGATTTTGCATTATGCTTTTGCGGGAGTTTATGGAATTTTCTGAAAGCGCTGCTATTCGTGAATAAGGTAAGGTAAATGTGCGGTAAAAGATAACGAGGAATCAGTATGTATTTAAGACCCGATGAGGTGGCGCGTGTTCTTGAAAAAGCCGGCTTCACCATGGATGTTGTGACGCAAAAAGCGTATGGATATCGCCGTGGCGATAATTATGTTTATGTGAACCGCGAAGCGCGCATGGGGCGTACCGCTTTAGTTATTCATCCGGCGCTTAAAGAGCGCAGTAATTCACTGGCGGAACCCGCCAGCGAGATTAAAACTTGCGACCATTATGAACAGTTCCCGCTCTATTTGGCGGGTGATGCGCAGCAGCATTACGGTATTCCACATGGTTTTAGTTCGCGGATGGCGCTTGAGCGTTTTCTGAACGGTCTGTTTGGCGAGGCGCAGCCGCAGATGTCTCACGGCTGAATAATCTAATGCGGGCTGCTTTGAAGCAGGCGACTGGCAGCGGCCAGTCGCCGAAAGATGAGGATCAGGCTTTAGCTTGCTGATAAGGGCTGACGCGGAACAGGCGGCGGCAGAAGTCGAGAAAGTAGCCGTATACTGCACCCATCATCATTGATACCAGAATGTTTGAACTGACCGCGGCGGCAATTTGATGCCAGTCTGCGCCTACCGACAGCAGAATTAATACATACACCGGCGACTGGAAAGTCACATACGCGACGACATCAGCAATGTTCTTCATCCATCCCGAGGTGCTGATTCGGCGCGCCTGGCGCATAGCGAAGTCGCGATAGAAGCCATAAGGCACCGCAATAATAATGTTGACCGGGATCGCGACCAGTCGTGAAGATAACGACTGCTCAAAAGTCATTCCGGAGAGGAAAATTTCGATCATCATATTGACAACGGTGCAGTAGACCACCATTGCAAAGGTGTCTGCTACCGCATGACGCAAGCGGGATTGAGCAGAGAACATCGGTATGCTCCTCGAAAAATGAAGTCAATAACGCCGAAAAGTGCGCATGGTGTAGCGGTTTTGGGCTGCCTGTTTTGATGTGTGTAGAGTATATCTCTGAATAGTAAGTGACAACTAGCTATAAATTTTTATTTATCGCCTTTTTGTCGATAAAACACTCTGCGAGCTGGCGTTTTGTTTAACTTGCGCTACTTTTGTTCCTTTGTTTGATTATTTCGTTTTATATCAAATAGATATGATTTCGCTTTGTCAGATGGCGATCGGGCGTGGCAGGAGAAGTGTGGTGGATAAAGCGGGTATCTGAATGCGTTATGTGATGGCTGTCGCTTTTGGCGTTATTTACCGTATAAATACCGGTTCATTAGCATTTACTGCTGTATGTAAAAAATGGTTTTTATTCGGATTATGTGAATTTTCATTCATCATCGTAAAGCCATTGGCGTTCCTGTTTTACCGGCGATGATTTTATAACTCACTGACGTGGCTATAAATATAATATTATGAATATTATTATGTCGCGCTATGCATTATTCATCCGCGCCAGTCAGAGTTTGTGTTCTATTTCGATATTGCCCACCAATAAATTTCAGCGCGTTCATAGGCGTAATCCTGTACATATTTATTTGAATAAGCTAAGGCTGGAAATAAATATACATATCTATTAAACTGACCAGGTAATTCTTGTTTTATTTTTTCGATTTGGGATTTTTGATCTTTATGTCTTTTATGTTACAAAAACTGAATAATATTCGCTCACTGCGTGCTATGGCGCGTGAATTCTCCACTGACGTGCTTGAAGAGATGCTGGAAAAACTCAGGATCGTCACTGAAGAAAAACGTGAAGAGCAGCAGAAGACGCAACAGCAGCAGGCGGAATATCAGGAAAAAATTAATACCTGGCTGGAATTAATGGTTGCTGACGGTATTTCACCTGATGAATTAGCGCTGCATGAAATGGCCCCGGCGAAAAGCAGTAAAAAACGTCAGCCGCGCCCGGCTAAATATCGTTACACCGATCATACCGGCGCAGAAAAAACCTGGACTGGCCAGGGCCGTATGCCCAAGCCGATCGCTTTGGCCGTCGCGCAGGGGCAATCACTTGAGAGCTTCCTGATCTAAACAGAGATTGTTTAAACGGTGGGGAAACCCACCGTTTTGCTTAGCAAACGCCGAAATCGCCTTCTTCGGTATAAGGCGTAACATCAACCGCTTTCAGAGTAAATTTCTCACCCTGCTCGTTACTCGCCTGAACAACGATCAGGCTATCGCCATTCACTTCCACTACCTTCAATTTTGGCCCGCCGACGCGCGGTTGTACCAGATCGCCTGTTGTAAACATGGTGTCTCTCCTGAGCATTGGTAACAACTAAGAACCTAAACGATAGCTCAACGATGCTGACGGATTCAACGATCGTGCTGCTTTTTGTTAAAACAATTTATGGGTAGATGTATTATCTTTGTTAATGGTTTTTGTGGCGCTGCGGTGAGTGAAACTGAGACTGCTGGCGCAGAATGATTCAAAACAGAACATGGTCAGATAAGCGAATATGAAGTATATCATTTTACTTATTATTATAATTGCTGTGCTCTACGTCCATTATCGCGGAAAAGTTCGCTATCGTTTCTGGCGTCAGCTTTCCGACCATTCAACTTTTACCGCTCCTCTTAACGGGTTTATGTACCTCTTTTCGCGTGTGCCGAATACCCCGTTTCTGCGTCCGGAGACGTTTCCGGAACTTGCGATATTACAAAAGAACTGGCTGGTTATTCGTGAAGAGGGGATTAATCTGCAGCGTCTGGAGCAAATAAAAGCGGCGGAAAAATATAATGATGCCGGATTTAACTCATTTTTTAAAACCGGTTGGAAACGGTTTTACCTGAAATGGTATGAAGACGCGCATCCCTCCGCAAGCCAGCTATGTCCAAAAACGACTGAACTGCTGCGCGGCATTCCTTCGGTTAAAGCGGCAATGTTCGCCACGTTACCTGATGGTAGCCGTTTGCCTCGCCACCGTGACCCTTATGCCGGGTCGCTGCGTTTTCATCTTGGGCTGGCGACGCCGAATGACGATCGCTGTTTTATTGAAGTGGACGGCGAACGCTATAGCTGGCGCGATGGCGAAGGCGTGCTATTTGACGAAACCTATATTCACTATGCGGAAAATACCAGCGGTGAGAACCGGCTGATTCTGTTTTGCGATATCGAACGGCCCATGCGTTACCGCTGGGCGCAGAAGGTGAACCACTGGCTGGGGCGAAATTTAATGAGCGCCGCCGCCGCGCCGAACGATATCGGCGACCGTACCGGCGGGATTAACCGCAGCTTCCGCTACATTTATCAAATCCGCATTGTCGGCAAGCGTTTGAAAAAATGGAATAAAACGGTTTACTACATCGTCAAATGGCTACTTTTCGGCGGCATTGCGCTACTCATCTGGCAGGCGTTTTAACGTCGGTTCCACGGCATGACCGCCAGCAGGCGCGCCATGCCGCAGAAACCGGTGAGGCCAGCGAAAGTGAGCCCCGCGCCAACGAAACCGCTCAGCAAGAAAAAGCCGCTGTTGACGGCGTATCCCAGCACTACTCCCAGCAAAATCAGCGCGCCGGCGGCGATTTGCACCTGGCGCATTAGCGGCAGCGGCTGGGATTTATCTTCGACTATCGGCAAACCCGCCGCTCGCCATGCCTGAATACCGCCAGCCAGTAGCTTAACCTGCGCGGGCGCGGCGGCGGTGGCCAGAAGGCTGGCGTTATTTTGCGTGCGCGAGCCGGCCTGGCAGTGAAAAATGATTGTTTCTCCCGGCTGCGCATTGAGCGCCGCGCCGTGAGTCAGTTGCTCTAATGGCAGCAGCGTCGCCGCCGGAATATGCTCACGAGCGTATTCGTCGGCAGCGCGGATATCAATCAGCCGTGCGCCCTGGGCGATAAGCGCCTGGGCTTCGTTGGCTGTAACGGTGGCGATAGTCATAAGGACTCCTTACGGGCAGTAAATGGTTTTCAGCGTGGCGATAACCTGCTGAACGGCGGGATGGGTAATGAAATAGCGCAGGCGCTGGGCGTCGCGTTCGCTGTCGATAAGCCCCTCATCGCGCATCCGCGCGAGATGCTGAGAGGTGGCGGAAGGGCTCAGGCCGGTGATTTGCGCCAGGTCTCCCGCGGTTGTACGCGGGGCTTCGCAAAGCATGCACAGAATCAGTAGCCGGTGGGGATTACTCATCGCTTTCAGCAGGACAGCGGCTTCCCCGGCGCTGGCCTGCAGTTGTTGTGCTGTGGTCATTTTATTTTAGTCTTTTCTAAATTTAGATTATTCTAAAATAAAAACTGACCCTTTACCAGCCCGCAGAAGCAGCGGATATCACGCCAGCTGAGCGGCCCTGGCAATATGCTGGCGGGCGTGGGCGATACCTGCATCACGGCCGTGCGGGCGAATATCCATCCCTTCGGCATAGATAAATTCAACGTCACTAATCCCCATCAATCCCAGCACCGCGCGCAGGTAAGGGGTGACCGCATCGCTGGGTTGCCCGTCATGGACGCCGCCGCGCGAACTAATAACCACCGCACGCACGCCTTCAACCAACCCCTGCGGCCAGGTCTCGGTATAGCGGAAGGTTTCCCGCGCTCGCGCCACCAGATCGAACCAGTTTTTGAGATCGGTTGGCACGTTGAGGTTATACATCGGCGCGCCGATCACCAGCAGATCGCTGGCCTTTAACTCGGCGATGAGTGAATCAGAGAGGGCAACCCCTTGCTGAATCGCCGGACGCGAGTCTTGCGCGCCGCGCAGCGCGGCAAACAGCGCGCCGTCGAGTTTCGGCAAGGCGAGGGTGGTCAGATCGTGTTCGACGACCGAATCCTGATGACCGGCCTCGCGGCGGGTCTGCATATATTCATCTATTAGCTGGTTGGTTAGCGACGCCGGACCGTTGATGCTGGATTTTAAAATCAATACGTTACTCATGACGGACTCCTTATAAAGTTGATGGTCCGCAGGGTAACACTGTCTTTTTTTCTCCAGTAGTGACATTATTTTTTATCATTGTATCCACTCGGGAACCAATCAATGCGCAGTGATTTAAATGCGATCCCGGTATTTGTCGCCGTCGTCGAGTGCGGCAACTTTGCGCAAGCCGCTGAGAAGCTGAGCGTGACGCGCTCCGCCGTCGGCAAGACCATTTCCCGGCTGGAGCAGCGGCTCGGCGTCGCGCTGTTTCAGCGCACCACGCGTCGGCAGGCGTTGACCGAAGAAGGCGAGGTCTTTTATCTGCAATCCCGCCGGGCGCTGGATAACCTGCGGGATGCGGAAAATGAAATTCAGCGCGGGAAAACCCAGGTGCAAGGGCGGCTGCGAATCAGCCTGCCGGTGCTGTTTGGCCAGCGCTGCGTGGCGCCGATATTGTTTCCTCTTAGCCAACGTTATCCTGAGCTTAAGCTCGAGCTGTCGTTTAGCGACCGCCAGGTCAATCTGTTTGAAGAAGGGTTCGATATGGCGATACGTATCGGCGCGTTGAGCGACTCCAGCTTTCTTAAGGCCCGGCGTTTAGGCCAGCACGGCATGATTCTTTGCGCATCGCCGTTATATCTACGACATCGGCCAGCGCCGCAGACGCCGGAAGAACTGCACGAGCATCTTACTATTGGCTATCTCTACGCCGGGCAGATGCAGAAATGGCATTTGCGCGATGCGCAGGGAGCGGCGCTCGCGTTTCGCCCTCAGCCCGGACTGGCAATGGATGATTTCGCCGCCATCGCCGCGGCGGCAAAAAGCGGGCTGGGAATCGCCTGGCTGCCGGATTGGCTGGTGGCCGACGAACTAGCGCGGGGAGAACTCCAGCAAATATTGCCGTCGTCGGTCAGCGGCAGCTTTGCGATCAGCGCCGTCTGGCCGGAAGCGGCATGGGTGCCGCAGAAAATTCGCGTAATGGTAGATGAACTGCTGGCGCGGCTGCCGCAGCAGTTAGCCGGTGGTAAAAACCAGGAGGATTCTTCAGCGTCAGGTTAATCCGGGCTTAAGGTATTCTGGCGATAATGACAGTATGATGACTGTGACGAGAACTCGCCATGAACCTGTTAGAAACGTTTAACCAGAGCGCCTTCCTCTCGCTGAATGCCGGGCCTGGTACGCCGGACAGCCTATTGCTGCTGGCGCGATTCTCCGCCAGCTGGATTATCCTTTTAGTCCCGGCGATATTGCTGGGATTATGGTTCCTTGGCGGTCGGCAGGGGCATCGACAGGCGCTGTTTTGCGCCATGACGATTTTGATAGCGTTAGGGCTGGGGTTTGCCTGTGGAACGCTGTGGTTCCATCCGCGGCCGTTTATGATGCCGCTGGGCCATACCTGGATAAGCCACCCGGCGGATAACTCTTTCCCAAGCGATCACGGCACCGTAATGTTCAGCGCCGCCTTCGCGCTGCTGTCATTACGCCTGCGCGGCATGGGGCTGCTGGTGCTGGCGGCGGCGCTACCGGTAGCGTGGGCGCGTATTTTTCTCGGCGTCCATTTCCCGCTGGATATGCTGGGCGCGGCGCTGATTTCAGCACTGGGCCTCTGCGTGGCAAAAGTGATCTGGCAACGGCTGGGGCAGACGCTGGTGGCGCTGTGCGAAGCGCTGAGTCGCCGTCTCTTTTCCTGGCTGCCGGCGCGCTTTACGCCGTAGTCACTTCCTTTGTACGCGCGCGGCCCGTCGATACAGCGTGCTGCGCGCGACGCCTAACGCCTGCGCCGCTTTACTCACATTGCCGTTAAAGCGGGCCAGCGTATCGGCAATCAGCTTTGCATCATGTTGTTGAAGCCCGCCTGGAGCGCTGGTTTGCTGCGCGCTTTGATACTCCTCGGGCAGCGCCGCGACGCCCAGGCATTCGCCATCGTCCGCCAGCGCCAACAGGACTTTGAGCAGGCTTTGCAACTGACGCACGTTACCCGGCCAACGACATAATGTCAGTTGATGAATCAGCGCATCGGAGAGCGTGATATGGCGTTCTGCCGCGCCAAGCGAGCGCCACAGCGCAGGAATAAACTGCTTGAGTTCAGACCAGTGGCGTAGCGGCGGGATGGTAAAAGCGTATTCGCGCAGGCGGTAGAGCAGGTCCTCGCGAAACGCGCCTTCGGCGACGCGCTGCGCGAGATGACGGTGGGTGGCACAAATCAAGGCGAAGTTCACCGGCGCGCTGCGATTCCCGCCCAGCGGCATGACCTCTTTTTCCTGCAATACCCGCAGCAGACGGGTTTGCAGAGCCAGCGGCATATCGCCGATTTCATCGAGGAACAGCACTCCGCCATCGGCTTCGCGAATTTTGCCGATATAGCCGTTTTTATTCGCGCCGGTAAAGGCCCCCGCCTGATAACCGAAAAGCTCCGATTCAATCAGCGATTCGGGGATGGCCGCGCAGTTGATGGCGACGAATTTACCGCTGCGCCAGCGGCTATGCGCATGCAACTCACGGCTGAGGAACTCTTTACCGCAGCCGGTTTCCCCTTCGATACACAATGCGATACCGGCGTTGAGTAAGCGGACCATTTTCTCGCCTTCGCCGGACGCGCAAAACGGCAGGTTGAGCGCTGGTTGCGCGGGGACGGCGACGCTGGCGCGGGTTGGCGCGCGCAGACGGTAGTAGTAGCCACGTTGCTGGAAGGTCATCGGCAGCGGCACGCTAACCGCCGTTTGCGTCAGGCGGGGGAACAACTGCTGGAAGGTCATTTGCCCTATCTGTCCAGCCTGCAGGCCCAGTTCGCGGATGGCCAGCCGATTGGCCGCGGTCAGCAGGTTATCGGAGAAGACCAGCAGCAGCTCTTCGGCGCTATCGAGCTTCTGCACCCGCGAGTGCAGGCTCATTAACCACTGCTGCGGATGCAGGCTCTGTTTCACCCACAGATATTCAATCTGTTTGGCGGCCTCTTTAATCCACGCCAGAGAGTGGGGATGCGGGATATGCGCCGGGCCGGAAATATCCAGCGCCCCGGCAATCTGGCCATCGGGGCTTTGTAGGGGTACCGCCGCGCAGTACAAATCCTGATTACGGGTTAAATAGTGTTGACGGCCTTCGACTTCGCAGCTGTCGTCAATCGCCAGCGCGGTACCGATAGCGTTGGTGCCGCGACCGCTTTCGCTCCAGATATTGCCAGGCTCCAGCGCGAAGCTTTGCGCTTTTTTCATTGCCGCGCTATTGCCGAAGGTTTGGAGCACCAGCCCGCTGGCATCGGAAAGAATAACTACCGATTGCAGCCCGGCGGCACGTTGCGCCAGCGGCGTCGCCACCGGTTGCGCCAGCCGCTGTAGGCTGCGGTTGCTTTCCAGCACGTCGGCCAGTTCGCCGCCGCGCAGGCGCGGAAACTCGTCGCTCGTTGGCTGCAGGCCGTAGCGCTGGCTGCGTTGCCAGGAGTCGCTCAGCAGCGCGCTGGACTGCGCCTCGGGGGTGATAGTGAACGGATTTCCTTGCACGGCGCACCTCGTGGTCGGCTGGGTTGTGTTGCAATATTGTAGCTATTTGGTTTTATTGATGTTGCGATTCGCAACACAGAAGCGGGATCCTGTGCGACAAAGAGGACGCGAATTGGCAAGGGGATATATTTAATTATTTGAAAATTATTAAGTTTATTAGGAGTGCATAAAGTTGGCATAACCCCTGCTACAGGAGAAAGCGTGCAGCGGACAATAGCAAAAAACACCACGCCGCTGCGCCTTAACCCTACAGAAGGAGATTGCTATGCGTTATGTTCATCCTGGCAAACCGGGCGCTTTGGTTTCATTCAAATCGGCCTACGGCAACTTCATAGATGGTAAATTCGTCGAGCCGTTAAGCGGCGAATATTTCATGAATACTTCTCCCGTCGATGGGAGCAACATTGCGCAGTTTCCCCGCTCCGACGCCAAAGATATTGATTTTGCCCTTGATGCGGCACACCGGGCGGCGGACGCCTGGGGGCGAACCTCGGTACAGCAGCGTTCCCATCTTCTGCTGCAGGTTGCCGACCGCATTCAGGAGAATCTGGAGTATCTGGCGGTTGCGGAGAGCTGGGATAACGGTAAACCGATCCGTGAAACCCTGAACGCCGACCTGCCGCTGGCGGTCGATCATTTCCGTTATTTCGCCGGTTGTCTGCGCGCGCAGGAAGGTAGTACCGCCGAAATTGATGATACCACCGTGGCTTATCATTTCCACGAACCGTTGGGCGTGGTCGGGCAAATTATTCCGTGGAACTTCCCGCTGCTGATGGCGGCATGGAAACTGGCGCCCGCGCTGGCGGCAGGTAACTGCGTGGTCTTAAAACCGGCGGAGCAGACGCCGCTAAGTATTACTTTGCTGATGGAAATCATCGGCGATCTGTTCCCGGCTGGGGTGTTGAACGTGGTACAGGGCTTTGGCAAAGAGGCCGGCGAAGCGCTAGCCACCAGCAAGCGGATCGCCAAAATTGCCTTTACCGGTTCGACGCCGGTGGGCCGTCATATTATGGCCTGCGCGGCGGAGAATATTATTCCCTGTACCGTTGAGCTGGGCGGCAAATCGCCGAATATCTATTTCGCCGACGTAATGGATGGTGAGGAGGAGTTCATCGAGAAGGCGGTGGAAGGGCTGGTACTGGGCTTCTTCAATCAGGGGGAAGTTTGTACCTGTCCATCGCGCGCGTTGATCCACGAATCGATCTACGAGCCGTTTATGGAGCGGGTAATGGCGAAAGTGATGCAGATCCGTCGCGGCGATCCGTTTGATACCGAAACGATGATCGGCGCTCAGGCATCACGCCAGCAGTTCGATAAGATCCTGTCGTATATCAAGATCGCTCGTGATGAAGGCGGGCAGATCCTCACCGGCGGCGATCGCGCGAGCATTACCGCCGAGCTGGATAGCGGCTTCTATATTCAGCCGACGCTGATTAAAGGGCACAACGAGATGCGCAGCTTCCAGGAGGAGATCTTTGGCCCGGTCATCGGCGTGACCACCTTTAAGGACGAGGCTGAGGCGCTGGCGATTGCTAACCAGACGCAGTTTGGTTTAGGGGCCGGGGTATGGACGCGGGATACCAACCTGGCGTACCGCATGGGGCGCGGCATCAAGGCCGGACGAGTGTGGACTAACTGCTATCACGTTTACCCGGCGCATGCCGCGTTTGGCGGCTATAAGCAGTCCGGCGTCGGGCGGGAAACCCACAAGATGGCGCTGGAAGCCTATCAACAGACCAAAAACCTGCTGGTGAGCTACGGCACTGCGCCGTTGGGGCTGTTCTGATTCATTTATAACGGCTGACCCGGGGGCGGCGTAAGCGCCTTCCCCGGGCTACCTATGGCACTGGGCCACTCATTGCACTGGATCTGTAGGCCCGCGCAAGCGCAGCGCCGCCGGGCAATATCCGCGGATAAGGCGCCGCTTTTGCGCCGGATGGCGGCTTCGCCTTATCCGGCCTACGGTCTGTGCGGCCTGCCTTTAATTTATTCACCATGCTGGCTGAAACTGCCGGTGTTGGTGGCCTCAAAATCGCTGAGACGTTCCCGGAAGGCCGGGGCAGCCCGCATGGATGCGGGCTGAGGGCCGTGACTTGCAGGGACGCAGCCTCGGCCCGACCCGGAGCCTGCAGGGATAAGTCGAAGGTACCACGAAGTGGCGATTTTGGCGGCCAGAGCCCGGGAGTACAGAGGGCGGCGGCGACTGGCCGCCCTCTGTGCGCTCCCTGCGCCATGAGAGCCATAACGCAGAAGAAATATCGGGAGCGCAATGTGCTCTGAATTAACACAAAGCACATGTTTTCCGTACACAAAACCGTTGCAAACCGATAACAGTAGCGCCGGGCGGCGTCCGGTCTCATCTTATTGTTTGCGCTTTCCAGCAGCGGACCTGCGCGCCATTCGCTTGCGCCTCCAGCGGCTGAGGCCGTTCGCAGCCCTGGCTGGCGTAAGGACAGCGTTCCCGAAAGTAGCAGCCCGTCGGCAGCCGGCGGTTGCCCGGTAGTTCGGTATTGCGCACGCCTTCGCCTAACGGTGAGCCGATACGCGGTACCGACTCCATCAATAGCCGGGTATAAGGATGCGCAGGATTATCCAGCACCTGCCGCGCCTCGCCCATTTCAACGATTTGCCCGAGATACATCACCGCCACCCGATCGCTCATATGACGTATCACCGAGACGTTATGCGAAATCAGCACGTAGGTGAGATTCTGCCGCTGCTGCAGTTCGACCAGCAGATTAAGGATCTGCGCCTGCACTGAGATGTCCAGCGCCGAAGTCGGCTCATCGAGCACGATAATCTCCGGCTGCGACGAGAGCGCGCGGGCGATGGCGATACGCTGGCGCTGGCCGCCGGAAAAAGCGTGCGGCAGCCGATCGAGATATTCGCTACGGATCCCCACCTGTAGCGCCAGCTGCTCGGCGAGATCGCGACGCGCCTTTTCAGGCATGCGCGACTGGATCCACACCGGTTCGGTGATGGTGCGCCAGACCGGTAGCCGCGGATCCAGCGACGAGAGCGGATCCTGAAACACCATCTGCATGCGTCCACTCTGGTTTTCGCCGCGCGCCGGCGCGCGGGTGAAGTGGCCGGAAGAGGGCTTTAGCATGCCCATCAGCAGCTTCGCCAGGGTGCTTTTCCCACAGCCGGATTCGCCCACGATCCCTAAGGTTTCGCCGCGTCTGGCCGTCATATCCAGCCCATTTAGCGCATAGACGCGTTCGATGACTTTCCCGCGCCAGTTTTTCTGCGCGGCGAACGTCAGGTGCACATCATTGAGGGTTAATAGCGTCTCAGACATGGGCATTCTCCCGTTGCGGATACCAGCAGGCAGCCTGTCTGTCGGCGGCGTTATCATGAGCCTGCAGCGTAGGGGTAATACCGCAGGCTTCACCCGCGGCGAAGCAGCGTTCGCGGAAGGCGCAGCCGGCGGGAAGACGCGCCAGATTCGGCACGGTGCCGGGGATAGAACGTAGCGGCGCGCGCGGTTCGCCATTATCGGGGGCGCTGTTTAACAGACCGATAGAGTAGGGATGCTGGGGATGTTGCAGCACCTCTGCGGTTTTGCCGCTTTCAATGACCGCGCCGGCGTACATGACGTACAGCCGATCGCACACCTGAGAAACCACCGCCATATCGTGGCTGATAAACAGCACCGCCGTGCCGGTCGCCTGGGCCTTTTGCTTCAGCAGGCGCAACACCTGACGCTGCACGGTGACGTCCAGCGCGGTGGTCGGTTCGTCGGCAATCAGCAGGTCGGGCTCGCAAGAAAAGGCGATAGCGATCATCACCCGCTGGCGCATGCCGCCGGAGAGTTCGAAAGGATAGCGCTTGAGCACGCTTTGCGGGTCGGCGATTTGCATATCCGCCAGCAACTCGACGGCGCGGGCGCGCGCCTCACGCAGCGACATGGGACGGTGCTGGCGGATGACGTCTACCATCTGCTTACCGATGCGTCGGGTGGGGTTAAGCGCGGTCATCGGCTCCTGAAAAATCATCGCGACCTTGCTGCCGCGAATATCGCGTAGCGTTTTTTCCGTCAGGGTGAGCATATCGTGGCCCATCAGGGTGATAGCGCCGCTATGAATATGATAGCTGCCGGCGGAGAGCAGACGCATCGCCAGCATCGCGGTCACCGATTTACCGGAACCCGACTCGCCCACCACGCCGACGATTTCGCCGCGATCGATGTGCAGCGAGATATTATTCAGCACGTTGACCTGGCCCTGATAGACCGGGAAACTCAGGCGAACGTTATCGATAGTTAAGACCCTATTTTCCATTAGTTGCGCCCTCCGGCCTTGGGATCCAGCAGATCCTGGATGCCATCGCCAAACAGGTTAAAGCCGACGGCGGTGATCAGGATCGCCGCCCCGGGGAAGGCGCAGTACCACCACTGATCGAGCACGTAGTTGCGACCGTTAGCGACCATCGCGCCCCATTCCGCGGTAGGCTGCTGGGCGCCGAGGCCAATAAAACCGAGCGTGGCGGCCATCAGGATCGCGCTGCCGATATCCAGCGAGGCCTGCACCACCAGCGGCGGCAGGGCGTTACGCAGAATATGCCAGCTGATCAGATGCCAGCGCGAGGCGCCAAACGTCACCGAGGCCTCGACGAAAGTATGCTGACGCACGACCAGCGTCTGGCCGCGGGCCAGTCGCACGTAAAATGGAATACGCACGATGGCGATCGCCAGCATCGCGTTGAACAGGCTCGGGCCTAACGCCGCCGCCAGCGCCATGGTCAGCACCAGCGACGGAATCGACAGCATAATGTCCATCAAGCGCATAATTAGCGCGTCGCTGCGCCCGCCCAATACCCCGGAGAGGCAGCCCAGCAGCGAACCGCTGATCCCGGCGATCAATACCACCGCCAGCCCGGCGGCCACCGACTGCTGGCTGCCGATCAGCACGCGGCTGAACAGATCGCGGCCAACCTCGTCGGTACCAAACCAGTGAGCGAACGACGGCGCCTGCAGACGCGCGGCAAGATTAATGGCGTTAGGATCGTGCGGCGTCAGCCACGGCGAGAAGATCATTAAAAACAGCATAACCAACATGATCGCCGCGCCAATCAGCGTTAGCGGGCTCTGGCGGATCAACCACCAACGACGCTTCCAGTGGCCGCTTTTTTCAGCCTTTGGCCGTGGAAGCGGTTGTTCCTGAGTCATCATCACTTAGCTTTCTCCCCGACCCATGCGCGGGTCGATCCATAAATAGAGCAGGTCGACTACCAGGTTGACCAGTACGTAAGCAAAGGAGACCACGATGGCGAAGCCCATCACGGCGGGGAAATCGAGCGCCTGAATCGAAGACACCACGTAGGCGCCCATCCCCGGCCAGGCGAACACCGTCTCCGTGAGCACCGCGCCGTACAGCAGATCGCCCAGCGCCAGCCCGAGCACGGTGATAGAGGGGATCAGCGCGTTGGGTAGCGCATAGCGCACCACAATGGTGAATTTCGGCAGGCCGCTGGCCAGCGCGGTACGAATGTAGTCCTCATTGAGCTGCTCGAGCATCGCCGAGCGGATCTGCCGGGCGACGATGCCAAGATGAACGAAGGCAAGGGTGGCTGCCGGTAAAATGAGGTGCTGCAGGGCATTGAAGAAGACCTCGACATTGCCTTCCAGCAGTGAATCCAGCAGATAAAAACCGCTGACGCGGGTGGGCGGATCGAACCAGTCATCGAGCCTGCCGCTGCCGGGCAGCCAGTCGAGCTTGCCGTAAAACAAGACGATTACTCCGAGACCGAGCCAGAATGCCGGAGTCGAGATGCCGGTCAGCGCCATCAGGCGCACCAGGTGATCGGTCCAGCGATTGCGGTATACCGCCGACAGCACGCCGAGCGGGATGCCAACCAGCAGGGCAATCAGCAGCGCGCAAAAGGCCAGCTCCAGCGTCGCCGGGAAGAAGGTTTTTAAATCTTCCAGTACCGGGCGGCCGGTGCGAATCGAGGTGCCGAGATCGCCGTGGAGCAGGGCGTTAACGTAGCGGGCAAATTGCTGCCAGAGCGGTAAATCCAGCCCCAGCTGCTGGCGAATATGGCGGACGATTTCATCGCTGGCGCGATCGCCCGCCAGCAGCCGCGCCGGGTCGCCGGGAATCAGGTGCGAAATAATAAACGTAATCACGCAGACGCCGGCGACGACTAATATCAGCCCCCAACAGCGCTGTCGTATTAAACCCCAGAAACTCATGATGACGCTCCTCGGCCGGGCCTGTGACGGCCCGACCAGACAAGATGGAGAGACGGCCCGCTACTTGTGCATGTCGGCGATATTGTAAATCTGCTCAAGCATCGGGTTGAAAACGAAGCCTTTCACCTCTTTGTTCATGGCGACCTGATAGTTTTTCTGGAACAGATAGACGTAGGCGGCGTCATCAATGACGGTCTTTTGCGCCTGCTGATAATCTTTGGTTCGCGCCGCCTGATCGGTGGTGGCAACCGCCTGTTTCAACAACGCATCAACCTGCGGGTTGTCGTAGAACGCGCGGTTTCCCGGCAGCCCTTTTTTGTCCGACTCGAACCAGTAGTTCATAAACATATAGGGGTCGGCGAAGTCCGGGCTCCAGTTACCGATCGCGATGTCGTAATCACCTTTACCCACGCGCTCGCGCATGGTGGCGTTGGCCAGTTTCTCCAGCTTGACCTGGATACCCAGCGCCTGCAGATTGGCCTGGGTGGAGAGCGCAATCGGCTCCCAGTTCGGATCGTTATCGGAGTAGAGGAACGTCAGCGTTTTCGGCTTATCCGCCACCTTATCCAGCGCCGCTTTGGCTTTGTCGAGATCTAATGAATACTGCATGGCGCTGGCGTCGTAGCCCCACATGCCATCGGGGATCGGCCCTCGCATCTGCTTACCGTTACCGCCGAGAATGCCGTCGACCATGCCTTTATAGTCCGTTGCCCACGACACCGCGCGGCGCAGATCCGCCTGGTTCATCGGCGCTTTGCTGTTGTTGAGATACAGGTAGGTGACGCGCAGTGCCGGGTAGTCGTAGACCGCCACCTTGTCCTCTTTCTTCAACGCCGCAAACTGATCGACCGGCAGGGCGTCGGCGATATCCAGGTCGCCTTTAGTCAACTGCAGACGACGGGCGGCGCTTTCGCCGATGATTTTCACCGTGACGCGCTTAAAGGCCGGCTTATTGCCGCTGAAGTGCGGGTTGGGCACCAGCACCAACTGTTGGCCTTTCTGCCAGCGCTGCAGGCTATACGCGCCGGAGCCCGCGGTGTGCTCGGCCAGATAGGCGCGGGCGTCATCGGCGGCGTTGGCTTTCAGCACCGCCGGGTTAATGATGGAGGCGCCGTCATTGGCGAGGGTATGCAGGAACGGCGCGAAAGATTCCGGCAGCGTGAAACGAACGGTGGCCGGATCGACGACATCTACCTTCAGCCCGCTGGGAAACGCCTCCGATGGCCCCTGTTTAATACGCATCAGGCGTTCAAAAGAGAGTTTGACCGCCTCTGCCGTCACCGGCGAGCCGTCGTCAAACTGCGCGCCTTTGCGCAGGGCGAAGGTCCAGGTTTTGCCGTCGTCGGAGGCCTGCCAGTTTTCGGCGAGATCCCCTTCGACATCGGTGGAACCTTTACCATTATTGGTTTTGTATTTGACCAGCCGCTGATAGGCCGGGTAGGTCACCGTCCAGTCATTGTTATCGATGGTGACGGCCGGGTCGAGCGTTTGCGGGTCAGCGGCTTTGCCGATCACCAGCATATCTTTCGGCACCGCGGCAAAGGCGGAAGGGATGGCGGCGCAGAGCGCGGCGGCTAACAGTAACGGGCGAAAACCTAAGGATGCTGGGCGAGTCATGTTCATGGTGAAACTCCGTCAATCTGAGCGGGGGAGAAACAGGCGAAAACATCGTCGAGTAGCGGATAATCGGCCGCGCCCGGTAGTTCGAAGTGCCACCATTCCGTGGTAATGCCTTTAAAGCCGCCGCCGAACATAATGGCGTTCAGTAACAGGCGATTACGCTGCGCCTCCTGCGCCACCGCCGGGTGGTAGGGATGCGAGCGATCGTCCATTTCGTCAAAGGCGGTGCCCATGTCGAGTAGGTTGTTGTGGTCATCGAGTAGCGTTACATCGATGGCGGTGCCGCGGCTGTGGTTGGAACCGATATCGGCCGGCACGACGTAATCCTGGTTCGGGCAGGCATTCCATAGCAGCTGCTGGGCGCGCTGTGGACGATAGGCGTCAAGCACCAGCAGGCGATAGCCCGCAAGCGCAGCGATGGCGATGGATTTCTCCAGCGCGACGGCCGCATCGGGGTGCAGCAGGCAGCGGGCTTCGCGATAAATCGGTTGGCCGGTAATGTTATCGGCGGTGGCGTATTTCAGGTCGACAGGCAGCGTGGGAAAACGCGCGGCGATATCCACCAGGGAAAGATGGCTCATCGAAAATTTCCTTAACGTTCAAACTGACCAAATTCCTGCTGCAGCGCGCGGTTCGCGGCAAGGCGGCTGGAGAGGCTCGGCCCCAGCCGTTCCACCACCGCGGAGAGCAGCAGATTAAAAAGACAACCGATCGGCGCCAGCGAATCCCAGAAGTGGCCGGTATCGGTTTTCACCTGTAGTAAATCAACCGGATAGTCGCGCGCCCACGGGCACCAGATATCGGTGACCAGCGCGGTGGCAACTCCGCGTTCGCAGGCGACCCGGCAAAACTGGCGCGCGGCGACGGAGTAAGCGCGGGTATCGGTCAGCACCACATAGGGGTGCTGGTATTCAGAATTCAATGATTCCAGCCAGCTACCAGAGCTGCCGTCGGCGTAGGTCACGCGCGGGCGCAGGTATTCCAGATGGCTGAAGAACGTGTTGGCGATGCCGCGAGTCGACTGAATGCCAATGATGATAACCGCGTCGGCCTCGGCGATGCGTTGACTGACGCGGGCGAAGGTCGGTTCCTGCGCCAGTTGGTAGACATAGCGAATGGCATCCAGCTCCATCTGCAACGACAGGCTAGCGCGATCCGGCTGCGTCTGCTGCTGTGACCAGGAGTCAAGCCGGTCAATCACTCCCCACTGGCGATAGGGCGTTGATGCGGGCTCTTTCAGGCTGTGCTTCACGTCATCGAGATTGCGATAGCCCAGCTTGCGCAGATAGCGGCCTACGGTTATCCCGCTGGTGCCGGTGGCCTGCGCAATGCTGTCGGCGGTCTCAAACGGGATATGCTCCCGATGGCTTAACAGCCAACTGCCAATACGCTTTTCGCTCGGCGTGAGCTGGCTGAAAGTGGATTCAATAATGTGAAACAAGCCGTTGCTATCGTTCATCTCTGCCCTTAATGATAGTTCGCTCTCATTTAACAGAATTCTGATACTCAATTAACAAAGCACGATGTGTGCCAGCTATTGCGGGAAATAGTATTTCCAGCAATATCGCTAATCTATTGGGAGGTGAGCGGATCCTGAGCGTAGGATTTGGTTATTCATTGCACAAATCAGGTGCAATGAATCCTGGTTGTGCATCACAAAAATAAAACATATCGTTAACAATGTGGTTGTGGGCCGGAGCGGTAGAGAGATAATTTTGCTTGCCGTCAGCGACAGACAGAGTGATAACCAAAAAACTGATGATTAAAAAAGGATCATAAAATGAAAGTGAAGGCGGTGCTTGCCCTGACGCTATCCCTGGCCGCACTGGCGGGCCATGCGCGCGATATGCAGTCGATTCAACAAAGCGGCGAGTTAAAAGTCGGCGTACCGGGGGACTACGCGCCGTTGGCGTTTCATAACGGCGCTGGCGAACTTATCGGCTACGACGTCGATATGGCGCACGATCTGGGTAAAACGCTGGGGGTGAAGGTGACGTTTATTATCACCAGTTGGCCAACGCTATCGACTGATTTAAAAGCCGATAAGTTTGATATCGCCATGGGCGGCGTAACGGAGACGGCGGCACGGGCGAAAGATTTCTCCCTGAGCCATCCGGTGGTGGCCAATGGCAAAATCGCCCTCGCTAACTGCAGCGCCGCGCCAGCGCTCGGCAGCCTTGAAAAAATCGACCAGCCGAATGTGAAGGTGATTGTGAACCCCGGCGGCACTAACCAAAGTTTCGTTGATGAGCACATCAAGCATGCGCAGATCATTCGCGTGCAGAACAATGTCGATAATCTGCAGGCGTTACGGCAAAAAACGGCCGATATGATGGTGACCGACCTGATTGAAGGGGAGTATTACCAGAGCAAGGAGCCCGGCGTGTTCTGCGTAGCGAATGAGACACCGTTTCCCGGCACCGCCAGCTATAAGGTCTATATGATGAATAAGGATAATCCGGCGCTGCTTGAGAAAGTGAACCACTGGCTGGATAGCCAGGACAAAAATGTGCTCAAGCGGAAGTGGAAAATTCAGGGGTAATTCATGATTCGTGCTGCCGCCAGAGCATCAGATTCTGGCGGCGCAGTGGATTAGCTTTTCTGTCGCGCCTGATAGCGGAAGTAGCAGTAGTAGCCAATCGAGGCGGTCAGGCAAAGCATGTAGCCGAACGACTCGCTACCCTCTTCAACGGTATTTTTCACCACCCGCGCGTAGTTCTCATCAAGTACGGCGTACCATAAGCCATGCATGCCGAACAGTCGTGAGAAGACCAGAATCGCCAGCAGGCCGCTTATCATCATGCCGTAGTAAGGCGTGCGGGTATATTGCGCCAGTTGCGACAGCGTTTGACGAGAGTGGCGCAGTGGCACGATTAGCGCGGCTATCGTCGTTGCCAGCGCGAACCATACCCAGCTACCGTGAGAAATAAGGTCAAAAAGCGCGTCCAGTTCGCGGATCAGCATCGCCAGGAAGAAGCCGCCAACGAGGATATTACAGTAGCGCAGGAGCTCATATTTTTTCGCCAGCAGGAAGTGAATCAGCACGATTATCGCCAGCACGCCCTCCTGCACCACCTCGGTAAGCGAAATCTCCGGAATATCGTTGCCAAACACCCGAATATCCACCCACAGACAAAGTACCGCGATGGCGGAAGCCGCCGCCGCGCCGAGAAAGAAAAGTAAGCTTCTGATGACAGACATTAACACCACTATTTATGTTCAAAACAGCAATGATAAGTATCATGAATGTTGCTTCCTGTTCACTTTGTGCGACATCGCGGCGTGTTTTAAACCTTTTGAGCTATTTAGCGCTAAATAGCGCAACTGCAGGTGAGAAAGGGGAGCTTTGCTCCCCCCAGACTGCTGACAAAGAAGGAAAAAGCGTGGTTTTTCCTTCTTTGTGGTTATCAGCCGAAAACCAATAAATTGATTTTCCTTGTTATTTGTCTCTTGCAATCTGTAAGTCCAACGGTTGCATGAGGTTTGTCATCAATCTCAGGGGAGCTTTGCTCCCCCTGCTTAGCGGGTAATTCAGACAATATCATCGACCACGCCGCCATCGACCCGCAGCGCGGCGCCGGAGGTGGCAGAAGCCTGCGGCGAACAGACGTAGACTACCATATTGGCCACCTCGTCCACCGAGGCCGCACGCTGAATAACGGAAGCGGGGCGCTGCGCCATAACAAACTCTTTCGCCAGTTGTTCCAGCGGCTTACCGGTGCGGGCGACTTCCTCTTTCATCATTTCGGCAAAACCGTCTGAGAGGGTCGGGCCGGGCAGCACGCTGTTTACGGTGACGCCGCTGCCGGCGACGTATTTCGCCAGCCCGCGGGCCAGCGACAGCTGCGCGGTTTTGGTCACGCCGTAGTGGATCATATCGGCGGGAATATTGCGTGCCGATTCGGAGGAGATAAAGACCACCCGTCCCCAGCCTTTACGCACCATGGCGGGCAACAGCGCGCGTGACAGGCGAACGCCTGACATCACGTTGGTTTGCCAGTAGTTTTCCCAGGTGGCGTCATCGGTGGCGTAAAAATCCTGCGGGCCGTAAATACCGGCGTTATTCACCAGGATATCGACTTCATTCACCGCCTGCAGCAGTTGACTCACCCCGGCGGCGTCACTGAGATCGGCCACTGCGGGATAGGGCCTGAATCCCGGCACCTCCTGTTGCAGCCGCGCCATCGCCGCATTAACGCTATGTTCGCTGCGGCCGTTGATAATCACTTCCGCGCCGCTGGCCGCCAGCCCCTTCGCAATGGCGTAACCAATACCGGCCGTGGACGCCGTTACCAGCGCGACTTTCCCCGATAAATCAATATTCATGGTTGAGCCTTTTTTATGGAATGGAGTAGTAAGCGTAGCAGGTGGGAATTGGGGGGCTTTACCACATCAACAAATTCGATAGCGATATCGAAATTATCCGTTAGAGCACAGGATTAAATTACTCTAATAATACTAGCAGTACTAACAAGATAAGAACATTTATCCGATGTTAATGCGGGAAATAACCTCACGTTTTTCCTGATGAGTGCGCTTGCGGGATAGCTTAAACAGATAAACATTACTTTGGTATAACCGTGCGTCTGAGCCTGTGTACCGGCATCCGGAGTCAATGATAAAAGTAAAAATAAGCATACGGAGATTTTAAATGTTTATCCGACCACTGAAATTAACTCAGCACGTCGATGTACAGGGCCCAGAAAATGCGACGACAGTGATTCTTCTTCACTCGTTAGGAACGGATATGCATCTTTGGGATCTGCAAATGCCGCGATTAACCGAGCGTTATCGAGTAGTCCGCCTGGATATTCGCGGACATGGACTCAGTGCCGTCGACGCGTTGCCTTTTTCAATGGAAGATCTTGCCGATGATGTTATTGCTGTCGTCGATCATCTGAACATCAATAAGTTCTATGTCGTCGGTGTTTCAATTGGCGGCACGATAGCACAATGGATTGGCTTCAAATTACCGCAACGCGTACAGGGAATGGTGATTATTGATACTTCGCTGGTGAATGCCGCTCCGCCCTCGCTATGGCGCGCAAGGGCGGAGGATGTTTTCCAGCATGGTCTTGAGCACCTTGAGAGAGGAATTATCAGTAATTGGGTCACGCCGCAATTTATCGACTCGCCTGAGGCTGACGGTCTGAGGAAAATGCTGCGCAATACAACGGTCGAAGCTTTCTCCGGGTGTTCTTTAGCTATTGCCGATACTGATTTGACTAATATGAATATCCATGACGTTAGTGCGGTTATAGTCAGGGGAGCGGAAGATAAGCTGACTCCGCAAGACTACGCGCAACGTCTGGCGAAAAAGCGTAATGCCGAATTACATGTTATCCCCGGCGCTTCACATTTACCTAATTTAGAAAAACCGGATGCGCTTACCGATGAGATCATTACATTTATTGAGAAAGCGCAAACACATTAATAGATCAATGCCGCGATAAGGGGCCAATCAGCGCGGCTAATGAGCAAATGCAGCGACAGGCGGTAATTTCTGTCGCCAGAATGGAGTAAATGATATGAATCGTCGGTTATTTATTGGCGGCTGCCTGGGATTATGTGCGGGAGCCGTCGCGTTGCCTGCCGCGTTAAAATGGCTAGGTTCTGCAGATGATACTATTGAGATGGAGTTGGATAGTGGCATCGTCACGATAAAGTTATTTTCTGATATTGCCCCTAATCATGTGGCGCGGATTAAGACACTCGTACAGTCTAAATTTTATGATGGTATGCCTTTTTCCAGGGTTATTGATGGGTTTATGGCGCAAACTGGTGAGCCGCTACAAAATACACGGTTTGATCCCAGCGTAATGCCAAAACTGGCTGCGGAGATTAATCATTTGCCGTTTGAACGCGGCACTATTGGCATGGCCAGATCGCGAAATCCGCACAGTGCTTGCCATCAATTTTTTATCACCTCAACCCGCGCTCGATATTTAGATCAAAACTATACCGTCTTTGGTCAGGTTACCAAAGGAATGGAATGGGTGGATAAACTCCGCCGTGGTGATGCCGAGTTGGGCACGGTGGTTAATCCGGATGTGATTAAACGCATGCGTCTGGTGACTACCCATACCGTGTAGTTCCACGTTGCTAAAATACCTGTTGCAGGAGTAGTTTCTAAATGCCCAGTATTACTGTATCTACATCAGCAAGATATCGGTTGGATTCCGCCGCCTTTGCTGAATTTTCGATTGCCCTGGCAAATTTAGCCAAAGAGATACTGCAAGCTAAAGACAATAATATCCACATTACTTATCTCACTGCTGAAATCGGCTATGGTACGCCAGTTTATGTCGAGGCAAAACTCAGACAAGAAATATTTCGTAGCGAGCCGGTGATGAATGAATTTTTACATCAGGTAGATTTGTTAATTAAAGAGAGGATCGGCGTTGTGGCGAGAATTCGCTGTTTCCTTTATCAAGCCAATAATATTTTCGCTAAAAATTAAAGGATAAAATATGAATGAAAAATTGCCAATGAAGGACCTTGGGGATGTCTTAGTGACTGCGGTTAGCGATGGCTACTTGCAGGTTGACTTCGGGCTACTGGCAAATGTAGATGAAACGGAGTGCAGGGCCATTCAGCAAAAATCCTGTCCTGAGGAACCAAATTCAGTTCATATCAATACCTTTTTAGTGCAACAGCAGGGGAAGAATATCCTCATTGATAGCGGTGCTGGTGGCATTAAAGGTTGGGGGGGCGGTTTAGTTAAGAATTTAGCTAAACTGGGCTTGCAACCAGATGATATTGATGCCGTTCTACTCACTCATGCTCATCCCGATCATATTGGTGGCCTGGTTAATGCTCAGGGAGAAGCTATATTTCCTCGCGCGGAGCTATTCATCAGTCGTGATGAATATGATTATCTGCAAGACGATAACCAGTTTGCGACGGTCAGCGATCGCGTTAAAGGTAATTTCCTGTTGGCGCGCAGCGTTTTTAAACAGTATCAAGATCGGCTTCAGTTAATTGATGATGGTGAAGTGCTTGCCGGCATACATGCTATTCCCTTGAAAGGCCATACACCTGGACATACCGGCTATAGCATTGTCGGGAGTCATAACAGCCTATTGATTTGGGGGGATATTGTGCATTTCCCACATATTCAGCTATTAAAGCCGGATGTCACTATCGCCTTTGATTATGATCCTCAGTTGGCAGCGGAGACGCGTGCGCGCATCCTTGAGATGGCCAGCTCCGATCAAGTTCTTGTTGGCGGTATGCATTTTGGTGAGCAGGGTTTTGGTTATATTAAAAAGCTTAACACAGGATATTGCATTATTACTGATGAGTAATAGACATTAATCTGAGTCGATACTGCTTTGCCGTTATTAATTTTTATACCAGTAATCATCTTTCTATTTCAGAATAACTTGGTGATATAAAAATACCATCTGTGGAGGAGTGTAATGAGTTCTGTAATAACAAAAGAAATGAGTAGTGATGAGCTTTACGGTGAAGCACATATCACGCCAGGGATGCAATCAATAGCGGCAGGAGCATTTTCAGTGCGGCCTAAGCTTCCTTCCATCACCGGAAGCAGGTTTTGGGCTGCTTTTTTAGTTTTTTTATTTCATGCATCACTGCCCAGCGATCTCGCCCCATTCGCCAATCCGACGATTCAACATATCTATACCGTTATTGTCGGTAAAGCTGGTTGGCTGGGAGTGTCATACTTCTTTATTTTGAGCGGGTTTATCATGGTATGGTCCGCGAAAGATACGGATACCGTTGGTGATTTTTATCTGCGGCGTTTTGCTAAAATTTATCCAACACATTTCCTGACATGGTTGGTTGCATTTTTAATTGGTGCAGTCAGTATTTATCAATATAAATTATGGTCGACCAATCTGCTGTTGGTGAATACCTGGTTTAACGATGTACATTACTTTTTCGTTGGTAACCGGCCGAGTTGGTCTTTATGCATCGAAGCTATGTTTTATCTCTCTTTTCCATTCCTTTACCGGATTATGAAGACGATCCCGACAAAGCATGATTTATTTGCTCTGTTGTTGGTCACAATGGCATCGTTAGCAGTCCAGGTTGCGATCTATCTGTGGGCTGAACCGAATAAAATGATGGGAGCATTCCCTATTTCTCAACATCATTTCTGGATTTCGTATATTTTCCCTCCGGCACGTATTTTTGAGTTTCTGGCCGGTATGTTTGCTGCACGACTACTCATCAATGGCCGGGCAATTATGTTGTCGAAAACGGTATCACTTGCCTTACTGGTGGCAACGTATATTGCTTCTATGTATATTCCATACCAATTTAGTATGAGTGTCGTATTTATCATTCCTGTTTGCTTGTTAATTACCTCTTTTGCCGGCGATGACTTGAAAACCAGGAAAACTGCATTGAATTCGCCAACCTCGGTTTGGTTAGGAGAGATCTCTTATGCATTCTATATGGTTCATTTCTTAGTACTGTTTTATTTTTTGAATTTAACGGCAGGGAGAAAGTTTGATTTAGCTGAAGGGATTGGGCTTATCGCTGTTGCTCTGGTTCTGTCAATTGCTTTCGCCGCTTTTTTATACAAATACTTCGAAGTACCGATGATGAAAACGATTCTGGCAAAGTTTCGGGAAAGAAGGTTGGTCAGCCTGCGCGAACCCTCATGATGACAGATTGAATATTCAGCATTTCTGGTGGGAGGCATGCGTCAATGAGATGCACTCCCACGCTTTACTGCTTAATCAGTATGAAAGCCGCAGCTTTCTACAAGATTTTCCTTGAATGACAACATATCCCCGCTAATCACCTTTACCGATCGTCTTCAATAGGTAGGTGTATTTTATAATGTGGTGCGAGCATAATTTATGCAGTTCATATGAGTTAGTTAATAACCGATATCGCGCAGCCGAGGATCCTGGAACACAGAGGTCATCATACCGGTGAATTTGGCGATATCCAGATAGGCACAGTCTGTTCGGTACACCAACTCGATTTTGAAGTCATTGAACTGCCCGGAGAGCTGATGAATCTTAATCTTGCTCTTAACTTCACTACTAATAGAACAGCGCAACACCAACGATACCCCTTTACCCGCGGCAATGCTTGAGAACAGCACTGGATAAGATCCGCATTCAACGACACGTTTTGGCGTGATATTGCCTTCATTGAACAGCACATTGAAGTTGCGCGTAGACGTTGCACATTTTTTACTACTGAGCAAAAAGACTTCGCCATCCAGACTGGAGATATCAGTAATGGGAGGTTGATTTTTCTCGGTGATAATTACCAGCTCGCTTGAGAGCAATATGGAACGTGCATGTTGTGTATTGGAAAATCCGGCGCCAATAATTACCGCATCAAATTCGTTTTTATCAAAGGCGCTGAGCAAACTAATTGTGTTGCCGATTGATATGTCGATGTTCCAGCCCAGCTCCTGGCCTAAATCAATCAAGGAACTAATAATATAGGGGGGTAAACATTCAATTATTCCAACTCTTATCGTCAACTGACTGCTTTTAGAGTAGGAAATGTTGTTTTTGCAATCGTCCGCCAGGTTCAGAATTTTGAGTGCATACTCATAAAGTATCTGGCCTTGCGCTGTGGGAGTGCATCCTTCGGTTTTCCTGTCTAACAGGGTGACATCCAGGTTGTCCTCGAGACTTCGTATTCGGTGGGAAATGCTTGATTGCACTCGATTCAGGCGCTCTGCGGCTTGGGTTATATTCCCTGTCTCCACCACCGTCACGAACGCAAGAAGTTCACTTAGCTTCATTTGAGACCTCATGCTAAAAGTTAGTTTAATGTTGCGATTGTATTTATAATTTGTGACGTTTGTTTTGTCATCATGTTTCTAATTGCCAGTGTTGGTAGTGCTGGCCAGAGAGCGTCACAGCGAAGACGTTCGACATCAATAAGCTTATTCGTATATCAATTCGTATGCCCTGAATCTCCATTGCAATGAGCCATGCTCTGTTGAATATCATTAAGGTATCAATCTTTTCGATGAATACCTCGATTTTATTCGCTGGTTTTTTATTGCCGCGCCAATTACGATTTAATCAGTAAGGCCAATTATTCATTTTATAATCAAGTGGTTACACATCCTCTTGTATTCAGTCATCTCGCTTTTCTGGCCTTTATTACTCGTATTGATGAAACCTTCATTTCGTTTATGGGATAAAACATGGCGCACGCTGAGTTTGATAAAATAATGATCGATCTGGTTGATTATGCCTACGAGCAAACAGCCTTTAATAATGAGACGCTCCGGATGGCGCGTTTTTGTCTGCTGGATTCAATAGGCTGTGCGATAGCCGCCTCTACAGATGCCGACTGTTCCAGACTCATGCGCAGCGCGCAATTCAGTCGCAACCCTCAGGGGGTCCCGGTCATGGGGACGTCATTGCGGTTAGGGCCAATCGAAGCGGCTTTTCAAATTGGTTCGATGATCCGCTGGCTTGAGTTTAACGATACCTGGCTGGCGCAAGAGTGGGGACATCCGTCCGATAACCTTGGGGCAATCCTGGCCGCTGCCGCGTGGCGGAGCCTCTCCGATAGCGCCCAGCCAGAGGTAAGTATGGCGGCGGTTCTGAACACCATGGTCAGGGCGTATGAAATTCATGGCGTACTGTGCCTGTCGAACTGTTTTAATGCGCTAGGTATTGATCATGTCGTGCTGGTCAAGGTGGCTTCGGCGATTGCAGCTGCACAGATCATGGGATTATCGAAGGATCAGGCGCTGAGTGCGCTTTCCAACGTGATAATTGATGGCCATGCGCTCAGAACTTACCGACATGCACCTAATGCAGGCACCCGTAAATCATGGGCCGCCGGCGATGCCACAGCTCGCGGACTGCAATTGGCGCTGTTTGCCCAGGCAGATGAGATGGGGTATCCGACGGCGTTAACGGCTAAACGCTGGGGATTTGATGATGCGGTGCTACGCGGTCAGTCGTTCAACCTGACGCGAGATCTCTCAGACTTCGTCATCAATAATATATTGTTTAAAGTTCCCAATCCTGCTGAATATCATGCTCAGACCGCGGTCGAGGCGGCAATTAACCTGCGTAAAAAAATACTTGCCGCCGGTTATTCACCTGAATCAATCGAATATGTTCGCGTAGAAACGACGCGTCCGGCGATTCAAATTATTGATAAATCAGGTGTGCTGAATAACTCAGCCGATCGCGACCACTGCCTGCAATATATGGTAGCGGTAGGGCTACAAACTGGAAATCTGACGATTAGGGATTTCCATGAGCCATTGGCCTGCGATCCGCAACTGGAAGCCTTACGCCACAAAATTACCTGTACTGAACGTCCTTCTTTTACCGAAAGCTACTACGACCCAGAAAAACGCGCGATCCCGAATGCGCTGTACATTAAATGTCGTGGAATGACGGAGGAGATTGCCGAGCTTATTGAATATCCGCTTGGTCACGTCCGCCGTCGTGAGGAGTGTTTTGACGCACTGTTAACCAAATTCCATCTGAATCTTTCAGACAGCCCGCTACGCGATCGGGCGGACAGACTGGCCGATATCCTAACCACTGGCCCGGCGCTTGAGACTATGTCTGTTAATGAGTTCCTGAAACTTTTTTCCTGGCATTAATCCATTTCTGAATCATTGACATAAATTTATAACGCTAAAGGTGAATGAAGTGAAAAAGGCAATACTGGTTGGCTGTGGTGCAGAGATTGGCGCAAATCTGTTGATTCAAAACGATCCGCAGAATGATGGTTTCGTGGTGCAGACCGTAGTAACGAATCCGCCTGCTACTGATAAACACTATCCGGAGTTACGTCCGATTGATGGCATTGTGGCGCGTCTGGCGATGGCGCAACCTGGCATCCAGTCCCGGGTCGAGATAATCAATGACGATACGTTGCAAATTGACGGTCGTGAAATTCATTTCTTCTTTGGCGATTTAGCCAAAGTGTGCCCACCCGTTAACGGGCGCTTTGATATCGGTTTTATTGCCACCAGCAAACAGGATATGGATCGGCACAGTCCTGTTGCTCGCAACATGCAGGAGCTGGCCAATGTAGTGCTGGGTGTCGCTGAGGCTGATAGCCTAAAAAGTATTTATGGCTGCCTTGGCGATCTGACGAGTGACGATATCAGTACGATTCAGCGTAAGGTAGTAAGTTCTGGTATGTACTGTCTGGGTTCCTGCCAGACCAATGGGATGCATGCTTCATTACGTGTTGTGGTTGAGGCACTAAATGCTATCCATGGCAACGCTTCGCAAATTGTGTCGGTTGAAACCGATATTGTGCATCCAGATACGCCGAATGGCGTACTTGGCACTCGCTCCTTTGAAGGCCGTATGCAGGATGCTCGCGACAATCTGCGTCCCAGCTTCTCGCAAATTGCCATGAGCCAGAAAAAAGTCATGCCGTGGGCGCCGTTGGTGAATACGGTGTCGCTTCGCGCGCCAGTTCATGCCCCTGGCTATCAGATTAACCGCTTTATCGTCGAAGATAACGGTGCTTTAACGACTGGTTTAATTGAAGCTGCCATTGAGCGCGTGAACAAGCTGCATCCTCATGTAGTGATGGCCTCGCGGTCGCCTCTTGGGGGACGCGCTTATGCTTATGAGCGCCGCTGTTCGACAATTCTCTCTGACGCTAACCATTTACTCATTCTTCGACCCACATATCTGGCGAAGCAGAATCTGAGCGAAGTGATTATCCAGTCCTTTGTTAACAATTCGGTAGGGTATACCGCAGTTGTTCGCGCCGTTGCGCGCAATATTGCCCAAGGTCTACCGGTGGCGACCTTTCAGGAGATTGAAAAATGACACGTTCCCATACCGTTGATTTTTTAAATTCTGGTTTTGTGGTGAAAACCGCCATGTCTCCTGATTTCAATAGCAAGCTAAAGGCTGAGGTTGAGCAAATCCGCGCGTTACATACTCTTTATCCGGAACTGATGGTGCCGGTGTTACATGAGGGGGTTGCCGCCGGACGTCAGTTTTATGTTCTGGAAAAGAAAGCCTCACTTCCGCTATCGGCTATCGTGCTTGATGAACAAAGGACGCTCGCGGCGCGGCGCAAAATAGTTCTGAATGCCCTGGAGAACATCCAAACCGCGATTGGACTGGAGATAGAAAACCAACCTGCACGGGTCAGCGATATGCCAGCCAGGTTGCAGGAGGAGTGGGAAGCTACGCGATTTGCGCACGATCTGTTTGATAAACCGGTTTTACTGAATGGCGTCCGTTTTAGCATTACCGCCAGAGAGGTTATCGAAAAAGCGATCGAGATGGCGCGTGGTGAAGAATTCCGATCGGTAGAAAAGGCTCATTTCAATTTTCACTTTGGCAACGTGCTTTATGACGAAGAACGTTCATTGACTCATTTCATCGATCCTGATTTTTCCGTCAGTGGCCTCGATCCCCTTTTCGGCTTTTCGCGCTTTGCTTTTTCGTTCTGGCATGAGCTGGCAGCCGAGGTTGAAGACGCAGTGAAAATGGTTCCGATGTCTGACGCGCTCATGTTTGTTCTGGCGAAACAGGATTACGGCAATATTCTCAGCGAAATTCCGGAAATTGGCGGTATTTCCGGGCTGCTGCCGATAATGGGCGAGAATATGCGTCATCGCTTTTATGTCCTCACCGCTTACTGCTTCCTCAGGAGCATCCGTATTAATGGCAGCAAGCAGCCGTGGAAAACGCCGCGCTCTCCGGTTATCGCCCGGCCTGAGGAGGTACTTATGCTTGGGATGCTGACCTATCTCGAAGGGACAAGTGTCGCGAGCGAAAGTCTGTGCGCGTAATTTCATTCTAATAAAGGACCTGCGGATATGTCGTTGGTAAGTAGTAGTACTCTTGATCAAGGTTTTGAGGCGCCGAGGCGCTATTTAGCCGCCGCGGCCATATTAATTGGCGTGCTGATGGCGGCGCTGGATAGCTCTATTGTCAATATCGCATTGCCCACCATTGCCAGTGCGTTACAGGTCGATTCGGCGTCCAGTATCTGGATCACCAACGGCTATCAGGTAGCCAGCGCGGCGACGATGCTGATTTGCGCGTCGCTGGGCAGCAGAATCGGTGAGAAGCGTTTTTACACGGCGGGAATGGTGTTATTTACGCTCTCTTCGCTGGGCTGTAGCCTTGCGCCGACCTTTGGCGTACTGGTTACCATGCGGATACTACAAGGGGTAAGTTATGCGGTCATGATAAGCGTGGGGCTGGGATTGTACCGGGTTATTTTTCCACCTCGCGCGCTAGGAACGATATTCGGGCTGAATGCGCTGGCCTTTGCGGTTGGCACGGCAATCGGTCCGGCGTTGGGCGGACTTATCATTTCGTATCTTTCCTGGCCGTGGCTTTTCTATATCAATATCCCGCTTGGCGGCGCTGCGATTATTTTCTCCCTGATTTCATTAGGGGCGGATAACGAAAAGGAGAAGGGCTTTGATTGGGCAGGGGCTCTGAGTTCGGCAGCAGCATTGGGCTTAATGGTGGTGGCAGTCGATCAAATTGGCCGCTGGGAGAGCCTGACGCTTATCTATTGCGCGGCGGCGTCAGTGGCGTTATTTGCTTTCTTTATTATCGTCCAGACACGAGCAAAGCACCCCTTATTGCCGCTTGATATATTTCGTTCACGGCAATATAGCTTTGCGGTGCTTTCATCCGTCTCTATGTTCGTGGCTCAGGGAATGGCGCTGGTCGGCTTACCGTTTGTGTTGCAACATAGCTATCACTATTCAGTGCTTGAATCGGCGTTTATCTTTACGCCGTGGCCGGTGGCTGTCGCCTTCTGTGCCCCGGTAGCGGGAAGACTGTCAAACCGTTTTAATCCGACGCAAATTTCTACCGTCGGGGTGGTTATCTTTTGTCTTGGCTTAGGGTCGTTGGCGCTATTGCCGCACGCTGCGACGGTGAATGATTTCTTGTGGCGCGTTGCCGTTTGCGGGGTGGGGTATGGCTTATTCCTGCCGCCAAACAACAAGGAGATGTTTGCCAATGTTTCAGCAAATCGCACGGTAACGGCCTCCGGCGTACTATCAACGGCCAGGACGACAGGGCAGTCCATCGGTGCGGCGCTGGTGGCGATGGTCATTGCGCTGTTGAACGGCTTAACCGGCCCAGGCGGCGCACAGTTTGCCGTTTATGTGTTTGGCTTCGCCTGCGCTATTGCGGCAATATCCTCTATTGCCAGCACCTTACGCTTGCATCGCTAAAGAAGGGAATGCCGGTAGTGGTGAAAATGCAACCGCTACTGGCATGTTCGATTATGTGTTTTTAGCATTTTTACCCGCTTAGCTCCGGTATAAAATTTTTAATACATTCAGCAAAACAGATTGTTTTCTTTCGTTATAATAAGGCACTTGAATGCGCTGACGCCCGGACTGGACCTGCTTTCTGATGCTGGACATACAAAATATCGCCTGCCTGCGGGATGAACGAACCCTTTTTACCCACTTATCGTTTTCGGTACAGCCAGGCGAGATTATTCAAATTTCAGGCCCCAACGGCGCGGGAAAAACCTCGTTATTACATCTCTTAACCGGGTTATCGACGCCAGAAGAAGGGGAAATTCTCTGGCAGGGCAAACCGCTGCGGCGTACTCGCGATAGCTGGCACGCGCAGCTCTTATGGCTCGGTCATCAGGTTGGGGTGAAAGGGGCGCTCACGGCGGACGAAAATCTGCGCTTTTACCATCCCGAGGCGACCATTGAGGCGCGATGGCAGGCGCTGGCGCAGGTTGAGCTGGTGGGCTTTGAAGATGTTCCCGTAGCGCAACTCTCCGCAGGGCAACAGCGGCGCGTCGCGCTGGCGAGACTATGGCTCAGCCGCGCGACGTTCTGGATTTTAGATGAACCCTTCACCGCGCTCGATGCGGCTGGCGTACAAACGCTGACCACCCGGCTGGAGCAGCACGTCGGCCAGGGCGGTGCGGTCATCCTGACCACCCATCAACCCCTGCGCCCGCTCTGCGTTCCCTTACGCACGATTATGCTGAATGACGATGAGGCGGCTGCGGCATGATCAAGCAGATATTCTGGCGCGACCTGCGCCTTGCCTTTCGCAATTACGCCGAAATTATCAACCCGCTGTGGTTTTTCCTGATTATTATCACCCTGTTCCCCCTCAGTATCGGCCCTGAACCGCAGCTGCTCCGGCAGATTGCGCCGGGCATTGTGTGGGTGGCGGCGCTGCTCTCTTCGCTGCTGGCAATGGACCGGCTGTTTCGCGATGACTGGCTGGATGGCTCGCTGCAGCAAATGATGCTGATGCCGGTACCGCTGTCGCTGGTGGTGCTGGCAAAGATTGCGGCGCATTGGGTGGTCTCCGGGCTGCCGCTGCTGATAATCTCTCCGCTGATCGCCATGTTATTCGGACTTTCGACGGCGGAGTGGCAGGTGCTGGCCCTGACGCTATTGATGGGCACGCCAACGCTGAGCTTTATTGGCGCCATCGGCGTGGGGCTGACCGTCGGCCTTCGGCGCGGCGGCGTATTGCTGAGCCTGCTGGTGCTGCCGCTGATGATTCCGTTACTGATTTTCGCCACCGCCGCCGTGGGCGCGGCGCAGATGCAGTTACCGGTTGACGGCTATATGGCCATCCTTGGCGCCTTTCTGGCAGGAAGCGCCACTTTAAGTCCGTTTGCTACCGCGGCGGCACTCAGAATTAGCGTGCAATAATTCCCGTTCCCTCGGGGCAATGAGGCAAAAAAAATGTGGAAAGTGTTACATCAACTCGCCATTCCAGAGCGCCTGTATAGCGTATGCGGACGATGCATTCCGCTGATGGCTATCCTCAGCGCGCTGTTTCTGGTGGTGGGCTGCGTCTGGGGATTTGTCTACGCCCCGGCAGATTATCAACAGGGTGAAAGCTATCGCATCATGTATCTGCACGTCCCGGCGGCGATGTGGTCGATGGGGATTTACGGCTCAATGGCCGTGACCGCTTTTGTCGGCCTGGTCTGGCAGATGAAAATGGCGGATAAAGCGGTGATGGCGATGGCGCTGCCAGGCGCGGTTTATACCTTTATTGCGCTGGTGACCGGTTCCGCGTGGGGAAAACCGATGTGGGGAACCTGGTGGGTGTGGGATGCGCGTCTGACATCCGAACTGGTCCTGCTGTTTTTATACGTCGGGGTGATTGGCCTGTATCACGCTTTTGACGATCGCCGGCTGGCCGGGCGCGCCGCCGGGATACTGGTGCTGGTCGGGGTGGTCAACCTGCCGATTATTCATTATTCCGTGGAGTGGTGGAACACCCTCCATCAGGGCTCGACCAATATGCAGAAAACCATCGACCCGTCGATGCGCATGCCGTTGCGTTTAACCATTTTCGGTTTCTTATTCCTCTTTATTACTCTGACATTAATGCGTATGCGTAATTTAATTCTGTTGCAGGAGCGCCGCCGCCCGTGGGTCGTGGCGCTGGCTGGCGCAAGTAAGCGTGAGGAGAACTCATGACCAGCGCTTTTCACTCCTGGAGCGATTTCTGGCAGATGGGCGGCTACGCCTTTTATGTCTGGCTGGCGGTTGCAGTGACGGTCATCGCGCTGCTGATTTTGTTCATCCACACCCGCTGGCAGCGCCGGGCGCTACTGGCGGATATACGCCGGCAGATGGCGCGCGAGCGCCGGGTATCGGCGGCGCGTAAGCAAAGGTCAATGAAGGGAGATGCGTTGTGAATCCTCGGCGTAAAGTACGTCTCTGGCTCGCCTGCGGAGTGATTGGGGGGCTGGCGCTGACCGTTGGTCTGGTGATGTATGCATTAAGCTCCAATATCGATCTCTTCTATACACCGGGCGAAGTGATATACGGTAAACGGGAAAATGGCCAGAAGCCAGAGCCGGGGCAGCGTCTACGTATCGGCGGCATGGTGATGCCCGGCAGCGTGAAGCGTGACGATAAAACCCTCGATGTGACCTTCAAACTCTATGATGCCCGCGGCGTCGTCGAGGTGAGCTATACCGGGATCCTGCCGGCGTTGTTCCGCGAAGGGCAGGGGGTCGTAGCCCAGGGGACGCTGCAGGACGGGACGCATATCCGCGCGAAAGAAGTGCTGGCGAAACACGATGAAAATTACACCCCTCCGGAAGTGAAAGAAGCGATGGAAGAGAATCATCATCCGGCTGAGAAGCCGCAGGGAGCCGCGCAATGATCCCTGAAATCGGCCTCTTCCTGCTGTGCCTGGCGTTGGGCATTTCCTGCCTGCTGGCGCTATTTCCCAGCTGGGGCGCGATGCGGCAGGATGCGCGGATGATGGCGCTGGCGAAGCCGCTGTCGGTAGCGATGTTTGCCGCCATCCTCGGGGCGTTTCTCATTCTGGTGTACGCCTTTGTGGTGAATGACTTCACCGTTCTGTATGTCGTCAGTAACTCGAATACGCTGCTGCCGGTGTGGTATCGCGTCGCGGCGACCTGGGGGGCGCACGAGGGATCGTTGTTGCTGTGGGTATTGCTGATGAGCGGCTGGACCTGCGCGGTCGCGGCCCTGAGCCGTAATATTCCGCTGGAAGCCTCTTCGCGCGTGCTGGCGGTGATGGGGATGATCTCCTTCTGCTTCCTGGCGTTTATCCTGCTGACCTCAAATCCGTTCGTGCGCACGCTACCTGATTTCCCCATCGAAGGGCGCGATCTGAACCCGATGCTGCAGGATATCGGGCTGATCTTCCACCCGCCTATGCTGTACATGGGCTACGTGGGCTTCTCCGTGGCTTTCGCTTTCGCCATTGCGTCGCTGATGACCGGGCGTCTTGATAGCGCGTGGGCGCGCTGGTCACGCCCGTGGACGCTGGCGGCGTGGAGCTTTCTGACGGTCGGTATCGTGCTGGGGTCGGCGTGGGCCTATTATGAGCTCGGCTGGGGCGGCTGGTGGTTCTGGGATCCGGTAGAAAACGCCTCCCTGATGCCGTGGCTGGCGGGAACCGCGCTGATCCACTCGCTATCGGTCACCGAAAAGCGCGGCAGCTTTAAATCCTGGACCGTGCTGCTGGCGATTCTGGCGTTCTCGCTGTGCCTGCTGGGTACTTTCCTGGTGCGTTCCGGGGTACTGATTTCCGTACACTCCTTCGCTTCTGATCCTACGCGCGGCATGTTTATTCTGGCGCTGCTGGTGATCACTATCGGCGGTTCGCTGCTGTTATTCGCCATCAAAGGCGGCAAGGTACGCTCCCGGGTGCGTCACGAACTGTGGTCGCGCGAGTCGCTGCTGCTGGGCAACAATGTGCTGCTGATTGCCGCCATGCTGGTGGTACTGCTGGGAACGCTGCTGCCGCTGATACATAAGTTATTGGGATTAGGCAGCATTTCTATCGGCGAGCCGTTCTTTAATTCCCTCTTTATTGCGCTGATGATCCCGTTCTCGCTGCTGCTTGGCATCGGGCCGCTGGTGCGCTGGCGTCGCGATGAATTCCACAAGCTGCGTAAGCGGCTGCTGATTGCCGCGGTGGTTGCCATCGTACTGGCCATCGCACTGCCGTGGCTGATGCAGGATCGTATTAAAGCCATGACCGTGGTTGGCCTGCTGATGTCGCTATGGGCATTCGTGCTTACCGTGATGGAAGTGGTGGAGCGCGCCACCGACCGCCATCCCTTCTGGCGCGGGTTGACCCGCCTCGGACGCAGTCACTGGGGAATGGTCGCCGGCCACGTAGGGCTGGTGGTCACCGTCATTGGCATCGCCTTCAGTCAGAATTACAGCATCGAACGTGACGTGCGGATGAAGCCGGGCGATAGCGTCGATATCCACCAGTATCACTTTGTGTTCCGTGACGTGCGGGATATCACCGGGCCGAACTACTTCGGCGGTGAAGGGGTGATCGAAGTTTCTCAAAATGGCCGTCACGTGAGTACGCTGCGGGCGGAAAAACGCATTTACAGCAGCAGCCGGATGGAAATGACCGAAGCCGCCATCGACGGCGGGCTGGTACGCGACCTGTACGCTGCGCTGGGTGAAGAGCTGGCCGACGGTAGCTGGGCGGTGCGCTTGTACTATAAACCTTTTGTTCGCTGGATCTGGTTCGGCGGGATGTTAATGGCGTTTGGCGGCGTGCTGTGCATTCTGGACCCACGTTACCGCTTACGTAAATCACTGCCGGAGAACGCGTCATGAACCGCAAAGTCTTATATTTACCGCTGGCTATCTTTCTGATTCTGGCGGCGGCACTGATGTGGCAACTAATGCGCAACAGCGACGGCGACGATCCTACCGTGCTTGAATCGGCGCTGGTGGGTAAGCCTCTGCCGGATTTCCGCCTGGCGTCACTGGAAAAACCGGATGTCATGCTGGATCCCTCTAACATTATCAATGGTAAGCCGGTGCTGATTAACGTCTGGGCCACCTGGTGCCCCACCTGTCGGGCGGAGCATCAGTATTTACGCTCCCTGGCGGCGCAGGGTATTCGCATCGTTGGCATCAACTATAAAGACGATCGCCAGAAAGCGGTGAACTGGCTGCACGAATTGGGCAACCCGTATGCGCTGGGGGTGTTTGACGGCGACGGTATGCTGGGGCTGGATCTTGGCGTGTATGGCGCGCCGGAAACTTTCCTCATCGACGGCAAAGGCATTATCCGCTACCGCCATGCCGGCGATGTGAACGAGCGGGTCTGGCAGCAGGAGATTCTGCCGCTGTGGAATAAATATAGCCAGCAGGGGGGCGCGTGAAATATCTGCTCATCACTTTACTGACGGCGCTGCTCTCGTTTCAGGCGCTGGCGGCGATTGATACCTATCCATTTAAAGATGAAGCCCAGGAGCAGCAGTTCCGCCAGTTGACCGAACAGCTACGCTGCCCGAAATGCCAGAACAACAGTATTGCCGATTCGAACTCGATGATTGCCGCCGACATGCGCAAAAAGGTCTGGCAATTGATGGAGCAGGGACAAAGCAATCAGCAAATCACCGATTATATGGTGGCGCGCTACGGCAACTTCGTGACCTACGAACCGCCGGTGACCCCCGCGACGATTATCCTCTGGCTGCTGCCGGCTTGTTTTGTTGTGGGCGGCGCGCTGGTGATTTTTCGTTTAAGCCGTCGCTCGCGTGCTGAACGCGTCAGCGAACTGAGCGCGCAGGAACAGGAACGCCTAAAGGCGCTGCTTGATGACAATAAAAGGACCCTGAAATGATTGTCGCTTTGCTCATCATGTTGGTTTTACTGCTGGGAACCGCGGCGCTGTTGTTTATTCCGTGGAGCGGCAGGCAGCGCGTTGACCGCAATACCATGAACCATATGATTTATCGGGCGCGCCTGCAGGAGCTTGATGAGGACATTTCAGCGGTGAACGCGGCGCAGCAACAGCAGCTGGTTGACGATTTACGCTTGAATTTATTGGAAGATTTGCCTGAATCTGCCGAAACGAATCACAAAAATAGTAGTTATTGGGTGTATATTCTTGGGGTTATTATACTAACCTCTTTATGCGTAGGGGTTTTTATCCGAACGAGTTACATGACCCGCGTGGTTGAGTGGCAGCAAGTTGTCCAGCAAACGCCGCAGCTGATGCAGCGGGTGATGGATCCGCAGGGCAAACCGTTGTCGGAAGAAGAGCTGTTTCGACTGGCGCTGGGGCTACGTACCCGCCTGCAGCAATACCCGGCCGACCAGTTGAGCTGGACGATGCTCGGCAGGCTGCAACTGGTGCTCAATAATCCAGGCGCCGCGTTACAGGCGTTTGATAAGGCACGACAGCTGGCGCCAGGCAACGCCGATGCGCAGCTGGGATATACCGAAGCGTTACTTCACTCTACGGATCCCAACGATAGCCGTGAAGCCCAGCAACTGCTCGATACGTTGCTGAAGAATAACCATAACGATGTGCGGGTGCTGAGCCTCGCGGCGTTTAACGCCTTTGAACATCAGCAGTATGACAAAGCGATCGCGGCGTGGCAGCTGATGCTGCAGCTGTTACCGGCGGATGATACTCAACGTGAAATTATCATTCGTAGTATTGACCGGGCGAAAAAAGAACAAGCCGCTACACTGAAATAATTAAAATAACGTGAGTATTGCTCGAAGGCATATTGGATTTGCAATGGGTTATCGCTCTGAAATCACAGGATAATCATCCCCGGCTGATTATCCTGGCTCCGAAAATCTCCAAAAACACAGTTGGATTAGAAGGTGAGTGTAATCGTTATAAATTTATTTATATAACGATTGCCATCTGGCAGGGACTTTTGCGTCTTTCATTTAGGAAAAGGGTTAAATAATAAGATGAGTAAACTTTCACTGGAACGCTCTGGTAGGCGAAAAATTATATTTATCGCCTTGCTGGTTGGGATCATTATTGGCGTGGTGTTGCTGGCCGGCACTGCGACTATTATGCATAAAACCAGCGATACCGAATTTTGTGTGTCGTGTCATACCATGCAGCAGCCTCTGGCGGAATATCAGGGCAGCGTGCATTTCCAGAACGATAAAGGTATTCGCGCCGAGTGCGCCGATTGCCACGTTCCTCATCAGCCGATCGATTATATGCTGACCAAAATTGGCGCCCTGAAAGATGTCTGGGGTGAAATGACCGGCAAAATCGACACCCCGGAAAAATACGAGGCGCATAAACTGGCGATGGCCCAGAGCGTCTGGGATGGGTTGAAGAAGAGCGATTCGGCGACCTGCCGTTCCTGCCACGACTATAAAGCGATGGATATTCTGGCACAGACTCCTGAAGCCCGTAAGCAGCATCCGGTCGCGATCAAAGAGGGCGAAACCTGCATCGACTGCCATAAAGGCGTGGCGCATATTCTGCCGAACATGAGCGGCCTGGCGGCGGCAGGGGCGAGCGAGCTCGCTAACGCGGCGGCGAAAACCCCGGCGACCGCGACCACCCTTTACACCATTCAGACCCAGCCGTTCTGGCTGAGCGAGAAAGCGGGTGACCATAACGACGGTAACCTGATGGCCTCCACTGAAGTGAAAGTGGTGAAACGTGAAGGCGACATGGTGCTGGCGGATGTTCATGGCTGGCAACAGGATGGCGTTACCGAAGCCTTCTACGCCGCGCGCGGTAAACGCATCATGAGCGCGCTGCTGGGCGAAGAAGCTCGCAAAGCGTTAAAAGTGTCTGGCTCCGTTACCGATGAAGAGACTAAACAGGTCTGGCATGAAGTCGATCTGCAGGTCTGGCTGCCTGCGAAAAATCTGATTGGCGATCAGCAAAAAATCTGGAGTTACGCTTCTGAATTAATGGCTAACAACTGTACCGGCTGTCATGGCCTGACCGAGTTGAATCGCTTTAACGCCAACCAGTGGATTGGGGTGGTTAAAGGTATGTCCGGCCGTACTTCACTGACTCAGGAACAGGTTCGTCTCCTGACCCAGTACGTACAAAAACATGCGAGCGACATGCCAGCAGCGGCCAATCAGGACAAACAATAAGGAGCCATGATGAAAAAGAATAACGATTATGACATGGCGGATCAGAGCCAGGAATCCGGTATGAATCTGACGCGTCGCCGTTTTCTGGCTGGCGCCAGCGCCCTGATGGCGGCGCCGCTGCTGGCGGGGCTGTGGCCGCGTTCGGCGCTGGCGGAGGCCATCAGCCAGGCGATGCCGCAGTTTATTGCATTGCGCCAGGCGGAAAGTGGGATTCTCACCGGCGCTCACTGGGGCGCGTTTGAAGCCATCGTCCGCGACGGCAAAATGGTTGACGTTCGCCCGATCAAAGACGATCCGTATCCCAACGAACTGATTACCATGGCGCCGTATCAGGTTCACGCCGAAAACCGGATTAAATATCCGATGGTGCGTAAAAGCTGGTTAGAAGGCGGGGCGAAAAACTGTAAGCCGGAGCTGCGTGGCCGCGATGAGTGGGTCCGCGTCAGCTGGGATAAAGCCCTGCATCTGGTGGCGGGAGAAATCAGCCGTCTGCAAAAAGAGCATGGCCCATCATCTATTTATGCCGGTTCTTACGGCTGGAAAAGCGTCGGGATGTTCCACAACCCGAGAACGCTGCTGCAGCGCATGATGAACCTGGCGGGCGGCTTTGTCGGCTATTCCGGTGACTACTCCACCGGCGCGGCGCAGGTGATTATGCCGCACGTGGTCGGCTCTGTTGAAGTTTACGAACAGCAGACCGCGTGGCCAAACGTGATTGATAACAGCGAGCTGGTGGTGATGATCGGTTGTAACCCCATGATCACGCTGAAAAACAGCTGGAACCTGCCGGATCACGTCGGCCAGACGGGCTTTGAAGCGCTGAAGAAAAAGGGCACCCGGATGATCTGTATCGACCCGGTGCGCAGCGACAGCGCGCGTGAATTAGGCGCCGAGTGGATCGCCCCGCGCAGCTATACCGACTGCGCGCTGATGGCGGGGGTAGCCCATACGCTGCTGGCAGAAAATCTGCATAACCCAGATTTCCTGAAAACCTACACCGTAGGGTTCGATAAATTTGAAGCCTACCTGAACGGTAAAGAAGATGGCGTCGTCAAGGATGCCAACTGGGCTGCGGATATCAGCGGCGTTGATGCTGAGACCATCAAGCAGCTGGCGCGAGATATGGCGAAGCATCGCACCATGATCATGGGCGGCTGGGGCATTCAGCGTCAGCATCATGGCGAACAGGCCCACTGGATGATGGTGACGCTGGCGGCGATGCTGGGGCAGATTGGCCTGCCCGGCGGCGGTTTCGGCTTTAGTTATCACTACTCTTCAGGCGGTAGCCCAACCGCGCGCGGCGGCATTCTGGCGGGGATCTCCGCCGGTAGCCCAACGTCGCCGGCGGCGAAAGATATTACGCCGTTCCCGGTGGCGCGCATCGCCGATGCGCTGGCGAACCCAGGTAAGACCATCGACTATAACGGCACGAAAGTCACCTATCCGGATATTAAAATGGTGTACGTGGCGGGCGGTAACACCTTCCACCAGCATCAGGATACCAACAACCTGGTGAAAGCCTGGCAGCATCCTGAAACCGTGGTGGTGAACGAACCGTACTGGACGGCGACGGCGAAACACGCCGACATCGTACTGCCGGTGACCACCACCTACGAGCGTAACGATATGGACATGGGCGGCGACTATTCGCAGCTTTATGTCTTCCCGCTGCGCCAGTGCGTACCGCCGCAGAACGAAGCGAAAAACGACTTTGATGTTTTTGCGGGGATTGCCGAGATCCTTGGGGTGCATGAGGCCTTTACCGAAGGCAAAGATGAGATGCTGTGGTTGAAGGGCATGTATGACGAGATGAAAGCCCAGGCGCGCAACGCCCGCGTGGCGCTGCCGCCGTTTGATATGTTCTGGGCTTCCAACAATTACATTCGCTTCCCGATCCCGCAAGAGAACACCCAATGGGTGCGTTTCGCCGATTTCCGCGAGAACCCGCTGCTCAACCCGCTGGGGACGCCGTCAGGGAAAATCGAGATCTACTCTGACGCCATCGCCAAAATGGGCTACGAGGACTGCAAAGCGATTCCAACCTGGATGCCGCCGCACGAGTGGTATCGCGGGCCGGAAGCCGAGAAATATCCGCTGTCGCTCAATACCGGTCACCCGATTAACCGTCTGCACTCTCAGCTCGATAATACGCCGCTGCGCAAGAAATATGCGGTGGCCGATCGTGAAGCTATCTGGATCCATCCGAAAGATGCGAGCGCACGCGGCATCAGCGAAGGCGATCTGGTTCGCGCCTTTAACGATCGCGGGCAGATCCTGGTCGGAGCGGTGATTACCGATAACGTTCGCGAAGGCGTGGTGCGCATCAGTGAAGGGGCATGGTTTGATCCGGCCGATCCGTCGCAGCCGGGATCGCTGTGTAAAAACGGTAACGTCAACTGTCTGACCTTTGACGTGGGCTCCTCCAGCCTGGCGCAGGGGAACTGTGGCCAGATGTCGCAGCTGCAGATCGAGAAGTACACCGGACCGGCGCTGAAAAACACCGCGCACGATGTGCCGGTAGGCGCGTAACCCGCAGCTGACGTATGAAAGACAAAACGGACACTTCCGTGAGGGGTGTCCGTTTATCTGATGAAAGTGAATATATTCACGGCATCGCTAATTTTATAACGTCTTATTCCCTGTACTGCATGAGCCTGGCTTTTGGATATATACCTAAATCTATGCCAATCGCCTCGTTTAAAACCCTTTCAGAAGCATTTATCCAGTTCGTCGGAAAGCTTATTGAGTTCGTTCTGAATGTATTTACGGCGCTGTTTTAACAGTACGCGGGCTGGAATGACGCGCTCGATAATTGTCGGTTTCTTATATACATACTCTGTCACGAGCTGTTTAATATCTTTCTCTGACCAACCGTCCATCACCGGCGTTGGGTTGTAGAGAAGATTTGACTGGAGGGCAGGGGCAACCTCCTCATCCAGAATCACAAAGATCTCTTCCCGACTTAAACCAGACTCCTTTAACTTCTGCGCCATCCATCGGTAGTCGTAGTCCTGGAGTTCGCGTCCGGTAAACAGCTCCGATAATGCGTGCCAGACAGGAACGCGGGTCATCAGTTGAGCTTCTGTTAGTTGCATATTAGTTTCTCCCCTGTGGCCGGCAATACCCAATGGCCCGATGCTACAGTGTATGTCAGATATCTGGATAAACGATAGTCAGAAATAGCACCGGACTTACAAGGCAAAAATATCTGGCCTGAATATAAATAACTCGATACTCTGAAATAATATTAACAGTAAGCGATCTTCTTAATGCAGATTAGAACTTACTGAATAAGATCTTTTTGATGCTAATGTTTTAATAAAAAAAGGATTTTTTCCAGGAAGCTACGCCATGTTTCACCCCACGGTTCGGGATGGAACCTGTCATTCGCAATTTTCTTCATAATGGAGCTAAGCGCTTCTTCATCTTCGATTTCTAATAAAGAGGAAATTTCTAATTTAGCATCTTCAATTGATGAAATACTATAGTCACGATATCTGTCGATAATCTCATTAATCGAATTGCCAAAATCATCGTGCTCGTTACTAAAATAAATAGTGAGCATATCCTGTATGGCAGGGTACTTACGACCCGGTTTTTTATCCCATATATGGGTAAGACGTGAGAACATAGTACGGTTATCCCCTGATAAACTTGTTTCAGTAACACTACACGGACAGTATAACTGGTTTCTTTGACATTTAGTCCTTGCCGGAACCCGTATCCAATTGCACTACCGGTTTTATAGGTCAATTCAAGTGGACGAGAACCTGCGCCTGAATTTGCCCAATATACTACTTTGAGTTTATTGGCTTTTAATGCGTTACTGATAGCCTTTTCCGCATGTTGTACAGAATAAAATGATGATACAGACCTCATCTGAGGGCTTCGCGCCAGACGTTCCAGTAACTCTTTTTCTGAAATCGATACGTGTTTGGATAGCGTGTGACCGCCAATTTTTACTGGGCGTACGGCTTCATGATCTATGATTCTAAAATTTCCTGCGCGGACATAAGCAACACGAGCAGCGCCTAAAGCGAGGCCAAATGCAGCCGGGACAGCAATATCTACGGTCAGGCCAATGCTCACTGCTGTCTTTTCGTCGGCGCCTAACTGACGTGCAGTTTCAACAGCTAACTGGTAAGCCGCTGTACGGGTATCGCGGCCTGTGATGATTTGGTCAATTGATGCATGAAGGCTATCGAGTCCATGGGCGCCAACGACGACACAGGCCGCTTTGGTCAACATAGTTGGGTCAGGAGCCGCGCATAAAATCGTAGCTCCGGCTAATTCAACAGTACTCATTGCTACATCGAGCCCACCTAGCAATCTGTTTTGTAGTGTCTCCGCTTCTGTCACTGTTTTATCAGACATTACTGCCGCCAACTGAACTGGCGACATTACAATATATAATCCATTATTCATAGTGCCCCCCTGATATCTACTTGGCGATAGTAAAAAACATTATCGTGATTCGCAAATGAAACTCTACAAGTAATTTTTGTTTCTTGGCTTTTGGTTTTTTTACGGGTGAGTTTTGTCGGTGTAACCTATAATTTGGGCTTATATAAAACTATGTTTTATATGATCGACAGAGGTATCGGCAAATTTTTTTACATAGTGTCTTTCTATATTTAAAAATATAGCGATTGATTCACTTTAAGTTGTTAGATAATATTTTTATGAGTTTTATATATGGTGCTGGGTTTTATTCGTAGTATAAGACTGGCAGGATCGTCTACCGGGGTGTGTTCAGTCCCTTTTGCCGGGTTTCCATAGTTTTAGGCACCTCAAAAACAATAAAGCTTTATGAGGTGCCTAAAAGGTTCGGATTTAATGATTTCTCTTCGGACTTCGCGGGACAAATTCAAGGCACAAAAAAGCCCGCAGGGCTTGCGCCGTGCGGGCTCTTAGGACTTCATCGGATGACTCTGGTAATCACCGATGGAGAATTTTGGGCTGGCGGAGTCTGAATTGGTGCTGTAACTTGTTGTTTAATAGCTTTTAATATTCAGTTCAATTTTCAATTTGGTCCCATTGTTGGTCCTAAAAGAAAATGTCAGGTTTTTTTGCAGGGGATGGGGTACAGCAGAAGTCTCTTCGTCTGTGAGATTAGCATTTTGCTTTCCTTTAGTCTGCTCTGTATTTAAGCGTTTATTTCACGTTAGCTTTTAGCAATCCGGTAGAGCGCCTTGCTCGCAGAATATCCACTACGGAAATATACGGGGTTTGTTCTTGCCACGAAAACGCCTTCCGGTCGATACGGACAAGCTCGTATTTTTCTACCAGAAAGTTCACCGCATCGCTGAGCGATACTCCAGCATCAATATGTTCCTGAATAACTGTTTTATCACTGAACGGCGTGTCGTTTAGCGTCAGGCCATAGTGTTGTTCCAGCAGGCGTGTCAGTAACATTTGCCAGACAGCCACGGGCGACAGACAGGGCTTCGTTGCCCGCGAAATTGTAGCAGGTAGAGTTTTCATGTTTGCTCTCGTGAAATTCGTTAGCGTTGAGTGGGATAGACGGCGATGTATACATAGCCGCAACTGCCAAGAGTGTCGGCTTCGCAGGTGAAACCGTTGTGGTACAGGGTGACACAGTGGGCATGGCGGGGATTCATTTCACCAGTGGTCAGCATCGATTCCATCTGGCTGATAAAGTGCGGGAATGTTTCATCCAGCTTCCGGCATTCAGCGTCACTGAATTTACCGGTGATACTGGCCCGGTCAGCCAGATAGTACAGTCGGTTGCCCTCCTGTACCAGACGGGCTCCCAGACGCGGCGTGGTATCCCGCTGCAGGCCCCATGTAATGTTGCTCATGTATAACCACCTTTATTGTCAGTTCAGAGTGATACCCATCAACAGGCATAGGGCCCGTTGCGGTCCTGGCGGCGTTCGGCGTATACCGCCAGCACGCCGGGAATGTCAGGAACTACCTTACCGGTGTAATGACAGACACTGCCATGCCACTGGTATATGCCGGTGCAGTATCGAAAAATGCGGAAGGCCGGGTGCTGACGGTAAATCGTCATCGCCCGGCGTTTACTGATAATTTTCATGTCATACCTCAAAGCAGACCGTGTTCAGCGAACGATAATATCTGCGTACCACCTACGATAAGGTGGTCAGGCACACGGATATCAACGAGCTGAAGCGCCTGCACCAGACGCTGCGTGATGGTCTTATCTGCCTGGCTGGGCGAGGTGTCGCCGGAAGGGTGGTTATGCGCCAGTATCACTGCTGCTGCATTGAAAAACAGGGCGCGTTTGACCACCTCACGGGGATGTACCTCGGTGCTGCTGATGGAACCGGCAAATAGGGTTTCATGGGCAATCAACTGGTTTTGCTGGTTCAGATACAGCACCATAAACTCTTCGCGCTCCAGTCCCGCCATTTTCAGTTTCAGCCAGTCACGGGCAGCCTGAGTGGAAGTGAATGCCACGCCTGTTTCGCGCAGGTGTCGGTCAAGCAGCGTTAAGGCGCGTTTTACCGTGCGTTGTGCGGTTAGTGGTAGTGCCGGAGTCAGTGGGATAAGTGGCTGTTCCATCATAATTATCCTTAATCAATAATGCGCAGAATGGCGCTGGATTCAGGGTGCTGCAGGGCGTAATCCCGCAAACGGTAATAGTGCTCCGTCATGGCATCGCATTCGTTGCGACAGGCGTGATGGCTGTATTCAATCAGGCAGACAGCGATACCTGCGGCTTCAGCGCTCATTTCCGCATCATTGCCGTTCATGCCGTTGAACAGATGCCATTTATCCTCACCTTCAGCATCAGGAGCCATAAATGCGCCGCCATTGCTGAGCGTGTAAAAGGACCAGATACCACCGCTGTACTCATCACAAAAGCGCTCCATCCAGGCGAAAATACGGGGTTCCAGCGTAATCCATTGCGGGATAGCGCCAAAGTACAGCGGCCAGAAATCGAGGCGCTGTTCGTCAGGTACTGGTGTTGCAGTGAGGTCAAATTGAGGTTCATTAGCGGACATCAATTCGTATTGAGTTTGTGTCGTCATGGATATTCTCCGTCAATAAAAACGCCAGCAACGATGTCTGGCGTATGGGAAATAAAGGACATACAGGGATGAGGAATGGGTGTGGTCAGGAGGAGGATGCTCTGAGGATGCCTGACTTGCGGATATAACGGTTAAGCCCTTCACCTGCATCCGGTTCAAAGCACCACGCCCGCCAGATCATTCGACCTTCAGAGTCACGAACCACCAGGCGGAAGTGACTGCGCTGGTCATCTTCAATAGCGATGTTTTGATACCGGCGGGTAACCGCTTCGGCCTGCGGTCGGGTAAAAGGTCCCGGTGGCAGCATGTGAGATTCAGGCATTCGGTGTACCTTAAAAGCAAAAGCCCCTGACGCAGACGCGTCAGGGGCTGTGGGTGTATTCAGGTTGAGGGGATTATCAGTAACCGGTTTGTACCTTATACAACCGCAGGGTTTTACTGCCCCGGACAATTTTCACATACAGGGCATTATCTTTCGTGCCTCGCACAAAACCGGCCTGCACATCACCCTTACAGTCACCACCGTCGTATGGAATGTTGACACCGGTCTGACGCACCAGATCAATAACCCCGAAGCTTAAGTCTTCACAGGCCGGGCCCGGCAGGTCGTGAATCAGAGCAAATTTATGGTCGTCGCTGACACCTGTCAGTGAGCACATGGAGGTGTTGATATCGTTTCCCTGGCACCAGTATTCCTGACCGGGATTGTCTTTATCCATCAGGCTTGCCGGAAGCTGAGCAGCACCGGCACTGAATGCGGCAAGTGACAGAATGAGGGCGGGTACAGCAGAGGTCATTATTTTCAGCATGGTTTTCTTCCTGAATGAATCCAGCCCGCTGTCGGGCAAAATGAGGTAGGTTGATATCGGGTGTTATCAGAAGCGGCGGTAACGAAACAGCTCTTTGCCCTGATAAAGCGCCACCAGGTCGTCATATTCCGGCTTCTTCTGGTTGGGCTTAAAGGTCACTACCGTGCCCGGACGGCACAGGTCTTTTACGGTGAGACCGAATTTCTTGTCCGGACTAATGGTGAATCCCTTCGACACATCGTTGCGCATGATAGTTATCCAGCCCCACAGGCCGCCTTCGCAGTCTTTAAAAGGTGCTGAGCGCACCGTGACCATCCCGCCCTGACGGTCAACAGACATGGCTTCGCATTTTCCGGTAACCTGACGATGCGCATCACACCAGAAAATATTCCCGTTGTTGTCATTGACGACTGCAGGTAGCGTCCGGTTATAGGGCTGGGCCTGAGCCCCTGCACAAAGCAGAAGGCTGCCGGTAATGCCCAGTATTTTAATCAGTGTTTTCATTATGTTGGTCCTTAACAGAGAAAGTATCAGGTAGCGGTGATTCAGGCCCATACGGTCAGGGCCAGCATCACAAGCCATACCCAGAAGTAAGCTGGTTTCTGACCGAGGTTTTTCGCCCGCCGCCACAAATAGAACGGCACCAGCCAGGCCAGTTTGCCGAACGTGGTGGTATCCACTCCGGCCTTACGCAGGCGTCGTTCATCGAGATACCCCAGAACGATATTGAGCAGCAGCGTGATAAACCAGTACTGCCCACCCGAGACGGCATCATATGCCTCGTCAAATGACATCCCGCTCAATCCTGCAGTCCACAACTCCAGCGCGTAGCCAATGAAGGGAGCAAATGCCAGCGTCCACACAACGCCACCCGGAATGCGGTTCCCCGGCAGCGCTGGCGGTGTGGTGCTCCGGAGCAGAGCCGAAGCCAGCGGGGTGGCGGAGACCGGCTGCCACTCTGCCATTCCCTGTCGCCACACCAAAGTGGATGCAGTCAGTTCACCGCGCATAATCAGGCTGGTGATGTCGTCTTCGGTCACATTGTCGTGACGTATGCCATTTTTCTCGTAATGCCAGATCATTGTTTTTCCTTCTTAACAGAGGTAATTAAATCAGTGTGTTGCCCGGCTCCTCCTCAGAGGGCCCAGGAGACAGGACTTCACGGATACAGCTGAAGTGCGGAAGGGCCCGGATAAAGCCCGCCTGTGTGGTTAACTGGCTGAGACGTTTTAGTGGGGTGAACGTTGTATTGAGGACTGTCACCGCATGGATGGTCGCCAGTGGATGCACGGTGATATACCCGTTAAGTTCACCAGTGAGGTACCAGCAGCCGTCGAGTGATATCAGGCGGTACGGGGCCAGCCCGTCACAGCGCTCTCCCTCTGCCAGCAGCAGTACCCGCTGGCAGGCGGTAATGGCACTAACAAGACGGTAGAACACCAGTGAGCTAGCCGGTGACACAGACTGTGGCGGCTGCCATACCAGACACGGCATCCCTCCTGCAGTGAGCAGCATGCCCGCCAGACGCCGGTCCAGCCCCGGAAAAATATCGGCCAGTCCGGCCCGGTGCGCGAAGGTCAGCACATCCAGCTCCCCCTGTACACCCCCACCGGTGCTGCGCAGGCGGCATTGCCCCCGTCGATACTCAAGGTCGAGGTACATCAGCCGTTCGCGAAAATCCCGTCGCAGGGTACGGACTGATACACCAAACTCTGCAGCCAGCCGCGCCATGTTCAGCGTTTCACCTGCAACCAGGCGGCTGATTATCAGTGACAGCCTGACAGCCAGCCGATCATGACGGCGCTCTGTCTGTGCCATCTTAAATCTCCGTAATAGTTAACTGACTGAATATGAAATGATTCTAAAGAGGGGGGCGGACAGGGTATGGACATGGAATGAACTATTTTTTATCTGCCTCCGGAAGCAGGCCCGACGCGGCATACCGTGAAATGCGATGAAAAAACACTCAATCCAATGGAGGCAAAACGGACAGGGAGTGTCCTTTCCTAACATGCTGATAACAAGCTCAGGACTGAAACCCACCCAGCATCGCTTCAGCCATCACCCAGAGAGCCCGGTTGAGCTTCACATCTCCGTCGATACCACGCACGGCGCGGGTATGCGTTCGCCCGCCTTTTGCACTCCGACCACTGAGCCCGCCCTTAATCAGGTTCTCCTGAATACGCTGGTATGTGGTCCACAGATCATTGCTCTCATCCTGCCAGCGGCGTGGGGAGAGTATCTGAGGTGCTGTCACCGGCTGGTGGTCCTCACCGAAACGGTACGTCAGTGCAGCCTGTGCCAGAGCCTGTTGTGCAGGCGGCGGCAGCATCAGCGACTGCATGGCATCCCGCTTCTCTTCCACACGGTCAAAAATACCCAGCACTTCATACGCTCCCTCAATCACCTGACTCACGACATCTCCTTTGTGCGGTACCCGCACCTCGCCAAACGACTCACCGCAGACAAGCCCGTTCTGGCATACCGCACGGAATAGTCCCGGTAGCATCTGATACGAACTGGAGCCATCGTGAGAATTGAGCAGAATAATTTCCGGAACCTGCTTACCGGTAGTCTGCCCCTCCCGACGCAGGCGCAGCATATGCTTCGTATGTTCACGACGACCCGGATCACGCACGCGGGCCTGACAGGCAAAGAACGGCTGAAAGCCCTCCCGCTGCAGACTGTCCAGCAGAGAGATGGTGGGTATATATGTGTAACGTTCACTGCGGGATTCGTGTTTGTCCTCGCTGAAAACGCTGGGCACCACAAGAAACAGTTCTTCGCGGGATAACGGACGGTCACGACGGATAAGATTTACTGCGCCAAAGCGCGAAGCCAGACGGGTCATAAGCAGACCCCTCATGATGGAAAATAAATACAAAAAGCCCCGCCGCAAAATCGCGGCAGGGCTCAGGAAACTACGGGTTAGAAGGGTTAATTTTCAGAAGAAGAAATTCCAGACTGCACGAGCGACTGATACCATGATGTCGCGTACAGACTGGATGACTGTCCGAACCGGGGCCGGTATCAGGGGCATGGAACTTACAGTGTCCAGTACCGAGCCGACCGTTTCACCAAAATCGTCACGAGCTTTTTTATTAACGACATCGGTACGAAGTTGAGCACTAAGCTGTACCGCTACCGGACTACTGGCCTCCCGCGGCAGGCAACGAATCATCCGTTCAGCCATCACCCGCAGCCCCCACTGCAAACGTACCGACACCGCACAGACAGGGTTTACAGGTTGGAACAACTCATGCAGTAGACAGATTTTGCGGCTGATATTTTGTTTCTGCTCTGTAGACAGCTTTTCACCACCGCAGGTGGGTTCAATCTTGTCGGACTGACTGATAACAAACAACACCTTATGCCGGTATACCTCACCAATCACCTCCCGGTAAAAATGTTCATCCACCGCCAGCGCTCGATCATCGCCCTTAATCAACCACAGCACCAGGTCCAACCGGGGAAGATGTTCGCGATATAGGGCGGCATATTCAGTATCGCGTAAGCTACTTTCCCCTACACCTGGTAGATCAACAAGGGTCATAATGCGCTCGCCCACTTGTAGGCTAAATTGCAAGGGGTCGCGTGTGCAGGCGACCACATCGCTAACGGGTGAAACCTCACTGGCAAACAGGGCATTGCACAACGATGATTTTCCCGCCCCGGTTTTACCCATAATGCCGATTACCGGTTCGTACTGCGTGAGACTGCGAAGACGCTCAAGGATAAGGTAGCGAAGCGTGTGTGGCAGTGACACCAGCGGTTTTTCAAAAGCCTGTAGGCCGTCAGATTTTTGCATACGAATATCTCTATGTGAAAAAAAGACCCCGCGATCCGATAAAAGATGTGGGGGATTCACGTAGATGATATCTATCTGAATTTATTTGAAATATAAGCAGAAACATGTAACTGCAGCAGTGCCACTTTTAAAATAACGCTCATGGTGACTGGCAGCTTTTTGCCAATAGTAGACATTTACTCCTGAGTTTAGATATCGAAATTAGTACTCCAATATAGATAGAACATGGAGTGAACCGAATTGCCTGTGCGAGACAAGAACCGTTGGCCCCTTTGGTTCGACGGGTAGCAGGAAAGTCATTTCCTGTGCTGAAGAGGGCTTCTGAGGTAACCAGAGAATTTTTAAGAACCTCAGAAATAATGACGTAAGTTACTTATATGCGATCTCTTAATATATCATGACATTAGTAGCATTTAAGTGCATGAAAGTTTGTACATTTGTTTGAGTTTATCTCGAAGCTAGAAATCTCAACATAAATATATAAGAGGGTATTGTGGAACGAGAACCTGAGGCTGAATCTACTACAGAGCTGGGTTCTATTCTGTTAAACTTGCGGCCAAAAACTTCCAAGAAAACCTAGGATATGACATGAGTTCACTGCACACCTGTAACAGCAGGGCGGTCACATGCCAATGGAGAGCTGTACGCAAATGAACGCCGTAGAAATTGAACAAGCCATCACGGATCTTGCAGAGCAACCCTTTGATCCCATAGAGTTTCCTTATGCTTTCCTTGAAGCCTTTGGCAACAAGGAAACGACTATCAAACGCTTGCGCGCCGGAGCATCCAATAAGTCCGATTTGGGCGGCGTTCTTCAGACCAATAACATTCACATTTTGGCTAGTGAAGAAGGGCAGGTAACACAAATGCTGGCTTCACTCAAGGCCAGCCCGGCAACAGGCAAGGCCAAGGCCAAATTCATCCTCGCCACAGACGGAAAAGACTTCGAAGCTGAAGATCTCATCAGCGGCCAGACTGTCGCTTGCGCCTTTAAAGACTTTCCCGATCACTTCGGCTTCTTTTTGCCACTGGCAGGAATCAGCACTGTTCGCCAGATCAGCGAGAATGCCTTCGACATTCGGGCCACTAGTCGCCTGAACCGTTTGTACGTCGAACTACTAAAAGATAATCCTGAATGGGGTACTACTGAGCGTCGTCATGACATGAACAAATTCATGGCGCGATTAATATTCTGCTTCTTCGCTGAAGACACCGAAATATTTATTGGCAAGGGACGCTTCACCGAGACCATTGCTCAGATGAGTGAGCGTGATGCTTCAAATATGCACGACGTTATCGCCACGCTGTTTCGCGCTATGAACACCCCAGGTGATGAGCGTGTCAGCGTCGGTATTCCACGCTGGGCTGCAGAGTTTCCTTATGTTAACGGGGCTTTATTCTCGGGTAGTGAGGAAGTGCCGCGCTTTAGTCGCATTGCGCGCTCCTATCTACTGCATGTTGGCAATCTGGACTGGACCAAGATCAATCCAGATATTTTCGGGTCGATGATTCAGGCCATTGCAGAAGATGAAGAACGTGGTGAGTTAGGTATGCATTACACTAGCGTCCCCAATATTCTCAAGGTGCTTAACCCACTGTTTCTCGACGAACTGCGGGCGAAACTCGAGGAAGCTGGCGACAACCCGCGGATGCTGCTCAATCTGAGAAAGCGTATTGCCCGCATCCGCGTATTTGACCCCGCGTGCGGTTCTGGCAACTTCTTAGTCATTGCATATAAAGAAATGCGTGTGATCGAGGCCGAAATCAATCAGCGACGCGGCGAGCCAGATCGTGCGTCTGAAATACCTCTTACCAACTTCCGCGGGATTGAAATACGTGATTTCCCCGCGGAGATTGCCCGCCTTGCGCTGGTTATCGCTGAGTACCAGTGTGATGTACTGTATCGGGGGCTAAAGCTTGCACTGGCTGAGTTTCTACCTTTACGCAACGAAAATTGGATTACCTGTGGTAATGCGCTGCGGCTCGACTGGATGAGTGTTTGCCCTGCGACTGGAACTGACGTGAAGTGGCAGACAGATGATCTCTTCAAGACACCTCTCGATCAAGCTGAGATCGATTTCGAGAACGAAGGTGGCGAAACGTACATTTGTGGAAACCCACCATTTACGGGTACGCGCAAACAAACAGCTGAGCAAAAAACTGATTTGAAAGAAGTTTTCTCAAATCTTACAAGTCAATGGAAAAATGTCGATTACGTTGGAGCTTGGTTTCTAAAGGCGGCGCAGTACAACGCGCAATGCAATGCACCTTTCGCTTTTGTTGCCACAAACAGCATTTGTCAAGGGCAACAAGTTCCAATTACTTGGGCCTTACTCCATTCGATGGGACTGGGTATTCGCTTTGCTGTAACTCCTTTCAAGTGGAATAACTTGGCTAGCCATAATGCTGGGGTTACGGTGGTTATTGTTGGCGTTGATGCTTATAAAAGCGGCGTTCGAACTCTTTATTATAATGATACTAAAGCAGTAGTTGAGCATATAAACCCATATCTAACTGCTCATAGAGTTGAGATCGTTGAAGCTTTAAAGAGCCCAGCCTTCCTGCCGCTTTCCTTGGAGTATGGCGTGTACTACTCGAAATCTGCAGGATTGATCCTTTCACCGGATGAGGAGCGGAGCATAAAAGCCTCGGGTGTACCCAGTCAATACATACGCCAGTTTATTGGTTCACATGAATTCATTAACGGAGAGGTTCGCTATTGTCTTTGGATATCTAATGAGCAAATGGATGATGCTTTGTCCTATGAAGAGATTTCTTTACGTGTTGCGGCGGTTAAGCGAGACCGCCTTGAGACCGTTGACAAAGCAGTAAATAAACTTGCTTCGAGACCCCATCAATTTAGAGAATTCAAGGGTGATGATGCTAAGAAAATATTTGTCCCGATAGTTAGTTCGGAGAGTCGGTATTACTTTCCGGCAGGACTGGCTGGAAGTAATGTCATCCCCACAAACAAAGCTTTCTATGCTTCAACGGAAGAATTGTGGCCATTGGCTATTCTCCTCTCTAGGCTTCATCTGACTTGGATCGGAACGATATGTGGGCGGCTCGAAATGCGCTATTCGTACTCAAATACCCTTGGGTGGAATACTTTCCCTATCCCAACACTGACCGACAAGAATAAGCGCGACCTCACTCGCTGTGTTGAGGATATTTTGCTGGCGCGGGAGCATCATTTCCCAGCGACAATCGCGGATTTGTACGACCCCGAAAATATGCCGGCAGAACTACGCGCCGCGCATGAGCGCAACGACGAAGTGCTTGAACGCATCTACATCGGTCGCCGCTTCAAAAATGACACCGAGCGGCTGGAAAAGCTGTTTGACCTTTATACCAAGATGACTGCTTCAGTTACACCAATCAAGAGCAAGAAGCGTAAAGCAGGAGCCGACACATGAGCGTCAAGATCAAGTCAGTACCGTCCGTTTCCGTTACTTATGCACGCAACGGAGAATCGACTAAGTCTAATGCCCTTGGAATGCGCCCTATGCAAGAGCGCGCCTATGAGAAACGTGGAGAACAATATCTTCTCATTAAGTCGCCGCCCGCCTCCGGTAAGAGTCGTGCTCTGATGTTCATTGCACTCGACAAACTCGAAAATCAGGGGATCAAACAGGCCATCATCGTCGTTCCAGAGAAATCCATCGGTGCTAGCTTCAACGATGAACGACTATCGCAGTTTGGATTTTGGGCTGATTGGCATGTCGAACCTAAGTGGAACCTGTGCAATGCGCCCGGTAACGACAACGGCGGCAAGGTAAGATCTTTCGGCTCTTTTCTTGAAAGTAGCGACAAGGTGCTTGTTTGCACACACGCAACCTTTCGCTTCGCGGTCGATGCCTACGGCATAGAAGCTTTTGACGATCGCCTGATCGCGGTAGATGAATTCCACCATGTGTCAGCTAACCCGGATAACAAGCTTGGTCAGCATTTGGGGCAGTTCATCGCGCGTGACAAGACACACATCGTTGCCATGACCGGCTCCTACTTCCGGGGGGATGCGGAGGCCGTTTTGGCTCCTCAGGATGAGTCCAGGTTCGATACCGTCACCTATACCTACTACGAACAACTCAACGGTTACGAATACCTCAAGCAACTCGACATCGGCTACTTCTTCTATAGTGGCTCCTACGTCGATGACATCCTTAATGTCCTCGATCCTGACAAGAAGACCATTATCCATATACCCAACGTCAATTCGCGAGAGAGCACGAAGGATAAAATCAAAGAGGTGGAGCACATTCTCGGCGAGCTTGGCGATTGGCAAGGTGCGGATCCTGCGACAGGCTTCCAGCTAGTCAAATCCCGCGATGGCCGAATGTTGCGTATCGCTGATCTGGTGGACCCAACTAGCCAAGGCAAGATTCAGGAAAGCCTTCGAGCTGTAGAAATGAAGACAGACCGTGATTATGTGGACATCATTATTGCTCTTGGTATGGCGAAGGAAGGTTTCGACTGGATCTGGTGCGAACATGCGCTGACCGTTGGCTACCGTGCCAGCCTGACTGAGATCGTGCAGATTATCGGCCGCGCCACTCGCGACGCGCCGGGTAAAACCCGCGCGAGATTTACTAACTTGATCGCCGAGCCGGACGCTGTAGAGGGCGCAGTCACTGAGGCAGTCAACGATACCTTGAAAGCTATCGCGGCGAGCTTGTTGATGGAGCAGGTACTGGCTCCGCGCTTCGAGTTTAAGCCCAAGAATCCAGAAAGCGGCCCGACTCCAGGCTTTGATTATGGTGATGGAGGATATGACCCGGATAGCTGCAATTTTGGTGTTAATGAGCAGACAGGGACGTATCAAATCGAGATTAAGGGACTTGCCGAGCCCAGGAGCAAAGAAGCGGCACGCATCTGCCAGGAAGATTTAAACGAAGTGATCGCGGCCTTTGTGCAGGATAAGCCCGCCATCGAACGAGGTCTGTTCGATGAAGAGCTGATCCCTGAAGAGTTAACACAGGTTCGTATGGGTAAGATCATCAAAGAAAAGTATCCTGAACTTGATGCTGAAGATCAGGAGGCTGTACGTCAGCATGCTATCGCCGCTCTTAACCTCACGCAGCAGGCTAAGCGTATTGTCAACGGCGAGAACGATGGGACGCTCAATACTGCCCTTATTGACGGAGTGCGTCGCTTTGCGATGGACGTACGCGATTTAGACATAGATCTTATCGACCGCATCAATCCCTTTGGTGAAGCCTACGCCATCCTTGCTAAGACAATGAGCGAAGATAGCTTGAAGCAGGTCGCGGCGGCCATCTCGGCCAAGCGTACCTCGATCACGCCTGAAGATGCCAAAGTGATCGCCAAGCGTGCTGCTGAATTCAAACGTGAACGTGGGCGCCTCCCATCGTTAACTTCGCCGGATGCCTGGGAAAAGCATCTTGCAGAAGGTGCAGCCGCGTTTATGCGTTTTAGGGCGGAGGGACATTATGAGTAATTCTGATTTAGACGATTTGGCGGCAGAACTTGCCGAATTTGCACCACCGGAGAAGAAAAAAGGACGTCCAGCCAGCGAGGAACGCATCATCGCAGGTTTTGAGGAAATCCAGCGCTTCGCTGACCAACATGGACGTGCGCCGCAACACGGCGAAGATCGTGAGATCTTCGAGCGCCTCTATGCAGTGCGGCTCGACCGGCTACGCAGTCTCCCAGACTGCCGTGCCTTGCTAGAGCCGCTGGATCATCAGGGCTTGTTGGCCGGAGGGGGGGAGGGAGCGGAGTCAGCGGACGAATTTATCGATATCGATAATTTGGCTGCCGAACTGGCGGATGTTACCAGCGAGGACGATATCACAGTCTTGCGTCATGTTCGTGCTAGCTCCGAAAAGCGTGCTGTACAAGGGATCGCGGATCGCAAGCCGTGCGAGGATTTTGATACATTCAAACCGCTATTTGAACAGGTGCGCAGTGATCTAAGTTCAGGGTTAAGAGTGACCCGACCTTTTGGACAGTATGCAACGATTGAAGTGGGCCATTGGTTCATCCTGGATGGTCAAACGGCTTATGTGGCTGAGGAAGGTGAAGAGTTCGATTCGCCACAGGGGAAGAAAGATGCTCGACTGCGTGTCATTTACTCGAATGGTACGGAAAGCAACCTACTTCGGCTGTCACTGGTTCGTGCTTTGTATAAAGACGAAACAGCACGCCGAATTACCGATCCAGACATGGGGCCTTTATTCAGCGATGCTCTAGAAGAGAGCGATCTAGAAAGTGGCACCATTTATGTGTTGCGTTCGCTATCTGATAACCCTTATGTAGCTGAACATCGTGATGTCATTCACAAGATTGGAGTGACTGGCGGCAAAGTAGAGGCGCGTATTGCCAATGCGGAACACGATTCTACCTATCTGTTAGCGAAGGTCGAGGTGGTAGCTTCATACAAGCTTGCAGGCATCAACCGCACCCGGATGGAAAACCTGTTTCACAGGTTGTTTGCACCCGCAAGGCTTAACATTACCATTAACGACCGTTTCGGCCATCCAGTGCAGCCCGAGGAATGGTTTCTCGTTCCGTTATTCGTTATCGATGAGGCTGTTGCACGTATTAAGGATGGTAGCATCATTGGGTATGTTTATGACCCCATGTCTGCGAAACTGGTGAAGGCATAGGGCAGAATTTACGCATTATGATGAAAATCACCAATACAGTTCGCAGGTATATTACTTCCAGAGAGAATAACGGCGATAGTGGGCATTGTTTACTTAAACTACAAAGCACTACTGAGAAGATTAGTCAGGATCACTAGATAAATCAGTTTGAAGTCCTAGGGGGGGATTCCGTTGGAAGTAGAAATGTGGGATGGCGGTTTACAAGAGCAGGAAGTGGCAGCTATTGAGAAAATAAAGGCTGCGTTTTCGGATAATTTATCCAAGTCTGACAAGCCTGTTCGTGGAGGTTCTATTGGCGAGCAGCTACAAAGATATGGTTATACCGGCAACGGAATGTTCCCCTGGAAAGGTTATGCAGGTTTTCGTTTTGTTGAGGCAAAAAAAGAAGGTGAATTTGATTTAGTCATTGTTACGCATTGTAATGTGATCATTGTTGAGTTGAAGGACTGGAACCATCAACCCGTAACTGCGCGCGGAGAGACTTGGTATAAGGGTGATAAGAACATGGGACGCTCGCCGGTAAGCGTGACCCGTGGCAAAAAGTTCACGTTGGACAATAAACTCAAGCGTCTGGCAGACCGTTTTACGAACAAAGGCTATGTTCCATTTGTACATTTTTTTGTTGTGATGACTGGCAATGCGGACTTCAGTGAGTTACCGGAAGAACAACTTCACCATACAATCTCGTTAACAGATTTTCTTAAATTTGCTGATCGCAACACATTCAACAACTACTTCAGACCCCATCCAGGCTCCCAGGTTCTAAACAAAGATTTTCCCCTTTTTGATAACCTTTTCTTAGGGCCTCAGACAGCGCCAAAAACCCTGAGGGTTAATGGCTTCGAAGCTAAGGATATGATTTTCGAACATCCTAAAAAGGTGTATCAGGAATACCTGGCAAAATCAGAAATATCAGCAAATAGCGAAGCATTACTCAGAATATGGAATTTCCGGAACATCCAAGGGACGAAAGCGTACACGCCGGAAGGAAGAGCTGAGATCGTTTCACGTGAGCGCGAAGTGTTACAGCACATCAATCACCAGAACCGTGACCTGTATAACCACTGCCTGAGGTCTCTGACGAGTTTTCAGAAAGACGAGGTGACGGCAGAGTACTGCGAAGTCTATGAGCTTCCGCCGGGCCATGTCAGGTTTAATGAATTTATCGGAAAATATGGCAAGGCCTTTTCTGATATGGACCGTTTGAATGTGGTCAAACTGCTCATCGCGAAATTTAGCGATCTCCATGAGATGAAAATTGCGCACAGGGATATAGCCGATCACAGCCTGTGGATTTCACCTTCAAAAGAAGTCGCACTTTCGAACTTTATTTCGGCATACCACCGGCCAGCCGGAACGGTCGGCGATTACCGTAAGCTTTTATCCGTAGGCGCAGTCGAGGTAAAAGATCTGCTTGATGAGAGCGAGCTTACGCCTTTTCAGCAGGATGTTCATGCCCTGGGCATTGTAGCGTGGCACTTATTAAGCGGTAAGCGCATGTCGCCTAAGAGTCTTGAGACAGTACAGGACAATATGCTAAATAGTCAGCACTGGTATTCAGATGTATTACTTGATGCCGTTGCAGCAAAATTTGTTTCCGCGACTGAATTCTTCGATGCCCTGAAACAAGCCGAACCTGCGGGCAATGCGATCCCTACATTTGATGATACTGAGCTTGACCCTTACCGGCATGCTATCAATCACTCTCGCCAGTACCGGGAAGACGATGACTTTCTGGTAGAAACATCCGACAAAGAAGTCTATATCTCGGGTGGAAGACTCGTGAAGGCCTGGCTGAACGTTGGGGGGCAGGGAGACGATCCTTCAGTAAACTTCCAGGTTATGAAGTTTTTAAAACAGGTTGAGCAGCTTTCTTTAGTTAAACCAACGTATCTGCCTCAAATTCGTGAATTCGGTATCGCATCCAAATCATCAAGTCTGTACATGGTCACGGATCAGGTTCAGGGAGAAACCTGGGATAAAATGGTCGTCCTGAATGATGAAAAAATCGACCTCATTGATAAGTTTGCCGCCGCCGTTGAGCACTTACACAGTCTGGGTGTTTCTCACGGGGACATCCACCCTGGCAATGTGATGCTTGGGACACAGAGTCGTTCGCTTTTCCTCATCGATATCCCCGATTTTTCACCGTCCGGTGACGAACCTAAAAACCACAGCTACAGCCCTGAATACATCGATAATTGTACTTCTTTTGAACGCGACAACTATGCAGTGATGAAGATGTCCTGCGAGTTGTTAGGCATGTCATGGGGGCAGGAATCAGACATTTATCCGACTATTGCGAATGCCATCCGAGCAGAGCTGGAAGATCCGGTTTTTGGGTTTAAGGATTTAGGTCGGTTTAAAAAAGCGATAGACAGTAATGACCAGGCACCAGAACAACCCCTGATAGATATCACTGTAGGAAACACCGATGAAATAATCTCTGTCCTGCCTGATAACGGGCATCTGTATGTCAAAGTTGAGCCAAATCCTAAAGCGCCAGCTGAAGTAAAAGTGACTTTCACCGGGATAGGTGGCAGTTTTACTGCAGTGTTCAACAAAGAGCAGAAGACGCTGATTCATGGTTTCAGGCCAAGGGCTCGCGCCACAATTCGTAAGCAAGATATTGATGAAAGTCAGTTCGAAATTGGTACTGGCATCAGGATTATTCCCGGTAGACCGCAGGATATGTCGGCGTTGACAGTATTGCTTAATGAAGAAGAATCTTTTACGCGGGCAATCGAGTTGATTGCCGCTCCTGAAGACGTTCAGGAACAGGATCCGCTTACGCTTCAGCTAAAAGATGCCTTTGCAAGACTTGATAAGCAAGCGCTTGAACCTGCTTTAAAAGAAGTGCTGGAAATCCCGACGGTGAAGCTGTGGCGCGCCATTCTGGATACTGAAACAGAATCCTATCCAAACATTGAAGTCAGCGGGGAGGTGGTCCCGGTTGCAGATGCTCATGGAGAGCTTCTTCTCCCTTACTCTGCAGACGTTGATCCACTTGGCGCTTTCAGAAGTAGTGATGAAGTCGAAGCCTTACAGGTCGATCAGGAAGGTGTTGAGCGATTTATAGGTGAGGTGTCACTTAAGAAGTCAGAGCTCAAAGAGATCCGCTTGGTCAAAGTGCGTTCAGCAGCCTACAGGCTGAAGGATTCTGATATTGTCTTCTTCCGTACAAGGCAGGATCGGGCATCGTATCAGAAACGTAAACGCGCATTGGAACGTCTCCTAGATCGAGAAAGTGTGCTGCCTGACTTAATTGACCTGTTCGACCCATCCTGCAAACAGATGGCTCAAAATTATGGTATCACTCTCAGCGATGACGATTTTGCCAGATACGACCGTGAAGATCAGCACGGAAACAAGATCAGTCTAAATGAACAGCAAAGAAAGGCGTTTAACAAACTGGTCAACAATGGCCCTCTTTCCCTCCTGCAGGGGCCGCCGGGGACCGGTAAAACCGAGTTCATCGCGGCCTTTGTCCACTACCTGATCGAGAAACAGAATACCAAACGCATTTTACTGGTCAGCCAGTCACACGAGGCTGTGAATACAGCAGCCGAGCGCATCAGAAAGCACTGTTCCCGGCTTGGTACAGAGCTGGACGTTGTCAGGTTCAGCAACCGGGAAGGAGCCGTTTCCCCTGGCCTGAAAGATGTGTATTCAAACGCAATCACAACTGAGAAGCGCGAACTGTTCAATGCTGAAATTAAGTACCGTGTTGAAGCGTTGAGTGAAGCCATTGGTCTGGAACCGGGTTTTATTTCGGGTGTTGTACTTGCTGAGCTCAGGTTGTTCAGACAAATCGATCACCTTGAGAAATTGCTCTATCAGGTTAACGATTTAACGGATTCAAAAGAGATTGGTGAACTGAAAGAAATTGCAGTCGAACTCGATTTTTCCATCCGCTCCAGGCTGAGTCAGGAATATGGGATTAACCTGGACAAAGGCGCGAAGGTCTCTGCAGCAAAAGACATTCTGATTTCCAAGCTGTGTACTGAGTATGGTGTCAGACCTGATGAGGCAAGACGAGTAAAGGCATTAGCTAAAATATCCCGTGATATGCAGGATGCTATGTCGGGGGAGCGAGTGAACCTAGACGAGTTTTATTCGCGCTCCAGGCAGTTAGTGGCTGGTACATGCGTTGGTATTGGACAGGGGCACATTGGCATTCAAGAGAATATCTACGACTGGGTGATCATTGATGAGGCGGCGCGCTCGATTGCAAGTGAACTGGCCATTGCAATGCAGTCAGCCCGACGCGTCCTGTTGGTGGGTGACCACCTGCAGCTTCCCCCGTTGTACTCAGATGCCCACAAGGCGGCATTAGCGAGGAAGCTGGGTATCAATAACTCCCGCACTGAAATTGACGAGGTATTACGAAGTGACTTTGCCCGTGCCTTCAACTCTGCTTATGGTGCGCAAGCGAGTGCAGCTCTGCTGACCCAGTACCGTATGGCTCCACCGATTGGTGATCTCGTATCGAAGACGTTCTATGACAGGAAGCTTCTGAATGGAGAACGGGCAATTCCGGATGTCTATCAGCACGCTCCAGAAGCGTTATGTAGCGTCGTAACCTGGCTTGATACTGCTAATCTGGGCCACCGGGCACATCATCTTGAAGATCGCGGAACAAGCATTTACAACCGATGTGAAGCTGACGAGATTATTTCTGTACTTAAACAGGTGTCAGAGAATGAAGAATTTGTCGCTCAGCTTTCAAAGCTCGTTAACAAAGATGAAGCCGCTATCGGCGTGATATGTATGTATGCCGAACAAAAGCGGTTGCTCCGTCAGAAATTCAATCAGGAAATCTGGAGCGAGGGATTTAAGGACATTGTTAAAATTGACACTGTTGACAGTTATCAGGGTAAGGAAAACCGGATCATCATCCTGTCACTGACGCGTTCGGATAAGCAGCATAGCCCAGGTTTCTTACGAGCTCCAAACCGTATAAATGTTGCGATGTCACGCGCAATGGATCGCCTGTTGATTGTGGGTAATGCCGATATCTGGAAGGGAAACAATAAAGAACTGCCATTAGGCTCAGTTGTAAGTTATATGGCTGAACGAGGTCAGGAAGCTGGATACAGGTTCCTCTCCGCTCAGCAGGGAGGCAAAAAGAAATGATATCTGATAACAAAGTAACCTATCACGAGGTTGACTTCCTGCTGCCCGCACAGAGGTTTAACATTCAGTTTTCCTATGTTTCCCAGAAGGGGCTGCCATTCATCCGAGAGTTTGTGCTAAGACTTGTTCATGTAGCCTCGATGAGCAAAGCACAAATAGCAACCTATTTCGGCCTGACCCACCGTGAGACAGAGGAGGCGATTTCGGATCTTGTGCAGCGTGGCGAATTGACGCTCTCCTCAGACGGCAGACTGACTTTAACCGACAAATCAAATGGCTATTTTTCTGAGGTTGGCGAGATACCGCACCTTTCAACTATCCAGGACAGTGGTGGTACCTTATCCTTTGATTTAGCCACATTTAGCTGCTTCAGCAACCAAACTTTCCAGGACCACTGGAGGGGAGGGTTAACATTAAAGGTTGATGACAACAACGTTTCTCAAAGTGAGAAACTGGTTGAGAAGCACTTTCAGTACCAGTTTAATCAAATCCTGGATAAAGGTTTTCTGTCTCACTTGCAGGTTCAGGGCGGAAAAGAACAACCTTCTATCTATACAGTTAATTCTGTTAATAAGCTGCGGCAAATACCGCTCCGTTTAACAACGGAATTTAAAATGGATAACGATGGTAAGGCTGTCGAGCGTGAAGACTATGAACAGTTAAACAGTTCGGAATGTGTTCATGAGTTAATGGCTGTTGAGATAGCTAGGTTATCACGGCATAACAATACTATGAGTATTTTTAAGGCCATGGTATCCATAAACGATGACCTTACGCTTAAGCTGTTTGACTCTAAAACGAATCAACTTAATCCATTATTTATCAAGGATATGCAGGCGCTGGAAGAATACTCAGACTCTGGCAGGACGACTTTTTTAGGCCCGGTTTATTCTAAAAACAACTGGGAAAAGCTGCAGAAAGCTCTGGCACCGGTGCTCAATCAGCGTATCAGAGACAAAACCGATTATGGCGGTAGCCCGTTCGTCTGGGTAGCTCCATCAGATCCTTACTGGTCAAAGAGCGTCCGATTTATCTCAAGCCTGAGCGATTTTCTTAACAGGTCGGCTACGAAGGATAAGCGGCTGTATAAACCGGTGCTGTACGTACCCGTCCAGGATGCAGTTGATGCCCGGGTTGCCAGACAGTGGAAGCATGAACTTGGGCAATTCCACGCGTGCGCTAAAGGGCTAGTAGAAGGACTGTTAGATGGTAATGTTGAGATCCTTCATCTTGAGGATGAGTTATCTGCCGTTATCTATCATATTTCTCAACCAGAAACGCTGCCTGTGACGATGCCATTGGGCTTCATTACAACTAACAAAGATGCAATTAAGATTATTGGTGCGCTGATTACTGAATATATCAAAAGCACCTCTGGTTTTGATAAGCCTCATGACTGTGGATTTCTTTCTTCAATAGTTGAAAAACATTGAAAGGATGATAATTTGCTTTTTTTTGCCTAAACCACCTCCATAGGAGGTGGTGATTAATGGCACTATTAAAATATCGCTTAAAGGGATCGGGTAGCATCTACGACTTACGAAATGGTTGTGGCTCATCGGCATATCGCGATTCGAGGTTTGTATGATATCTGTAACGAACTAGGTGAATATTGTTTGAAGGCTATAAAATAGCCAATATATGGGAGTAGTATATTTATCATAGAGTTGCGAGCAGAAAAATAAAAAATTGAAACACACATCCCTGCTACAGCTGCTACATGTAGCAGCTGTAGCAGGGATAAAGGGGGTCACTCATCATATTTGAAAAGCTCACTGCTCAGGTCGTGTATTAGCGCCATTTTTTGAGCTTTTTCACCTTCAGCTAAAGGCTTAATTTGACCTTCTCTCTCATTAACAATTCTGATAGCCTCAGCTAAAAATTCTCGCTTAATTACACGCTCATCTGAATTACCGACAAGTCCGTAAATATGCACCAACTTCTCCCCAGGCAGTGTCAGGTAAGGTTTAATATAATTTAGGTTAAGAATGCAGTTATACAATGTAAATTCATTCAAATAGCTTACGAGATTTTGTCTGCACTCCCGAACGGTTAATATTTTCTCATCTATAATTAACTTGGCCAGTTCTTCGCTATTAATAACTTTCTCGGTTTCATCAAGCCGTTTATTTATTTTGCCCAATGCAAATTCAACTTCATCCAGAATACCTGTAATAGACTGTGGGTGGATGGCAGAAAGTTCAAGCTCGTTGTAGAAACTTGTCATCTGAACCATGTTATTATACTGTTTTATCGCACTCATTATTATCAAGTTATTGGCGCACATTACTAATATCAAATCGGGTTGTTTAAATTTGCGAACGATATTGACATGATCAGTAAAAACGCCGCGATACGTTAAAATTGTATTTATATCTGAAAGTAACTCTCCATTTTTTATCGTATTTCCATTTAATTTGATGTTAAGAGCTAACTTGATAGTACTAATAGCCGCTGAGATAAAACCTGGAGGTAGCTCATTAATTGACATTGCATTAGCTTTTTTATTTGCCTCGTTTAAATCGTCTATACAAATGTTATGTATTATTTTAGATAGCGTCAGATAAGGTGTCAGGACAACTGAGTCTGGAGAATTTTTAAGGTTGATAGCCAACTCTATCAGATCTAATTCAGAAAACAGGTCACCTTTAAGAGAACTGAAAACAAGATGCCAAATGACCTTGATATCCAACCATGTATCTTCGTTTATCTCTATCGAATAAGGTTTGGTCGCTTTCTTCTGAAACTCTTCTATTACAGATTTCAGCAACCGCTCATCGAAGTTTTTCGATTCATAAAGATATTGATGTAATGCCAAATAATAGCTGTCATTCAGACCCTCTACCTGATAAAGGGTTCGGTAAAAACTGGAAAGGTGTTCAGTCAACCCAATCTTTCGTTCCAAAGCCAGCAGGACTCGAAGCGAAGAGTAAGCTACTTTAAAATCATCCAGCTGACCTTTAATTTTGTTAAACTCATCCTCGTCTAATGTTATTTGGGAATATTCGATGCATTCATCGATGGTACTATTCATCCATGATTTTATAGGTGTGCTGTTTTTTCTGATATTTCTTATATATTCAGACAGTGGGCTGAGAACTTTTTTATAACTCCCGTCAGGTGACTTGATAAGATCCCTTAAATAGTTTTTCACTCCTTGTAGGATATCCCTTCCATTATTTTCCAGTGTTGGGCAATGCTCACTCAACAAAAAACTATGTATATGAAAGTAGAATCCGCTGTTATTAGTGGTGTTAAAAGTTTTGTGTATATCAAGTGCTAAGCATGAAGAAACCCCGAGCTGAATATAACGTTCGAATACTTGGCTCCGGGTCAGAGTGCTGAACACGGGATAAGACATGATTTGATTATAAAACATTTCGTATTTGTAGAACAAACTACGACGTTCTTCTTCACTGAATACCCTTTCTTTATCAATTATTCCGATTATCTCATTATAGCGCTGATTAAAAAACGCCTGATGACGCCAAAAACTTCCATATGCTCGTATATCCCGCTGTTTACTCCCTTCCCTGAATACTCCCAAAATCTGACAGACGTCGTACATCAGTTTTGCAAATGCATGTGCCACTGAACTTCCTCCGGTTGGTTTCCATTTTTCTACGCGGACACTATCCCAGATGCTATGGCAAATTTCTAATCCAGCCAAAGACATCCAACAGGAGAAGTGAAAATGTCGAACGTTAGTGCACCAAAAACACACCCGCTACGCATCCTGCGCATGACTGAGTTGACGGCGATTCTTGGGATCTCGCGCTCAAGTATCTACGAAAAACTGAATCCTAAATCCAGGTATTACGATGCTGAGTTCCCCAGACCGGTCCGGCTGGGGGCTGCCTCTGTCGGCTGGCGATCTACTGCTATTGACGAGTGGATCGCTTCCCGAACCGTTTAATTTTTTTGCAAAAAAATAAAGGATGATGCAATGAGCAACAAAAATGAAATTAATCATGAACTTAACCTGAAGTTTGATATTCTACCACGTCATATCAGGCGATGGACTTTGTACCTACACCACATCACAGGTGTGGCGGTTGAGATTATCGTCGTTACGTTATTAGCATTTTTGGGGTTAGCCTGCCAGGATCTGTTTTGCGTTCAGTTGGGCAATAAACAGCGATTTCCTCTGGCGTTATATCTGTTATTGCTCTCCAGGTCTGGTAGTGGTAAGTCAAGAATATACAGGTTGCTCAAGATCCCTGTTGAGCAACGGGAGCGGCGATTTGAAGACGAGTATTGTGTCGAGCTTGAGGAGTATGAACGAAGGGTTATTATCTGGCAGGCTGAGTTTAAAGTATTAAATAAGCTTTACAAAAAAGCACTGAGTCAGGGGGGAGATACGGCTGAAACACGCAAAAAACTTGAAGAGTGTATCAGCCGCCAGCCGCAGAAACCAGTAAGGAAATCCATTATTTTAACAAACCCGACAAGAGAAGCGCTCACTAAAGAAATCGGGATGGGGTATCAGAATAAAGCTCTTTTTAACGATGAAGCAGCAGGTGTGTATACGAGTAGTTTGTACAACGACCCCACACCTTTCAATACATTCTGGTGTTGGGATAAAGTCACCATTAACAGGGTATCACGGGAAAGCTTTGTTATTGAAAATTATGTATTTTCATCTTTATTAATGATGCAGCCTCATCCGTATGACAATTCCAGCAAACGGAAAAGGGCCAGTATCAGATTCACAGGATTGCTGGCTCGTACCCTGATGATAGATATGGAGCAGATTACAAAGCCATACACCATCAATGAGCACAGTGCCAGGGATGAAAGCCTGCTTCAGGAGCTGTATTCTGTCATGTCACAACTTATGGACGCCGGTGTTAAGCGAAGAGAAAATGGCGATGAGTATATTGCACTTACCCTTGCTCCGGACGCGCAGGATCTAATGGATGAAACGTCGTTGAGTTTGCAGCAGCAGATGAAGCCTGGCGGAGCCTTGTATCACTATGATGATATAGCCGCTCGTTTTATCGAGCAGAGTCTCAGGATTGCAGGTATTTTTCAGGTTACTGGTGACCCTGAATCGACAGAGATTGTAAGGGAAAATCTGTTGTCTGCTTTGAATCTGACTGACTGGTTTGTAAATCATTCCATTACAAAAATTGATTCCACAAGAGAACTTAGTGATGAAGAAAAAATATTATTCTGGCTGGAATCGCATCTTGTAGAAAATGGCTCTTACGATTTCAGAAGAAACGACATTATCAAAAATGGCCCAGGATCCATCAGATGCTCTGAGCGGCTTATACCAGCACTGGAAAAGCTTAAATCGAAAGGAATGGTGCAGTTATTCGAAGAGGCAGGTATCAATTATGTCAAATTTATCGGTTCAACAATGAACCCTGTCGAACTTGCAGCTAAGACCAATACGCCAATACACCAGTCCGGATCACTGACACTGAGCAAGCTGGCTAAACCTGAATAACTTCAGAGTGATTTTTATGATTTATCAACGAGTTATATTGCTCGCAAACCCTGGCTGGTTGCGGGTTAGAGTGTCTCGAATAATATCATTTCTTAGTTTTGGTTAGTCGGTATATGTAATATATATCCTTATTATATATCCTTATTAACGTATGCCTGGATACCAGTTAACTAATAGAACCAATCACTATACCAGATACCAGCATAGATAATCCATCTCTGTGAGAGGAACTGTACGCCTAATCACATGGGTAGCCCACTGCTACCCATTAATCAACAAATATTACCTGAGTAATTTATTATGAAATTACCTTATGAGTTATCTGAAAAAGAATTTGAATCCCTGCTACTGGCAGCAGAAAAGAAATATGACTCCCGGATATCACGCTATATGCTTCGTCGATCACTTGCTGTGATATCTGATTATCTGGAAAACTATAACCGGGTATTCGCATTACGTGCTGATCTGAGGTTTGCTCAGTCCCATGTGCCAGGAGAGCCAGATATGCCGACATGCTTTCAGAAAGATGATGAGAAAGCCATCACTCGGGCTATAGAATCCCTTAAGAGTCAGCTAAGGGAAGAGCACAAGCGTTCTGGCAGGGCTGGTGAGTCTTCGCCACTCGGCTATATCTGGGCCAGAGAGCGTGTTACCGGGGAACATCCTCACTACCATCTGATTCTGCTGTTTGACAAAGAGGTTTATGCCTATCTGGGGAATTACACTGAATCTGATGCTGATAATATGGCGACCCGTATTCAGAAAGCCTGGTGCAGCGCCATTGGGCTTGATTATCCTGAATATGCTTATCTCCCGCATTTTCCGAAGAATCACAGCGCGTGGTTCACTCGGGATGATGCGTTAACGTTAAGTGGTGATTATTACGACTTCCTGCTACGTGTTGCTTACCTGTCAAAAACGTACAGTAAAGATTCCCATGACGGTTATCGTAACTTTGGCACTAGCCAGTTAATATGACGGCAGCTGAGAGGCCTTTAGAGCTTATGATGCAGACTTGCCGATAAAGCGCAGGTCTACATCTATTTCTTGATTCTATTTCCACCATCACCTGACAAGCTGGCGATAATCACATTCCATCTCATCGATGAAATCATCACCGATTGTCGGAAAGCCATAGCTCAAATGCTCTTTCCCTTTAATTTCAAATAAATTATAGAGATAGCTATCCTTTTGGTTAGCGACGTGAACAGGCATAAAGGGCCTGTTTCTTACGATATTTTCGTTTAGTTTACGGGCGTTGATGATGTTGTATTGATCTCCGGTGATATCAATAACGTAATCTTCCACTTCCAGCCAGAAGTGAGTTATTGCGCCATTTTTACCGGTGACTCCAGTGACCCCTTTCAATTCCAGTTCGGGCCATAATTGCAGAAAGTGGAAGGAAAGTAACATTGAGCAAAGCTTGCAACTCATTACCGGGAAGCCGTGAGGTACAAGGTAGGTTGTTGACGGATCACATGTTTCGAGTATCTTTCGAAACCTATTCGCCTCTTCACGTGCAGTCTCAATGGTAAACAATATTATCCCCCCTGATTTAGCATATGAGTGTTTGTAAGCATACGTACCAATGGCAGGCTCCTTAGGATTTATTCTTCGTAGTATGAGTCAATGCTGTCCGGTCGAATCATACGTGAAGCCTAGGGAGTTAGACTTTATATAACAGGATTGCACCATTACCGCACACTCCTGTTTTTCGCTTGTGTGGATTAAGAATTGGTCTTATCCAGTGAGCTTTAATGTTGTTAATTCAACGTCAGTGAGTCTGCCACTATCTGCCTTTTTCACAAAGTAAGCCCACCACTGCATCATCGGACGACGTTGCTCAAGGTAATCACTGCGGTTGTAAGCGCGACGTACCTCATTTTTGTCTACATGAGCCAGTGCTGCTTCAATGACATCAGGCGGGAATCCTTCCTCATTGAGTGCCGTACTAGCGATAGAGCGTAAACCGTGTGATACGAGTACGCCTCCTAAGCCAGCACGCTTAAGTGCGGCATTAACTGTTTGGCTGTTCATTGGCTGGGTTGGTTTGATGCGACTGGGAAAGATAAACTCTCGGCCACCACTGAGTGACTTCATCATTTCCAGAATAGAAAGAGCCTCATCCGATAGTGGAACCGTATGGTCTCGGTTCATCTTCATACGAGCTGCTGGAATTTTCCATTCTTTAGCACTGAAATCGATCTCATCCCATCGTGCCTCAGTGGCTTCGGCAGGGCGGGTAATGGTGAGAAGCTGCCACATGAACAAGCACCGCGTTGACATACTGATACTTGCCGTACGCATTGTTTGCATTAACTGTGGAAGCTGATCCGGACGGATACTCGGCATGTTTTTCTTTTGCGGTTTCTCGAACGCTTTTCCGATATTTACACTGGGAACTGCATCAATCAGGCCTGTGTTCTGCGCATAAATCATGACTTCGTTAATACGCTGACAAAGGCGGCGAACAGTCTCTAATGCACCTCTGGCCTGAACCGGCTGTACTGCTTTAACCAGAGTATGAGCCTTAATCTCAGTGACACTAATATCACCGATTGCCGGGAAAACATCTCTCTCAAGCGAGCGCCAGATATCGTCGGCATAGTCCTCTGTTACGCTGGCTTTCTTCACATTCCACCAACGCTCGGCAACTAACAAGAAGGTGTTGGTTTTAGCCTCTTGAGAATTCCTCACCTGTTCTTTCTGATGTTCCTGAGGATCAATATCTTTTGCCAATAAAACTCGAGATTCGGCTCTGAGTTTACGCGCATCAGAAAGTGAGACGGCAGGGTAGGCACCGAAGCTCTGCTTGGTTCGCTGCTTGGTCAGAGGTCGGTAGTAACGGAACTGCCAGAGCTTACTACCGCTGGACTTGATTAACAGAGTAAGCCCGTCACCATCATACAGCTGGTAATCGGCATCTTTAGGTTTGGCGGCTTTGATTTCCGTATCGGTTAACGGCTTGGTTTTTCTTGCCATGGGAGTCTCCATGCATTTAGGCCCAACGAAAACAATAGAGCTTTTCGTTGGGCCTATCAATGGGCCTAAAAGGTTCGGATTTAATAAGTTCTCTTCGGACTTCGCAGGACAAATTGAGGGCACAAAAAAGCCCGCAGGGCTTGCGCCGTGCGGGCTCTTAGGACTTCATCGGATGACTCTGGTAATCACCGATGGAGAATTTTGGTGGAGCTGGCGGGAGTTGAACCCGCGTCCGAAATTCCTACATCCTCGGCACTACATGCTTAGTTTGTCTTTACATTCGCACGCCAGCTGCGGACAGACACGCCACTAACGAACTAGCCTGATTAGTTTTAGCACTTCAACCCCAGGCAGGGCATCCGCGCGATCTCTTTTGGGTTTGACCTCTCTTGATCCCCGTCCTAAGAGCGGAGGCTAGGGAGAGAGGGCTCTAAGCAGGTTATTAAGCTGCTAAAGCGTAGTTTTCGTCGTTTGCGACTATTTTTTTGCGGCTTTTTACGAGGCCAACCGCCCCTCGGCATGCACCTTGGGTTTCGCGAATCCCGTCGAATCCAGAATCAGCCCCAATGTGTACTTGAAGTATAACAGATTTGTGAAGGTGGTTACCAGCCCCCGAAACGAGGATTCTGGCGGCATATCGAGTGAAAAAGCAGCGACAACAGCAATATAGCGTGGGGCCAGGGGGAGCTGGCCCGCAGAGGGAGGGAATTACCGCCCGGCGTTCTTCATGATGCGCGCCTTATCGACCGCCCATTCACGATCTTTCACGTCGGTGCGCTTATCGTGCTGTTTCTTACCTTTCGCCACGCCGATTTTCACCTTGCACCAGGCGTTCTTCCAGTACAACGACAGGGCGACGACGGTATAACCTTCGCGGTTGATGCGGCCGTATAGCGCATCGAGCTCGCGCTGATTGAGCAGCAGCTTGCGGGTACGGGTCGGATCGCAAACGTAATGCGTGGAGGCGACCGCCATTGGCGTAAAGTTGGCGCCGAAAAGATAGGCTTCGCCATCTCTCAGAATGACATAGCTATCGCCGATGTTGGCTTTGCCGGCACGCAGAGATTTCACTTCCCAACCCTGCAGCGCGAGGCCTGCCTCGTATTCATCTTCGATAAAGTATTCATGACGGGCGCGTTTATTCAGCGCAATGGTGGCTGATCCAGGTTTGTGGGCTTTTTTCTTAGTCATAATGTCCTGAAGTCATCGCTAGTTCTAAACATTGTTACCTCAATCCTTCCTGCGAGGCGTAATGGGCTATCTTAGCACGAGTTATGGTACAGCGTTTTTTTTAGCAGCAGATAAATGATATTATTTGTCCCGTGTTTAAATGTGGAACCTGCTATGCCTCAGATTAGCCGTACTGCGCTGGTGCCTTTCAGCGTGGAACAGATGTATCAACTCGTAAATGATGTGAAGTCCTATCCCGATTTCCTGCCTGGCTGCACCGGTAGCCGAGTGCTGGAGGCCGGGCCGACGCAAATGACGGCGGCGGTTGATGTGTCCAAGGCCGGCATCAGCAAGACTTTCACGACGCGTAATACGCTGACCGATAACCAGAGTATCCTGATGAGCCTGGTCGATGGGCCGTTCAAAAAGCTGATTGGCGGCTGGAAGTTTATTCCGCTCAGCCCGGATGCGTGCAAAATTGAGTTTCATCTCGATTTTGAGTTCACCAACAAGCTGATTGAAATGGCTTTTGGTCGCATCTTTAAAGAGCTGGCCGCCAATATGGTGCAGGCGTTCACCACGCGCGCCAAAGAGGTGTATCGTGTCGGCTAATATTGTGGTTGAAGTCGCCTATGCGTTGCCGGAAAAACAGTACCTGCAACGCGTGAAGCTGCAGGCTGGGGCAACGGTCGAGCAGGCGATTATCTCCAGCGGTATTCTGGCGCTGCGTGAAGATATCGATCTGGCGAAGAATAAAGTCGGCATCTACAGCCGTCCGGTCAAGCTGCATGACGAAGTCCATGATGGCGACCGCGTAGAGATTTATCGCCCGCTGATTGCTGACCCGAAAGAGCTGCGCCGGCAGCGGGCTGAAAAGCACGCTGAAAAATAAGCGGGAATGCACAATTAAAAAAAGCGCTCATTGAGCGCTTTTTGCATTTCTACTGGCCTGAGATTACTTGGTCAGCGCCGGTTTGTTATCAATGTTGGTTAACACACCGCTGCTGTCGAAGGTCAGCGTCAGGGTCTGCTGGGTCACTTTCTCATGGCCCGGCTGCTGGCGGAAAACGTAGAACCAGGTGTTGCTACCAAATGGATCTGACATCATCGGCGTACCCAGCGCATAAGCAACCTGCTGTTGTGTCATGCCGACACGAATTTTTGCGACATCGGTTGGTGCCAGATAGTTACCCTGGTTGATATCAGGACGGTAAACCACTCGTTCCAGAGTGGAACAGCCTGCGGTCAACATAAGGAGAACCGCTGCGGCAGCAGTCAGCGTTTTACAGCGCATAGTGATTTGATTCCTTTTTGGGCCCGAGCAATACGTGGCTCATCTGTAATATGCCGATAATAATAGACCTTTGCCCGGTTGGGAACCTTCGACTGCAGGTCTATTGGCAATTTGCTGTTCACTATGACTCTGTGAAAATCAAAAAGTTTACGCCGCAAGCAACTCTTTCGCGTTCGCCAGGGTGTTGCGGGTCACCTCGCTACCGCCCAGCAGACGGGCCAGTTCCTGCAGTCTGGCGCGTTTATCCAGCGCATGCATGTGCGTCTCGGTCATCTCGCCATCGGTCTCTTTGCAGACAAAGAAATGATGGTGACCACAGCCAGCAACCTGCGGCAGGTGAGTCACGCACATGACCTGCGTGGATTCTCCCAACTGGCGGAGCAGTTTGCCGACCACCGCCGCCGTCGGGCCGCTGATGCCGACATCGACCTCATCGAAAATCAGCGCCGGAGTTTCCATTTTACGGGCGGTAATAACCTGAATAGCCAGTGCGATACGCGACAGCTCGCCGCCGGAGGCCACTTTAGCGATCGGCTGCAGCGGTTGCCCCGGGTTGGTGGTGACGCGGAACTCAATATGGTCGGCGCCTTCGGCGGTCAGATGGCGTTCATCAAAGGCGACATCAATGGCAAACACGCCGTGTGGCATAGAAAGTGAGTGCATACTTTCGGTTATCAACTGGGTGAGTTCATCGGCGCTGCGCTGACGCAGGGCGTGCAGTTCTTGCGCCGTTTCCAGCGCCAGGCGGTGATGCTCAATGACCAGTTGGCTCAGCGACTCCAGCGAACCGGCGCTGTCGTCCAGCAGGCGCTGCTCATCCAGCATGGCCTGATAGAACGCCGGCAGCTCTTCCGGAGCAATCTGATGCTTACGCGCCAGCGCAATCTGCCGGGAAATGCGCTGTTCCAGCTCGAACAGACGGTTAGGGTCGAGATCGAGACGGTCATTGTAGTGGCGCAGCTCATCGGTCGCCTCGCTGAGCTGAATAGAGGCTTCTTCCAGCATATCGAGCACGCTGGAGAGTTTGCTATCCATACCGACCAGCTCGCTAACCAGCTGTTTAGCGGTATAAAGCTGGCTTTGCAAATTGGCCTCTTCGCCGTCGGCCAGTACCGTTAACGCATGCTGACAGGTACTGAGCAGCTGGCCGCTGTTGGCCAAACGTTTGTACTCTTCGTCTATCTGTTCGAACTCGCCCGGCAGAGGATTAAATTCGTTCAGTTCTTTGAGCTGGTATTGCAGCAGGTCTGCGCGGGCGGCGCGCTCCTGGCTCTGCTGCTGATGCTGAGCCAGCTCCCGGCAGCTCTGGTGCCACTGGCGGTAGCGTTCCGCCATGCGCTGAGTAAGCGCATACTCACCGGTATAACCATCGAGCAGGGTTTTCTGATGTTCGGCTTTGGTGAGTAACTGATGGGCATGCTGGCCATGGATCTGGATAAGCAACTGGCCCAGCTCGCGAAGCTGAGAAAGAGGCACGGCGGTACCGTTGATAAAACCGCGGGAGCGACCGTCAGCGCTGATCACGCGGCGAAGTAAACACTCACGCCCGCTCTCCAGTTGGTTCTCTTCCAGCCAGCGCTGGGCGGCAGGGGTATCTTTCAGCGCGAAGCGCGCGCACAGGTCGGCACGGCTGGCGCCGCGGCGCACCATGTCAGCTTCGGCTCGGCCGCCGAGGCACAGCCCCAGCGCGTCGATGGCAATGGATTTCCCGGCGCCGGTTTCCCCGGTAATGGCGGTCATGCCACTGTGAAAATCAATTTCCAGTTCACGAACGATAGCGAAATTGCTGATGGTGAGTTGCGCCAACATAGCTGCCTTCCTGTATGAAAAAACATTACTGTGTTTTCGTACAGTATAAACTGGTTTTTTATCCAGTAAAGAGGCAGCTTGTAAAATCAGAACAATTTTTTCGACCAGCCCAACTTAGTGCTTAATGTATTGAAATAACTGTAGTCTTTCGGATGAATCAGATTGAGGTGATAATCACAGCGGCGGATGAGCACATCTTCGCCGTCCTGAATGGGGAGCGCAATCTGGCTGTCGCAGCTGATTTCCAGATCGTTGCAGCGCTGCGAGAAGCGCAGGCGAATGGTGCTATCGCCGTTAATCACCAGCGGTCGCGCTGATAGCGTATGCGGGAACATCGGCACCAGGGTGATGGCGTCCAGAGAAGGCGTGAGAATAGGGCCGCCCGCAGAGAGCGAATAGGCCGTCGAACCGGTAGGCGTGGAGATGATCAGGCCGTCGGAGCGCTGGGAGAAGGCGAACACTTCATCGATATAGACTTCGAACTCAATCATGTGCGCGACTTTACCCGGATGCAGCACCACTTCATTAATAGCCGTGCTGATGCGCTTCTGGCAGTCATGCTGGCATACCTGGGCTTCCAGCAGAAAACGTTTTTCTGCGATATAGTGGCCTTCGAGTACGTCGGCCAATTGCTGAAGCGCGTTATCCGGGTCAAGGTCGGTAAGAAAACCAAGATTGCCGCGGTTAATGCCGATGACGTTGATGTCATAGCGCGCCAGCGTGCGCGCCGCGCCGAGCATATTGCCGTCGCCGCCGACCACCACCGCCAGATCCGCCTGCTGGCCGATTTCCGCCAGCGTGCCGGTTTTTACATTGCTAAGCTGGAGTTCATGGGCGATTTGCTGCTCGACCAATACTTCATAGCCTTTGCCGCATAGCCAGCGCCAGAGCATTTCATGTGTGGTCAGGGCGGTTGGGTGACGAGGGTGTCCCACAATGCCGATACACTTGAAATGGTTCTTCATGATCTGGATGTCCTTGGGTTAAATGAATGATGACAATCTGTCTGCTTCCCTTGAATCCCGGAAACTGATCCCCATAATAAGCGAAGTTAGCGAGATGAATGCGAAAAAAACGCGGAGAAATTCATGAGTAGTAAAGAACAGAAAACGCCTGAGGGGCAAGCCCCGGAAGAAATTATCACGGAGCAGCACGACAACGTAGAGGCTGTAGAGCCTGAGGTTTCTGCTGAGCAGGTGGATCCGCGCGATGAAAAAATTGCGAATCTGGAAGCACAGCTGGCCGAAGCGCAAAAGCGTGAACGTGATGTGATGCTGCGCGCAAAAGCGGAAGAAGACAACCTGCGTCGTCGCACCGAACAGGATATCGAGAAAGCGCATAAATTTGCGCTGGAGAAGTTCGTCAACGAACTGCTGCCGGTTATCGATAGCCTGGATCGCGCGCTGGAAGTGGCTGATAAAGCTAACCCGGATATGGCGCCAATGGTTGAAGGGATCGAACTGACCCTGAAATCGATGCTGGACGTCGTGCGTAAGTTTGGCGTTGAAGTGGTTGCCGATACCAACGTACCGCTGGATCCAAACGTGCACCAGGCCATCGCGATGGTCGAGTCTGACGATGTGGCTGCCGGCAACGTGCTGGGCGTGATGCAGAAGGGTTATACCCTGAACGGTCGTACTATTCGCGCCGCGATGGTAACCGTCGCGAAAGCGAAGTAATTCGTTAGTTCGCCAGTAACGGCTGCCTGCGGGTGGCCGTTTTTATTGGCTTTAAATAAAATAACGGCGAACCGAAGTTCGCCGTTATTCTTTGCTGGCTGCGCTATTCCGCCACGCTTTCGCGTAATGATTTCACCGGCATCACCTTCACCTGCTTAATCATATTGTCCTGTACGTCGAGAATATCGATATCATACTGTTCGATACGTACGCGGGTTCCAGGGACCGGGATTTCTTCCAGCGCTTCCAGAATGATGCCGTTAACGGTACGCGCGTCGTCTTCCGGCAGATGCCAGTTGAACGCTTTGTTGATTTCCCGCACGTTGGCGCCGCCGTCAATAATTACCGAGCCGTCATTAAGCGGCGTCACTTCTTCGGCAAGGGTTGGCGACATTGAGGTAGTGAAGTCTCCCACGATCTCTTCAAGAATATCTTCAACGGTGACCAGTCCTTGAATATCACCATATTCATCGACCACCAGACCGACTTTCTTTTTATTACGTTGGAATTTCACCAATTGCGTGCTGAGTGGCGTACCTTCTGGCACAAAGTAAATCTCATCTGCCGCTCGTAACATGATCTCTTTTGTGAACTCTTTCTTTTCCGTCATCAGACGATAGGCTTCACGGACGCGCAGCATGCTGATGGCATCGTCCAGCGAATCACGATAAAGCACGATACGGCCATGCGGCGAGTGGGTTAGCTGGCGGACTATAGATTTCCAGTCATCGTTGATATCGATACCGACGATCTCATTGCGCGGCACCATGATGTCATTAACGCTGACCTTTTCCAGATCCAGGACCGACAGCAGCATGTCCTGATTCCGCCGTGAGATTTGTGAACGGGATTCATTCACAATCGTTCGTAGTTCATCTTTGCTTAATGCGCCGCTAATGACGTGATCGGTCTTAATACCCATCATGCGCATCAGCACGCGGGTAATGGTGTTCAACAGCCACACCAGCGGCATCATCAGTACCTGTAGCGGCGCCAACAGGAAACTGCTGGGGTAGGCGACCTTTTCCGGATACAGGGCGGCAATGGTTTTAGGTAAGACTTCGGCAAACACCAGCACGACAAAGGTGAGCACGCCGGTGGCGATAGCCACGCCAGCGTCGCCGTACAGACGCATGCCGACGATGGTCCCCAGCGCTGAGGCCAGGATATTGACGAGGTTGTTGCCGATGAGCACCAGGCTAATGAGGCGGTCCGGCTTACGCAGCAGCTTTTCCACACGCTTAGCCGGGCGGTTGCCTTGTTTCGCCATATGACGCAGCCGATAGCGGTTCAGCGTCATCATGCCGGTTTCGGAACCGGAGAAATAGGCGGAGATAATCACCATGATGATCAGCGTGACGATCAGCGTGGTGGTAGAAATGTGTTCCAGGAGAGACTCCTTAGTCTTTAACTAACAAACTGCTGAAGGACGCGGCTGCCAAAATAAGCCAGGGTCAGCAACCCGGCTCCGGCGACGTTAAACCAGACCACCCGGCGGCCGCGCCAGCCTTCGTGGTAGTGCCCCCACAGCAGTACGATATAGACAAACCAGGCCACGATAGACAGCACCGCTTTATCAATATTTTCGGTATTGAACAGGTTGTGCATATAGAACAACCCGGTGCATAGCGTCAGGGTCAGCAGCACTACGCCAACCTGGGTGATATGAAACATTTTACGCTCAATACTCATCAGCGGCGGCATTTCGCTGCTGAAAGCCAGCTTTTTATTTTTCAGCTGGTAGTCAATCCACGCCAGCTGCAGCGCGTACAGCGCGGCGATGATAAGCGTGGCGTAGGCAAAGAGCGACAGGCCGATATGCACCAACATCCCAGGAGTGGTTTCGAGGTGGGTGATGTACTCGTTAGGCACGAAGGTGGCGAAGGCGAGGTTGATCAGCGCGAAGGCGTATACGATAGGTAGCAATAGCCAACCGCGATTACGCGAGGCGACGATGGTCATCACCGTACAGATCATCAGGCTGACCAGCGAGCCGACGTTAAGTAAGCTGAGATTTTGCCCACCTTCGCCGCCGGGGAAAATACGTGACTCCAGCGCGAAGGCGTGGCAAATCAGCGCTATCGTCGCGGAGAGAATCGCCATCCGCCGCCAGCTGCTGTTTTTTTGCAGCAAGCCAGGGATGATCAGCGCAAGGCTGATGGAGTAGGCGACAAGGGCAAGTAGAGCAAACACAGGCATAGGAGCGTCGACTGTTGACTAAATAAGAAAGAGAAGCAGTATAGCGTCACGCGACGTCTGCTCCAACCGTTGCAGCACATTCAGGTTTATGTCGTGTTATACTGCGCCAAATTCGTATTTTTGTGTCGCTGCGGCGACCGACCGTTTCCACCTCAGGCGAGAGACAATGTTTGATAATTTAACCGATCGTTTGTCGCGTACGCTGCGCAACATTAGCGGCCGCGGACGCCTTACCGAAGACAACATTAAAGACACCCTGCGCGAAGTGCGCATGGCGCTGCTGGAGGCCGACGTCGCGCTTCCGGTGGTGCGTGATTTCATCAGCCGCGTCAAAGAGAGCGCGGTAGGCCATGAAGTCAATAAAAGCCTGACGCCAGGTCAGGAGTTCGTCAAGATTGTCCGCAACGAGCTGGTTGCGGCGATGGGCGAAGAAAACCAGACGCTGGATTTAGCCGCGCAGCCGCCGGCCGTCGTCCTGATGGCGGGCTTGCAGGGTGCGGGTAAAACGACCAGCGTCGGTAAGCTGGGTAAATTCCTGCGCGAGAAGCACAAGAAAAAAGTGCTGGTCGTTTCCGCGGACGTATACCGCCCGGCGGCGATTAAACAGCTGGAAACGCTGGCAGAGCAGGTCGGCGTGGATTTCTTCCCGTCCGACGTGGGCCAGAAGCCGGTTGATATCGTCAACGCGGCGCTGAAAGAAGCGAAGCTTAAATTCTACGACGTGCTGCTGGTGGATACCGCCGGTCGTCTGCACGTCGATGAAGCGATGATGGACGAAATCAAACAGGTCCACGCCGCGATTAATCCGGTTGAGACGCTGTTCGTCGTCGATGCGATGACCGGTCAGGATGCGGCGAATACCGCGAAGGCTTTTAACGAAGCGCTGCCTTTGACCGGCGTGGTGCTGACCAAAGTAGACGGCGACGCCCGCGGCGGTGCGGCGCTGTCGATTCGTCATATCACCGGCAAGCCGATTAAATTCCTCGGCGTCGGCGAGAAAACCGAAGCGCTGGAGCCGTTCCACCCGGACCGTATCGCTTCTCGTATTCTCGGCATGGGCGACGTGCTGTCGCTTATCGAAGATATCGAGAGCAAAGTTGACCGCGCGCAGGCCGAGAAGCTGGCATCCAAGCTGAAGAAAGGCGACGGTTTCGACCTGACCGACTTCCTTGAGCAACTGCGCCAGATGAAAAACATGGGCGGCATGGCCAGCCTGATGGGCAAACTGCCGGGCATGGGGCAAATTCCCGATAACGTGAAAGCGCAGATGGACGACAAAGTGCTGGTGCGTATGGAAGCGATCATCAACTCGATGACGATGAAAGAGCGCGCCAAGCCGGAAATCATTAAAGGTTCGCGTAAACGCCGTATCGCCGCCGGTTGCGGAATGCAGGTGCAGGACGTGAACCGACTGCTGAAGCAGTTCGACGACATGCAGCGCATGATGAAGAAGATGAAGTCGAAAGGCGGCATGATGAAGATGATGCGCGGGATGAAAGGGATGATGCCGCCAGGATTCCCTGGCCGCTAATACGCGTCATAATTCAAGCCGCAGATGCGTTGGCTGCGTTCGTTCACCCCGGTCACGTACTTGTGTACGCTCCCGGGGATTTACTCACTTGCCGCCTTCCTGCAACTCGAATTATTTAGCGTATGTAGTTTTGAATTGATTTTTGCACAGAAATCAGTAAAATTTTCGGGCTTTTAATATGACACCGGGCTCCGTTCCTCGATGGGGCCCGGTTGTTTTATTCACACAAGAGGATGTTATGGTAACTATTCGTTTAGCACGTCACGGCGCTAAAAAGCGTCCGTTCTACCAGGTTGTTGTCACCGACAGCCGTAATGCACGCAACGGTCGCTTCATCGAGCGCGTTGGCTTCTTCAACCCGATCGCTACCGAGAAAGAAGAAGGCACCCGCCTGGATCTGGATCGTATCGCTCACTGGGTTGGCCAGGGCGCTACTGTTTCCGATCGCGTTGCCGCGCTGATCAAAGCCGCTAACAAAGCAGCTTAATCTGTCACGGTGGTCATGATGAGCAAGCAACACACCGCACAAGCACCTGTTGATCCGATTGTATTGGGGAAAATGGGTTCTTCCTACGGTATCCGTGGTTGGCTCAGAGTGTTTTCCTCCACCGAAGACGCTGAAAGCATTTTTGACTATCAGCCCTGGTTAATCCAGAAGGCGGGTCAGTGGCAGGTTGTTGAGCTGGAAAGCTGGCGCCACCACAATCAGGACATCATCATCAAGCTGAAAGGCATTGACGATCGTGATGCGGCGAATCTCCTGACTAATTGCGAAATTATTGTGGATTCATCGCAGCTGCCGGCGCTGGAAGAGGGCGACTATTACTGGAAAGACCTGATGGGCTGCCAGGTAGTTACCACCGAAGGCTATAGCCTGGGTAAAGTCATTGATATGATGGAAACCGGGTCGAATGACGTTCTCGTCATCAAGGCAAACCTGAAAGATGCATTTGGCATCAAGGAGCGGTTGGTTCCGTTCCTCGATGGGCAGGTTATCAAGAAAGTCGATCTCGCTACTCGTACTATCGAAGTAGATTGGGATCCTGGTTTTTAAATTCTCCGGATAAACGGTAAAAGACGGCGCTATGTGGATTGGCATAATTAGCCTGTTTCCTGAAATGTTCCGCGCAATTACCGATTACGGGGTAACTGGCCGGGCAGTAAAAAATGGCCTGCTGAGCATCGAAAGCTGGAGTCCTCGCGACTTCGCTCATGACCGGCACCGTACTGTGGACGATCGTCCTTACGGCGGCGGACCGGGGATGCTAATGATGGTTCAACCTTTACGGGATGCCATTCATGCAGCAAAAGCCGCGGCAGGTGAAGGCGCAAAGGTGATTTATCTGTCACCTCAGGGGCGCAAGCTTGATCAAGCGGGCGTCAGCGAACTGGCAACGAATCAGAAACTGATTCTGGTGTGTGGTCGCTACGAAGGGATAGACGAGCGCGTAATCCAAACCGAAATTGACGAAGAATGGTCAATCGGCGATTACGTTCTCAGCGGTGGTGAGTTACCGGCAATGACGCTGATTGACTCCGTTTCCCGGTTCATTCCGGGAGTTCTGGGACATGAAGCATCAGCAACGGAAGATTCCTTTGCTGATGGGTTGCTGGATTGCCCGCACTATACCCGTCCTGAAGTGTTAGAAGAGATGGAAGTACCGCCAGTATTGCTGTCGGGAAACCATGCTGAGATACGTCGCTGGCGTCTGAAGCAGTCGCTGGGCCGCACCTGGCTTAGAAGACCTGAACTTCTGGAAAACCTGGCTCTGACTGAAGAGCAAGCAAAGTTGCTGGCGCAGTTCAAAAGCGAACACGCGCAACAGCAGCATAAACATGATGGGCAGGCGTGAGCCCCCAATATCAGTTTACCCAGGATAAGAGATTAAATTATGAGCAACATTATTAAGCAACTTGAACAAGAACAGATGAAGCAGGACGTACCTTCCTTCCGTCCGGGTGATACCGTGGAAGTGAAAGTATGGGTTGTTGAAGGTTCCAAAAAACGTCTGCAGGCATTCGAGGGCGTGGTTATCGCTATTCGTAACCGCGGTCTGCACTCTGCATTCACTGTTCGTAAAATTTCCAACGGCGAAGGCGTTGAGCGTGTCTTCCAGACTCACTCTCCGGTAGTTGACAGCATTGCTGTTAAACGTCGTGGTGCTGTACGTAAAGCTAAACTGTACTACCTGCGTGAGCGTACCGGTAAGTCTGCTCGTATCAAAGAGCGTCTTAACTAAGATTCGCTTTCGCGACATCCTGATAGAAAGGGCTGGCCGGATGGCTGGCCCTTTTTTTATCTAAATTTTAACTATTTTGATGTAAATCAATTACAATATCGCCCGGATTTCGGAGGGGCGGTGAACGGCACTATTTTCTCACAACCAGCATTTCAACGGCGGGCCGCCTGGCTGGCGCTGTTTGCGATCCTGCTGATCGTGGTGGCGCCGCTGATCTCCGTTTCGCTGCAGAAAGATCCCATGAGCGCAATGCCGGGCATGCATCATGTTATGCCGATGGGCGAGTCTCATGATGGGATGTCCGGGCATGAGATGACCATGATGCACGGCGCTGACAGCGCGTCACAGCCGGCGCATAGCATGCCGGTTGATCACGCCGAAGCCTGCGGCTATTGCGTGCTATTAGCGCACGTACCGGGGCTGCTGTTCGCGCTGGCGCTGTTCTTCGCCATGATCCTGCGGCGCATTCGCCTGCCGGCTTCTCGCCCGGTATTAAAACACTGGCACTACTTCCCCTGGCTCTACCCTGAAACCCGTGCGCCGCCGCGGCTGTCTGCTTTTTCCCTTTAATAAAAATGAATCTGCGTACTGCGCAACGACCTCTTTTGCTTTAAAAAAGGAAGAGTATGACAACCTGCACCTCGCGCGCGGCATGGTTAAACCTGCTGCGGCGCCTCCATTTCTATATTGGTCTGTTTATTGGACCATTTATCTTTGTCGCGGCCTTGACCGGCACGCTGTATGTCGCCACGCCGCAACTGGAAAACTGGCTGTACCATGACGCCTTACAGGGTTCGCTCAACGGCGAAAGACAGCCGCTTAGCGCGCAAATTGCCGTCGCCAAAGAGGCTACGCAAAACAACCTCCGCCTGCAGGCCGTGCGCCCGGGTATTACCGCCGGCGAAACGACGCGGGTGATGTTTGCCGACCCGCGGCTGGGGGAATCAGAAAACCGGGCTATTTTTGTTGACCCGGTGACGCTACGGGTCAAAGGCGATCTGACGGTTTACGGTACCAGCGGTATTTTACCGCTGCGCCAGTGGATTGATTACGCGCATAAATCCTTGCTGTTGGGTGACAGTGGCAGGCTGTACAGCGAACTGGCGGCCTCCTGGATGTGGGTTGCGGCGTTGGGCGGTATTGCGCTATGGGCGATGACCCGTCCGAAGCGGCGTATAAACAATCGGCTGCAAAATACCCGCCGTCTGCACGTGACGCTGGGCTGGATGTTGCTGGTTGGCATGTTGCTGTTTTCCGCCACTGGCTTAACCTGGTCGCAGTGGGCGGGCGGTAACGTCGATAAGATGCGCGCCGCGTTTGGCTGGCTAACGCCGCAGGTCAATACGCAACTTCATGGCGGGGAGGCGATGCCGCCCGATCCGCATGCCGGGCACCACATGGCGCATATGGCAATGGATGAGCCACAGGTGAAAGTGACTGCGGATCGGTTCGATAGCGTATTGCAGGTGGCGCAGGCCGCAGGGCTGACGGCCAGCAAGCTGGAGATCCGGCCGCCCAAAAGCGCGGGGATGGCGTGGACGGTGAATGAAATTGACCGTAGCTGGCCGACACGGGTCGATGCGGTGGCCATTGATGGCGAGACGTTACAAGTCGTGGATCGTACCCGCTTTAGCGATTTCCCGCTGATGGCTAAGCTGACCCGATGGGGCGTCGATTTTCATATGGGTTTACTGTTCGGGTTGGCTAACCAGTTGCTGTTGGTGGCGTTCGGGGTGGCTCTGTGCGTCATGATCATCGTCGGCTATCGCCTGTGGTGGATCCGCCGTCCGACGCAGAGTGCGTTTAATCCAGCACAGACGTTGGTGCAAGCGTGGTTGGGGTTAAGTGTCGCCGCCCGGGCGCTTGCGCTGCTAATCGCGCTCCTGCTCGGGCTGGCGGTGCCGCTGATGGGCGTCAGCCTCGCGGCGTGCCTCGTGGTTGATTACCTGCGCTGGCGCGCGGCTTCAGCGATGAGGCTGGCTAAATCGGTAGACTAACCTGCTTAAGGCGTGCTGATCACCACGGTAACGCGGCGGTTTTCAGCACGGCCTGCAGCGGTATCGTTGCTGGCGATGGGGTACTTTTTACCTAATCCGCGGGTGGTTAGATTACTGCGCGGGATTTTCGCGCCTTCAGCCCAGGCATCCGCCACGCTGTTGGCGCGCTTTAATGACAGCGCTTCGTTGTAGCTGTCTTCGCCGTAGTTATCGGTATGACCTTCAAGACGGCTATGGGTAATACCGGTCTCAGCTAACCGTGCGGCCATACTGTGGATTTGCTGCTGGCTTTCGGGACGCAGGCGATAGTCGTTTTTGTCAAACAGAATGCTGTCAGACAAACCTAAAGACCAATCACCAGCGGCTTCGGTAAAGCCGTAAGACTTCATTGCTGCGACCTGTTCTTTAGAGAACTTACCTGGCGCCTGGCACCCGGTGAGGAGAAATGCAGCCAGAAGAGTGGGTGCAATAAATTGCCTGAGCATAGTAATTCCTTCTTATTTTTGTGTGTGATGAAAACGCTGGTTTTTCATCCGATACATATTCTGATCGGCCAGTTCCTGCAGCTCCTCCACCGAGGTGTGCTCCCAGGTCAAAGCATAGCCAATACTCAGAGAGAGCGTTGCCGTGTGGCCATTGTGAAGGTTGAATGGCTGGAGAAACTGTTCGGACAGCGTTGCGCAAAGCGCCTGGACTTCGGTTTCTGTATGCACATCGTGCAATAAAATGGCGAATTCATCGCCGCCCAGACGCCATGCCTGGTGTTGGTCGCCAACGAATGCCATCAGGCGGCTGGCGACCTCAATAAGGACTTTATCGCCGGCGGCGTGTCCCCAGTTATCGTTAATGAGTTTGAAATTATCGCCGTCAAGAAACAGCAGCGCCGAGCTATGGCGTGCCGCGTCATCGTCCATCAGTTTACCGATGACGTTGCGAAACGCCGCGCGATTCGCCAATCCCGTTAGTGGGTCATGTAACGAGCTGCGCAGCAGTTGCGCATTTTTTGCCTGCAGCTGACGCTGCCAATCCTCCATTTCTCCGAGCAGGCTATTGAAGTCCTGGGCGAAGAGATGGAATTCCTCAATACGTTCTTCCGGTACACGGCGCGAGAAATGGCGGTTTTCGCGGATATCATGTACCACTTCGGTAATACTTTGCAGCGCGGTGACAATACCGCGGTGCAGAGAATGGGTGAGCATCAGGGCGATAACGGACGCCAGCAGAATACTACCGGTCAATACGATCAGCGAAACACCGAGAAAATGACTGATTAACCGATCGAGCGCCTTCAGACGAAGCTCACCGATTATTTTTCCCTGATGCCAGATTGGCTGGACAGTCGGTTCAGGAAACAGCCATTTACTAATATAACCACTGAATTTTTCGTTTTTAACTAAGGCGTCATTACTCCAGTCGGCGAAATGACGCTGACGGCTGTCCAGAAGCGTGGCTTCGGAAAATTGCCCCTGTCTTCCAAGCGTCGCCAGCGTATCTTCTGCGGCGGTGGCATCGCCAAAAACCAGTGCCGCTTCGAGGCTGCGGCCCATGGTTGCCGCGGTGAGCTCAAGATTTTTTTGCGCGTACTGTTTTAACGTGATGACAGAGGCGGCGCTGAGCAAAAGCCAGACCAGCGTCATCGAAATCACTACGCTTATCATGCTGATTCGGCGTAACGCGTTTTTGAAAGTGGGGCGCGGGGCCTGAGAAAAATCCTTATTCATGTGATTTCTTCCGGGCAAGCATCAGTACGTCCGGATTGACCCGTACACCGCTATGCGTCAGGACATCCAGATTAACGGAAAACCTCACCCTATCGTCATTTATGAGCAAGCAAAAAGCGCTGCCAAAAGAGCAATCGGTATTTTGTTCCGCTATGAGTAATAGGGGACGGGAGCCATATTTTTTTGTTAATGCAGACTGCTGATCCGGGGTTTCACTGCCGAAATACAAACCGTCGCAGCTGGCCTTTAGGGCTTCCTGTGAATTTCGAACTATCACCGGTTGATAAGGTAAATTTTCCGGCGCTTCCTGAGCCAAACTGCGGATATATCGGGAGGTGGAAAAAACGCATAACTTCGGCGGGCCGGATAAATTTGGCCAGCGCGTATAAGTCACAATCCCCGAAACTATGGCGCGAACGTTCTCAGATGTCTCAGCGGCAAAAGCGGGAACTCCCGCGATGAGCAAAAAGAAAAGCAAAAATAGACGGTAAAACTCTTTCATTAACGGGTCCGTCAAATCGTTATTGCACGGGAAACGCAGTTCGCAGTTGCCTGAGCGGAGAATAGCATTATTGGCAAAAAGCGTCATTAGCTGCCCCGGCCGCTTTGAGATAATCCTTACCAGGAATTTTAGTAAAGGAATGAGTAAAGCGCGGCGGCAAAAAGAGTCTTTCGTCATGTGTACATTTATATGAACAGTTTGCGGGCAATCCGATGCCAATTATTTTGCTAGTGTAAATTAAAGTTTACGTAATATGGATTGATATCTTTACTTTATATGGTATGGTTACGTCATGCCCGCTGAGGCAACAACTATCGCAAACGAGCTATACAGGATCGCCATCATGCAAAAAGACGCGCTGAATAACGTACATATTACCGATGAACAAGTTCTGATTACCCCGGATCAGCTGAAAGCCGAATTCCCGTTAACCGTGGAGCAGGAAGGACAGATCGCGCATTCCCGCCAGACTATTTCCAACATTATTGCCGGCCGCGATCCGCGTCTGCTGGTAGTCTGCGGTCCTTGCTCAATTCACGATCCGGAAGCTGCTATCGAATATGCTCGTCGATTTAAAGCCCTTGCCGCAGAGGTCAGCGATAGCCTCTACCTGGTGATGCGCGTCTATTTTGAAAAGCCCCGTACTACCGTTGGCTGGAAAGGGCTGATTAACGATCCGCACATGGATGGCTCGTTTGATGTTGAAGGCGGTCTCAAGATCGCGCGTCGCCTGCTGGTTGATTTGGTCAATATGGGCCTGCCGCTGGCGACAGAAGCGCTCGATCCTAATAGCCCGCAGTACCTTGGCGATCTGTTCAGCTGGTCCGCTATCGGCGCGCGTACCACCGAATCGCAGACCCACCGTGAAATGGCATCCGGTCTGTCGATGCCGGTTGGTTTTAAAAACGGTACCGATGGCAGCCTGGCGACGGCGATCAACGCCATGCGCGCCGCCGCCATGCCGCACCGTTTTGTCGGCATCAACCAGGCCGGCCAGGTTTGCCTACTGCAGACCCAGGGGAATCCGGATGGTCACGTCATTCTGCGCGGCGGCAAAGCGCCTAACTACGGCCCGGAAGATGTTGAGAAGTGCGAAAAAGAGATGGCGCAGGCGGGACTGAAACCGTCGCTGATGATAGATTGCAGTCATGGTAATTCCAATAAAGACTTCCGTCGTCAGCCGGCGGTTGCGGAATCCGTCGTCGCGCAGATCAAAGATGGCAACCGTTCCATCATTGGCCTGATGATTGAGAGCAATATCCACGAAGGCAATCAGTCTTCTGAGCAGCCCCGTTGCGATATGAAGTATGGCGTATCCGTCACCGATGCCTGCATCAGCTGGGAAACTACCGATGCACTGCTGCGCGAGCTCGATAGCGATCTGCGCGGACATCTGGCGGCACGTCTGGGTTAAGAGGATTGTATGGTTGCTGAACTGACCGCATTGCGCGATCAAATTGATGAAGTTGATAAGGCGCTGCTTGATTTGCTGGCAAAGCGCCTGGAGCTGGTGGCGGAGGTTGGCGAGGTTAAGAGTAAATATGGCCTGCCGATTTACGTACCGGAACGGGAAGCCGCGATGCTGGCTTCCCGCCGCGAAGAGGCGGCGGCTCTAGGCGTGCCGCCGGATCTTATCGAGGATGTTCTGCGTCGGGTGATGCGCGAATCGTATTCAAGTGAAAACGACAAAGGCTTCAAAACGCTGCATCCGAATCTGCGCCCGGTGGTCATTGTTGGCGGCGGCGGGCAGATGGGACGTCTGTTTGAGAAGATGCTGACGCTGTCTGGCTATCAGGTGCGGGTACTGGAAAAAGAAGATTGGCCGCGGGCGACAGAGATTGTCGCCGATGCCGGGATGGTTATCGTCAGCGTTCCGATCCATACCACAGCAGAGACGATTTCGCGTCTGCCGCCGCTGCCGGCGGACTGCATTCTGGTCGATCTGGCTTCCATCAAAGCCGAGCCACTGCAGGCGATGCTGGCGGCGCATAACGGCCCGGTATTGGGATTGCACCCGATGTTTGGCCCGGACAGCGGCAGCCTGGCGAAACAGGTAGTGGTTTACTGCGATGGGCGTCAGCCGGAAGCGTACCAGTGGTTCCTTGAACAGATTCAGGTCTGGGGGGCGCGACTGCACCGCATCAGCGCCGTTGAGCACGATCAGAACATGGCGTTTATTCAGGCGTTGCGTCACTTTGCCACTTTCGCCTATGGCCTGCATCTGGCCGAAGAGAACGTTCGTCTTGAGCAACTATTGGCGCTCTCTTCGCCGATTTATCGGCTGGAGCTGGCGATGGTGGGGCGTCTGTTTGCCCAGGATCCGCAGTTGTATGCCGACATCATTATGTCGTCAGAAAATAATCTGGCGTTGATTAAGCGCTACTACCAGCGTTTCGGCGAAGCGATTGGCCTGCTGGAGCAGGGCGATAAACAGGCGTTTATCGACAGCTTCCGTAAAGTCGAACACTGGTTTGGCGATTACGCCCAGCGCTTCCAGAGCGAAAGCCGCACGCTGTTGCGTCAGGCGAATGATAATCGACAGTAAGTCCGCTAAACGTGTATACAATAAAGCCAGAGGGGTAACCCGCTGGCTTTTTTTATAGGGATGAAAAGATGGCTCAACCGCAACCGCTGTTTGATTACGTCGGGCACCTGCCGGAATGCCCAACCTGGAGCGATGCCGAGCAGGCACTGTACTGGGCGGATATTCTGGAGTGCGAAATTCACCGCTACGATACACGCAATAAAGAACACCAGGTCCTGCAATTTCCCGAAGAAGTGGGCTGCTTTGCTCTGCGCGAGAAGGGAGGTTTTATCGTCGCCTTACGTAGCGGTATCTGGCTTTGTGATGCCCGTGGTCTGCTGCAACGCAAAATCTGTGATAACCCAAGTAACCCGGATCTCGCGCGTTTTAACGACGGCGGTACCGATCGGGATGGCCGTTTTTACGCAGGGACCTTCTGGGGGCCGGGGGATTACAATGGCGCGCTGCTGGTGCGTATTGATAACGACCTGACGCCAAAGGTGGTGCAGTGCGATATTCATGGTGCTAATGGTCTGGCGTTTAGCGACGATAAGCGCTGGATGTATACCTCCGATACGCCGAACGCGGTGATTTACCGCACGCCGCTGGATGAGCAGGGCGAGCCGGGCATACGGGAAGTGTTTCGTCGTTTCCATCCGGGAGAGGGGATCCCTGACGGTGCGGCGGTTGATGAAGAAGGCTGTTACTGGAGCGCGATGTTTGACGGCTGGCGGATTGCCCGCTTTTCGCCGAACGGAGAACAACTGGAAGAGTATCGCGTGCCGGTGCGTTGCCCCACGATGGTGTGTTTCGGCGGCGCGGACATGAAAACGCTCTATATCACTACCACCCGGGAAAATATGGACGCCGACGAAGTGGCGCAATATCCGCTTTCCGGCGCCATCTTCACCCTGCCGCTTGCGGTGGCAGGGATGAAGAAACGGCAATTTATTGAACGTTAAGCCGGGTCGACCGGCACGACGTTTTCGCTCGGGTAACAGCCCAGTACTTTCATCGAACGGGTAATTTCGGCCAGCTCTTTTAAGGCTTTACGTAGAGGAAGGGATTCCAGGTTGGCCTGAATATCCAGATAAAACATCTCTTCCCACGGGTTACCGTGGATTGGGCGCGATTCCAGCTTGCTCATGATCAGGTTGTGGTTACGCAGCACCAGAAGCGCTTCAACCAGCGCGCCCGCCTGTTGGCCGGTGGCGATTAACAACGTCGTTTTCGCCGGCACCTGATCGGATACGTTCACCGCTTTACGCGCCAGCACCAGGAAACGAGTGATGTTTTGCGTCTGGTTAGCCTGGCAGTGCTCCAGCACCTGCAGCCCGTACAGCGCGCCGCCGGCTTCGCTACCCAGCGCGGCAACGGTGGGAGATTTTGCCTGCGCGACTTTTTCCATCGCCGCCGAGGTGCTCTCGGTGTACTCGATTTTCCAGTGCGGATAGCGGCTTAAATACTGGCTGCACTGCTGGAACGGCTGCGGATGACTATAGACGGTCTCGATCTTATCGGCGTCCGTTGAGGACGAAACGAGCACACAGTGATCGATTGGCAGCGTCAGTTCGCCAACGATCGACAGACTGGTGTGCTGCAGCAGATCGTACACATCGTTGATCCCGCCGGAGCTGGTGTTTTCGATCGGCACGACGGCGTAATCGGCCTGACCGGTTTCGACCTGCTCAAAGATATCGGCGAATTTCGCGCAGCCGCTTTCGATAAATTGCTCAAAATGACGCGCGGCGTACTGGCGCGCGGCAAGATGTGAGTACGAACCTTTAGGCCCCAGGAAGGCGATACGTGCGGAGTGGGGGTTAATCTTATTAAGATGCTGCTGCAGTAGCGCCTGTTGGGTAAGAACGGAGTCTTCAATAATCAGCTGGAACAGGCGGGTAATGTAGTGGGCGTCCAGATGATGCTTTTTGCCAAGCGTCATTAAACGCTCCAGCAGGTCGCGTTCGCGGTCGATATCGCGTACCGGACGGTGCGATTCCAGCTTCGCTTTCCCGACTTCCACCGCCAGGCCGCGGCGTTCGGCCAGCAGCGCGAGCAGTTTTTCATCCAGGGCGCTTATTTTGTCGCGCAGGGCCAGTAATGGGTTTTCCTCGGTCATAATTGTGTTGCCTTTCTTGTTATCAATAAAAAAGGCCTCCCGCGTGGGAGGCCTTGTTATTCGTCTTCGCATTCTTTCTTATACGACGAACCGCCTCCCAGTCAGGGGAAGGTAAAAAAGAATGCGAAGAAGAACGGGAGTCGTTTCACGATGAATTCCTTAGGTTAGTGTGGATTACAGTACCTGTACTGTTTTCATCCTGTCAATAAAAAACGAAAAACGCGCCCGAAGGCGCGTGGCATGACACAACTTAAGTTAAGGATTACTCTTCTTCTTCCACAAAGCCTGCCTCTTTCACCGATGTGGCGGCGCGGCGGGCTTCCCCTTTGTGTTGCACTTTATTCAGCTGCCGTTCCAGCTTGTTGATCAATTCGTTAATGGCGGCGTACATGTCTTCATGACGCGCGCTGGCAACCAGATGACCGTTCGGCGTATTGATGGTTGCGTCAGCAATAAAACCCTGCGGCTCCTTAGAGAGAATGATGTGCGGGTTGATTAAATGAGTTTGCCACTTATCCAGTTTGGCGAGACGGTCTGCGACATGCTGGCGGATTGCCGGAGTAATTTCCATTTGTTTACTGGTAATGTTCATTGTCATAAATTTTACCTCTTGTCTTTCCCGTCTTGGTGAACCCAGCATACCTCGCCCAATGTCAAAATGTGTGATCTAAATCACATTTAAATGTCACTTTTTGTCAACGAATTCATTTTGTGAGACAGGACAGGAACGGATGAGATTTTACTTGTCGAAATGAAGAAAGGGGGCCATATTTGATGAGTTAACTCGGCGCTAAACCGCTTCAGCGCTGGTGTTCATTGAATAAAAAAACGGCAGCAGCGTGGCTGCCGTTTTGCTTTCTGCTATCACCCTCAGGTGTTTTTGCCGTTGGCGGCGATGATTTTGGCGACTTTGTCAGCCTGCGCGTTCATTTGCATCTGACGATAGGCGTTTTCCATCTTCGGCAGCGCATCGCGAGTGGCCTGTGTATCCGGGTAGTTACGCAGCATACCGTCAACGCGGTTCACAACGGCAACCCAGGCGCCGCGGTCGGTGTAATAATCCACCACCGATAGCTCATACTTCGCCAGACGATCTTTCAGGAACACCAGACGCTTGTAGGCGTCAGTGGCGTACTGGCTGTTCGGATAACCGCGAACCAGCTTCGAGAAATCATTGAATGCGTCGCGAGCGTGCTGCGGGTCGCGGTCGGAACGATCGACGCCGAAGAAGCCCTGCAGAGCGCTGTCATCGAGGGCCATGTTAGTCAGGCCGCGCATATAGATGACGTAGTCAATGTTTGGATGCGTAGGATTCAGACGAGCGAAACGATCGATTGCGGCCTGAGCCAGCGGCAAATCGGCATTTTTGTAATACGCATAAATCAGGTCCAGCTGTACCTGTTGGGAGTAAGGACCAAATGGATAGCGATTATCCAACGCTTCCAGTTGCGTTATTGCCTGTTTCCAGTTACCGTCCTGCAACTTTTGCTGGGCGGTCGCGTAAATTTCATTCGGCGGATTATCAGGCACCTCCTCCTTTGAGCCAGAGCAACCCACCAAAGCCAGGCTCAGTGTGGCTGCTGCCACCAGGTATTTCATGCGCGTCATGACGTTTTGACTTCCTCAAAATGTTTATGCGGGAGAATCTCTGTTCCTGCTCCCGATTAAGACCAGCTACAATAGCACACTATATTAAACGGCAAAGCCGTAAAACCCAACGTTAAACGAAGAAGCTGTATATGGCACAACGAGTACAACTCACCGCAACGGTGTCCGAAAATCAACTCGGTCAACGCTTAGATCAGGCTTTGGCCGAATTGTTCCCGGATTATTCACGTTCGCGGATAAAAGAATGGATCCTTGACCAGCGCGTGCTGGTAAACGGCAACGTCATCGACAAGCCGAAAGAAAAAGTTTTTGGCGGCGAGGCCGTCTCTATCGATGTTGAGATCGAGGAAGACGTGCGTTTTGAACCGCAGGATATTCCGCTCAATATCGTCTATGAAGATGACGACATCCTGGTCATCAACAAACCACGTGATTTGGTTGTGCACCCCGGTGCGGGCAACCCTGACGGTACTGTGCTGAATGCGCTGCTGCATTACTATCCGCCCATTGCCGATGTACCGCGCGCGGGAATTGTCCACCGTCTGGATAAAGACACCACCGGCCTGATGGTCGTGGCGAAGACTATTCCGGCGCAAACGCGTCTGGTCGAGTCGCTGCAGCTGCGCGAAATTACCCGCGAGTATGAAGCGGTGGCCATCGGCCACATGACCGCTGGCGGTACGGTTGAAGAACCGATCAGCCGTCACCCAACCAAGCGCACGCATATGGCGGTTCACCCGATGGGGAAACCGGCGGTGACCCATTACCGCATTATGGAACATTTCCGAATCCACACCCGTTTGCGCCTGCGTCTGGAAACCGGCCGTACCCACCAGATTCGCGTGCATATGGCGCATATCACCCATCCGCTGGTGGGCGATCAGGTTTACGGCGGCCGCCCGCGTCCGCCGAAAGGGGCATCGGACGAGTTCATCAGCGCGCTACGCAAATTCGATCGCCAGGCATTGCACGCGACGATGCTGCGTCTGTATCACCCAATTACCGGTATTGAGATGGAATGGCATGCGCCGATCCCGCAGGATATGGTGGAACTGATCGACGCCATGCGCGCCGATTTTGAAGCCCATAAGGACGATATTGACTGGTTATGACAAAGCTGATTGTTCCGCAGTGGCCAATGCCGAAAGGCGTGGCGGCCTGTAGTTCTACTCGTGTGGGCGGCGTGAGCCTGCCTCCGTATGACTCGTTGAACCTTGGCGCCCATTGCGGCGACGATCTCCCGCATGTCGAAGAAAACCGCCGGCGGATGTTTGCCGCTGGCGGATTACCCTCTTATCCGGTGTGGCTGGAGCAGGTGCATGGCACCACGGTACTAAAGTTGGATGGCGGGCCGTACGTGTCAAAACGCGCCGATGCGTCATACTGTAATACGCCGGGTACCGTTTGTGCGGTGATGACCGCGGACTGCCTGCCGGTGCTGTTCTGTAACCGCGACGGAACCGAGGTGGCGGCAGCGCACGCCGGATGGCGCGGCTTATGTGAAGGCGTACTGGAAGAAACGGTCGCCTGCTTTAATGATAAACCGGAAAATATCCTGGCCTGGCTTGGTCCGGCAATAGGCCCTGAGGCGTTTGAAGTCGGTGCGGAAGTGCGCGAGGCTTTCATCGCCAAAGATGCCCAGGCGGAGAGCGCCTTCCGTCCTGCCGGTGAAAAATATTTTGCTAATATCTATCAATTGGCTCGTCAGCGCCTGGCAAACGTCGGCGTGGAGCAGATTTTCGGCGGCGATCGTTGCACTCTAAGTGAAAAGGATGATTTTTTCTCTTATCGTCGCGACAAGACCACAGGTCGTATGGCAAGTTTCATTTGGCTGATATAACCTAGAGAATCAAGACGATCCAGAAGGCAAACTTATTTTTCACATAGTTCAGGTCTTTAACCTTGAATAATTGAGGGATGACCTCATTTAATCTCCAGTAGCAAATTTGACCTGTTTATGGGAGGAGTTATGCGTCTGGATCGTCTTACTAATAAATTCCAGCTTGCTCTTGCCGATGCCCAGTCGCTAGCACTCGGGCACGACAACCAATTCATCGAACCACTTCATCTAATGAGCGCCTTGCTGAATCAGGAAGGGGGATCGGTACATCCTTTATTAACCTCGGCGGGTGTTAACGCCGTGGCGTTACGCAGCCAAATCGAACAGGCGTTGAGCCGTTTACCGCAGGTAGAAGGTACCGGCGGCGACGTGCAGCCGTCTCAGGATCTGGTGCGTATTCTCAATCTTTGCGACAAGCTGGCGCAAAAGAGAAAGGATAACTTTATTTCGTCAGAACTGTTCGTTCTGGCGGCGCTTGAATCACGCGGTACGCTGACCGACCTGCTGAAATCTGCCGGAGCAACAACCGCCAATGTGACTCAGGCGATTGAACAAATGCGCGGAGGTGAAAGCGTGAACGATCAGGGTGCCGAAGACCAACGTCAGGCATTGAAAAAATTTACCGTCGATCTGACCGAACGGGCCGAACAAGGCAAACTGGACCCGGTGATCGGCCGTGATGAAGAGATCCGTCGTACCATCCAGGTACTTCAGCGCCGTACTAAAAACAACCCGGTACTGATTGGTGAGCCCGGGGTGGGTAAAACGGCAATCGTCGAAGGACTGGCGCAGCGTATCGTCAACGGCGAAGTACCTGAAGGGCTGAAAGGCCGTCGGGTATTGGCGCTGGATATGGGCGCGCTGGTGGCCGGGGCGAAATATCGCGGCGAGTTCGAAGAACGTCTGAAAGGCGTGCTGAACGATCTGGCGAAACAGGAAGGCAACGTTATCCTGTTTATCGATGAGCTGCACACCATGGTCGGCGCGGGTAAAGCCGACGGCGCGATGGATGCCGGCAACATGCTGAAACCGGCCCTGGCGCGCGGTGAACTGCACTGCGTCGGCGCCACCACCCTTGATGAATACCGCCAGTACATTGAAAAAGACGCCGCGCTGGAACGTCGTTTCCAGAAAGTGTTCGTCGCTGAGCCGACGGTAGAAGATACCATCGCGATTTTGCGCGGTCTGAAAGAACGTTATGAACTGCACCACCACGTGCAGATCACTGACCCGGCCATCGTGGCGGCGGCGACCCTGTCGCATCGCTATATTGCCGACCGTCAGTTGCCGGATAAAGCTATCGACCTTATCGATGAAGCGGCATCCAGCATCCGTATGCAGATCGACTCGAAGCCGGAAGAGCTGGACCGTCTCGATCGCCGTATCATCCAGTTGAAGCTGGAACAGCAGGCGCTGAAGAAAGAGGCCGATGAAGCGAGCCTGAAACGTCTCGATATGCTTAATGAAGAGCTGGCGGACAAAGAAAGCCAGTATTCGGTGCTGGAAGAAGAGTGGAAAGCGGAAAAAGCATCACTCTCCGGTACGCAGACTATTAAAGCCGAGCTGGAACAAGCCAAAATTGCCATCGAACAAGCACGACGTCTTGGCGACCTCGCGCGGATGTCCGAACTGCAATACGGTAAAATTCCGGAGCTGGAAAAACAGCTGGCGGCAGCCACTCAGTCTGAAGGCAAAACGATGCGCCTGTTACGTAACAAAGTAACAGATGCCGAGATCGCCGAAGTGCTGGCGCGCTGGACCGGTATTCCGGTGGCGCGCATGATGGAAAGCGAGCGCGAAAAACTGCTGCGTATGGAGCAGGATCTGCATCACCGCGTCATTGGCCAGGATGAAGCGGTTGAAGCGGTATCCAACGCCATTCGCCGTAGCCGCGCCGGATTGTCTGACCCGAACCGGCCTATTGGTTCGTTCCTGTTCCTCGGCCCGACCGGGGTGGGTAAAACCGAGCTTTGCAAAACGTTGGCTAACTTCATGTTCGACAGCGACGACGCGATGGTGCGTATCGATATGTCCGAATTTATGGAGAAACACTCCGTCTCGCGTCTGGTCGGTGCGCCTCCGGGATATGTGGGTTACGAAGAGGGCGGGTATCTGACCGAAGCGGTTCGTCGTCGTCCTTATTCCGTCATCCTGCTGGATGAAGTGGAAAAAGCGCATCCGGATGTATTTAACATTCTGCTGCAGGTGCTTGACGATGGTCGCCTGACCGACGGGCAGGGGAGAACGGTCGACTTCCGTAATACGGTTGTCATCATGACCTCTAACCTCGGTTCCGATCTGATTCAGGAACGTTTCGGCGAGCTGGACTACGGTCATATGAAGGATCTGGTGCTTGGCGTGGTTAGTCAGCGCTTCCGTCCGGAGTTTATCAACCGTATTGATGAAGTGGTGGTCTTCCATCCGTTGGGTGAAAAACACATTGCTTCTATTGCGCAGATCCAACTGCAGCGTTTGTATAAACGTCTGGAAGAGCGCGGCTATGAAGTGCATATGTCCGATGAGGCGCTGAAGCTGCTGAGCGAAAATGGCTACGACCCGGTATACGGTGCGCGTCCATTGAAACGTGCCATCCAGCAACAGATAGAGAACCCGTTAGCCCAGCAAATCCTGTCTGGCGAGCTGGTTCCGGGTAAAACCGTCGAGCTGGTGGTGAAAGACGACCGTATCGTGGCAGTGCAGTAAGTCACAAAACGACAAAAACGGGCCCTCTGGGCTCGTTTTTGTTTAAAAACCAGGCAAGAATTAAAGTCCAAACGATGATTTGGTTGAAAAGTGAGCGCTTGGATTGTTTTTTTGAATTTATGCTTGTCACTTCAGAATTACTCCCTATAATGCGCCTCCACTGACACGGAACAACGGCAAACAAGCCGCCGGGTCAGCAGGGTTTCAGCAGTAAAATACGACGCTGAAAGCCGACAGAGAAAAGCGAAATAAGCGCTTGACTCTGAATGAGGAAAACGTAATATACGGGACCTCGCAACGGTGAGCTGAAAGCCGCGTTGCAACTGCTCTTTAACAATTTATCAGACA